>JBBCGJ010000001.1:3600000-4200000 GCA_037200985.1 Rhizomicrobium sp.
GGCGTGCATGTAGAGGATGCCGAGCGAGACCGGCAGGCCGCGGCGGCGTTCGATCACGTCGATGAGGTCGGCGTTCTTCGGATCGTCATAGCTCAGCCGGTCGCCGTCATAGCCGTGGCGGGTGGTGAGCAGGATCGAGAGCGCCCGCGCGCCGTCGCCGACGCGGGCGATCATCGCCGCCTGGCTCTTCATCGCCTCGGCGATCTCGTTCAGATGGGCGCGGAAGGGTTCGAGCGGCAGGCCCGGATGGTCGAGCGCCGCCAGCATCAGCGCCGCCCGCGCGATGTCATGGGGGCCGTCGCCAGCCCGGCCCAGCATCTCCAGATAGGCGCGCGGGTCCTCGCTCATGGCCGCCAGGCATCGCGGATATGGCGCGGCAGGGCGCGGGGCGAGACGGTCACGATATCGAAGCGGCGCAGGGCGCGCGCGAGTTGCGGCTTGCCGGCGACGTACAGCAGGGCGGCACGCGCGATGCGGTCGCGCTGGCGCGGCGCCAGCGATTCGACGGCGGCGCGCGCGTCGGGCCGCGCCTTCACTTCGACGAAGCAGAGGATGCCGCGCGGCGAGCGCGCGATGAGATCGATCTCGCCGGCATGGGTGCGCACGCGCCGGCCGAGGATGCGATAGCCCTTCAGCCGCAGCAGAAGCGCGGCCCAGGTCTCGCTGCTGCGGCCGGCCCGTTCCGCCCGCCGCCGCTTGCCGGTGATGCCGTCAGCCGTCATCGTTCTTCTTCATCAGCGCGCGTTCGTAGATTTCCTTGCGCGGGATGTCGAGCGCCAGCGCGATCATCTCCGACGCCGCCTTCACCGGCATGAAGGGCAGGGCATGGTCGAGCAGCGCGTCGATGCGCCCCGTGTCGGCCCCGGTCTGCGCCGGCGGTCCGATCAGGATCGTGACCTCGCCCTTGGGCGGCGGCGCGTCCGCATATTGCGGCGCGAGGCGCGCCAGCGTACCGCGGCGGACCTCCTCGTGCAGCTTGGTCAGCTCGCGCGTCACCGCCACGGCGCGGTCGCCCAGCACCTGCGCCATCTGCGCCAGCGATTCGGCCAGGCGCTGCGCCGATTCGAAAACGATCAGCGTGGCGCGGATGGGTTTCAGCTCCTCCAGGAAGGTGGCGCGCTCGCCCGCCTTGGCCGGGACGAAGCCCGCGAACAGGAAGCGGTCGCTCGGCAGGCCCGCCAGCGCCAGCGCGGTTAAGGTTGCCGACGCGCCGGGGATCGCATGCACGGGCACGCCTTCGGCTAGCGCCTCGCGCACCAGCTTGTAGCCGGGATCGGACACCAGCGGCGTCCCGGCGTCGCTCACGAGGGCGATCCGCGCCCCATGGCGCAGCCGGGCGATCAGCTTGGGACGTTCGCGCGCGCCATTGTGGTCGTTATAGGCGGTCAGGGGCTTGGAGATCCCATGGATGGCCAGCAGCTTCGACGTGACCCGCGTATCCTCCGCCGCAATGACGTCACAGCCAGCCAGTACATCCAGCGCCCGCAGGGTGATGTCGCGGGCATTGCCGATGGGGGTCGCCGTCACGTAAAGCCCGGGCGCGAGTTCCGCCGCCTCGCCCGATTTACGGAATACACCCAAAGCTTTAGTTTCGCCGGTCAGTGGAGGTCTCAATGTCTGGTTTATCCCGTCCGGCGGCCCGATCCGGTGCCGCGCTCCTTTTTGCCATCGCAAGCCTCGCCGCGATAGCACTGGCCGGCTGCGTCGCCAAACCGGTCGCGCCCCCGCCGCCGGCGCCCGTCGCCGAGCCCGAGGCGCCGGCCGGCCACCCCCTGACCGAGAACAAGCCGACCTTCCTGAACCTGCCCAACGTGCCGGGCGACCGCACGCCGGTGCGGGTGGGCGTGATCCTGCCCTTCACCAGCGGCACGCCCGCGGTGAAGCTGCTGGCGCAGGCGATGCTGCGCTCCGCCCAGATGGCGCTCTACGAATCGGACAACCACGACATCATCCTGATGACCGCGGATGAAGGTTCGTCGCCGGGCGAAGCCGCGGCCGCCGCCGACCGGCTGCTGGAACAGGGCGCGGAGATCATCGTCGGGCCGCTTTACGGGCCCTCGGTCAAGGCGATCTCGGGCGCGGCGCGGGATCGCGGCGTGCCGGTGCTTGCCTTCTCGACCGACCGGAAGGTGGCGGGCGACGGCGTCTATCTGATGGGCTTTCAGCCCGAAGGCGACACCATCCGCGTCGTCGACTACGCGCTCGGCCGGGGCAAGCACAAATTCGCGGCCCTCGTATCGTCGACGGCCTTCGGCGACGTGACGCTTTCCGCGTTCAAGAGCGCGGTGACGGACGGCAAGGGCGAAGTCGGCCAGATCGAGCGCTTCGAAGGCACGCTGGACGGTGTCGTTGCGCCGGCGGCACGGATCGCCAAGACGGACGCCGATGCGCTCTTCCTGCCCCAGGGCGGCGGGGTGTTGCGCGCGGCGACGCCGGCGCTGACCGCGGGCGGCTTTCTGCCCGGAAAGGTGACGCTGCTGGGCACCGGCCAGTGGAACGAGACGGCCAATCTCGCCGAACCCGTGCTGTCCGGCGCCTGGTTCGCCGGCCCCGACCCGAAGAACGAGATCGCATTCAACGCGAAATTCCGCGAGGCGTTCGGCACGACCCCGCCGCCGCTCGCCGCGCTCGCTTACGACGCGGTGTCGCTGGTGGCGGCGCTGGCCAAGGGCGAGCCCTATAAGCGCTTCACGCGCGCGGCCCTGGCCGATCCCAACGGCTTCGCCGGCGCCGACGGCATTTTCCGCTTCACCCCCGACGGCACGGCAGAGCGGGGCCTCGCCATCATCGCGATCGCGCCGGACGGGTTCCACGTGGTGGACCCCGCGCCGACGACCTTCGTGAAGCCGGGGAGCTGAATTCCTCCCCCGCGTTTGCGGGGGAGGAAACTAAGCCAATTCCGCGATCACGCTGTTGAGCAGCAGGCGCCCGCGTGGCGTGGCGGTCAGGTGGTCCCCGTCGAGCGTCAGGAGACCGTCTTCGGCCAGCGACGTGATGCGCGCGGCGCTCGGCGCCGTGCCCCATCGCGCGCGATAGGCCGCGAGATCAAGGCCCTCGGCAAGCCGCAAATTCATCAGCAGATGTTCGTGCGCCGCGTCTTGCGGTGCGATGTCGCTCTGCTCGATCAGGCCGTGGCCTTGCCGCAGCACGGCCTCGCGCCAGCGTTCCGGCAGGCGTTCGGTCCGGGTCGCGATGCGCTTGCCGCCGATATCGAGCCGGCCATGCGCGCCGGGGCCGACGCCGGCATAGGACCCATAGCGCCAATAGATCAGATTGTGCCGCGCCTCCGAACCGGGACTCGCGTGATTGGAGATCTCGTAGGCCGGGCGGCCCGCGGCCTGCGTCATCTCCTGCGTCAGCTCGAAGAGTTCGGCGGCGCGGTCGTCGTCGGGGATCGTCAGCGCTCCGGTCTTGTACAGCGCGGCGAACGGCGTCGCCGGCTCGATGGTGAGCTGGTAGAGCGACAGATGATCGGTGCCGAACGCCAGGGCCTCGGCGAGTTCGCCGCGCCATTGCGCAAGGGTCTGATGCGGCCGCGCATAGATCAGATCGAGCGAAACGCGGTCGAAATGGCGCATCGCCAGCGCCAGCGCCGCCTTTGCCTCGGCGACATCGTGCAGCCGGCCCAGCGTCTTCAGGTCGGCATCGTTCAGCGCCTGCACGCCGAGCGACAGCCGGTTCACGCCCGCGGCGCGGTAATCCGCGAAGCGCGCCCTGTCCGCGCTGGCCGGATTGGATTCGAGCGTGACCTCGACGTCGTTGGCGGTGCGCCACAGCTTCGCGATGGTGTCCAGCGTGCGCGCCACGCTCGTGCCCTGCATCAGCGACGGCGTGCCGCCGCCGAAGAACACGGTCTCCACGATGGGCCGGTCCGCGCCCTGGCGCGCCGCCGTCCATTCCAGCTCCCGCACGATGGCGTCGATCCAGCCGCTTTCATCGATCTGCTGGCGGACATGGGAGTTGAAATCGCAATAGGGGCACTTGGCCGCGCAGAACGGCCAGTGGACATAGATGCCGAAGCCGCTCATGACGCGAAGACGTCGCTCGCGATGAGCTTCTCGAAGGCGCGGCTGCGATGGTTCATCGCGAGCTTGGCGGCCGGTTTGATCTCGCCGAAGGTCTGCGTCATGCCCTCGGCGACGAAGATCGGATCGTAGCCGAAGCCGTTCGTCCCGCGCGGCGGAAAGAGGAGATGGCCACGGACCTCGCCCTCGAAGATGCGCGGCGTCTCATACGGCAGGGCAAGCGCCAGCGCGGACACGAATTTCGCGGACATGTCGGTCGCGCCGCGATCTTTGAGCGCCTGCTCCACGCGCGCCATCGCGGCCCCGAAATCCTTATGCGGTCCCGCCCAGCGCGCGGAATAGACGCCCGGCGCCCCGTCCAGCGCCGCGACGCTCAGGCCCGAATCGTCGGCCAGCGCGATCTGGCCGCAGCGATCGGCGACCCACAGCGCCTTCAGCGCCGCGTTGCCGGCGAAGGTCGTTTCGGTCTCCTCCGGCTCCTCGATCTCCAGATCGCCGGCGCCGATCACATGCAGCCGGTAAGGCGCGAGCAGTTCGACGATCTCGCGGACCTTGCCGGGATTGTGGCTTGCCACCACCAGCGTGTCGCCGCGCGAAAGCTTCATGCGCCGAGCACGCTCTTCTGCAAGGCGACGAGTTCGCCGATGCCCTTGCGCGCCAGCTTGAGAAGCTGCGCGAACTGTTCGTCGCTGAACGGCTCGCCCTCGGCGGTGCCCTGGATCTCGACCAGGCCGCCCTTGCCGGTCAGGACGAAATTCGCGTCGGTCTCGGCGGTCGAATCCTCGGCATAGTCGAGGTCGAGGCAGGCCTCGCCCTTCCATATTCCGCAGGAAACCGCTGCGATATGGTCCTTGATCGCGGGCTTGGTGATCGCGCCGGTCTTCTTCATGAAGGCGATGCACTGGGACAGCGCGATGAAGCCGCCGGTGATCGAGGCGGTCCGCGTCCCGCCATCGGCCTGGATGACGTCGCAATCGATCACGATCTGGCGCTCGCCGAGCGCGGACAGGTCGACCACGGCGCGCAGGGACCGGCCGATCAGCCGCTGGATCTCCAGCGTGCGGCCGGACTGCTTGCCTTGCGCCGCCTCGCGCCGCATGCGCTCATGGGTCGAACGCGGCAGCATGCCATACTCGGCCGTGACCCAGCCCTTGCCGGTGCCGCGCAGGAAGCCGGGGGCGGTATCCTCCAGGCTGGCGGTGCAGCGGACATGGGTGTCGCCGAATTTGACCAGGCAGGAGCCCTCGGCATGCTTGGCAACCCCCGGTTCCAGGGTCACGGTACGCATCTGGTCGTTTGCGCGGGAAGAAGGGCGCATGTTGTTTGCCTTGAAGTTTCGGGCACAGGCCGTTACCTAGCGGCTTTGCCGCGGGCGGCGCAAATGGCGCGCCCACCCGTGTAAAAACGTAAGTCCTTTCAAAGGCTTGTATAATTGGATCAGACGGCTGCCCGCACCTTGAACGCCATCCTGGGGGACCGCCCCCGGGAGGTCTTCCGCCATCTGGTGGAGGCCTTTCTGTCGAGCGGCGAGCCGGTGGGTTCGCGCACCCTGTCCCAGCGCCTGCCCCTGGCCCTCTCACCGGCCTCGATCCGCAACGTCATGGCCGATCTGGAGACCATGGGCCTGCTCTATGCGCCGCACACCAGCGCCGGCCGCGCCCCGACCGAGAAGGGCCTGCGCCTGTTCGTCGACGGCCTGCTGGAAGTCGGCGAGCTGTCGCCGGACGAGCGTGCCTCCATCGAGGCGCGGATGAGCGGCACCGGCCGAAGGCTCGAGGAAGTCCTGACCCAGGCGACCAGCCTGCTCTCCGGCCTGTCCAACTGCGCCGGCCTTGTCGTCTCGTCCAAGCAGGATGCCGTTCTCAAGCATGTCGAGTTCACCGCCATCGCGCCCGGCAAGGCGATGGTGATCATGGTCAGCGAGGACGGTCAGGTCGAAAACCGCCTGATCGACACGCCCAAGGGTCTGCCGGCCTCGGCCCTGTCGGAGGCCTCGAATTATCTCAACGCCCGGCTGCGCGGCCGCACGCTCGATTCCGCCCGCGCCGAGGTGCTGGCGGAGCTCGAAGGCGAGCGCGCCGAACTCGATACGCTGACCGCGAAGATCGTCGCCGAAGGGCTTGCGACGCTGTCGGTGCCCGCCGGCGAGGCGCGCGATACCGAGGAGAAGGTGCTGATCGTGCGCGGCACCTCGCATTTGCTCGACACGGTGGAGGCCGTCGCCGACATCGAACGCGTCCGCACCCTGTTCGAGGACATCGAGCGCAAGGCCGACCTGATCCGCCTGCTCGAACTCGCCAAGGACGGCGACGGCGTGCGCATCTTCATCGGCTCGGAGAACCGGCTGTTCAGCCTTTCGGGCTCCTCCATCGTCGCCGCGCCCTATGCCAACGCGGCCGGCAAGATCGTCGGCGTGATCGGCGTTCTGGGCCCCACCCGCCTCAACTATGGCCGCATCATCCCGATGGTCGACCACACCGCCAAAGTCGTCGGCCGATTGCTCGGCTGACGCGTTAGAGAGAAGACATGAGCGAAGAAGACGAAATCCCCCAGATCGATCCCGCACAGCCCCATCCCGCGGACGTGATCCAGGCGCTGAACGCCGAGAATGTCGAGCTGAAGGACAAGCTCCTGCGCGCTTTGGCGGAAACGGAAAACGTCCGCCGCCGCGCCGAGAAGGAACGGGTCGACGCCAGCCAATACGCCGTGACCCGCTTCGCCCGCGACATGCTCGAGATCGCGGACAATTTCGCCCGCGCGCTCAGCCATCTGCCGCAGGCGGTGCGCGACGCCGCCGATCCGCAGATACGCTCCGTGATCGAGGGCGTGGAGGCGACCGAGCGGCAATTGCTCGCCAAGCTCGGCGTGCACGGCGTCAAGCAGATCGACACGACCGACGCGAAATTCGATCCCAACCTGCACCAGGCGATCGCCGAGGTTCCGGGCGAAGGCCGGCCGCCCGGTACGATCGTGAACGTGGTCCAGTCCGGCTACACCATCGCCGACCGCCTGCTGCGACCCGCCATGGTGACGGTGGCGAAGAAGGAAGCCGGCAACGGCGCCGTCCCCGGCGGCAGGGTGGACACGACGGCATAAGGGGCCGCACTCGACAAGCCCGCACCCCCGGCGCAATCCTTGGCGCATGAGCGACGCTCCCGCCGTCCTATCGAAAGCGCCCGCCGCGCCGGCCCTGCCGTTCGAGCAGCTCCTGTTCGTGCGTTCGCCCTTCGGCACTTTCGGCACGGCCTGCGCCGTCTTCGTCCTGTTGTTCGGAAGCTTCCTGCTGCTTGCCGCGGCCGAAGGCGACGCCGCGATCCGTGGCGGGGCCGGACAGATCGTATTTTCCGGTCCCGCCTGGCCTGCTTTCGTGCTGTCGCTGCTGAGCGCCACGGCGCTCGCCGCGCAGCGCATCGCCCGGCTGTCGGAAGCCAGGGATGCCGCCGACTATGCCAGGATTCTGACCGGCGGCCTGGCGAGCGCGCGGGACGTCACCTCGGTCGCGCCGCGCGAGGCGCGCTTCGGACGCGCCACGGCGATCGGCATCGCGATCGGCCTGGGCGTTAGCGCCCTCATCCGGTTCAGCGAGTTCGACGAGGGCCGCTTCATCGCGAATCCGACGACGGCGTGGTTCGCCGTCGTGACGACCTTCATGATCGTGATGTTCACCCGCGGCGTCGAACAGACCCGCGCCGGCAATCGCGGCTATGCCCGCACGCTCGACGCCGAACTGAGGATCGACCTCTTGCGCATCGACCAGCTCTCGGTGCTCGGCCGCTCGGCGGCGCGCACGGCGCTGATCTGGTTCGTGATCTCCGCCGTGGGCTGCCTGTTCTTCGTCGGCGGCGATCTGAACTGGCTGACGATCCTGCTGACCGCCGCCTGCGCCGCGATGGGTCTGGGCATGTTCGTGAACGTCGTGAGCCGCATCCACCGCCAGATCGTCGCCGCCAAGCAGGCCGAGCTCGAACGCATCCGCTGCCGGATCGACGCCTTGCGCGAGACCCTGCACGAAGACGCCTTCGCCTCCGCCAAGCTGCACGGGCTCCTGGCGTATGAAAAGCGCATCTCCGACGCGCCCGAATGGCCGTTCGACCAGACCACGGCGGTGCGGGTCGTGGCGTCGGCCCTGATCCTGACTGTGCCGTGGTTCGGCCAGGCGGTCGCGGCGTCCCTGGTCGAGCATTTCGGCCATATCGCGGGCTAGGTTAGGGTGGGGTCATGAGCGATATCGCTGTCGTCATTGCCGGGGCCGGCGGCCGCATGGGCCATCAGGTTCTGCGTGCCGTCTCCGACGCGCCGGGCATGACCGTGATCGGCGCGCTGGAAGCGGCCGGCCATCCCGACCTCGGCCAGGACGCCGGGGTCCAGGCGGGCCTGAAGCCGCTCGGCATCCCCTTGAGCGACGATCCGCTGCCCTTGCTGGCCAAGGCCCAGGCGCTGATCGACTTCACGATTCCGCGCGTGTCGGTGGAGCTGGCGGCGCTGTCGGCGCAGGCGCGCATCGTCCATGTGATCGGCACGACGGGATGTTCGGCGGAAGACGACGCGAAGATCCGCGCCGCCGCGCGCCATGCGGTGATCGTCAAGTCGGGCAATATGAGTCTCGGCGTCAATCTTCTCGCCAAGCTGGTCGCGGAGGCCGCGAAGGCGTTGCCGACCTACGACGTCGAGATCGTCGAGATGCATCATCGCCGCAAAGTCGACGCGCCGAGCGGCACCGCGCTGATGCTGGGCGAGGCGGCGGCACGGGCGCGGGGCATCGCGCTCAAGGAGAATTCGGCGCGCGGGCGCGACGGCCAGACCGGCGCGCGCCAAGACGGCGTCATCGGCTTCGCCAGCCTGCGCGGCGGCACGGTGATCGGCGAGCACCAGGTGATCCTGGCCGGTCCCAGCGAGCGTCTCGTGCTCGGCCATATCGCCGAGGACCGCGCCATGTTCGCGCCCGGCGCGATCGCTGCGGTCCGCTGGGGCCAGGGCAGGAAGCCCGGCCTCTATGCGATGGCGGACGTGCTTGCCGCTGACTGACGCTTAGACTGGCGTGCCGCCTCGACCGCGAGCATGGCGCGCTTGCGCGCCATGCCCCAGTGATAGCCGGTCAGCGCGCCGGTGCTGCCCAGCACCCGGTGGCAGGGAATGATCCAGGAGATCGGATTGCGCCCGACCGCCGCGCCGACCGCGCGCGACGCGGTGCTCTTGCCGACATGCGCGGCGACGGCGCCATAGGTCGACATCCGGCCTTCGGGGATCGCGAGCAGCGCCTCCCACACCTTGATCTGCCAGGGCGTGCCCAGCAGATGCAGGCGCAGATCGCTCCGGTTTTTCACCCCGAAGATTTCGGCCGCGTATTTGGCCGTGCGCTCCGGCGCCTTCGCATAGGCCGCGCGCGGCCAGCGCGCCTGCATGTCGGCGAGCATCGCCGCTTCCTCGCCCTCGTCGCCGAAGGCCAGGCCGCAAAGGCCCTTCGCCGTCGCCATGACCAGCGCCACGCCGAACGGACAGGATTGAAAGCCATAGTCGATGACCAGCCCGTCGCCGCCCCTGGCATATTCGCCCGGTGTCATCGCCTCGATCTTCAGGCAGAGGTCGTGCAGCCGCGACGGACCCGAGAGGCCGGCGTCGAGTGCGGCGTCGAGCAGGCTCTTGCCGTCGGCCAGATTGCCCTTCGCGTGGCCGAGGGTGAGGTGGCCGACGAAGGTCTTCGGGCTGACTCCGACATAGCGGGTGAACAGCCGCTGGAAATGGAATGGCGACAGGCCGACCGCGCCGGCGGCGTCCTCCAGCGACGGATGATCGAGATAGTTGGCGGCGAGGAACCGGATGGCGCGGCCCATGCGGCGCCAATTCGCGTCGTTCTCGTCGAAGGAGATCACGTTGTTCATGAGCGGAAGATGGCCCCGCTGCCGCCCGATTGCGACCCGATTCTTGCGACGACTTTAAGGTTCAATCGCGCCTGACAAAACAACACTGTCATGCCCGCGAAGGCGGGCATCCAGCGACTGGGCGAGGTGGCCAAACCTGGATTCCCGCTTTCGCGGGAATGACAGTCTGGAAAGTATTTCATCAAAGAAAATCCCGCTCAGCGCGGTTCCACCATCACCTTGCACTGGGTGGTGCGTTTCTTCAGCCCCTCGAAGGCCTTGGGCATATCCGCGAGCGCGACCGTGTCGCTGATCATCGCATGCGGCGGCGCTTGGCCGCCGTCCAGCATGTCCAGCGCCGCCTGGTATTCGCCCATGGTGAAGAAGGCGGAAGTCAGGATGCGGGCCTCCTTGGACACCGCGGCGAAGGGCACGAAGCTGTCCAGCGCCGTGCACAGGCCCATCATCACGATGGTGCCGCGCGGCCGCAGATAGTCGAGCGCCTGGGCGATAGCGCCCGGCCGTCCGACGCATTCGAACACGATGTCCGGCGCTGCGCCCAGCGCCGCCTTCACCCGCGCCGCCGCATCGTCCTTCACCGTCACGAAAGAGGTTGCACCCAGCGTGTGGGCGAGATCGGTTTGCAGGTCGTTGAGATCGCACACCGCGACCTTGGCGGCGCCGAGCCGGCGCGCCCAGAAGGCGACGCCGAGCCCGATCGGTCCCGCACCCATCACCAGCACGCGGGCGCCGGGCGTCAGCCCCGACAGCGCCACGCCGTGCAGCGCCACCGCCAAGGGCTCGACCAGCGCGCCGTCTGCCAGCGAGGTCGTGCTCGGCAGGACGCGGCACTGTCCGGCGCCGGCGACCGCCAGCTCGGCATAGCCGCCGCCTTGAAGCATGAATTTGTTGCACCAGGCCGTCTCGCCCGCGAGGCAGCTTGCGCAATGCCCGCAGCCGCGCAGCGGCGCCACCGCGACGCGGTCGCCCTTGCGCAAGCCTTCAACCTCCTTGCCGGTCTCGAGAATCTCGCCGGCGAATTCATGGCCGAGCACCGTGCCGGCCGCGATGCCGAAGGCGGGTTCCTCGGTCATGTGCAGATCGCTGCCGCAGATCCCGCAACGTCCGACGCGGATCAGCACTTCGTCTGCCGCGGGGCGCGGATCGGCGACGCTCTCGACCGCGAGCGGCTGGTGCAGGGCGTGGAAGACGGCGGCTTTCATGGCGAAGCTTTCCAATGCGCGCGCGAAGGTAGGCGCAGGCCGAACGGGCGCGCAAGAAAAAGGGCGGCCGCAAGCCGCCCTTTTCCCTTATCGAACGATCGGGCTTCGCTGTGCGGCGCTTATTCCGCGGCGAGCAGGGACGCGCCCAGCTTGGTGCCGCCGTTGAGCTGGAGCAGGTACTTGATGCCTTCCTCCGCGATGTCGTCGCCGACCATGCGGTCGCCTTCGGCATAGAGTTCGGCCATGTCGATATAGGCGGCATAGATGGGCTTGGTGCGCTCGGTGATGATGCCCGCCTTGAGCAGCGTCTTGATCAGCACACGGAAGATGTTGGTGGCGTCCTGCATCTCCTCGCGGATCGCCGCGTCGGTGATCGCCTCCATGAAGGCCTGCTGGCACCATTCGGGGTCGAGGCCGACCTCGCGATAGATCCACGCCTTCTGGTCGGGCGAGCCCAGATTGTACAGCAGCACCTGGAACACCTGCGCCGCCCAGTCCTCGATCAGCTCGTGCTCGGACTTGGACAGATGCGGGATGGTGCGGTCGGCCCAGATCTTGCCGAACTTGTGATGGAACGCCTCGTCGGTCATCACCATCTGCATCAGATGGCGCATGAGCGGATCGCGCGCTTCCTTGAAGAAGGTGGCGAAGGCGCCCATCGCGAGGCCCTCGACCAGCATCTGCATGCCGACGATCTTCTTCCACACCAGCGGCGAGGACACCATGTCGTTGAGCAGGTTGCCGAGTGCGGGCCCGACCTGGCATGGCGCGCCCCAGCGCGCCTGGATGTATTTCGAGAACGCGGTGACGTGACGCGCCTCTTCGCGCGTCTGGTTGGCGGCGTATTCCTGGGCGCCCGGATCGCGCAGGATGTGGCAGAGCGAGGCCGAGAGCGACAGCGCGCCCTGTTCGCCGTGCAGGATCGAGGACAGCGACCACAGCGTGTCGAGATTGGCGAGCTTGATCTTCTGGCCTTCGTCGAGCTTGTCGCCGATCGCGGTCTTGAGATCGCCGTTCAATTGCGGATTGACGAGATAGTCCTTCGTCATGTCGAAGGGCTGGGAGAAGTCGATATACTTCTTGTCCAGCGGGTCCCAGAAATGGTCGTGGGTCGCGCTGATGATCTTGTCGAAGGCGGTGGAGCGCTCGCCATAGCGCTTGGTGTCCAGCATCGCCGGAAAATCGTTGGGATCGACCGCGTTATAGGCCGGGTCCTTGGTGATATTGTCCATGTTCCGCTCTCCCTCATCCACGCTGGGTTATTGCTCTTGGGCGAAGGATACGCCGCTGTGCCACTAGAGCAAGTAAAAATGACGGTGCCGTCAAGAAATTCAATGGATATTATAACCAAAGCAATAACAGGCACTTATGCCAAGTCTTGCACTGTTGGTGATCTCGAAAATCGCCGGCGCCGGGTCGGTCGGGCGCGAAAACCGGGCAAATCCGGCCTGCGGGATCGCGCCGGTTGCGCGACCGGCACGCGGTCTGTTGCGGGCGGCCAAATCTTCCGCGATGACACGTGTTAGGATTCGTCTTCGCCATACCCAAGGTCCGGAATGATTTTTCAGGGCAGACCGCTCGCCATCTGGGCGCTTCCCGGCCTCGTGCTTGCCGCGGCGCTGTTCCTGCTCGGCAGCGATGCCGGCGCGGCCGCCTCGCGGCTGCGCGGCGTGCTGTTCGATTCCTATCAGCGGGCCCAGCCGCGGGCCTATCAGGACACGCTGCCGCGCGCCGGCTTCGCGGTGCGCACGCTGGAGGCCGACGCGCCCAGCCTGAAGCGCTTCGGCAAATGGCCCTGGCCGCATGGCGTGCTCGCCAGGCTGGTGGGCGATCTGAAGGCGCAAGGCGCAGCCATGGCGGTGCTCGCCTTCCCGCTGGACGCGCCCGACCCCGCTTCCCCGAAGAACCTCGTCGCGCTGGTGCCGCCGGGGACGCAGAACGATGCCTTGCGCACGGCCCTCGGCCAGATGGCGTCGCCCGACGCCGCGCTGGTCCAGGCGATGGACGGCCTTCCAACCGTGACCGGCCTGGCGCTGCAGGACGCGCCGGGCGCGCGCGCGCCGAAGTTCAACGCGACCCTGCGCTTCATCGGTTCCAAGAATCCGTTCGGCCGTGCGCCGGACTTCCCCGCGGCGGCCGGCGCGATCCAGGAGATCGAGCATGCCAGCCAGGGCGACGGCGCGCTGAACCTGGACCTCGATGCCGACGGCACGATGCGGCGCCTGCCGCTGGTGTTCCGCCTGAACGGCGTGGCGGTGCCGGCGCTGACGGCGGAGATCCTGCGCGTCGTCCAGAACAAGAAGTACCTCTCCTTCCGCAGCGATGACGGCGACAGCGGGTTGTTCGGCTCCCAGCCCGGCGTCGCGGGGGTGGAGACGCCCAATGGCGACGTGGCGACCGCGCCCGACGGATCGATCTGGATCGCCTATTCCGGCGAAAATCCGGCCCGCAAGATTTCGGCGGCGACGCTGGACAGCGGCACGCTGGCGCAAGGCCGGCTCGCGCATGCCATCGTCATCCTCGCGCCGCCGGGCGACAGCCTGCCGACGCCCGGCGGCTTGCGCAGCATCGCCGCGGTCTATGCCGAGGGGTTGGAGAATATCCTGACCGGCACGCCGCTGCGCCGCCCGGCCTCGGCGATCGAGGCCGAGCTGGTCTGCCTCGCCATCTTCGGCCTCGCGACGATCATCCTGTTCGCGCGGTTCGGGCTCGCCTGGTCGGGGCTTTTCACCGCCGCCAGCATCCTGGGCGCGTTTTTCGTGTCGTGGCGGCTCTATTCGGCCGACCGTACCTTGTTCGACGCCTTGGGACCGGGGATTGCCCTGGCGCTGACCTACGCGACGGCGACCATCGTGCGCGGCGTCGGCGTCGCCAGCGCGCGGGCCCGGGTGCGCAGCGCCTTCGCCGAATCGCTGCCGCCCGCGGTGATCGAGCAGATCGCGCGGCGCCCCGAACTGCTCAGGCTCGAAGGCACCAGCCGCACCGTCACCTATCTGCATTGCGGCGTGCGCGAATTCGGCGGGCTGTCCGACTCGTTCAAGGACGATCCGGCCGCCTTCACCCGGCTGATGCAGCGCGTGCTGGTGCCGCTGATGGACGTCGCCCTGGCGCGCGGCGGCACGATCGACCGGCTGACCGCCGACGGCTTCTCCGCATTCTGGAACGCGCCGCTGGACGATCCGGAGCATGCGATCCACGCCTGCGAGGCGGCGAACGCGATGATGGAAGCCATCGCCAAGAGCAACGAGGTCATCACCCATGAGCGGCGCAATGACGGCGTCGCCTTCACGCCCGTGGAGATCGGCATCGGCGTCTCGACCAGCCAGGCGATCGCCGGCGGCTTCTCCGCCCATGGCCGCACCGCCTATTCGATCACCGGCGACTGCGCGGTGGAGGCGGAGCGCATCCAGGAATTGTCGGCGCAATACGGACCCGCCGTGATCGTCGCGGAGGACACGCGCAAGGCGGCAGAGCGTGGCTTCGCCTTCCTGGAAGTCGATTACATCGCGGCCGGCGCGCATGACGCGCCGATGAAGCTCTATGCCATGCTGGGCAGTCCGGTGATGCGCGCCAGCCCGAAATTCCGTGCCCTGCTGACCTTCCACGAGCACATCTTCCAGTCGCTGCGCACCCAGCAATGGGACAAGGCGCGCGAGCTGATCGAACAGTGCAGGAAGCTCTCCGGCGCCAGCCAGAAGCTTTACGACCTGCATCTGGCGCGGATCGACTATTTCCAGGACAACCCGCCCGGCGAAGCCTGGGACGGCGCGTTCCGGCCGATCCTCAAATGAATCACGCTGAGGCGCGGGCCGGCGCGCGTTGCGCGCCAAGGTTTCCTCCACGGTCTCCGCGGCTCCGCGTGAATCAATCCGGGACCGCCAACCCGTAATGCGCGGCGGGCGCGCCGCTCAGCTTCGCCCAGAGCTGGTCGCCCCAGGAGAAGTGCCACCATTCGTCGGGATGGCCGGCGAAATCCTCTTCCGCCATCGCCCAATGCAGCAGTCGCCGGTTGGCGCGCGCCTCCTCGTCGGAAAACGACATCGCATCGTCGCGCAGGCTTTCAAAGCGGTCGCGATGGGCCAGCGCGGTAGCATCGTCGAAGATCGAACCCATCCACAGCGCCTCGCCGCCTTTCCAGCGGATGGTGAGATCGACCGCGGCGCCCGTCGCATGCGGCGCGGGCGAAGCCGCGTCGCCGCTCGGCGCCGCCCAATAGCGTTCGACCTCCCGCGTCAGCGCCGCGCCGCCGAGCGACGGATCGCGCCGCCGGAGTTCCGCCGGCATCCACACATCGTGGAAATAGGCCTGCACCGCCTTGGGCCGCCAGGCATCGAACAGGAAAAGCTCGAGCCCCGCCGCGCCCAGCCGCGCATCGATGCGCGCCAGTCTCTCGCCCACCGTCCGGCGGACCAGAAGGTCCGGCACCGCGCCCGCGATCCGGCGCCAATAGGGCGGGTTGCGGGCGGAATGGTAGAAGTTCTCGCCGGCAATGCCGAAGCCGCGGACGTCCGCCAGGCTTTCCGAAAAATGCACGTTCGACCGCGCGATGGGATGGCCGCGGAATCCGGCCTTCCGCGTCCGCGCCGCGGCCAGATCGCCGATCGGCCGCGTGCGAAATTCCTCCAGCCGTCCGAATACCGACATTCGAAAAATCCGAAACTGACGCTAGACTATAGCGATGACCACCGATGCTTCCGAACATTTTCCCGCCGATTACCGCCAGGGCCGTCACGCTTTTATCCAGGCTTGCGAGCAGGCCGGCATCGACGTCGTCAGCCGCGTCCACCCGGCGATGGCGGGCCGCGACGGCAAGCCCTTGTTCCTCGATACCGCCGTGATCGGTCCGCGCGAGGCGACCAGGGCGCTGCTGCTGATCTCCGCCACGCATGGCGTCGAGGGCTATTTCGGCTCCGGCGTGCAGACCGGGCTGATGCGCGAGGGCCTCGCGGGCCGCGCGCCGAAGGACACCAAGATCGTTCTCCTGCACGCACTCAATCCTTATGGCTTCTCCTGGGACCGCCGCGTCAACGAGGACAATGCCGACATCAACCGCAACTGCGTCGACTTCGCCCATCCGCCGGCCAACGAGCCCTATGACAGCCTCGCCGCCGCGATCTCGCCGCGCGACATCTCCGCCGCCGCGATGAAGAGCGCCAATGCCAGGCTCGTCGAATTCCTCAAAAACCACGGCGCCTTCGCGCTGCAGGAGGCGATCTCCAAGGGCCAGTACAAATATCCCGACGGCGTCTATTACGGCGGCGCGCGCGAGAGCTGGTCGATCAAGATGCTGAAAGACGTGTTCGTCGAGACGTTGGCGCATGTGAAAAGACTGACGGTGATCGACTTCCACACCGGCCTGGGCGCCTTCGGCGCCGGCGAGATGATCACCGAGGACATGCCCGGAAGCGCCGCCTATCAGCGCGCCCGGGCGATGTGGGGCGGCAAGGTCGCCTCGAGCGAGGCGGGCGAATCGGTCTCCGCGCCGCTCTCCGGCACGATCGACAAGGCGGTGGCGACATGGCTGAAGGCCGTGGAGCTCACCTTCGCCGCGCTGGAGGTCGGCACGCGCGACACCCGCGCGGTGTTCAATGCGCTGCGCAAGGACAATTGGCTGCACTGCTTCGCGCCCGGACGCTTCAGGCACAAGGACGCGCAGACCATCCGCCTCGAATTGCGCGACGCCTTCTATCCCGACACGGCGGAATGGAAGCGCCTGGTGTGGGGCCATGCCGACGAAGCCGTCGCCGCCGCGCTCCGGGCGCTGGGCTGATGGCCGCGCCGGACGCAAGCGAGGTCAATCCGAATTTCACCGTCGCCGGAAGGCTGAAAAGCGTGCGCCACGCGCTGGCCGGCATCGCCGTCATGCTGCGCACCCAACACAACGCCTGGCTCCATCTGGCCGCGACGCTGGCCGTCATCGCCGCCGGCCTGGTGCTTCGCATCAGCGCCGAGGACTGGCGCTGGCTGGTCGTCGCCATCGTGCTGGTCTGGGTGTCCGAGGGCATGAACACCGCGTTCGAGCATCTGTGCGACGTGGTCTCGCCGGACTTTCATGCTTCGGTGAAGATCTCCAAGGACATCGCCGCCGGCGCGGTCCTGATCACCGCGATCGGCGCCGTCGTGCTGGGCCTGATGATCTTTCTGCCCTATCTGGTCCGGTGACGAGGCCGGTTTGCGGCGGGTGGGGCGCTTAAGCTATAGAGACCGTCGCACGCACCCGTAGCTCAGCTGGATAGAGTGTCGCCCTCCGAAGGCGAAGGTCACAGGTTCGAATCCTGTCGGGTGCGCCACCCTACGCCGCTCCGCGGCTTCGGGTGGCAGGCCACTGGCGTTGCATTCGGCGTAGGGTGTCTCCCGAAGCTCCACAGGAGCGCAGGGAGACATGTGGTACGTGCATTTTCTGCAACTTGAAAATGGCGACCTTTATGTCGGATCGACCGGTGATCTGAGACGGCGCGTTGCGTCTCACGGTCAAGGCCGCGTGGATTCGACCAAATCAAGTCTACCCGTCAAATTGCGTGCCTACGTGGCTGTCGAAACCGAGGTCATCGCGCGCAGTCTTGAGCGATACTTCAAGTCGGGTTCCGGAAAAGCCGTCGCCAAGAAGCGGTTTCTCTAGGTTCTTCGACCAAGGCCGATGACAGGACGCTTCACCGCGGCCCAAGGATCAATCGCCGTCGAACGGTCCGGAGAAGGTCAGCCTGAGCGCGCGGGCGTCCCGGCATTCGCGGCGGGCGAACCGGAGTGCGGCGTCGCGCTGGAAGAACGTCCCCGACACCAGCCCGTCGGCCCGGCGGGCGCACCACCGCCCGATCCTGTTGCGGAAAATCCGAAAGACCGTCTCGCCGCTCTCGCTCATGACCGGCGCCGGGCGATCAGGAGAAGATGCGTGGCGTGGTCGATGAATCCGCCGTCGCTTCCGGCCGGCGCGTTCCAGCGCGGATCGTCCGCGAACCGGCCATGGAAAAGATCCAGGCCCGACAGATCCTCGATGTCGAGATGGGGCGACACCAGGGCGCGCAGCTCGGCCGAGCGGAACAGGTGCGAGGGCAGCGACAGGCGCCGCCCGTCGTCCAGCTCGACGTCCAGCCGGTCGACGGCGTTATCCTGCCGGAACCGGCAGGCATGCTCCATCGCATCGACATAGAGGGTGGGCGTGCTGCCGGCGGCGCGAACGGAGCTGACGAAATATCCTGCCGTCACGCGCCCGATCTGCGACAGGATGCGGGGCAGTTCGGCGGCGGGCAGGTGGTTGAGGACGCCGCACAGGCAAAGAACCATATCGACGCTCGCGTCGGCCTCGGGAAGCGGCCGGACGATATCGCCGACCTCGAATGTCAGTGTGACGCCCGGAAGTCCGGCCAGATCGGCCGACAGCTCCCGCGCCCGCCGGACCTGGGCGTCGGCGATGTCGAAGCCGCGCGCGACGATGTCGTCGAAGCCGATCGCCCGCGCGCGCGTCGCGATGCGGCGCAGCCAGGTGCCCGGTCCGCATCCCAGGTCCAGGACGCGCAGGGAACGCCTGCCGCGGGCGCGCAGCGCGCAGAGCTTGGAGAACAGCAGCTCCCAGATGCGGCTGTCGCCATAGGCATATTGACCGCTGAACGCGTAGAGCTTCCGCGGATCGCCGTCGGCGTAGGAAATGTAGCTGTCGCCGGCCTGGTTATGGGGCCGGCGCCATAAAGCTTCGAGCGGAAATCGCTGCGCCGCACATAAGAACGGCATAGGAAAGCCGGCGTCCGGGTGGAACCCGTTCGCGGTTTGCGGCCGCGCTGCTATGGTGTGGGCGCGTTCGGATAGGCCAAGCGATGATCGTCCACCCCACCGGCAAGTTCGACAACCACGCCAGGCGCTACGACCATATCGAGGCGCGGCCGCTGGCGGCGGCGATGGGGGCGGAGATCCGCGGCGTGCAGATCGCGAAGCTCAATGACGCGCAGTTCGCCGAGATCCGCGATGCCCTGTTCCGCCACAAGATGATCTATTTTCGCGACCAGGACATGGGCCATGCCGACCAGGAATCGTTCAGCCTGCGCTTCGGGCCTTTCGCGGAAGACGCCTATACCAAGGGCATCGCGGGCCATGTGAACGTCCAGCCGCTGATCAAGGAGGCGGATGCGCGGACCGGCATGGTGTTCGGCTCGGGCTGGCACACCGATTCGCCGTTCCTGGAGAATCCGCCGGCGATCAGCATGCTCTACGGCGTCGACATTCCGCCCTATGGCGGCGACACGATCTGGGCCAATGCCGTGCTCGCCTACGCGATGCTGAGCCCGACGATGCAGCGCATGCTGGCGCCCTTGCGGGTGCACATGTCGATGGGGCGCGTGCTCGAATCGGCTCAGACCTACGGCAAGGTCGACGCCTCGGCGGTCGGCAGGCTGGCGGCCACCCGCGGCGCGGCCGCGCTGCCGGACGATGTCGTGCGCAAGGTGCAGGGCACGATGCATCCCCTGGTGCGCACCCATCCCGTCAGCGGCGAGAAATCGCTCTATTGCGACGGCTCCTATGCCGTCGGCATCGAGGGATTGACGGAGCCCGAGGCCGAGGCGCTGCTGCGCTTCCTGGCCGCGCATATGACTCAGCCCGCGTTCACCTGCCGGCTGCGCTGGGAGCCCAAGACCTTCGCGCTGTGGGACAACCGGATCTGCATCCACCAGGCCTTCAACGACTATGACGGTTTCCGCCGCGAGCTCTATCGCACGACCGTCGCCGGCGAAGTGCCGCGCTAGATGCTTGTCGACGACGCGAACGGTGCCGCGCCCGCGCGGCGGCCGGCCGAAGCGGTCGCCGAATAAGCTTTGCCCGGCCCGCCGCCGCCGGTAGATTCCGCGCGCAATTTCAAAGGCCGCACGCCATGCGCATTGCCGGGTTGATTTTCGCGGCCCTCGTCATGGTCGCCGCCCGCGCGGCCGCCGACGCGCCCGCGCCCGATGCGCCCGCAAACGCTGCGCCGGCCGGGCCGAAGGTCCTGATCTCCACCGACATGGGCGATATCGTGCTGCAGCTCGATGCGGCGCACGCGCCGGCGACCGTGGCGAATTTCCTGCGCTATGCGAAGGAAGGCCACTACGACGGCACGATCGTCTATCGCGTCGTGCCCGGCTTCGTGATCCAGGCCGGAAGCTGGGAACCCGATCTGCGGACGCGGCCCGTCCATGCGCCGATCCCGCTCGAAGCCGGGCTTCCCAATCTGCGCGGCACGGTGGCGATGGCGCGGGGCGACGCGCCGGCCAGCGCCACGGCGGAGTTCTTCATCAACCTCGCCGACAATCCGGCGCTCGACCGTCAGGCGGACGACACGACCGGCGGCACCGGCTATGCCGTGTTCGGCCAGGTCGTGACGGGCATGGATACGGCGGACAAGATCGCCGCCGTCCCGCTCGGCGACCATGGGCCTTTCGCCGGCGCCGCGCCGGTGACGCCGATCGTGATCGCCCATGTCACCGTCCTGCCGGAAGCGGCGCCGTGACGCCGGCCGGCTATAAGGCGGTATCCAGACTCTATAACGCGCTGATGACGGGCCTGGTCCTGACGCTCGTCGCGCACAAGGACGCCGAGGCCGCGCGCCGCTTCGTGTTCGCGCATTTCCGCCGCCAGCATCTGGAGAAATTCCGCGACGGGCTGGCCAAGCTCGGGCTCGACAAGCTCCCCGATGCGGTGGCCTGCGCGCAGTATCATTATTTCTCCAACGCGCTGGGCGGGGTGAAGACCGAATACATGCCCGAATCGGACCGCAAGGCCTGGGTGCGCTATCCGCCGCCGCGCTGGATCTGGTCGGGCGCCGCGATCTGCGCCGTCCCGCGCGCCGTCAACGAAGCGATGCTGCATGGCTGGCACGGCCATAACGGCGTGACGCTGGGAAATCCCCGGCTCGGCTTCGTCTGCACCGGCCAGACCGTCGACGGCGATCCGGGCCTCGAAGGCTATTACCGCGAATATGACCGCGACCTTGCGCCGGACGAACGTGTGCGCTTCGCATCCGACGAACAGGCACCGCCCTTCGATCCGGCGCGTGCCCCGAAACTGGACTCCGCCGATTGGCCAGCCGAGCGTCTCGCCAAGGTCGAACGCTCCTATGCGATGGAATATGTGCGCTCGCTGCTGCCGACGATGCTGGAACTGTTCGGCGCCGACGAAGCCCGCGCCCTGGTCGGGCGCACCGCCCGCCTCATCGGCCTGCAATATTACGACGAGATCGCGGCGCTGCTTGCAGTCGAGGCCAGAGACGCGCAGGGCTTCGCGCGGCTTCTGGCCTCCCTTGCCGCGGCGCAGGGTGAGCGGGTCGAAATCCACCCCGACGGCGATGCGGCCGTCGTCGAACAATCCGGCTGGCGGCTGATGGACGGCGTCGCCGCGGGCACGGTGATGTTTCCCGCCTGGAACGCGCTTTGGGAAGGCGCCCTGGCGGTGCATAATCGGCGCCTGGGGCTGACGGCGGCGCGGCGTGGCGAAGACATCGCCTGGCGCATCGGGAACATGGAAATGATGCGATGAGCGAGCCACAAGAAGGAACCCGTCTGGTCGCGCGCGCCGGCGCCAGGCTGGCGGAGGCGCGCTATCACACCGATCTCCGCGTCGGCCATCACGCGCTCGTCGCCGACGAGTCGGTCGCGGCCGGCGGCGCCGATGCGGGACCTTCGCCCTTCGGTTTCGTGCTCGCGGGTCTGGGCGCCTGCACCGCGATCACCCTGCGCATGTATGCCGAGCACAAAGGTTGGACGCTGACCGGTCTCGCCGTCGACCTCGAATATTACCGCGACGGCAAGGCGTTCCGGGTCGAACGTGTCCTGCATATCGAAGGCGATCTCGACGACGAACAGCGGGCCCGCCTGGTCGACATCGCGGAGCGCACGCCGGTGACGCTGGCGCTCAAGGCCGGTACCACGATCAACACCAAGGTCGGCTGATGGGCGAGCTCGGAGCCGGCGAACCCTATGCCACGCTGACGCTGAAGGACGGGCGCAAGCTCGGCTATCTCGATGTCGGCAAGGCCGGCGGCCCTGTCGTGTTCCATTTCCACGGCCACGGCTCCTCGCGGCTCGAAGCCCTGATGCTGGAGGATGCGGCGAACCGGCTGGGCCTGCGCGTCATCGCGCTCGACCGCCCGGGCGTCGGCTATTCCGACCCGAAGGACGGCGACCGCCTGCTCGACTGGCCGGCCGATGTCGCCGAGGCCGCCGACCAGTTCGGCATCGACCGTTTCGCGGTCCAAGGCATGTCGGCCGGCGGGCCCTATGCGCTGGCCTGCGTCGAGCGGCTCGGCGATCGCGTCACCGCCTGCTCGCTGGTCAGCGCCGTGCCGCCGCCGGAGATCGCGCGCCGCACCGGCCCGCGCGTGCGGCGCCTCGCCTGGTGGGTTGCCCATCGCTATCCCAAATATCTGCGCCGCCGCCTGATGCAGTTCCGCCCCGACGGGCCGCCGCGCGAAGACGCGGTGCGCCAGCGCATGCTGCGCGTCGCGCAATGGCTGGGCGGCGAGGATCAGCGGCTGATGCAGGTGCCGGAGATGCGCGCCATCCTCGCCCGCACCATGATGGAGACCGCGCGGCAGAGCGGCGCCGGGAACCGCGCCGAGATCGAGCGGCTGGTGCGGCCCTGGGGCTTCGACATTACCCGGCTCTCCGGCCCGCGCATCTTCGTCTGGCATGGCGATCAGGACCGCATCATGCCCATCGGGCCGGCGCGCATGATGGCGCGGCGGATCCGGAACGCGACGGCGACCTTCTATACCGGCGAAGGCCACTTCTCCGTGCTGGTCAATCGCGCCTACGACCTGCTCGCCGTCTTGCGGCCGTGATGGAAGGAACCCATCTTCCCCGTTAGGGTTTGTTGACGGAACGCGCTCGGGGGAAGCAATGAAACGTCGATTCTCCGCCGGCCTGTTCCTGGCGCTTCTCGCTGTCGTGCCGGCCCGCGCCGAAGACGCCGAGACCTGGTCGCTGCATGGGCAGGCGACCTTCGTCTGGCAGTTCCAGCCCGCCTTCCGCTCCCCCTTCCAGGGCGCCAACAGTCTCGATCCCGTCGCCAACGGACGCGAGACCTTCGACCTGACGGCCTTCGCCGGCGTGCGGCTCTGGGATGGCGGCGAGGCCTATGTGAATCCGGAGATCGATCAGGGCTTCGGGCTGTCCAACACAGTCGGCGTCGCCGGCTATCCCAGCGGCGAGGCCTATAAGGTCGGTAAGGAGACGCCCTATTTCCGGCTCCAGCGGCTGTTCTTCCGTCAGACCTTCGACCTCGGCGGCGACAGCCAGACGATCGAGCCGGACGCGAACCAGCTCGGCGGCACGCGCACCGCCGACAATCTCGTCCTCACCGCCGGCAAGCTCTCCGTCACGGACATCTTCGACGCCAATTCGCTGGCGCACGATCCCAAAGCGGGTTTCCTCAACTGGTCGCTGATCGATACCGGCGCGTTCGACTACGCGGCCGATGCCTGGGGCTACAGCTACGGTATCGCTGCGGAATGGACGCAGGACTGGTGGACGCTGCGCGCCGGCCTGTTCGACCTGTCGCGGGTGCCCAACACGACCGAACTGGTGCGCGGCTTCGGCCAATATGAGGTCGTCTCCGAACTGGAGATGCGCCATTCCCTGTTCGGGCCGCCCGGAATCGTCAGGCTGCTCGGCTGGGTCAATCGCGGCCGCATGGGGTCCTACAACGACGCCGTCGCGCTCGGCCTGGCGACCCACAGCACGCCCGACACCGCGCTGGTGCGCCGTCCCGCCGACCGCGGCGGCTTCGTCCTGAACGCCGAGCAGCAGTTGGGTGGCGACTGGTCCGCCTTCCTGCGCTTCGGCTTCGACGACGGCAGCCAGGAAGCATTCGAGTTCACCGAGATCAACCGCACCGTCGCGGCCGGCCTGTCGCTCAAGGGCGGCGGCTGGGGCCGGCCGAACGATACGGTGGGCCTTGCCGGCGTCGACAACGCCATCTCCGGCGCGGCCCGCGCCTATTTCGCCGCCGGCGGTCTGGGGATCCTGATCGGCGACGGTGCGCTGCCGCGCGCGGGCGACGAGCATATCCTCGAGGCCTATTACAGCGCCGCGGCGACGGACTGGCTGGCGCTCAGCCTCGACTATCAGTGGATTTCGGACCCTGCCTACGATGTCGATCGCGGGCCGGTCTCGATCCTCGGCCTGCGCATGCATGCCGCGACGTGAGGCGAGACAGTCTCGCGGTCGCACGGCATAAAGAGGCATGAACGAGCATCGCCACGCCGCGGTCCATGATGCGGTCGGACCCGACCTTCCCTTGAACGAAGCGGTCGCGGCGCTGGCGCTGGGGGTGATCGCGCTGCTGTTCGCCGGCGTGCTGCCGGCGCTCCTCGGCGCGCTGGGGGAGGAGCACCGGCTCTCAGCCGCGGGCTTCGGGCTGACCGCCACCGCCGAAGGCCTCGCGATGGGCCTCGCCACGCTCGCCGCCGGTATCGTCCTGCCGCCGCGCCATTTGAAGCTTATCGGCGCGGGCGCCGCCCTCGCCCTGGCCGCGATCGACTTTTCCACGCTGCACGCCGCCGGGACGGCGATCATGGCGATCCGGGCCCTCGCCGGCGTCGCGGAGGGCATCCTGCTGTGGATCGTGACCAGCATGATCGCACGCACCGCGATGCCGGAGCGCTGGGCCGGCATCTACTTCACCGCGCTCTGCGCCGGCCAGATGGTGGCGGCCCTTCTCTTCGCGGTGTGGATATTGCCGGCCTTCGGTGCCGATGGCGGCTTCGCCGCCCTGGCCTTGGCCAGCGTCGCCGGCATTGCCGCCGCCGTCTTCCTGCCGGACCGCTTCGCGCCCCTGCTGACGGACGAAAGTCTGAGCGGCTCGCCGCCGCCGCGCGGCTGGTTCGCCCTGTTCGCCACGCTGATCTATATCGGCGCCACCGCCACGGTCGGCGTCTACCTCGAGCCGTTCGCGCGGCAAGCCGGTCTCGGCCCCGACGTGGCGCGCACCGCGGTATGGACCTCGCTGGCGGCGCAGATCGCGGGCGGCGCCTTTTCGACGGTGCTGGCCGGCCATGTCCGCTGGCTGACCGTGTTCGTCGGCTCCAGCATCGCCTTCCTCGTCAATTGGGGCGTCTTCCTGCTGCATGCGCCGGGCTGGGCCTTCATCGCCGCCAACGCGCTGGGCGGTTTCGTCAGCATCGTCGTCGCCGCCTTCATCGTGCCCATGACCATCGAGGCCGATCCCTCGCGCCGCGCCGCCGTGCTGGGCGGCAGCACGCAGGTGCTGGCCGGCGCGCTCGGTCCCTTCGCGGCATCTTTCGTCGTCGCCGACGACGACGTGCATGGCGCGATTCTTCTGGGCACAGTATCGTTGTTCGCCGGCCTTGCGTTGATTGCAGGACTGCACGTCACCGCGCCGAAGGCATCGGCTCGCTGAACCAACCCGCGGCCTGGCCGTTCACCGGCTTCAAGTCGCGCGAACAAGGAGATGGACATGGCCGCGAAGAAGAAAAAGCGGAAGACGACGAAGGCGACAAAGACGACGAAAACGATTGCCAAGAAGAAGGCGCCGGTGAAGCGCAAGGCCGTTAAGGCCGCGCGCAAAGCCGCGCCCAAGAAGAAGACGGCGCCGAAGAAGAAGGTCGCGGTCAAGGCAAAGGCCGCGGTCAAGACGAAGACCAAGGCCAAGAAGGCCGTCAAGCGCACGCCGAAGGGCGAATATGGTGAGGGTAATTACAAGGCCTCGAAGCGCTTCCGCACGAGCGAGGAAGCCTTCGTGAAGGCGAACAAGACGAAGATCCCGGCGCTGGGCAAGGCGGCCGAGGAAGCCCTGGAGGGGCCGGAAGGCGATGAGCTGCGGGCCGCGGAAGCGGAAGCCGCCAACCACGCCGCCGGCCAGGGCTGACGTCAGATCGGATCGCTCGCCGCCGTCCAAAGGGCGGCGAGCGCTTCCAGCCCTTTCGCATCCTCGCCGTCGAACCGTCCCGGGACGGGACTGTCGAGGTCGAGCACGCCGATCAGGCGGCCGTCCTTGAGCAGCGGCAACACGATCTCCGACCGCGAGGCCGCGTCGCAGGCGATGTGGCCGGGAAAGGCTTCGACGTCGGGCACCACCACCGTCTCGCGCCGCGCCGCCGCGGTGCCGCAGACGCCCCGGCCGAGCTCGATCCGCACGCAGGCCGGCTTGCCCTGGAACGGGCCGAGCACGAGGACTTGTTCTCGGGCCGCGCCTTCGGCGCTGCGCAGGAAATAGAATCCCGCCCAGTTGAGCTCCGCGAGGCCCATATAAAGGAGTCCCGCGAGATTGGCGGCATTGGCGATGCCGTCGCGCTCGCCGGCGAACAGGCCCTCGGCCATCAGCGCGAGCTGGCGGTAGATTTCGGGCTTGGTGCCGGTCGGGCGGTCGGCGTCGAACATCAGGATTTCGGCTCGAATTTCAGCGCCGCGCCGTTCATGCAGTAGCGCAGGCCCGTCGGACGCGGCCCGTCGGGAAAGACATGGCCGAGATGGCCGCCGCAATTGGCGCAAAGGACCTCGTCCCGCACCATGCCGTGGCTGACATCCGTGTTGATCGCGACCGCTCCGTCCCTGGCCTGGTAGAAGCTCGGCCAGCCCGAGCCGCTCTCATACTTGGTCGCGGAGTCGTAAAGCGCCGCGCCGCACCCGGCACAGAGGAATTCGCCCGCCCGCTTCTCGCGGTTGAGGGGGCTGGACCCGGCCGGCTCGGTGCCGTGCTCGCGCAGCACGCGATACTGCGCCGGGCTGAGCGCGCTGCGCCATTCCTGTTCGGTTTTCTTGATGGTCATGGTTCTCTCCTGTCGTCGCGCCTTAATTCGCGCGCGGGACCCGTCCGGTTACTGGAAATGGAGCACCTGGCCCAGCGTCTGGCTCAGGCGGCCCTTGTTGCCGAAATCCCAGGTCCCGCCATAGCCGATATCGTCCACCCGCCAGCCCTCCGGCGTGTTCGACAGATAGACCGTGTCGGTCCATTGCGTCGGCTTTTGCCCGGGCGTGGCGTAGCTCAGCGAGGCGGTGCAGCGTCCTGTCGGCCCCGTCGCGGTGCAGGCGCCCACCGTGACCTGCGTCGCGCCCTCGAACAGCGAGCTGAAAATGTCGCCCTCGACCAGGGGCGGGGCGTCCTCGTTGGTGGCCGCAAAGCGGGTTTCGGCGTCGCCGGCGTCGCCCAGCAGGGCATCGAGGCGCGGCGACAGGAAAGGGCGATAGCGCGCCCGCCCCGCCGCGTCCGGGATGCCGTGGGACGGATGGAACGTCTGATAGACGCCGTAGAAGCCCTCCGCCGCGCCGCGCAGCGCCGCCGTATCGTCGGCCAGGACCGGGCCGGCGAACGCCGCCAGCGCCAGCGCGAGAGCGATCATGCGCCTCATTTCGCGTCCGCCTTCAGGGCGTCGCGGATCTCGCGCAGCAGCTTGATGTCTTCCGGCGGCTCGGCGGGCGAGGTTTCCGGTGGCGGCGCCTTCAGCTTGTTGATCTGGCGCAGCAGCAGGAACAGCACGAAGGCGACGATCAGGAAATTCAGGATCGTGTTCACGAACAATCCGTAGTTGAGCGTCACGGTGCCGGCATCGGCCGCGGCCTTGATCGACGCCACCGCATGGTTGCCCTTGAGCACGATGAAGAAGTTCGAAAAATCGATGCCGCCCAGAAGCAGTCCGACCGGCGGCATCAGGATGTCCTTGACCAGCGAGTTGACGATGCCGGTGAAGGCCGCGCCGACGATCACGCCGACCGCCAGGTCGATCACGTTGCCGCGCATCACGAAGGTGCGGAACTCCTTGAACATGGGGTCCTCCGGTTCGATCGGGTCGGTGTCGATTGTACCGGCCCTTTGGCGCCGCTTCACGTCTCGCGTTGACTAACCGTCCGACGGGGGCGTCTCGTCTTCGACGACCCTTCGCGCCCGCAACAGGGCGATGCCGGCCCAGCCCAGCCCGAGCCCGGTGGCCGCTCCCAGCGTATTGGCAACCTCGTCGAATATATCCGCGTCGCGGCCGGTCAGCCCCTGGACGATCTCCAGCGCCCCGCCCAGCGCCACCAGTCCCAGGGCCCACCACAGCGCCCGGCGGTCGGCACGCACCGCGATGGTCGTCATCAGCGCCAGTCCGAAATAGGCCGTGAAATGCAGCGACTTATCCCAGAAGTCGTGCTCCAATTCGTCGACCAGGGCGGAGTGCGTCAGCTCGCCGAGCACGACGACGACGACCGCGGGCGCGATCAGCCAAGTGTCGATCTGGCGCAACCAATGAAGGAATTTGCGTGGGGGCATGTTCGCTTGCGGACGTTGCGGACCATTAAGACGTTTTTTCCGCGCGCGAGGCCAGACGCACATTCCCGCAGGCGGCTGCCGCCGGCCGGAAGCCGGGATAATGGAGTAAAGCCAGGAGCTTGCTTGCCGTGGCGACCGGGGCTCGCGGGCCCGAACCTGGCGACGTCCGCCTTGCAATCCGCAGAACTCCCCTTTAAGACGCCGGCTCTTTCGTGAGCGGCCGGGCAGGGCATGCCCAGGCGGCTCGTAAAGCGAACCGGGCCGACGGCCTTAAGGAGACACGCGAAATGCCCAAGATGAAGACCAAGTCGGGCGCCAAAAAGCGCTTCAAATTCACCGCGAACGGCAAGATCAAGACCCATCAGGTCGGCAAGCGCCATCGCTTGATCAACAACTCGCCGGCCCGCACGCGCAATTTGCGCGGCACGGCGGTGCTGTCGGAATCCGAGACCCAGCGCGTCAAGCGCTGGATGCCGTATGGCGGGGGTATCTGAACCATGTCGCGCGCCCCCCGTTCCGTACCCAGCCACGCCCGCCGCAAGAAGGTCTTCAAGGCCGCCAAGGGCTTCTACGGCCGCCGCAAGAACACGATCACCTCGGCCAATGCCGCGGTCGACCGCTCGCTGCAGCACAATTACATCGGCCGCAAGGAGAAGAAGCGCAATTTCCGCGCCCTCTGGATCCAGCGCATCAACGCCGGCTGCCGCCTCTACGGCATCACCTACAGCCGATTTATCAGCGGGCTCGCCAAGGCGGGCATCGAGATCGACCGCAAGGTCCTCTCCGATCTCGCCACGCACGAGCCCGGTGCCTTCAAGGCCCTGGTGGATCAGGCGTCGGCGAACGCACCGTCGCTCGGTTAAGTCGCCTTCCACCGGGGAAATTGTTCCCCTTTTCGTCATCGCCCGCTTTATGCGGGCGACCCATTTTCGTCTAGGAAATTGGGTTGCCGGGCAGGCCGGCAATGACGGACGAAATGATGGAAGAAAATCGTGAGCGACATCACTGAACTCCAACGCGAGCTTCTGGGCGCAGTGTCGGCTGCGTCGGACGAGGCCGCGCTCGAAGCCATCCGCGTCTCCGCCCTCGGCAAGAGGGGCTCGGTCAGCGAACTCCTGAAGACGCTGGGCGGCATGACCGCCGAGGAACGCAAGGTCAACGGCCCTTTGTTCAACGGCCTGCGCGACACGGTCGGCGCCGCCATTGCCGCGCGCAAGGCCGCGCTCGGCGACGCCGCGCTCAACGCGCGCCTGGCGGGCGAGAAGATCGACGTCACGCTGCCGCCGCGGCCGAGCCCGCAAGGCAGCATCCATCCCGTCTCCCAGGTGTTCGACGAGATCACCACGATCCTGGGCGATCTGGGATTCACCGTCGGCGAAGGGCCGGACGTCGAATATGACGACTACAATTTCACCAGGCTGAACATCCCGCCCGATCATCCGGCGCGGCAGATGCAGGACACCTTCTACCTCGCCCGGCAGGCCGACGGCAGCCAGCACATCCTGCGCACCCACACCTCGCCGGTGCAGGTGCGGACCATGCTCAAGCAGAAACCGCCGATCCGCGTCGTGGCGCCGGGGCGCACCTACCGCGTCGACAGCGACGCCACGCATTCGCCCATGTTCCACCAGTTCGAGCTCCTGGTGATCGACAAGGACATCCATCTCGGCCATCTCAAATGGACCATCGAGGAATTCTGCAAGGCGTTCTTCGAGGTCGACAAGGTCGAGCTGCGGGCGCGGCCGAGCTTCTTCCCCTTCACCGAACCCTCGGTCGAATGGGACCTGCGCTGCGACCGCTCGGTGCCGGGCAGGATCACCTTCGGCCATGGCAATGACTGGCTGGAGCTCGGCGGCTCCGGCATGGTCAATCCGAAAGTGCTGGAGATGTGCGGCCTCGACCCCGATGTGCATCAGGGCTTCGCCTTCGGCGGCGGCATCGACCGGCTCGGCATGCTGAAATACGGCATCCCCGACATCCGCTCCTTCTTCGAATCCGACCTGCGCTGGCTGCGCCATTACGGCTTCGCGGCGCTCGACACGCCGACCCTCGACGGAGGGCTCAGCCGATGAAATTCACGCTCTCCTGGCTCAAGGAGCATCTCGACACCGACGCCGACGCCGCGACGATCGCGGACAAGCTCACCGCCATCGGTCTCGAAGTGGAATCGATCGAAGACGCCGGCGCGCGCCTGAAGGATTTCGTGGTCGGCTATGTCGTGTCGGCCGAGAAGCATCCCAATGCCGACAAGCTGAAGCTCTGCATGGTCGATGCCGGCGCCGGTGCGCCGATCCAGGTGGTTTGCGGCGCGCCCAACGCGCATGCCGGCATGAAAGGCGTGTTTGCGCGGGCCGGCATCGTCATCCCGGTGACGGGCGAGGTGCTGAAGACCGGCACGATCCGCGGCGTCGAATCGCGCGGCATGCTGTGCTCCGCGCGCGAGCTGCTGCTCGGCGAGGATCACGACGGCATCATCGAACTCTCCGCCGCTGCCAAGGTCGGCGAACCGGTGGCGAAAGCGCTCGGCCTCACCGATCCGGTGATCGATGTGAATCTCACGCCCAATCGCGGCGACGCGGCCGGGGTCTACGGCATCGCGCGCGATCTCGCGGCATCGGGCCTGGGCACGCTCAAGGACGGATCGGTCGCGCCGGTGCCGGGTTCGTTTCCCTCGCCCAAGACCATCGCGCTCGATTTCGATGCCGCGGCGAAAGATGCCTGCCCGCTCTTCGCCGGCCGTCTGGTGCGCGGCGTCAAGAACGGCCCTTCGCCCAAATGGGTGCAGGATCGTCTCAAGGCCGTCGGCCTCCGGCCGATTTCCGCCCTGGTCGACGTGACCAATCTGTTGTCGCTCGACCGCGCCAGGCCGCTGCATGTGTTCGACGCCGACAAGCTGACCGGCAATCTCCACGCCCGCCTCGCGAAAGACGGCGAGCAGCTTCATGCGCTGGACGGCAAGACCTATACGCTCGATGCGGACATGACCGTCATCGCCGACGACGCGGCGGCGCGCGGCATCGCCGGCGTCATGGGCGGCGCGGACAGCGGCTGCTCGGAGACGACCACCAACGTCTTCATCGAATCGGCCTATTTCGATCCGGTCCGCACCGCGCGCACCGGGCGCAGGCTGGGCATCGTGTCGGATGCGCGCTACCGCTTCGAGCGCGGCGTCGATCCCGAATTCGTCGTGCCGGGTCTCGAACTCGCCACGCGGCTGATCCTCGACTGGTGCGGCGGCGAGCCCTCCGACATCGTCGTCGCCGGCGCCGTGCCGGACTGGAAGCGGACCATCGCCTTCGATCCTTCCTATGTCGCCCGTCTCGGTGGCATCGACGTGCCGAAGGCGGAAACGGTCTCGATCCTCTCCCGCCTTGGCTTCGCGGTCGAGGACGGCGCGCCGCTGAAAGTCACCCCACCCTCCTGGCGCAGCGATGTCGCCGGCAAGGCCGATCTGGTCGAAGAGGTCGTGCGCATTCACGGCCTCAACAAGGTGCCGTCGGTGCCGCTTTCTCGCGACAATCCCGTCGCCAAGCCGACGCTGACGCCGGCCCAGCGCCGCACCCGCATCGTGCGCCGCACGCTGGCAGCGCGCGGCTTCAACGAGACGATCGGTTTCTCGTTCATTCCCCGCGCCCATGCCGCCCTGTTCGGCGGCGGCGATGCGGCGCGCCAGGTGGAGAACCCGATCGCCGCCGAGCTCGACGCGCTGCGCCCCAGCGTGCTGCCCTCCCTGCTCGCCGCCGCCCAGCGCAATGTCGCGCGCGGCTTCCACGACCTGATGCTGTTCGAGGTCGGCGCCCAGTTCGACAGCGGTATGCCCGAGGCCCAGGCGACGGTCGCCGCCGGCATCCGCACCGGCGAAGGCCTGCGGAGCTGGACGAAGTCCACCCATCCGGCCGACGCCCTCGACGTCAAGGCCGACATGCTGGCGGCGCTGGAAGCCGCCATAGGCGCCGCGATGACCGCGCCGATCAAGCCGGGCGCGCCGTCCTGGTACCATCCGGGCCGCTCCGGCACGCTGGCGCTCGGGCCGAAAATCCTCGCGACCTTCGGCGAGGTGCATCCCAAGGTGCTGGCGGCGTTCGACCTCAAGGGTCCGGTCGCGGCGTTCGAGGTGATCCTCGACGCCGTCCCCGAGTCCAAGGCCAAGGGCAAGGCCCGCTCGGTGTTCGCGCCCTCGCCCTATCAGGCCATCGAGCGCGACTTTGCGTTCCTGGTGGACGCCGGCGTGAGCGCCGACGAGGTGTTGCGCGCCGCCCGGGGCGCCGAGCGCAACCTGATCGAACAGGTGACGCTGTTCGACGTCTATGAAGGCAAGGGCGTGCCCGACGGCAAGAAATCGCTGGCGGTTGCCGTGCGCATCCAGCCGAGGGACGGAACGCTGACCGAACCGCAGATCGAGGCGCTGGCGCAGAAGATCGTCGCCGCCGTCGCCAAGGCGACCGGCGCGGCCTTGCGGACGTAAGTTTCCGTGCGCGGAACCCGCACATTGCGGCGCGATGTCCGGCGGGTTGCCGATTCAGGGCCAATTGTGGCGGGTTTGCCGCATTCCCGCCGCGTTCCCGCTTAACTACATTTTTACCATGTCTCGGCGTGGGGACATCTCCGCGCGCTGACGCCTGCTGGGGGGCCGCTATGGTCGCTTATCTTCCGAAAAACGACGACACCTACGCCGTGCCGGTGCGCCGCAAGAAGCTGAGCCACGAGCTTTTCCACGGCCTGTCGCCGGAGGAGTTCGACCGCGAGGCCAGATCGCTCGCCGATGCGCAGGCGATGACGCCGCAGGTCCGCGCCCGCCTGGAGGCGCAGCTCGTCGAGCGTCTCAAGACCCCGATCGACACGCCGTCCTGGGGTCCCGACTGGGTCAAGCGCGGCGAGCGCGTCTCCGCCGCCAACCAGCACCGCCGCAAGGGCACCTTCGCCTGGTTCGGCAAGAAGGACGAAGACGACGAGGAGGGCGAGGATGACGATGCGACGCCTGATCCCTTGAGCGCGGTCGAACGCGACGACGCCGACATCATCATGCGCAACATGGAGAAGAGCCGCCAGGTCGCGCATTACCGCCCGCTCTATATCGCCGCCCTCGTGCTCGCGATCGCCATCGCCCTGCTCGCGATGTTCGTGGACTACCAGATCATCCGCGGCGATGTGTGGACGCGCGCGCTGTCGAACGAGTTCATGGTCGTTCCCGCCAGCCTGCAAAGCACCGTGATCTTCAAGAGCCTGCAGGTGATCTTCGCGGTCCTGATCGTGCACTTCTTCCTGAAGATCACCGGCGTCTACGGCCGCAACACGATGATCGCGACCGCCTTCGTGCTGGCGCTCGTCATGATCGGCTGCCTCGGCTATCTCGTCGCCTACAACAACATGGCCGGCGGCACCTCCGCCACGCTGGAACAGCCGCGCGAGGACGGCGCCAGCGGCGCCGGGTCGAGCTCCATCGACGCCCTGTTCACCGCGCCCAAACCGGCCTCCGACCCGCGCATGGCGACGCTGACGCCGGCCTCGGACGGCGTCTCGCTCGGCCTGCCGAAGCTGTCGACGGCCTCGCTGGCGGCGGCCGATTCCTGGTTCTGGCTCGCCTTCGCCTCGGTGATCTTCTTCATCGTGACCACGGTGGCGGCGCTTTACATGCTCACGGTCGAGAACAATGTGCGCAACCTGCACATCGCGCGCGACTACAAGCACCGCCAGCGCCAGTTCGCCCAGCTCCACCTGCTGCAGCTCGCCGACAAGCGCGGCGGCGGGGCGTAGCGCCCCGGCATGAAGATCCTGCTCGCGGCGGTCACGGCAATCGGACTCACCGGCGGCGGCGTCATGGCCGTGCACGCGACGCGCGACGCCGACATCGTCATGGCCTCGCTCAACGAGGAAGCGGCGATTCCGGCGCAGCGGCTCGTCATCGGGCTCGACATCTCCAAGTCCAACCCGCTGGTCGACGACCAGCAATTCGCCGACAAGGTGGCCGCCCGCATCGCCAATATCGTGCGCGGGCTGGGCATGGCGTCGGAGGTGCATGTGCGCACCTTCGGCAGCTACGACGCCTCGTCGAACAATTTCTACTACGACGCGCTGATTTCGGCGCGGAACCGTCCCGACCATGTCGCCGGCGAAATCCAGAAGCTGATCGCCGGCACGCCCTATCTCGTGAACAGCGGCAAATGGCGTTCGCAGGACAACACCAACATCCTCGCCTTCCTCGACAATGTGGCGCAGAGCATCGGCTGCGGCAGCCTGCCGACGACCGTGGTCCTGGCGTCGGACGGCGTCGAGGATTCAGAATATGTCCGCCTCCAGCGCCCCGGCGCCCATCTGCCGCCGCCGGACGGGCGGCCCTTCCGCGGCTGCGCGGAGATGGAAATCCTCGGCATCGGCCAGGGCACGGGCAGCCCCGTCGAAACCATCCGGCTGCGGACGGAATGGGGTCGCTGGGCCGTCGCCTCGGGCTTCCGCCGCTTCGTCGGCCTGAACGACTGGTAGGCCGCTTGGCCTAGCGATAGTTGAAGCTGATCGAGATGCGCGGCTTGCGCGCGTCGTTCTGCGGCACGTCGTGGCGCAGCCAGCTCTCCCACAGCAGAAGCGTGCCCGGCTTGGGCGCCAGCGTCGCGAAGGGCTTCTCGCGCGCGGTCGGCCGCTTCACCGGCGCCGCCATCATCAGGGGCAGGCGGGGGTCCTCGAAGCGGATGGCGCTCGCGCCCTTGGGCAGCGCCACGTAATAGGTGCCGCTGATCGCCGAATGGGGATGGATATGCGCGGCGTGCACCGCGCCGGGCTCCATGACGTTCAGCCACAGGCTGTCGAGCGCGAGCCTCGTCCGCGCGAACTGCAAGTCCCGCGCGAAGCGGCGGACATGGGGATCGATGCGGGCGACGAGCTCGGCGAATTCCGGCGCGCGGGTCGGCAAATCGTCGAGCGAGGCATAGGAGGTATAGCCGCGATAGCCATGCGCCTTGGCCCAGCGCCGCCCCGCCAGGTCGTCGCGCGCGATGGCGAGGCAGACGCGCGCCAGCGCCGCATTGGCGGCGGCCGGCAATTGCGCCTTGTAGATCTGGGTCGCGAAATAAGCCTTCGCCATTCAGAGTGCCGGAAAGAACAGGGCGCCGAGCAGCAGGAGGATCGCCAGCAGCGAGACCAGCCACACCAGCGTCCGCAGTCCCGGCACGCCGAAGCCGTAGAGCGGCAGATAGACGATGCGCGTCGCCAGATAGATCTCGCTCCCCCACACCGTCGCCCAATTGTGCCGTGCCGTCAGCGCCAGGAGGATCACGATCGTCGCGAAAAACGGAAACGTCTCCATGAAATTGCGCGCGGCGCGCTCCAGCCTGCCGGCGACCGGTCCGACCGGCGGCGGCGGTTCGTCCCGCGCCCCGACATTCCATTTGAGCCCGCGCTGGCCGTTGCCGGTGCGCGCGGCGACCAGAAGCTGGAACAGCCCCAGCGCCACCGCGAGCGCCAGCACGGTGAATTCCGTACCGAGCCCGCCGAGCGAGAATTCGTAAACCGGCAGATTGTGAAGAAATTGCATGATGCCCCCCGTTTGGGGGCGAGCGTAACCCGTCATCGGCCCTTCCTCCATGGCGGGAACCACAACGGTTACATTTGCGCCATGATCGCGCCGGGCGCGGTCAAGTTCCACTCCTTAGTGGTTCGTTGACATGGTTTGTGCGATCCTCGCCCGGTCGTCGAAGGGGATTGTCCGATGCGCGTTCTGTTTCCGCTTGCCGCCGTGGGTTTGTTGGGTTTCGCGCTGTCCGGCTGCATCGCCTACGATGTCGCGAGCGCCGGCGTCGGCGTGGCCACCACCGTGGTGAGCACGACCGCCCACGTCGCCGGCAGCGTCGTGCGGGGCGCGGCCGACACCGTCGGCGGCGATTCCGATGACGACGACGATTCCAGCCACCATCATCGCCACCACCACAGCGATGACGACGACGACGACAAGTAAGCCGTAAGCCAATTTCGTCTTTGCGAGACGATTTCCAGACTGTCATTCCCGCGTAGGCGGGAATCCAGTCTTGGCGGATTGTCCGGTCCGTGGATGCCCGACTTCGCGGGCATCACAACGTGTTTCGGCCAAAGGCCGCTGCGCGTCAGAAATTGTCCTTCCGCTTGCGCATCTCGGCGAAGACGTCGACGTCGCTCGCATGGATCAGGCCGAGCGAATGGCGGATCTCGGCCGAACCCGGCCGCAGGAAGGGATTGGTCAGCTTCTCGAGCCCGATGGTCGACGGGATGGTCGGGGCTCCCTTGGCGCGCAGGACCTCGACCTCGCGCTGGCGCTGCGCCAGCGTCGCGTTCCCCGGCTCGAGCGTCAGGGCGAAACGGCCGTTGCTCAGCGTGTATTCGTGGCCGCAATAGACCCGCGTCGCGTCGGGCAGCGTCATCAGCTTGGACAGGCTCGCCCACATCATCGCGGGCGTGCCCTCGAACAGCCGCCCGCATCCCATCGCGAACAGCGTGTCGCCGGTGAACACCGCGTCGTCGAACACGAAGGCGATATGGGCCCTGGTATGCGCCGGGATCTCCAGCACCGGCACGCTGCGCGCGCCGAAGGTCCAGGGCGCGTCTTCGCCCACGCCCTCGTCGATGCCGGGGATGCGTTCGCGGTCCTTCTCCGGCCCCACCACCTTGGCGCCGAATTGCTCCTTGAGCGGAAGGTTCCCGCCCGTGTGGTCGAAATGATGATGGGTGTTCAGGATATGGGTCAGCGCCCAGCCATGCCGCGACAGCCCCTGGCGCACCGGCTCGGGCTCGGACGGATCGACCACCGCCGTCAGCTTCGCATCCGCGTCATGGACCAGATAGGCGTAATTGTCCTTCAGGCACGGAACGAGTTCGATCTCAAGCGCGGCCATATTGTTGTCCTTTTGCGCGAATAGGGACCCTAACAGCGGGCCTGCGCGCGTTGAACCGGACGCGGCGTCGCGCTAGGCAATGAGCATGCAACTTGATGCCGCAGACTTGGCGGATTTCTACGAGGCGCCGCTGGGCCTTTTGACGCGGCGCATCATCGCCCGCCAGATGCGTGTCCTGTGGCCCTCGGCCAGGGGCACCTGCCTGCTTGGCTACGGTTTCGCCGTGCCTTATTTGAGGCAGTTCCAGGCGGAGGCGGAGCGTGTCGTCGCGCTCATGCCGGCGCAGCAGGGCGTCGTCGCCTGGCCCCCTGCCCGTTCCTTGACCGCGCTCGGCGACGAGGCGGCGCTGCCCTTTCCCGATGCCTTCTTCGACCGCATCCTCGTCGTGCACGGCCTGGAAGGCGCGGACGGCGCGCGTCCCTTGCTACGCCAGCTCTGGCGCGTGCTGGCGCCGGAAGGCCGCCTGCTGCTGGTCGCGCCCAACCGCACCAGCCTGTGGGCCCAGCTCGACCGCTCGCCCTTCGGCATCGGCCGGCCCTTCAGCCGCGGCGAGCTCGACCGTCTGCTGCGCGGCGCCCTGTTCGAACCGCTGGCCTGGGATCGCGCGCTCTACATGCCGCCGTTCCGCGGCCGCCGCCTGGTGCGCACCGGGCTCGGATGGGACCGCGTGCTCAAGCGGATCGCGCCGGGCATCGCGGGCGTGCATCTGGTCGAGGCCGGCAAGACATTCTACGGCGCTGCGCCCGTGCGGGTCGGCAAGACGGTTTCGCAATGGTCGCCCGCGCGCGAGGTGCAGGCCACGATGCGCACCGATCGTTAACGAATCGCGGCAACGATGACATCGCCGTCACGATGCAATCCGCTAGTTTGAACCGCATCCGATTTTCGCGCATCGGGCATGCGCTTCAGCGAATGCTGCGCGCAAAGCCCGTTTGCCGCGGAAGAAACGCGCGCCGCCGCGCGAGCGTAATAGGAACGTCATCACTCTGACGGATGCGTGATCGTCCCCCTCTTACATTCGTCATGCTCCTCCCCCAAATGCACCTCACCGGCCGAGTGCCGGTTCAAATAGGAGGATGCGATGAATCTCACGAAATATGTGGTCTCGGCCGCCGTGCTGTCGGTGATGCTGGGGACCGCCGCCGCCGCGCAGACCGACGAGCCGAATACGGTCTTCGGCTGCCTGCACATGCAGAAGAAGGTGTCGGCCGCTCTCGACGCCAACCAGCAGTCGCCGAACTATGCCAAGGCCCAGAGCCAGGCCCGGGGCGCGGCGGGCTTCTGCAACCAAGGCCTCTATAAGTATGGCGTGAACGGCTATTCCAAGGTGCTCGAACTTCTCGGCGCCGGCTGACGTCGGACGTTCGCCCTCCCCTTGAGGGGTTCGTAGCGTCAGCGTACGAACGCGAAGCGCAGCAGGGATTTTGCGAAGCAAATTTCGGGGAGGGGTCGGCCCCGCGCCCCCTCCCCGAAAAATCTTCGCTCCGCTCCGATTTTTCGGCCCTGCCCACAAGGGGACGGTCGACCCTCAGTCCTTTTTCAAAAGAAAGATCGCGCCGTCGGCCAGGATGTTCGGGCCCCAGGATTCCGCCCGCATCGCGCTCGACCGGCCTTTCTCATCCAGCGCCAGCGCGCGCTCGATCTTCGCCCCCATCTCCCGCGCCAGCCCGAGGAAATCGGCGATGGTGCACAGATGGATGTTCGGCGTGTCGTACCAGGAATAGCTCAGCGCGCGCGTCCGCGGCATGCGGCCATGCGCGAGAAGCGACGCGCGCACGCGCCAATGGCCGAAATTCGGCAGCGAGATGACGGTGCGCCGTCCGATCCGCAACAGATGTCCCAGCACGTCCTTCGGATTGCGCGTCGCCTGGATGGTCTGGCTGAGGATCGCCACGTCGAACGCGCCGGAAGGATATTCGCCGAGATCGGTGTCGGCATCGCCCTGCATCACCGGCAGGCCGCGCGCCACGCAGGCATTCACGTTCTGCTGCGACAGCTCGATGCCGCGGCCGTCGACGCCCTTGGTGGTCGACAGCACCTCGAGCAGCGCGCCGTCGCCGCAGCCGACGTCCAGCACGCGGGCGTTCCGGGGGATCATCTCCGCGATCGCCGCCAGGTCGGGGCGGAGCGCCGCCGTCATGCGCCCACCGACTGGGCGACGGAATTCAGGAAGCCGCGGATGGTCGCGAACATCTCCGGCTCGTCGAGCAGGAAGGCGTCGTGGCCGCGGTCGGTCGCGATCTCCACGAAGCTGACGGTGGCGGCGCTGGCGTTCAGCGCATGCGCGACATGCTTGTTCTCCGCGGTGGGAAACAGCCAGTCGCTGGTGAAGGAGACGATGAGAAAGCGCGCCTTGGCGCCGGCGAAGGCCTGCGCCAGCACGCCGCCGCGCTCGGCCGCGAGGTCGAAATAATCCATCGCGCGCGTGATGTAGAGATAGGAATTGGCGTCGAAGCGGTCGACGAAGGCGATGCCTTGATGGCGCAGATAGGATTCGATCTGGAAGTCCGGCCCGAAGCCGAAGGAAATCTGCTCGCGGTCCTGCAATTCGCGGCCGAATTTGCGCTGCAGCGCGGCTTCCGACAGATAGGTGATGTGCGCCGCCATGCGTGCAACCGCGAGGCCCTTCGACGGTTGCACGCCGTGCAATTGATAGGTGCCGTTCTTCCAGTCCGGATCGGCCATGATCGCCTGGCGGCCGACCTCGTGGAAGGCGATGTTCTGCGCCGAATGGCGCGCCGCGCAGGCGATCGGCACGGCGGAGAGGACGCGGTCCGGAAAGTCCGCCGCCCATTGCAGCACCTGCATGCCGCCCATCGAGCCGCCGATCACGCTGAGCACTTTCTCGATGCCGAGCGCATCGAGCAGCATGGCCTGCGCCCGCACCATGTCGCGGATGGTGACCAGCGGGAAGTCGAGGCCGTAGGGCCGCCCCGTCGCCGCGGCGATCTCGGCCGGGCCGGTCGTGCCCATGCAGCCGCCCAGCACGTTGGAGCAGATCACGAAGAACCTGTCGGTATCGATCGGCTTGCCTGGCCCCACCATCGTGTCCCACCAGCCCTGCTTGCCGGTGACGGGATGGGCGGAGGCGGCGAACTGGTCCCCGGTAAGCGCATGGCAGACCAAGACGGCGTTCGATTTGTCCGCATTCAGTGTGCCATAGGTCATGTACGCCACGGTCAGGGGCGCGATCGTCCTGCCGCAATCGAGCATAAGCGGCGCGTCGAAGGTGATCGCATGGCCGATATCGGCGTCGGTGTCGGCCACCGGACGCAGGAATTTCGGATTGCCGACTCCCGCCATTCGCCTCTCTTTTCCGCAGTTGCCCTGACCTAGGGGCGGTTTTGCTAAGGCCAGCGGCCGGCGGTGTCAAACCGGCGCTTTGATTTTGCGCGGCGCCGCCCTTATCAATACCGCCCCTTCGGCCATCCGGCGGGGCGTTTCTTGAAAAACAAGGATAAATACGAATTTCACCGATGCCGCCGCGCAAGACATCATCCGCCGATCTGCCCGCCAAGCTGGATGCCCTGGACGACAAGATCCACGACCTCCTGATGAAGTGGGCGCAGCTTGCCACCCTCGCCTCGCCGGCCGAGCAGGCCATGCGCCTGCGCCGGCTTGCCGGCCGCCACAAGGGCAGCCTGCCGCTGCCCGTCCTGCTGCGCATCTGGCGCGAGATGATGGCCGCAAAGGCGCCGGCGGGCCGCACCGTCCATGTCTATGCCGCCGACCGTGCCGGTCCGTTCCGCGACCTGGCGCGCGATCTGTTCGGCTCGCTGGTGGCGATGAAGGGCCATCTGTCGGCGACCGCCATCGTGCACGAATGCTCGGGCGATCCCGCCGCCTTCGGAGTCGTGCCGCCGCCCGAAAGCGATGAGAACGCCCGCGCCTGGTGGGCCCAGCTCACCCCGGCCGGACAGGTCGGGCCGCGCGTCGTCGCCACCCTTCCGCTCGCCGGCGCCGAGCAGCCATCCGCCTATGTCATCGGGACGCTGGAGCCGGAGCCCAGCGGCGACGACACCACGCTGGTCCTGCTCGAAGCCAGGGACGGCCTCAGCCTCACCAAGCTCCAGTCGCTGCTGAAGCAGGGTGGGTTCGAAGCGCGCCTGCTGGCCGTCAGCCGCGATTCGGGCAACAGCCCGGTCCGCCATCATCTGCTCGATGTCGCCGGCTTCGTGCAGCCGGGCGATTCGCGCCTCGGCGCGCTGATGGAACAGGGCGGCGAGACCATCCTGCGCACGGCGATCGTCGGCTGCTATGCCAATCCGCTGACCGGAGTTCCCGCGCCATGACGCTCACGCCCCGTCCCGGCATTCTCGACATCGAGCCCTATGTCGGCGGCCGTGCCGGCGTCGACGGCGTGGCGAAGACCTACAAGCTGTCGTCCAACGAATCGGCGCTCGGTGCCAGCCCGAAGGCGATCGAGGCTTTCCGGTCCACGGCAGACGGCCTGGACATCTATCCCGAAGGCAGCGCGAAAATCTTGCGCGAGACCGTCGCGCAGCATTACGGCCTGGACGCCAGCCGCATCGTCTGCGGCAACGGCTCGGACGAGATCCTCACCCTGCTGGCGACGGCCTATCTGCGCCCCGGCGACGAGGTCCTGTTCAGCGAGCACGCCTTCCTCGTCTATCGGATCGCGGCGCTCACCAACAGCGCGACGCCGGTATCGGTGCCGGAGAAGAATCTGACGACCGACGTCGATGCCCTGCTGGCGGCGGTGACGCCGAAGACGCGCCTCGTCTATCTCGCCAATCCGAACAACCCGACCGGCACCTATCTTCCGCATGAGGAGGTGCGCCGCCTGCATGCCGGGCTTTCGCCCGACACGTTGCTCATCATCGATGCCGCCTACGCCGAATATGTCCGCCGCAACGACTACGAGACCGGGATCGAAATGGTCTCGCGCTTCCCCAATGTGGTGATGACACGGACCTTCTCGAAGATCTACGGCCTGGCGGGCCTTCGGGTCGGCTGGTCCTATTGCCCGGCGGACGTGGCCGATGTGCTCAACCGCATCCGCGGCCCGTTCAACGTCTCGGTGCCGGCGCAGCGCGCCGCCGCCGCGGCGATGACCGATGGCGCCCATCTCGAAGCCAATTTCGCGCACAACGAAACCTGGCGTGCCTGGCTGACCGGCGAGATCCGCAAGCTCGGGCTTCGCGTCGACGACAGCGTGGCGAATTTCGTCCTGATTCACTTCGCCGATGCCAAGACCGCGAAGGCTGCCGACGAATTCCTGTCTCGCCGCGGCGTCATCCTGCGCGGCGTCGCGGCATACGGATTGGCCGACTGCCTGCGCCTGACCGTCGGAACGGAAGAGGCCAATCGCGCCGCCGTCGCGGCGCTGGCCGATTTCGCGAAAGCCAGATGACGAAGCCCTTGTTCGACCGCGTCGCCATCCTGGGCTTCGGCCTGCTCGGCTCGTCGGTCGCGCGCGCCATGCGCCGCGGCGGTGCCGCGCACCACATCGTGGCGCATGACCGCAGGGAGCCGCTCGCCGTCGCGCGTCGGCTGAAACTCGCCGACAGTTATGCGGCGACGCCCGCGGCGGCGGTCAAAGGCGCGGACCTCGTGATCCTGGCGACGCCGGTCGGCGCCTATGGCGCGCTCGCCAAGGCGTTCGCCTCCAGCCTGAAGCCGGGCGCCATCGTCAGCGATGTCGGCTCGGTCAAGGGCGCGGTGATCGCCGATGTGGCGCCGCATCTTCCCAAGACCGTCCATTTCGTGCCGGCCCATCCGGTCGCGGGCACCGAGCAGTCGGGGCCTTCCGCCGGCTTCGCCGAATTGTTCGACGGCCGCTGGTGCCTCCTGACGCCGCCCCGGGGCGCCGACAAGCGCGCGGTCCGGGCCGTGCGCGCCTTCTGGGAGCGGCTCGGCAGCAAGGTCGACATGATGGATGCCAAGCATCACGACCTGGTGCTCGCGGTGACCAGCCATGTGCCGCATCTGATCGCCTACAACATCGTCGGCACCGCCGACGACCTGAAAAGCGTCACCGAAGGCGAGGTGATCAAATACTCCGCCGGCGGCTTTCGCGACTTCACGCGCATCGCGGCCTCCGATCCGACGATGTGGCGCGACGTGTTCCTCAACAACAAGGACGCCGTGCTCGAAGTGCTGGGCCGCTTCAGCGAGGATTTGAGCGCGTTGCAGCGCCAGATCCGCTGGGGCGACGGCGACGCGCTGTTCAAGCTCTTCACCCGCACCCGCGCGATCCGGCGCGGCATCGTCGATGCCGGCCAGGACAGCGCTGCGGTGAATTTCGGGCGCACGCCGGCCCCGGTCGCGCCCGCGAAAAAGACGAAGGCGCGAAAGCGCAATCCGTCCTCCCGCTGACTGCGATCTCAGATCTTGGCGCGGGTCGCGCTTGCGGGTCTGTCGGGACGGGCGGTTGCCATCTCGGCGCGCTCGGTCGAAAGGGTGCCGTACAAATCGGCGGCGGCGATGCTCAGGAGCCGTTCGGCCGCCAGGCGCCCGAAGCCGATATCCGGCTCGTGCGGGACCAGCAGGCACACGACGAAGATGCCGAACACGATCCGGAAGATCACGATACGGGCCTCTCTGCAGCGCTCTTTTGGCGGCGCGGATTTCGTTTTTCGCGAAGGCCGAGCGTGTAGATGCGGTCCAGCCAGCGGCCGCGGTCCGCCGGCGAGATCGTATCGACGCTCCCGATATAGGTGGATTGCGCGATGCGCAGGCCCGGCAGCGGCGTCGCGACCTTTCCGGTGCCGGCCCGATAAAGAAGCGCCGGCAGGCTCGTCGTAACGACGACCCGCGCCTCTCGGTCTTCGACCTGCAATTCGCCGGCGCCGAACAGCGACTTTTCCGACGCGCGACGCTCCGCGAAGGCGTCGAACAGGAATTTGAGCGCCGGCGGCGGACCGTCGAACCACATCGGATAGACGACGAAGAGCCGGTCGGCCCACCAGATGCCCTCGAGCATCTGGGCAAGGTCGCCTTGCACGCCGGCTCCCGATTTCCACACTTCAAAGGGCAGCCCCTGCCTTCCGATATCCAGCCGGCGCGTCCGGAAGCCGCTCGTGCGCGCGCCCTTCGCGTAAGCCGCGCACACCGCGGCGCAGAAACGTTCCGGCCGCGGATCGGGATGCCCGTTGACGACCAGAATGCGCTGCGCCGTCGCGGCCGGCAGCATCGATTGCAGGTGGGATAGGAGCGCCAGCATCACGCCGCCATCGTCAAGGCCGCAAGCGCCGGCAGCCGCGGCGCCGGCAGCACCTCGGCGAAGATCACGCGCGTGTCGCCGCCCGGCATGCGGGAAAAGGAAAGCGACACGGCCTGGCCGTCGCCGCGTATGAGCGCGCCCCAATCGTTGTAACGCTCGGGCTCCGCCGACGCCGCGCCCGATGCGACGACGTCCCATATCCCGTCGGGACCCAGGACGGCCGCGCACAGGGCGGCGAGCTCGCGCAGATGCGGATGGGCGCCGATCTCCTCGGCACGCAGCGACCATTGCCGCGCGAAGGCCGGATTGTACTGCCTGAGGCGGCCGTCCGCCCCGACGACGATGGCACCCTCGGTCAGCGAGTCGATCGCCGCGGCCTCGTCGGGCGATGGGGGCTTCGGGGCCGCGTCATCGACGACGGCCAGATGCCGGTTCCGGACGACGCGCCCCTGCGCAGCGTTTGCGGCAAGCGTCGCATCCCGCGACGAAGGCCGGCTGAACGAGCGACTGTCCTGGATGAAGATCGCGACGCTGTCTCCGACGCGCCGGCCGCGAACGGCCATCGGCCGGATGCCGATCGTGCGAACCGAAAGCGCGAACGCGGCCCCGCGCGACATCAGATCGTCGATCGCGGTCGCGAGCTTGACGGCGTCCGGCCCGGCCAGGCAGTGCTTCAGAAGGGCGCTCCCGCCGCCGAAGCTGAGCGGCGCGCGCGCATTGGCCCGCAGCACGACAACGGCTTCGGGGAGCGCGCCGATCAGCGCGTCTCGGAAATGCAGCGCGACCTGCTGGCGGCGAAGCGTCGCCAGCATGCGTTCGCGATGCCGCGACGACCGCATCCGCTCGCCGATCGCCCACGACCCGCAGCCGATGCCGACCGCGATCGACGTGACGACGACCGCCGCGACGGCAAAGGCGCCCCATGGCGTGCAGGCGAATGCCGCGAAATGCCCGGCAAGCAGCGCCGCCAGGCTTTCCAGCGGTGCGAATATCCGTGTCGTGAATTGCGCGAAAGCGTGCATATTTTATCTGCCTGCTGCGGTTGGTATCAACGTGCGCCGGACACCGAGTTCCGGACTCGGACCGGAGAAGCGCGTCGCCGGCGAAAACGTCGGACGACGACGATCCGGTCTGCGGCGACTTCGCCGATGATGACGAGATAGGCGTCCGCGCCGCGCTCTGCTTTCAAAATTCGCGGCCGATTTTCACGCCCGCGACGCAAAGTTTGCCGGCGCGGCGAACATTCGGAGATGGAACTCGCGGATCCGCGAAGCCCGCGAGCGTCCAGGCGCGTCGCCGCACGGTCGATCCGGTCGCCCGACGAATAAAAGCGCGAACGGAAAAAAGATCGCTGCTTTCAGCAAGAGATTCGCAATGGATCGCCGCATGGTGATCTTGCCGGTTTCCGCGAAGCGCGCGGCGCCGGCCAGAAAACCAAGTCCGAATGGAACCAGGCCATGCGCGTACTCGTGATCGACGACAATCCGGCGGCCGCGGAGGATTTGCGCGCGGTTCTGCGGTCCGAGGGCTATGGGAGCTATCTCTGTTCCGTCGGAGAAGAGGCCATCGATCTGGCGCGGCGCTATGAGTATGACGCGATCATCCTTGAGCAGTCGCTGAGCGGCAAGTCGCGCAACGATATCCTGCGCGCGCTGCGGGCGGCCCATGTCGGCACGCCGGTCCTTGTGCTTTCGGGCGACGCGGCGATATCGGCGCGCGTCGCGGCCTTGAGCCTTGGCGCGGATGACTGTCTGGCCAGGCCGTATCATAAGGTCGAACTCATCGCGCGCCTGCGCGCGATCATCCGCCGGTCGCGGGCCCATGCCCAATCGCTCATCACGATCGGCAGTCTGTCGATCGATCTGGAAGCGAAGACGGCCCGGGTTTCCGGCGTCGAAGTTCCGCTGACGACGATGGAATATCAGATGCTGGAGTTCCTGGCGCTTCGCAAGGGCAGGACCTTGAGCAAGAGCACCCTGCTCGAGCATCTCTATGACGGCCGCGACGAGCCCTGCATAACGACGATCAACGTCTTCATCTGCAAGCTCCGCAAGAAGCTGACTCAAGCAAATCCCGGCGAGAGCTACATCCGGACGGTCTGGGCACGCGGCTATCAGCTGTGCGATCCCGCGGCCGCCCGGATCGCGGCCTGACCGAAGCGCCTGACCCGCCGGCTTTGAAGAAAAATCGGGAATTCCTGCGCGCTACAGGATTTTGCAGCCGGAATAAGCACCGCTTAATATCGCTTAACACGCCGCGAATGATCTCTTCCGCAAGCTGCGCCGTTCTCCATCCGGCGGAACGACCGCCATGGATCGCGATGGAGTTTTCGATGTACGCCGTATCGGACGAGCCGCCGATTGCCGCCGTCCAACCTTGCCTGCCGGCCAACAGCAATGCGCGCAAGGCGGATCGGATCGCGGTGGATTTGCTGCGCGTCGGCCTGAAAATGCTGGATACGAACCGCGAGGCCGCGTGCGGTTATATCTTGAGGGCATGCTCGGTTCTCGAGGCGGCGGATGTCGTTCCCGATCCCATCGCAAGACCCGCGCGCGGCGGACTGGCGCCGTGGCAGGTGCAGCGCGTCAAGACCTATGTCGAGGCGAACCTCGAAGGGTCTCTGACGATACCGGAGCTGTCCGCGGTCGCTCGCCTCGGTCCCAGCCACTTCCAGCGCGCCTTCAAGACGCAGTTCGACGTCAGCCCGCACGCCTATGTGGTGCAGCGCCGCATCGAGAAGGCGCAGGAACTCATGCTGACGACGGACAAGCCTCTATGCGAGATCGCGCTTTGCACCGGTTTTTCCGATCAGGCCCATCTTGCGACGCGCTTCCGCCGTCTCGTCGGCACGTCGCCCAGCGTCTGGCGGCGCGAGAGAACGCAACCGTCGGAGCACGAACCGGTTCTTGGACCGTCTTCCGGGCTCTGGATCAGTACAGCGGCTCTTCCGTCGTCGCAGGCTCGCCGCCGACGGTGACGATGCCGCCATGGACGCCGACCACCGCGCCCAGCAGTCCTGCCGGATTGCTGCCCGCCAGCGCCGCGCGGTCCAGCAGGGCCGCCGCGATGCCCGCGTTCTGATTGCCCCGCACGCCGTGCCGGCGCGCATTGTCGAGCAGCGTCTCGATTCCCGCGATCTTGAAATCCAGCAGCCCGTCCGCCGCATGCGTGGGGTCGAGCGCGAGACGGCCCTTGCCCATCGCGCTCAATCCCTTCCAGGAAATCTCCAGGTCGTTCACCGCCAGCGCGCCGTTCGCGGTGCGGAAGGTTTCGAGCGCGCTCACCCAGTCGGTCAGGCCGGCGCGCAGCCCGTCGAACGCCCGCGCCGGCGTGGCGGAGGCGTTGAGCTTCACCGATGCGATGTCCGGGCCGAACAAGGATGTCAGCCGCGGCGAAAGATGCACCTCGTCGGCGGTGACGAAGAGATCGAGCGTGGTGCCGCCGGGCGCGATCCGCGCGTGAAGCTGCACGCGTCCCGCCGTCAGCGCCGGCGAGCCGAAGCCCACAAGGTCGAGATCGACGCGCGACAGCCCGCGCGCCCCCGCGATCGTGCTGGCGTGCAGATCGCCGACCGCGAACGGCATCTCGTGCGGTTTGCCGGCAAGATCGCGCCAGCGCAGCGCCTGGCGCCCCGCCGCCTCATAGATGAACTGCTCGCGGCCATAGGTCAGGCCGTGCATCGCGAATTTTTCGCTTCTCCAGGACGAAGGCCCATGCGGCGTCGTCGCCGTCACGCTGAGATCCTGGAACACGACGTCGAGGTTGAACGGAAAGCCGCTGACGCTTTTCGACGCGAAGGCGAGCGTCACGCCCGGCATCGCCTCATGGCCGTTCATCGCGTCCAGCCGCGACGAAAGGGCGCTCGCCGCGATCCACCAATAGATGCCGGTCCCGCCCGCCAGGGCGAGGAACAGCGCCAGCGGCGCATAGAGGAAGAACCGGCTGGAATATTTCATCGGGCGCGAACCTGGTGTCCTGAGCTGGAAATTCCTGCATTCAAATAAGGTGTCATGGCCCGCGAATGCGGGCTACCCAGGTGACATCTGCTCCGACCGTGCAGGTTTCACCTGGGTCCGCCGCACGTTACCCTGAGCGACGCCGCAGGCGGCGTCGAAGGGCGCGGCGGATGACAGTGAAGGGCGCAGAATTCCGACGTGGGACACTAGACGGTTTTGAGCGCGCTGGCCGGGAACAGGATGTCGCGTACCTCGCCGAGCCGGGCCTGGCGCGCCAGCTCGCGTTCGAGCTTGCTCCGCCGGGCCTTGCTCAGCGTCAGGCGCGGCTCCATCCACAGCGCCTTGACCGCCAGCGCGTCCTTCGCCCGCTCTGCCTTCATGTCGATCCGCCCGACGAAGCGGTCGCCTTCCAGCAGCGGGAAGACATAGTAGCCGTATGACCGCTTGTGCCCGGGCACGAAGACCTCGAGCCGGTAGTCGAAGCCGAAGATGCGCTCCACCCGGGCCCGGTCGCGCAGCACCGGATCGAAGGGCGACAGCACCCGCAGCCGCGAGGTCGGCGCCGGCAAGTGCGCCATCTGCGCCTCGATGTCGGGCCGCGCCACGGCCTGAAAGCCGCGCAGGCCCGGCGCGCCTTCCAGCGTCACGTCGATCAGCCGGCCCTTCTTCTTTTCGGCCTCGATCCATTTGGCCGCCTCGGGAATGGAGGCATGGCCCCAGAAATCCGCGATCATCCGCGCCGTGCCGGCGCCCAGCCGGTCGAGCGCCGCGTTGTGCGCCCAATCCAGGGTCTGGAGCCGCGTCGGCCGCGCCGCGCGCAGGTCTTTCGCGATGGCGCGCTCCGAAAGATCGTAGATCTTCTCGAAGCCGTCGCGCGCCAGGACCGCGAGCTCGCCGGTGCGCCAGAGATATTCCAGCGCCGCCTTGGCCGGCCCCCAGCCCCACCACGGTCCGGTGCGTCCGCCCAGATGGGCGAAGTCGCGCGCCCGCGACGCGCCGTGCGCCGCGATGTGATCGCGCACCACGCCCAGCACCTTGTCGTCGCCGATGCGCTCGCGCCAGGCCGCGACATTGGCTTTGCTCTGGGCGAAGCGGTGGCGCCAATGCGGATAATGCTCCAGCGGAATGAGCGAGGAATCGTGCGTCCAATGCTCGAACAGCGCCGGGGCCCTGGCCTGCAGCCGGTCGAGATGGCGCGGCCGGTAGCCGGTGTGGCGCGAGAACAGGATGTGATGATGCGCCCGCTCGACGATCTTGATCGAATCGAGCTGGACATAGCCGAGCTTGCCGATCAGCGGCGCCACGGCGCTCGCCCCGCCTTCCTGCCGCACCCCGGATAGGCCGTGCCGCGCCAGGATGAGGGCGCGCGCCTTGTCGTTCGCAATGTGGAACGGCTTATTCAACGGCCCGTCGCTTCGCTGCCGGCCCTGTCATCCGCAGCGCGAATAGCCGCAGGAGATGCAGGATTCGCAGCCTTCGAGCTTGACCAGGCTGGGCGAGCCGCAGCGCGGGCAGAAGCGCGCCGGCGCGCCTTGCGCGGCCACCGCCACGGCGCGCCGCTCGCTCGGCACCAGCGCGTCGCCATGCGGCGCGATGAAGCCGGTGTCGATCATGTGCTTCTCCAGCACCTCGCCGATCGCCGCCATCAGGGAGGGGACATAACGCTCGCCGCTCCACTGCCCGCCGCGCGGATCGAAGATCGCCTTGAGCTCCTCGACCACGAAGGACACGTCGCCGCCGCGCCGGAACACCGCCGAGATCATCCGCGTCAGCGCCAGCGCCCAGGCATAGGCCTCCATGTTCTTGGAGTTGATGAACACCTCGAAGGGCCGGCGCCGCCCATCCTTCTCGATGTCGTTCACCGTGATGTAGAAGGCGTGGTCGCTGTCCAGCCATTTGATCTTGTAGGTCTGTCCGATCAGCACCTCCGGCCGGTCGAGCGGCCGCGTCATGTAGACCACCCCGCCCATGCTCTCGCGCGGCCGCGGCGCCGGCACGGTCTCTTCCGCCGGCTCGGCGGCGGACGGCTCCGCCTGCAGCACGGCGCCCGTTACCGCGTTCGGGCGATAGGTCGTGCAGCCCTTGCAGCCGAGCTCATAGGCGCGGGCATAGACGTCCTTGAACGCCTCGAAGGAAATGGCGGCCGGCACGTTGATCGTCTTGGAGATCGAGCTGTCGATATGGCGCTGCGCCGCCGCCTGCACCGCGAGATGGTCTTCCGGCGCGATGGTCTGCGCGGTGACGAAATAATCCGGCAGCGCGGCCTCCTCGCCGAAGCGGGCGCGGAAGGCGCGATAGGCGTAATCCTCGACTGCCTCGGTCGTATGCGTGCCGTCGGGCTGGAGGACGCGGCGCGTATAGGTATAGGCGAACACCGGCTCGACGCCGCTCGACACATTGCCGGCGAACAGCGAGATCGTGCCGGTCGGCGCGATGGAGGTCAGAAGCCCGTTGCGGATGCCGCTCTTCGCGATGGCGCCGCGCACCTCCTGCGGCAGGCGCAGGATGAAAGGCCGGTTCAGGAATTCCTGCGCGTCGAACAGCGGGAACGCGCCCTTCTCGGCGGCGAGTTCGGCCGAGGCGAGATAGGCCGCGTCGCTCAGCGCCGACAGCCAGGCATCGATCAGCGCCACGCTTTCTTGCGAGCCGTAACGCGTGCGGCAGAAGATCAGCGCATCGGCGAGGCCGGTGACGCCGAGCCCGATGCGCCGCTTGGCTTTGGCCTCGGCCTCTTGCTCGGGCAGCGGAAAGCGCGACACGTCGATGACGTTGTCGAGCATGCGCACGGCAACCTTGGTCAGCCGCACCAGTTCCTCGACGTCGAGATGCGCGTCCGCTTCGAAGGGATGCTTCACCAGCTTGGCCAGATTGATCGAGCCCAGCAGGCATGCGCCGTAAGGGGGGAGGGGTTGCTCGCCACACGGGTTCGTCGCCGAGATCGTCTCGCAGTATCCGAGATTGTTCTCCGCGTTGATGCGGTCGATGAAGATCACCCCGGGCTCGGCGGTCTCGTAGGTCGCGCGCATGATGCGGTCCCACAGATCGCGCGCCCTGACGCTGCGATAGACCCGGCCGCCGAAGTTCAGGTCCCATTGCGCGTCCGCCTTCACCGCGTCCATGAAGGCGTCGCTCACCAGCACCGAGAGGTTGAAATTGGTGAGATGGCCGGGCTCGCGCTTGGCGTCGATGAAGGTCTCGATGTCGGGATGGTCGATCGCCAGCGTCGCCATCATCGCGCCGCGCCGGCTTCCCGCCGACATGATGGTGCGGCACATCGCGTCCCACACTTCCATGAACGACACCGGGCCCGAAGCGTCCGCCGCCACGCCCTTCACGGCGGCGCCCTTGGGCCGCAGGGTCGAGAAATCGTAGCCGATGCCGCCGCCCTGCTGCAGCGTCAGCGCCGCCTCGCGCACGGCACGGAAGATGCCGTCCATCGAATCTTCGATCGTGCCCATCACGAAGCAGTTGAAGAGCGTCACCGAGCGGTCGGTGCCCGCGCCCGCCAAAATGCGTCCGGCCGGCAGGAAGCGGTGTCCGGCCAGCGCCTGGGCGAAGGCCAGCGCCTGTTCGCCGCGCGTCTCCGGGGCCTCCGCGGCGGAAGCGGCCAGGGCGACACGCGCCCAGGTGTCGGCGACATCGCCGTCCACGGGCGTGCCGTCCGGCTGTTTCAGCCGGTACTTCATGTCCCAGATCTGGCGGGAAATATCGCTCATGGCCTCGTTCCAGGGGCCCGCGTGGCGGGCTACACAGCTAACGCTTTCGGCCGCGAAAATCAAGGTTTGTTCGCGGAACGTTCCGACTTGGTTACCGGCTGTTCCTGCGGTCCAAAAGGGTCCGCCCCTCGGCGATCAGCGCGTTCGTCGCCGTCTCGATGGCGCCCTCAAGCCGGTCCATGAATTCGCGGCGCTTCAGCCCGGCCGGGATGGCGGGCAGGAACTCGACCACGATGGTGCCCTTCTTCTTGAGGAACCCCACCGGCCCCGTCCAGAACAGGCCCGAATTGAGCGCCACCGGCACGCAGGGCACGCCGAGCTGTCCGTACAGCGCCGCCACGCCCGGCTTGTAGTCTGGCGGCGCGCCGGGCTTCACGCGGGTGCCTTCCGGGAAGATCGCGATGCTGCGGCCGGCCTTAAGCTCGGCGCGCGCCGCCGCCGCCATCTTGCGCAGCGCATTGGCCTTGCCTTCGCGGTCGATGGCGATCATCCGCGCCTTGGCGATGTACCAGCCGTAGAACGGCACATATTGCAGGCTCTTCTTGAGCACGATGGCCGGATCGTCGAGCAGGAGGTAGATCGCCATCGTCTCCCACATGCTCATATGCTTGAGCGCGATGACGACGCCGTTGGGCGGCAGGGTCCCGCGCACTTCGAAACGCAGCCCCGCGAACACGCGCAGGCCCCAGAAATTGACCGCCACCCAGCGCCGCGCCATCCACGCCGTGATCTTCCGCGGCAGGACCAGCGCCGGCAGGAACGCCACCGCCATCACGGCGGTCACGAGCGAAAACCAGACGATGAAGATCGTCGAGCGGAAGATGGTCATGCGTGAAGAATCGCCCGGGCCCTTGTTTCAAGCCTTGCCGGGCGCCGTCCTGTGGTCAACCGCGGTCATCACAAAGCTTGCGACGTATTTCAAGTACTCATTGTGCAGCAGGTGCAGCGTGCCGGGATGCCACCACGCCGCCATGTTCACCCCGGCCGGCTCGACCGGATAGGCGATCAGCGTCACGCGGGGCATCATGGCATGGAAGAGGCGCAGGCTGCGCGGCATGTGATAGCTGGCGGTGACGACGATCAGGCTCTTGAAATGGTGCTTGGCGGCCCAGGCGGCCGCTTCCTCGGCATTGCCATAGGTGTCCTCCGCCGCATAGCCGATATCGGCGCAGCACGCGAAGCGCCGCCCGCCGTTGGAAATCTGCTTCAGCTCTTCCTTGCTCGAAATCTTGTTGGCGCCCGAGATCAGGAGCCGCTTGCCGGTGCCGGCCTCGAACAGCGCGACCGCCGCGTCGACGCGCGCGTCGCCGCCGGTCAGCGCCACGATGCCGTCCGCCTTCAGCTTCTGGGTCGGGCGCGCCGGCAGCGTCGCCACGAACAGCAGGAAGCCCGCGACATAGATCGCGATCAATCCCCCCAGGATCTGCAAGACGCGCATGGTCACGACTCTGCCGTCATCGGCTTAAGATACAATTAGGCGTGAATCCGGGCAAAATCCGGGCGCTCAATAGATTTCCCGCACCGCGGCCAGCACCGAAAGCCGCGCCGTGATCCAGGCGATCAGCGTCGCGATCACCGGCACGGCGGCGAGCCGGGCGACTTCGTCGAGCCGGAGCGCGATGGGCGGCAGGAACGGCACCGGTTCCACGCCGGCGAATTCCAGTCCGCCGGCGGCGAGGAACAAAAGCGCCGCGACCACCGCGCCGGCCGCGCTCGCGCCCAGCGCCGCCAGCGCATAATGCCGCTCGAAGGCGCGCGCGATGAAGCCGGCATGCGCGCCCATCTGGTGCAGCAGCTGCACCATGTCGTGCTGCGCCTCCAGGCCGGCGCGCGTCGCGAAGGCGACGATGGACGCGGTGGCGACCGCGATCAGCAGAAGGATGCCATAGGCGCTCCACACGATCGTGTTCGCCAGCGTCTTCAGCCGCGCGATCCAGCGGCCGTGATCGTCGAGCTGCGCGTCGGGCGCCGCCCGCTTCAGCCGCACGGCGAGCGCGGGGACGTCGACGACCGTCCCCGGCACGATCGTCGCGTCGATCAGTTTGGGCAGCGGCAGTTCGGCGACCAGCGCGCCCTTGCCGAGCCAGGGCTCGACCAGGCTTTGCATTTCCGAATCCGAAAGCGGCGCGGCGTGCGCGATGCCCGGCGTCGCGCGCAGTACGGCGAGCGCGGCGTCGGTCTCGCGGCCCAGGCTTGCATTCACGTCGCCCGCGCCCGGCACCAGGATCTGCACCGTCAGCCGGTCCGATAATCCTGCGCGCCAGCCGAGCGAAGCGCGCTCGGCCACCAGCGAGGCGCCGAGCGCCAGCGCCGCCAGGAACGCCATCACGCCGATCACCAGGTCGAGCGGCGCCGCGCCCTTCTCGCGCGGCAGCATGCGGCGCGACGAACGGCTCATGTCCGCACCGCGTTGCGCAATTCGACCAGGCGGCCGTCGACCAGCCGCATCTCGCGCGCCTTGGTGCTCTCGATCAGGGCGCGGTCATGGGTGGCGATCAGCACGGTCGTGCCCAGCCGGTTCAGCTCCCCGAACAGGCGGATCAGCCTGGCGCCGATCTCCGGATCGACATTGCCGGTCGGCTCGTCGGCGATCAGAAGATCGGGCCTGGCCACCACGGCGCGGGCGATGGCGATGCGCTGCTGCTCGCCGCCGGACAGCGTTGCCGGCCTTGCGCTCATCCGGTCGCCGAGCCCCACCCAGGACAGCAATTCCTCCACATCGTGCTCATATTCGCCCTCATGCCGCCCGGCGAGGCGCAGCGGCAGCGCGACATTGTCGAAGGCGGAGAGGTGCGGCAGCAGGCGGAAGTCCTGGAACACGACGCCGATGCGGCGGCGCAGGGCGGGGAAATCGGCCCGCCTGAGGGTCGCCATGTCGTTGCCGAAAAGGGTGATGAGGCCGCGCGACGGCGGCTCGGCCAGATAGATCAGCTTGAGCAGGGTGGTCTTGCCGGCGCCCGACAGGCCGGTCAGGAAGGTGAAGGAGCCGGCCTCCAGCACGAATGTCACGTCGCGCAGGACCTCCGGACCGGAGCCGTAGCGCATGCCGACATTTTCGAAGCGTACCATGGACTTGGACCATATCGGGCAGGCCCGCGCCTTGCGAGGGCTTGAGGCTTAAAGGTATTTTCGTCTCAACCGGAGACACTCCTTCGTATGATTCTGACCTGCCCACAATGCGCCACGCGCTATCAGACGGACGCGGCCAAATTTCCGGCTGCCGGCCGCAATGTGCGCTGTGCCAAATGCGGTCATGTCTGGCATCAGATCGGGCCGGTGCCCGAGCCCGATCCGGAGGCCGAGATCGAGGTGCACGAGCCGCCGGCTCCCCCGCCGCCGCCGCCGGAGCCGGTCGGCATCGCCGCCCCGTCCCGCGTTGCCGCTTTCGCGCCGGCGCCGGTGGCGGTCGTGCAGGAAGCGGAAGAGGCGTCCGCGCCGCGCGCCGGCGCGTCCTGGCTCGGCCGTGTCGCGGTCGTCGCCGGCTGGATCCTCCTCGTGGCGTTGATCCTGGTGATCGGCTGGGCTGCCGTCAGTTTCCGCGACAGCGTCGCCACCTGGCTGCCGCAGACCTCGTCCTTCTACGCCGCCGCCGGCCTGCCGGTGAATCCGCGCGGCATCGACTTCACCGACGTGGCGCAACAGCTCGGCACCGAGGACGGCCAGCAGGTCCTCGCCGTCACCGGCCGCATCGTCAACCGCAGCAATCACGAGCTGAGCGTGCCGCTGGTGCGTGTCGGCCTGTTCGACATGGACAGTCGCGAGCTCTATCACTGGACCTTCGTGCCGGGCGTCTCGACGCTGAAGCCGGGCGCCTCGGCGAAATTCCGCACGCGTCTTTCCAGTCCGCCCGCCGGCACCCACGACGTCGAAGTCCGCTTCGCCGCCACCGGCGAATAGCTTTCCTCCCCCGCTGTTGCGGGGGAGGGGGACCGCGAAGCGGTGGAGGGGGCCGACCGGGCGGATGCTCTCCGCAGGCTCCCTCGCGCGCACGCTGTCGCTACGCGCCGCTGCGTTCGGCACCTCCCCCGCAAACGCGGGGGAGGAAAATCAAAACTCCTTCAGCAGCCGGTCGATGTAATCCAGCTCCTGCTGCGGCCTGCCGCGCTCGGCGGCCCGGCGGCGCAATTCCATCAGGATGTCGCGGGCGCGCTGCAGCTCCGAGGCGCTCGGCACCTTCACGTCGTTGCCGAACGAGGTGCCGTTGCCGGCGCGGCCGAGCGGGTCGGCATTGGCGCCGTTCCGCTGGTCCTGCCCCATTTCCTTCAAGAGCCGGTTCGTCAGCTCGCCGGCGGCGCTGCGCAGCGCGTCCAGCGCGTTCTTCTGGTCGAGGCTGGAGCCGTTGAAATCCTGCGAGCCCAGCTCCTGGCCCGACTGGCCCATCGAATTGCCGGCGCGGCCCAGATCGCCCGGTGCCGGGATCTTCTGGCCGTTCAGCGAATTCATGATGTCGCCGAGTTGCTTTCTGATGTCGCCCTGTTCCTGCTGCAGCGCCTTGGGATCGACATGCTCGCCCTGGCGGCCCTTGAAGGTCTTGTCGAGCAGCGAGCGCTGCCGGCCCATCAGGTCGCCAAGTCCGCGAATGGCATCCGACAATGCCTTGTTCTGCGGCGATTGCGGGCCGTTGCCGCTGCCCGCACCGTTGGAGAGCCGCAGGTTCTCGAGCAGGTTCTGCAGCAATGCCAGCATCTGCTGCGCCTGGCCGCGCGCGCCGCTCTGCGCGAGCTGCTGGATCGTCTTGAGCAGGGTCTGCAGATCCTGCTCGCTCAGCGTCTGGGTGCCCGGCGGGGGTGGTCCGGCGTCGGCCTGCGGATTGGCCGCCAGCGCCTGCATGTAGCGCTGCATCGCCTCGTTGTAGCGTTGCAGAAGCTCGTCGATCACGTCCTGCGGCGCGCCCTGGGCCAGCGCCTGCGCCAGCATCGCCTGCAAGCGCCTGAGGTCTTCCGCCGCCGACAGCATGCCGCCGCGCTCGAGTCCGGCCGCGATCTGCCACAGGAGGTTCTCGACATGATCGACCTCTTCGGCATGGGCGGCATGGACAAGGCCCCAGCGCGCCGCGCGGATCGCGGTGTAGACGCCCGATTGATTGGCGTAGAAAATCTGCGGCGCGATGGTGAGCGCGTCGAGCATCTTCACCACGCGGTTACGGTCCTGCGGCGTCGTGCTGGTCGCCAGATTCTGCCGCTGCTCGATCAGCGCGCGCGCCAGCGGATTGGTGAACACCCGCGCCGGCAGGCGATAGGTCACCGGCTTGGTCGACGCCGTCTGGCCCGCGCCGTCCACCGCCTGCAGCACGATGTCGACGTCGAGCCCGGCATAGGGATGCGCCGTCAGGTCCTGGAACGAGGTCTCGTTGACCGACTTCGCCGACGCCGGCAGCGACAGGTCGAGGACCAGCGCCTTGCCGTGCCGCTTGTGCGGCGTGAGGACCGCGCGCACCGCCGTCACGCCGTAATCGTCGCTCGCGCGATAGGCGAGTTTGAGGACCTGGTGCTCCGTCTTGCCCGGCGGTCCGGCGAAGGCGATGGTCGGCACATGGTCCGGGATCGCGGTGAACGACCAGTCGCCGATGGCGCGGCCCGAGCTTCTCACCCGCACATGCGCATCCGCCAGGATGCGCGCGCTCGCGGCATATTCGCCCCGCCCGCCGGCAAAGCCGGCGCCGCCGCCGCTGTCCGAGTCGAAGGCGAGGCCCGGCGCATGGCCCGCGCCATGGACGCGCAGATGGAGCACCGATCCCGCCGGCACGGCGAGCGTCATGCCCTTGGCGAGATAGACCGGCGGCTGGCCGGTATAGGCCGGCGGATCGATCCAGGCATCGAGCGTGGCGCTGGCCGCCCCGTTCTCGTCGTTGAACCCGGCCCATAGCCGTCGCGCCGAATCCGCTCCGGCGACCGCCAGTCCCGCCGCCAGCAGCAGCAGCACGACGAAACGCAGCGCGCGCGGATCGCGCTTCGGCAGTCCCGGCGACGGCCAGGCCACCGAGAGCCTGCCGATGCCCATAAGCTTGCGGCGCAGGTGAAGCGCCCACAATTCCTCCGCCAGCGCGTCGCCGCCGCCGATGGCGAGCCGGTCGCCGGCTTCCGAGATCGGCCGGTGGGCAAGGCCGCTGGACCGCTCCAGCCGGCGCGCCCCTTCGAGCCAGCCCGGCAGGGTGAGGTCGCGGAACCCGAAATAGAGCGCCAGTCCCGTCGCCGTCAGGGCGGCCGCCAGGATCAGGGCATGGACCGTCCAGGGCAGCGGAGCGAACAGGTCGAACAGGGCCGCCGCGGCGAACAGGCCCGCGATGCCGCTCGCCGGCCACAGCGCCGGCCAGACGCGCTCGAAGGCCAGCGCCGCCCGCGACCACAGGATATAGCGATCAGCCCTCAAGCCAGTCCGGAATTCTTTCGGATCCGAATAACGCGTCATCGTCCATTCTTGGCCTGACCACGCTCCATCGCTCGTCCTTGACGAGCACTTCCGGCGCGGGCGGGCGGGCATTGTAAGCCGAAGCCATCACCGCGCCATAGGCGCCGGCGGAGAGGATCGCCACCAGGTCCCCGGCTTCGAGTTCCGGCATCTCCCGGTCGGCGGCGAAAATATCCGAGGTTTCGCAGACCGGGCCGACCACGTCATAGCGCCGGCGCGGCGTCCGCGCGCCGGGCTCCTTGACGCGCACGATCTCGTGATGGGATTCGTAGAGCGCCGGGCGGATCAGGTCGTTCATCCCCGCATCGACGATGGCGAAGGTCTTGGCCTCGCCCTTTTTGATGTACAGCACCCGCGTCACCAGGATTCCGGCATTGGCCGCGATCAGCCGCCCCGGCTCCAGGATGAGCCGGCAGCCGAGGTCCTTCGTGATCCGGGTCGCCAGCGCCCCATAGGCCGACGGGTCCGGCGGCGGCGCGTTGTCGGTCACGTAAGGCACGCCCAGCCCGCCGCCGAGGTCGAGGCGGGAGATCGTGTGGCCGTCGGCGCGCAGCAGCGCGGCCAGATCCACGACCTTTTGGAACGCCTGCGCGAACGGCTCCAGCTCCACGATCTGGCTGCCGATATGGACGTCGATCCCGACGACGGCGATGCCGCTCAGCGACGCCGCAAGCCGGTAGGCCTCGCGCGCCCGCGACCACGGAATGCCGAACTTGGTCTCGGCCGTGCCGGTGGTGATCTTGGCATGCGTCCTGGCATCGACATCGGGATTGACGCGGATGGTGATCGCGGCCGTCCTGCCCAGCGAGCTCGCCACCTCGCTCAGCGCCAGCAATTCGGGCTCGCTTTCGACGTTGAACTGATAGATCCCGGCATCGAGGCCGAGCGCCATTTCGATCCTGGTCTTGCCGACGCCGGAGAACACGATGCGGTCGCCGGGAATCCCGGCCCGCAGCGCCTTCTTGAGCTCGCCGCCCGAGACCACGTCGGCGCCCGCGCCGAGCCTCGCCAGCGTCTTCAAGACCGCGACATTGCCGAGCGCCTTGACCGAGAACGCGACCAGCGAGCCTTTCGGGACCGCGTCGGCGAACACGCGATAGTGCCGCTCCAGCGTCGCGCTCGAATAGCAGTAGAACGGCGTGCCGATCTGCTCGGCCAGCACGGTCAGATCGACGTCTTCGGCACGGAGAACGCCGCCGCTATAGCCGAAATGATTCATAAGCCCTGCTGCTGCGTCGTCGGCGGCTTGGAGGGATCCTTCTGCCCCTTCGGCGTCGGCTTGCCGTCCGGCATGACGAGATCGTTCTTCACGCCGCACCCGGCGACGCAGAGCGCCAGCAGGATGGCGGGGACGAGCCTGGCCTTCACTTCATCTTCTCCCGCCAGAAGAAGAGCTGCTCGCGCACCCGGTCGGGCGCGGTGCCGCCATAGCTCATGCGCGCCTTGACCGACGCCTCCAGCGACAGCACCGCGAACACCTCTTGCGTGATCCCCGGCTCGGCCGCCCGCATCTCTTCCAGCGGCAGCTTCTCGAGCGGCAGGTCCAGTTCCTCGGCGCGCCGCACGATGGCGCCCGCGATGTGGTGCGCCTCGCGGAACGGTTTCTTCAGCGTACGGACGATCCAGTCGGCGAGATCGGTCGCGGTGGGATAGCCGGCCTCGGCCGCCGCCCGCATCGCCTCCGGGTTCACCGTCATGTCGGCGATCATCCCGGCCATCGCGGCGAGACAGACCTCGACCGTGTCGGCGGCGTCGAACACCCGTTCCTTGTCTTCCTGCAGGTCGCTGCCATAGGCCAGCGCCAGGCCCTTCACCACCGTCGCCAGCGCCACGAAATCGCCCAGCACGCGCCCGGTCTTGCCGCGGATCAGCTCGGCCGCATCGGGATTTCTCTTCTGCGGCATGATGGAGGAGCCGGTGGTGAACGCGTCCGACAGCCGCACGAAGCCGAAGGCCGGCGTCGACCATTGCACGATCTCGCCCGCCAGCCGCGACAGATGCGTCGCCGCGATGGTCGCCGCCGCGAGATATTCCAGCGCGAAATCGCGCGCCGACACCGCGTCCAGCGAATTGCGCATCGGCCGCAGGAAGCCGAGCGCCTTGGCCGTCACATCGCGATCGATCGGATAGGGCGTGCCGGCCAGCGCCGCGGCGCCGAGCGGGCTCTCGTTCAGCCGCTTGGAACAATCGGCGAAGCGCGCGCGGTCGCGCGCGAGCATCTCGACATAGGCGAGGCAATGATGCCCGAAGGTCACCGGCTGGGCCGGCTGCATATGCGTATAGCCCGGCATGATGGTGGCGTAATTCGTTTCGGCCTGCGCGAACAGCGCGCGCTGCAGCCCATCGAGGCCGGCATCGACGCGGGCGCAGGCCTCGCGCACCCACAGCCGGAAATCCGTCACCACCTGGTCGTTGCGCGAGCGCGCGGTGTGCAGCCGCCCCGCCGCGTCGCCGATCAGCTCCTTGAGCCGCGATTCGATGTTGAGATGGATGTCCTCGAGCGTGCGGCTGAAGACGAAGGTCCCCGCCGCGATCTCCTTTTCGATCGTGTCCAGCCCGTGAAGGATCGCCTCGCAATCGGCATGGCCGATGATCTGTTGCACCGCCAACATGCGGGCATGCGCCCGGCTCCCGGCGATGTCCTGGACCGCCATCCGTTTGTCGAAATCGATGGAGGGCGTTATGACCTCCATGATCGATGCGGGGCCGCCCTCGAACCGGCCGCCCCACATTTTGTTCTGAGCCATGAGATGCCCGTGACGCTATCCCGCACACATTACATCGTAATCGCCGCGGTGATCGCGGTCCTGGCCGCGGCTGCTGTTCTATATGAGATGCGGGGCGGCGCTGTCCAACAACAGGCGGGCCCGCCGGCCTCCCTGGCCCCCTTTGCGGCGGCAAAGGCACCCGCGCCGGTGCCCCAGGTCGCGATCGTCAACAGCAGCGGCACCCGCCGGACCCTGGCCTCGTTCAAGGGCAAATATGTGCTGCTCAATCTCTGGGCGACCTGGTGCGCGCCCTGCGTGCGCGAGCTGCCGGCACTGGCGAAGCTCAAATCCGCGGTGTCCTCCAACCGGTTCGACGTCGTGGCGGTCGATGTCGGCCGCGGCACGGCGGCCGATGCGCGGACCTTCCTCGACGCGCACGGCGCCAAGGCGCTCGACACCTATGTCGATTCCAACCTCGCGCTGCTCAGGGCCTTCGGCGCCTTCGGCCTGCCCCTGACCGTCCTGATCGATCCGCAAGGCCACGAGATCGGCCGCGCCATCGGCCCGGCGGCCTGGGATTCGCAGGACGCGATCGGCTATTTCCGCACGCTGGCCGAGACCGCCACGCACAGCTAGGCGTTCTTCGGCCGCCTCGTACGCATTGCCGGTTCGACTTCGCCGGTGGACGGCCAATGTCCGCCACGACTGCCCGCATGTGTCGTGTAGCGGTCCAGTTGCTTCGGGTCGGGCTGAACCGCGCGACCCTCATCCACAAATACGAGGCCGGCCTTTTCGGACGGCATCTGGAGGACAAACGCCTCAGCTTCATCGAGTGCGGCGCGAACACGCCTGGAAAGCTTGGCGGCCGAAATGGGTTGCTCCATGTCGAGGCCTTGGAGATCGTCATCCCGATAGCGGCCGTTGCGCCTGATCTGTGCGATCAGCGACTCGGGACTCCAGCCGGGATCCTTCGCCACCGCCGCCCATATCGCGGCGCCCAAGGGCAATATTTCGTCATGGATGTGGACGAGATCGACGAGATCGCGGGGCTCGCGGCGGCCGGCCGCGGCCAACACTTTGTTAGTTGCGATGCCCACCGGATGAAGCGCGAAGCCAAGCTCCTCGTCCTGCATCACGGGAAAGAAACGGAAATCGCTGTCATGGACCCATTCGAGCTGGTTTCGTTCGCGTCGTCGCGGACGATCGCGGTCCAGATGCCGGGGTCTCTCCGCACCCACCGGACTTCGTAACCGGCGCCTTCAAGCAGCACCGCGTCGGCCAGCGCGGCCCGGACCAGAGCCTGGTCGTTGTCGTGAAAGATATCGATATCCATCGAATATCGCGGCCCGATGCGGCTGAGGGGCGTCGCCCCAGCAACGCTGCTCTCCGGATTGCGATTTTACGCGAGAAGGCGAAGCAATTTCGATTGAAAGGGGCTAAGCGGCATGTATGGCGCGCTCGATGCGTTCGGCGAGCCAGCGCGCTGCCATATCGCCCTCGTAGCGCAGCTGGCGCGCCGCCGAGAGCGCCGCGCCGGGCGTCGGATCGGCAAGTTCGCGCAAATTCCAGAGACACAGGCCGCGATAAAGCCGGAACGCCTCTTGATAGAGGACCTTCCAGTCTTCCGCGGCGGCTAAATGCGCGTCCTGTTTCATGCCTCTTTTATAGCATGATTTCGCGCCGCGTCGTAGCCGGCCCAGAGCGGCGCGCAGTCGACGATGCGGCGCTCGGCCATCGCGCGGTCGATGGCCATGACCGTCAGGCCCGCTTCCATCGATTCATAGGGCGTCACGGGAAACGTCGCCCCGGTCTCGAGCGTCGCCAGAAGGTCCTTCGCCATCGCCTGGTCGGCGCCGTTGTGGTTGTCGTCGGTGCGGTTGGCATAGTCGATGCGCTCGGGTTTGCCCTTGTCCATCGCGCGGCGCACCATCAGCTTGTTGCGCACCAGATCGGCCAGCAGCGTGCCCTCGGTGCCCGCGATGTACCAGCGCCGCTCGCCCAGGCTGACATGGCTGTTGGAATGGAAGGAGAGCTGGAAGCCGCTCTCATACTCGACGATCGCCGTCTGGTGATCGGTCACGTCCATGTCGGAATGGAACGCGTCGTTGGCGCCCGCCCAGCCGGCATCGCGCATCGCATAGGCGGGCGAGCCGTCGGAATAGGTCCGCGGGGCGTTCTCGCGATCGGAGCGAAAGATTTTCCTGCCGCCGAAGCTCGCGACGCGCGCCGGCCGCGCCCGCGCCAGCCGGCCGAAGATATCGAAATCGTGGCACACCTTGTCGAGGTAATAGGAGCCGCCCCATTCCTGTTTGCGCCGCCAGTTGCGCGCCAGATAGCCGCCATGCTCCGGCGGCAGGTGTTCGGTCGCGTCCATCGAGACGAGCTCGCCGATCTCGCCGGAATCGACGCGCGCGACGGTCTCGCGCACGATCGGCATGGAGCGCATGACGAGGCCGATGAACAGCGGCGGCGTGCTCTTGTCAGCGAGGTGCCGCGCCAGCGCGAAGGTTTCCTCTTCCGTGCGCACGATCGGCTTTTCGGCGAAGATGGGATAGCCCGCCTCGAACGCCGCCAGCAGATGCTCGTAATGCAGGTGATTGGGCGAGCCGATCATGACGAGATCGAACGGCCCGTCCTTCAGCAGCGCGGCCGTGCTCGCATAGGCGTTGCCCGGCGCGATGTCGCGCTCCGCCAGGATCGGCAAGCCGACCGGCCGGGGGTCGGCATAGCCCGCGACATCCAGTTTCCAGCCGACCTCTTCCATGGCGCGCAGCACATGCGCGATCCGCTGGCCCAGACCGATGACGCCGACGCGATAGGTTCTCATGGCGTCGAGGCTAGCGGCAGAATCACCCGGAAGGAAGATCGGGGATTGGCGTTCCTGCCCGGCCGGGTCAGGATCGCAAATGCGTCCGGAGTTCGTTCATGCTTGCTCTCTATACCGATGTGTTGAGCGTCGCGGCCGGCGACGGCTTCGTCATCCATGCCAGCGCCGATGCCGGCCCCTGCCGTCTGGAGATCGCGCGTGTCGGCGCCGTTCGAGACATCATGCTCGTCCGCGAAGGCATCGCCATCGGCAGCCATCCCGTTCCGGGCGACGCGGACCAAAAGGGCTGCCGCTGGCCGCCTCTGCTGCGTGTCGAAACCGGCGCCGATTGGCGATCCGGCTATTACGACATCCTACTGACTCAAGGCGCGGAGGAGGCACACCACTTCGTCTGCGTGCGCGCGGGCGCGGACACGGCGCGCATGGTTCTGGTCCTCGCGACCAACACGCTGCACGCCTACAATTATTGGGGCGGCGCCTCGGCCTATTGCCATGTCGAATCCCTGATGCGGCGGGAAAAGTCGCTGGCCGAGGCGATGGAAGGCGCGATCGGCGTGCTCTCGACCCAGCGCCCCTTCCCGCCGCTGCTTCTGGCCCCGCCGCCGGACATGCCGCGCCTCGTCAATCTGCGCCCGCGCGGCTTTCAGGAACGGACCTGGGCAAGCGCCGATCCCGGCTGGTCGCGGGCGCATCGCCAGTCGCCCTATGACGGCTCGGCCGGCTATCTCAACAAATGGGAGCACGCCTTCGTGCGCTGGGCGGAGGGCGAGGAGAATTTCGCCTTCGACTATCTCACCGACCACGATCTCGACCGCGATCCGGCGGCGCTGGACGGCTATGACGTCGCGGTGCTCGTCGGGCACAGCGAGTACTGGTCCGGTGCCGAACGCGCCGCGTTCGAGGCATTCGTCGATCGCGGCGGAAGGCTCGCGATCTTCTCCGGCAACACGGCGTTCTGGAAGGTGCGCTGGGAGGACGAGGGCAGGACGCTGGTCTGCCGCAAATGGAAGGGCGAAGGCGAAGCCGTCGCGGATGCCGACAAGACCCATCTGTGGTCGCATCCGATGTTCGGCGCGCCGGAAGCGGCGATCACCGGTCTCAGCTTCCTCTATGGCGGCTATCACCGCCTCGGCCTTTGCGCGGCACGCGGCCAGGGCGGCTACACGATCTATCGCGACGGCCATTGGGCGCTGAAGGGGACCGACCTCTTCTACGGCGACGTGATCGGCGCGGACGTGCCCCTGATCGGCTATGAAAACGACGGCTGCCCGATCCGCTTCGGCGCCGACGGCCTGCCGGCGCCCGACGGCGGCGCCGGCGTGCCCGACGCTCTGGAGATCGTGGCCTTCGTGCCCGCCGTGTTCGCGGAGAGTCCGGACAATCCCTATCGCCCCCTGATCCCGCCGGAGCAGATGGACGTCGTCGCGCGCATCGCCTATGGCGACGCGAGCCTGGCAATGCAGGCGCGGGTGTCGCGCGGCCATGCGGTGATGGCTTCGTTCAAGCGCGGCGAGGGCGAGGTGTTCAACGCCGGCACGACCGAATGGGCGTACGGCCTGGCCGCGCGCGACCCCTTCGTCACGCGCATCGCCCGCAACGTCCTGGAACGGTTTCTGGGTTAGCTACCGCGTCGGGACCGGATGGTCGCCGCGATAGTCGTAGAAGCCGCGGCCGGTCTTCTGCCCCAGCCAGCCGGCCTCGACATATTTCACCAGCAGCGGACAGGGGCGGTATTTCGAATCCGCCAGGCCCTCATACAGCACCTGCATGATCGACAGGCAGGTATCGAGCCCGATGAAATCTGCGAGTTGCAGCGGGCCCATCGGATGGTTGGCGCCCAGCCGCATCGCGGTGTCGATCGCCTCGACGTTCCCGACGCCCTCGTACAGCGTATAGACCGCCTCGTTGATCATCGGCTGCAGGATGCGGTTGACGATGAAGGCCGGGAAGTCCTCGGCATAGGCCGCCGTCTTGCCGACCCGCCGCACGATCTCCAGCGCCGCCTGGAAGGTCGGATCGTCGGTCGCGATGCCGCGGATGACTTCCACGAGCTGCATCATCGGCACGGGGTTCATGAAATGGATGCCGATGAAGCGCTCCGGCCGGTCGGTCGCGGTCGCGAGCCGGGTGACGGAAATCGACGAGGTGTTGGTCGCGATCAGCGCCTTGTCGTTCAGGCGCGGCGTCAGGTCCTGGAAGATCTTCTTCTTGACCGCTTCGTCCTCGGTCGCCGCCTCGATGACGAGGTCGCGGTCCTTCAGGTCGTCCAGCGCGGTGGTCGTGCGGATGCGTTTCAGCGCCGGCTCGATCTGGTCTTCCTTGATCAGGCCGCGCGCCGCCTGGCGGTGCATGTTCTTGGTGATGCGCTCCAGCGCCTTGCCGAGCTGGTCCTTGTTGACGTCGTCGAGCACCACGTCGTAACCGGCCAGCGACAGGACATGGGCGATGCCGTTGCCCATCTGGCCCGCGCCGATAACGCCGATGCGTTCAATAACCATGTGCTTCTGTCCTCGTTGGCCTAGTAGCCAAGCTTGGTGAGCTCTTCGTCCATTTCGGGGATTGCCTTGAACAGGTCCGCGACGAGGCCGTAATCGGCGACCTGGAAGATCGGCGCTTCCTCGTCCTTGTTGATGGCGGCGATGACCTTGGAGTCCTTCATGCCGGCGAGATGCTGGATCGCGCCCGAGATGCCGACCGCGATGTAAAGGTCCGGCGCCACGACCTTGCCGGTCTGTCCGACCTGGTAGTCGTTGGGCACGAAGCCGGCATCGACCGCGGCGCGGCTGGCGCCGACCGCGGCGTGCAGCTTGTCGGCGATCTTGTCGAGCAGGTGGAAATTGTCGCCCGACTGCATGCCGCGCCCGCCCGAGATCACGATCTTGGCCGAGGTCAGTTCGGGGCGTTCCGACTTGGACAGCTCCTCGCCGACGAATTTCGACAGGCCCGGATCGGCGGCCGCGCCGATCTTCTCGACCGCAGCCGAACCGCCCTCGCCCACGACCTTGAAGGTGGTGGTGCGTACGGTGATGACCTTCTTGCCGGCGCCGGCCTGCACGGTGGCGATGGCGTTGCCGGCATAGATCGGGCGCTCGAACGTGTCCGGGCTGACGACTTTGATGATCTCGCTGATCTGCGCGACGTCGAGCTTGGCGGCGACGCGCGGCAGGTAGTTCTTGCCATTGGTCGTGGCGGGCGCGAGGATCGCATCGTACTTGTCGGCGAGGGAGAGGATCAGCGTCTCCATCGTCTCGGCGACCATCTTGGCATAGAGCGGATCGTCGGCGAGGATCACCGTCTCCACGCCCGCGAGCTTGGCGGCCGCTTCGGCCACGCCCGCCGCGTCGGAGCCGGCGACCAGCACATGCACCGGCGCGCCGAGCTGTGCCGCGGCGTTCACGACCTTGGCGGTCGCTTCCTTGAGGGATTTGTTGTCGTGTTCGGCGATCACGAGAGAGGTCATGGTCAGATCACTCCCGCTTCGTTCTTGAGCTTGTCGAGCAGCTCGGCGACGGTCTTCACCTTGATGCCGGCCTGGCGCTTGGGCGGCTCGGTGACCTTCAGCACCTTCAGCTTCGGCGCGATGTCGACGCCGTAATCGGCCGGCGACTTCTCCTCGATCGGCTTCTTCTTCGCCTTCATGATGTTGGGCAGCGAGGCGTAGCGCGGCTCGTTGAGGCGCAGGTCGACGGTCATCACCGCCGGCAGCTTGACCTCCACGGTCTGAAGGCCGCCGTCGATCTCGCGTTCGATCTTGGCGCTCTCGGCGTCCAGTTCGAGTTTATGGGCGAAGGTGCCCTGGGCCCAGCCCAGGAGCGCCGCCAGCATCTGGCCGGTCTGGTTGCTGTCGTCGTCGATTGCCTGCTTGCCCGTGATGACCAGCGAAGGCTTCTCGATCTCGCAGATCGCTTTCAGGATTTTGGCGACCGCCAGCGGCTCGACCTCCTGGTCGGTCTTCACCAGAATCCCGCGGTCGGCGCCCATGGCGAGCGCGGTGCGGATGGTCTCGGAGGCCTGCTGCGGCCCGATGGAAACGGCGATGACTTCCGTCGCCTTGCCCTTTTCCTTCAGGCGCACCGCTTCTTCGACGCAGATCTCGTCGAACGGGTTCATGGACATTTTGACGTTGGCGAGGTCCACGCCGGACTGGTCCGCCTTCACGCGAACCTTGACGTTGTAGTCGATCACCCGCTTGACGGGCACCAGCACTTTCATGAGTTCGAAAATCCCTGAACGGTGGCGGTTGGTTTAGCTCTTAGGCGCGAGGCATGCGCCGCGATTTTTGGGTCCCGCCCCTCTTTTTGCGGCGCAAAAACTAGGACCGGCGCCATCCCTGTGTCAACGAACCGTCATTCCGGTTTCTTTGGGGAAACAAGGGCAGGCAATCCCTCGGATTAATTGGTTGCAGCGCAGCATTTTGTGCCAAGCCGCGTCATTCCGCCGCATAAGCGGCGAACCTTCCCGGAACCGGAGGCGTCATTTGAGCGTGCCCAGATAGGCGACGACGTCCGCCACTTGCGCCGGATTGGAGATCCCGCCGAACACCATGCGGGTGCCGGGCACGAGCTTGGCCGGGCTGGCGATCCAGGCCGTCAGCTTGGCGTCGGTCCAGGTGATGCCGGCGCCGCGCAGCGCGGAGGAATAGCTGAAATTCGGCAGCGACGCCGCTTTGCGACCGACCACGCCGAACAGGTTCGGCCCCAGCCCGTTGCCGCCGCCCTTCGCCACGGTGTGGCAGATGGCGCATCGCCCGAAGATCGCCTTGCCGTTATCGGCATCGGCGGCCACGGCCGGAGAGGTGGCAACCAACAGGGCGGCGAACAACAACTCTTTGCGCATTGCGATCTCCCAATCACCGGCTCGATCCTAACAGAGGGACCGTGAACTGAAATAGCCCGCTGTACCGATCGCGGTTTGGAGCATGATCGCGCTTTGCAGAAGCAATACTGTCATGCCCGCGAAGGCGGGCATCCAGGGCCGTCTGCACCGATTCCCGCTTTCGCGGGAATGACAGTCGGGAATTGGCTTGGTCGATGGCAACCCGGCGCTAGGAAGAAAAATGTCTGTCGCCCAATCGCCGCCCACCGGCGCGCGCCGCGCCGAGCTGATCGTCATCCTCGGCGCGCTGACCGCCTTCGCGCCGCTCTCGACCGACATGTACCTGCCGGCGCTGCCCTCGATCGCGCGCGACTTCGGCGCCTCGATTGGCGATGTCGAACGCACGCTGGCATCCTTCTTCTTGGGCTTCGCGCTCGGCCAGGCGCTGTTCGGCCCGCTTGCCGACCGCTTCGGGCGCAAGGCGCCGCTCATCGCCGGCCTGGCGGTCTATGTCGTCGCCTGCCTCCTGGGCGCGGCCTCCTTCGGGGTGCCGCTCCTCACCGGCCTGCGCTTCGTCCAGGCGGTCAGCGCCTGCGCCGGCGCGGTCATCGCGCGCGCCTGCGTGCGCGACCTGTTCGCGGCGGCCGAAGTGCCGCGCATCTTCTCGGTGATGATGACGGTGATGGGGCTGGCGCCGCTGCTCGCGCCCCTCGTCGGCGGCTATCTGCTCCTGCTGTTCGGCTGGCGCGCGATCTTCCTGACCCAGGCCGCGCTGGGGCTGCTCGGTCTTCTCGCCGTCCTGCTGCGCCTGCCGGAAAGCCATGCCGGGCCGCGCCGCGACCTGCATCTGGGGACGATCTTCCTCGATTACGGGCGCATCGTGACCGACCGCCGCTTCATCGGCTATGTGCTCGGCGCGGCGACCTCGGCCGGCGGCCTGTTCGCCTATATCACCGCCAGCCCGCACGTCTTCATCGATCTGTTCCACGTGCCGGCGCAGCATTTCGGCTGGTTCTTCGGCGCCAACGCCATCGCCCTCATCACCGGCTCGCACGTCTCCGGGCGGCTGCTGAAGACGCGGCGGGCGGAGCAGGTTTTGATCGTCGCCCAGCTCGGCCAGGCCGGCGCCGGCGTCCTGCTCATGACCTTCGCGACCACGGGCATCGGCGGGATCTGGGGCATCGCCTTCGGCCTGATGCTCTATGTCGGGCTCAACGGCGCGGTGATGCCGACGGCAAGCGGCGTCGCCATGCGGCCCTTCAGCCTGAACGCCGGCATGGCCTCGGCCCTGCTCGGCACCTTCCAGTTCGGCATGGCGGCGCTGGCCTCGGTCGTGGTCGGCGCGCTGCCGCAGACCAGCGCCCTGACCATGGCGGCGGCGATCGCCGCCTGCGGCATCGGCGGGCTGGCGTTCAACCTGCTGCTCAGTCCCAAAGCGGCTTAGTGCCCGGTGCCGGACTTCGCGGTCTCGATCGCGGCGCGGAAGGCGAGCGGATCGGCGATGCTGGGCAGGTCGACATGATCGACGCCGGTGCCCTCGATGCGCAGCGAGCCATAGCCCAGCATCCGGCCCCAGACGTTCTGCGTCACCCGCACGCCCTCGATGTTCGGCAGCGCCACCTCGAAGGTCTTGAGGCTGAACAGCCCCTCCTTCTCGACGAAGCGGTGTGTGGTGACGCCGATCTCGGTCGTCCATTTGCGCACCATCATGCTGATGAAGATCACGATGCCGATCAGGCACCAGCCGAGCAGGATCAGGGCGAGCCACGCTTTGAGGCTGTACCACCAGTGGAAATGCGCCCGCGCGACCAGGCGCTCGCCCTCGCCCAGCGTGTTGTCGATATAGGACATGGCCCGGCTCCCCGACTCGATACGCGATCCTAACGCGCGGACCGCCGGAAATGGAGCGGCCGGGCAGGCGTCGTATCATCGCGCCGCCCGCGGCCGCCTCATTGGCCGCCGGCCTCGCTTTGCCGTATTTTGACCGGCATGGCGCGGCGGGGACGACTGCACGGGACGGCATTCATCGCCTTTGCGCTCGCGGGCGTCGGCGCCCCGGCCGCTGCGCCGGCGATCGTCAATGACGTGACCGGACTTAATCCCATCGCGGTAGAGCGTATCGTCTCGCCCACCTCGGCACAGGAGATCGCAGGGCTCGTCCGCGCCCATCGCGGACCGGTCTGCATCGGCGGCGCGCGCCACAGCCAGGGCGGGCAGATCGCGACCGAGGGCTGCCTCTTCCTCGACATGCGCCGCATGGACAAAATCCTCGGACTCGATCCGAAGAACCGGCGGATCAGGGTCCAGGCCGGCGCGAGCTGGCGCCGGATCCAGGAAGCGATCGATCCGCATCAACTGTCGCTGCGGATCATGCAGACCTATTCCAACTTCACGGTCGGCGGATCGCTCAGCGTCAACGCGCATGGCCGCTATGTCGGCGAAGGCGCGATCATCCGCTCGGTGGAGGCCATCACCGTCGTCCTGGCCGACGGCACGATCGTCGCGGCGAGCCGCACGCAGCACCGCGATATCTTCGGCGCGGCGATCGGCGGTTATGGCGGCATCGGCGTCATCGTGGACGCGACGCTGGACCTCGTGCCCAACACGCATATCCGGCGGATGGTCCGGCGTGTGGCGGTGTCGCAATATCGGGACTATTTCCTCCGCAGCGTCGCCAATGCGCCAGGCGCCGTCTTCCACAACGCCGATCTCTATCCGCCCGACTACCGCACGCTTACCGCCGTCACCTGGCTGAAGACGGACCGTCCGCTGACCGTCGCCGACCGGCTGGCCCCTGTCGGCGCGCCGTCGTCGTTCGACCGGTTCCTGCTGGATTGGCTGTCGCGCGGTCCGCTCGGGAAAGAGATACGGGAATATGTCTACGACCCGGCTCAGTACAGCCGCGCCGGCGTCGAATGGCGCAACTATGAAGCGAGCTACGACGCGGCGAGTCTCGAACCGGCATCGCGGGCACAGTACACCTATGCGCTCGAGGAATATTTCGTGCCGGTCGCCCGGTTCGAAACCTTCGCGTCCGCCATGGCCAAGATCCTGACGGATGCCCACGCCAATGTGCTGAACGTCTCCATCCGACACGCAGGCGCCGACCGCGAATCGCTGCTGTCCTGGGCGCCGCAGGAGCGGTTCGCCTTCGTCCTGTATTTCGGCCAAGGCGTGAGCGCCGCCGAACGGGCGGATGTGCGGGGCTGGACGGCGCGGCTCATCGCGGAGGCGCTGCGCGAGGGCGGCACCTACTATCTGCCTTATCAGATCGTGGCGACGCGCGCGCAGTTTCTCAAGGCCTATCCGCGCGCGCCGGCGTTCTTCGCGCTGAAGGCGAAGCTCGATCCGGACTGCAAATTCCGCAACGAGCTATGGGATCGCTACGACGACATGCCGGCATGCCGTTCGCCGGCCGCGCGCGCCGCACCCCGTTGAAACCCTCCGCGAGGTCTATTCCTCGCCGTGGTCCGGCAGCAGGACCTCGCGCAAGCCCTTGTGGTTGGGCTTCGACACCACCCCGTCATGCTCCATGCGCTCGATCAGGCTGGCCGCCTTGTTGTAGCCGATCTGCAGCCGGCGCTGGAGATAAGACGTCGTCGCCTTGCGCTCGCGCGCCACGATGGCCAGCGCCTTGTCGTAGAGATCGTCGCCCGAATCCGAATTGCCGCCGCCGCCCGCGCCCATCAGGGCATAGGGATCGTCGCTCTCCTCGTCCGGCTCCTCGGTCACCGCTTCGAGATAGTCCGGCGTTCCTTGCGTCTTCAGGAAGCGCACCACATCCTCGACCTCGCGGTCGGTGACGAACGGCCCATGGATGCGGCGGATGCGGCCGCCGGCCATCATGTAGAGCATGTCGCCGGCGCCCAGGAGCTGCTCGGCGCCCTGTTCGCCCAGGATGGTGCGGCTGTCGATCTTGCTCGTCACCTGGAACGAGATGCGGGTCGGGAAATTCGCCTTGATCGTGCCGGTGATGACGTCGACCGAAGGCCGCTGCGTCGCCGCGATCAGGTGGATGCCGGCGGCGCGCGCCATCTGCGCCAGGCGCTGCACCGCGCCCTCGATCTCCTTGCCGCTGATCATCATCAGGTCGGCGACCTCGTCGACAATGACCACGATATAGGGCATCGGCTCCAGTTCGAGCACCTCGTCCTCGTAGATCGGCTTGCCGGTCTCGCGGTCGAAGCCGGTCTGCACCGTGCGCTTCAGGCTCTCGCCCTTCTCCTTGGCCTTGCGCACGCGGTCGTTGAAGGCTTCCACGCCGCGCACGCCCAGCTTGGACATCTTGCGGTAGCGCTCTTCCATCTCGCGCACGGCCCATTTGAGCGCGACGACCGCCTTCTTCGGGTCGATCACCACCGGCGACAGCAGGTGCGGGATCCCATCGTACACGGACAATTCCAGCATCTTGGGATCGATCATGATCAGCCGGCATTGCTGCGGCGTCATGCGGTAGAGCAGCGACAGGATCATGGTGTTGAGCCCGACCGACTTGCCCGAGCCCGTCGTGCCCGCGACCAGAAGATGGGGCATCTTGGCGAGGTCAGCCATCACCGGCTCGCCGCCGATGGTCTTGCCCAGCGCCAGGGTCAGCGGCGCGCGCGCCTTGTCGTATTCGCCGCTCGCCAGCATCTCGCGCAGATAGACGGTCTCGCGGGTGTGGTTGGGCAGCTCGATGCCGATCACGTTGCGCCCCGGGATCACCGCGATTCGCGCCGCGACCGCGCTCATCGAGCGCGCCACGTCGTCAGCCAGGCTGATCACGCGCGAGGATTTCACGCCCGCCGCCGGTTCGAACTCATAGAGCGTCACCACCGGGCCGGGGCGCACCGCCATGATGCGGCCCTTGACGCCGAAATCGGTCAGCACCGCTTCCAGCATGCGGGCATTCTCTTCCAGAGCTTCGTCCGACAGCGCCGTGGCGTCGTGCACCACCACCGGCTCGGCCAGAAGGTTCAGCGCCGGCAATTGGTATTCGCCGCTGACGAGATCCAGCGCCGGCTGCTTGGGCCGCTTGATGTTGGTGGCCGCGGCCTTCTTGGCTTCCTCGCGCTTGACGCGGCTCTCGCGCCGTTCGGCGAGGCGGGTGGCCGCGATCGGCTCGGGCGCCACGTCGAGCGCGTAGCCTTCGTCCTCGGGTTCGCTCTCTTCGTCGAATTCGGGCTCGAATTCCTCTTCGTCGTAATTGTGCTCGGCCTTGCGAAACGAGAATTTCGGCATCTTGAGCAGCGAGCCGGCCCACAGGACCGTCGCCGGCACATTGGCGAGGCCGCGCAGGATCGGCGTCAGGCGCAGGCCCGTGGCGAGAAAGGACAGCGGCAGGCCGGCAACCAGCAGCAGCACCGGCAGCGCGATGGCGATCCAGGGCTGGCGATAGACCAGCGCGACATGCGCCGACATCGACGCCGCGGCGATGCCGATCAGCCCGCCATCCTGCGCCGGCAGGCTCTTGAACGCGGGCAGGATGCCCAGCCCCGCCGCCAGAAGCAGGGTGCCGAGCGGCCAGGCGAAGGCCCGCCACATGGCGTGTTTGAGGTGCAGCCCGCGCAGGGCGCGGACGCCCCAGACGATCGGCGGCGCCAGCGCCGCGATGGCCGCGATGCCGAAGGCCTGCAGCAGCATGTCGGCCGCCATCGCGCCCATGCCGCCCAGCCAGTTGGATGTCGTCGCGCCGGTCGCGTTGTTCCAGGAGGGATCGGAGGGGTCATAGCCCGCCAGCGCCACCAGCGCCGCGGCCGAGCCGAGGAAGAGGAGCGCCCCCGCGCCGCGCATGACGGCGAGCCGGAACAGCCGCGCCAGCGACCGCCGCGCATCGGCCAGGGCATCCGCCATGGCGGCGCCGCGCGAGCGCGGTTGGTACACGCCCCCTGCCGTCACCCGCCGCGTTGCCTGGCTCATGCGGTCCCCTTGAGCGCAACCCGGCGAAGCCGGACACGTTGCGCGTCCATCAAATGACTTCCGTCATCCTTTCGAGTGCCGCCATAATGGTTGACACCTCGTTAACGAGCGCCACCCGGATATAGGAAAACCCGGGATTCGACTGGGCTTTTCCCGCGATCACTTCTCGCCCCATGAAGGCGCCGGGCAGGGCGCGGACTCCCGCCTCGCGCCACAGCCGGAGCGCCGTCTCCTCGCCATGGCCGACATCGAGCCACAGGAAGAACCCGCCCTCCGGCACCCTGAAGCCTGCCCGGTTGCCGAGCAGGCGCTGCGCCAGGCGGAATTTTTCCCGATAGGTCTCGCGATTGGCCGCGACATGCGTCTCGTCGCGCCAGGCAGCGGCGCTGGCCGCGATGATCGGCAGCGGCACTTGCGGCCCGGCATAGTTGCGGAACTGGCGAAAGCGCTCGATCAGCCCGGCCTCGCCCGCGACGATGCCCGAGCGCAGCCCCGGCAGGCCCGACCGCTTGGACAGCGAATGGAAGGTCAGCAGGCGTTCATACGGCGCGCCCCGCGCCGGCAGCGCGCTGAGCGGCGGCTTGTCGATATAGATATCGGCGTAGCACTCGTCCGCGAACACCGTAAAGTCGTACCGTTCGGCAAGCGCGAACAGTGTTCGCCAGTACGGCTCGCGGGCGCAGGCGCCCTCGGGATTGGACGGCGAGCAGATATAGACCGCCGCCGTACGCTCCAGCAGCGTCTGGGGCAGGGATGCGTAGTCGGGCAGGAAACCCGTTGCCGCCGTCGCCGGCACGAACACCGGCTCGCCGCCCGCCGCGAGCGCCGCCGCCGCATAGCACTGATAGAACGGATTGGGCAGCAGCACCGCCGGCCGCTGGCCGGCCTTCGCCTCCGGCATCACCGTGAAGGCGGCGAGGAACAGCCCCTCGCGCGTGCCGTTCAGCGGCAGCAGGTTCTTGTCCGGATCGATCGAGCCTTCCGCCAGCCCGAAGCGCCGCGCCAGCCACCCCGCGGCGGCCGCGCGCCAGTCCGCGCTGCCATTGATCGGCGGATAGGTCCCGAACTCCGAGGCATGCCGCGCGAGCGCCGCGCTCACGAAATCCGGCACCGCGCCATTGGGATCGCCGATCGCCAGGCTGATCGGCGGCTTGCCGGGCTTGTGCGGGTCGAGCAGCGTCGCAAGCTTTGCGAAAGCCGATGGCGGCAATTCGGACAGGCGGCCGGGAAAGAGCATCCCGGCACCTTAGCGAAGGCCAAATGCGGCGCGCCAGCGAAACATGGTCAACCGCAATTTAACCTTGAGGCCCGAACATCGCTGCGCATTCCTTGTCGCGGCCCCCGCATGCCCACCGCCTTCACGCTGCTCCTGCCCTGCGCCGGCAAGTCGTCGCGCTATCCGGGCGTGCGCCCGAAATGGATGCTGACCCTGCCCGAGGGCGATCTCGCCATCGCGCGCGCCGCCGCCAGCGTCCCCGCGTCCCCCCATCGCCGCATCGTCGCCGCCATCCGCGCCGATCACGAAGCGCGTTACGGCTGCAAGGCGCTCCTGGCCAAGGTCTTCGGCGAAGGGCTCGACGTCGTGGTGCTGGAGCACGACACCAACGGCCCGGCCGACACCGTGGCGCAGATGATCCGCCGCGCCGGCGTGGCGGGCCCCATCGCCATAAAGGACGCCGACAGCTTCTTCACCCCCGGCCCGCTGCCGGCCCCGGGCTTCGTCTCGGTGAGCGATGTGCGGCGCAGCCCCGCCATGAGCAATGTCGGCGCCAAGAGCTTCGCGGTCGTCAACGACCAGGGCCTGGTGGTCGAGATGGTCGAGAAGAGCCTCGTCTCCAACCATGTCTGCGTCGGCCTCTACGGCTTTTCCGACGCCGCCCTGTTCCTCGGCGCTTTCGATGCCGTGGCCGGGTCTTCGCCGGAGCGCGAGATCTTCGTCTCGCATGTGATGAACCGCGCCATCGCCGGCGGCATGGTGGTCAAGCCGCATGTCGTGGACGGACTCGTGGACGTCGGCACGCTGGACGACTGGCGCCGCTATGTCCGCGGCCGCGGCACCATCGTCTCCGATCTCGACGGCGTCGTGTTCAAGAACCATGCGCGCTATTTCGAGCCCTCCTGGAACCAGCCCGACGAACCCATCGCCGAGAACGTCGCGGCGCTGCGCCACTGGTCCGATGGCGGCGCCCAGCTCGTCTTCATGACGGCCCGCACCGAAGCCTATCGCACCCGCACCGAAGCGACGCTGCGCCAGATCGGCCTCAAGCCCCACGCGCTGATCATGGACTGTCATCATGGCCGCCGCTTCCTGGTGAACGATCACGCCGCGACCAATCCCTTCCCCTCCGCCGTCGGCATCAGCCTGGAGCGCGACAGCGCCACGCTCGGCGATCATTTGAGAGACTGGCAGTGAGCACCGCTCTGGCCGAGGCGGAACGGCACCGGCAGAGCGGCGGCCGTACGGTCCAGCGCCTGGGCGGTCACTCCGGCGCCGAGGTTGCGCTCTGCGTCGGTGCGCAGGACCGGTCCTTCGTGCGCAAGACCGCCGCGGCGCGCGCCGGCAATCTGCGCCTGCGCCGCCAGGCCCTGAAGCAGCGCCTGTTCGCGGCGCAAGGCCTCGCCTTTCCGCCCATCTACGACATCGGCCTGGACAGCGGCGGTCTCGCCTATTTCGACATGGCCTATCTGCCGGCCCGCACCCTCGCCGAAACGATTCTTCACGCCTCGCCCTACGACCGCGCCGCGGTCCGCGCGGCGATCGCCGGACTGCTCAGCCTGTTCGGCGCGTCGGCGGGCGCCGCCATCGCCCCGCACCTCTTCCGCGCCAAGATCGGCGATATCGTGGAGCAGTCGCGCCGGCGGCCCCGCCTCTTCCCGCACGCCGCGGCCATCGCAGCGCTGGCCGCCCGGCTCGCGGACGCCGACTGGAGCGGCATTCCGCAATCGCCCGATCACGGCGACCTGACGCTCGAGAACATCCTTCTGACCCAGGACGGCGGCATCGTCTTCATCGACTGCGACGTGCCCTGGGTTTCCTCCTTCTGGCTCGATCTCGCCAAGCTGCTGCAGGACCTCGAAGGCCGCTGGTTCCTGCGCGACGTCGCCGCGCCCAGCGTCGATGCGCTGGAGCGGATGACCCGGCTGGCCGACGACATCCGCGGCGTCGCCGAGGAGATGGATTCCCGCCTGCCGCCGCGCCTCGGCCAGATGGCGGCGCTCCACCTGTTCCGTACGCTGCCCTATGTCCGCGAGGGCGCGCATGCCGCCTTCGCCTGCGCCGCCGCGTCGCGGCTCCTGGCGGAAAGCGGGTCATGAGCCGCCCCGTCGACGTGATCGTCACCGGCTTCACCCGCAGCGCGGCGCTTTGCGTCCGGAGCTTCGAGACGCCGCGCCGCCTTCGGCAGGAAGGCCTGGTCCGCGCCATCCGCTACGTCACCTGGGATTCGCCCGAACTCGACGCGGCGGTGGCGCCGGTCCTCGCGATGGACGAGGTGGCCGTCACGCGCGTGCCGGCGCCGGCGCCGTCCGGGAACGCCAAACAGAAGAGCGTCGTCTGCCAGGTGCGCAACCTCGAAGCCGCGCTGGCCCTGGTGCCGGAGGACGACACGCTGGTCGTCAAGACGCGGCCCGATTTCCTGTTCGACGCCGGTTTCCTCGCGCGCAAGATCGCCGATTTCGACCGCGGGTGCCGGATGGAGGCGAACGCCACCGCCTTCGGCGTCAAGCTTCGCCGCCCGCCCTTCGCGCGCAAGATCTGGCTGCCCTGGGCCGACGCGAACCAGCCCTTCTTCTACGAGGACGCCGCCTTCGCTGGGCTCAAGCGCGATCTGGCCCATCTCGTCACGCCCGATGTCGAATCGCGGCTCGGCGCGATGCAGGACCCCGAATGCGGTTCGCTGGCGCACGCCGTCCGCTTCGGCACGGTCTTCCTCGAGAGCTTTCCGATCTTCCGCCGCTATTTCGCGCACTACCACGTCTTCGCCAACGACATCGACTATCGCCGCGACCAGCTCGGCAAGGCGATCCGGCATCCCTTCTTCTGGCATCTCATCCTGGCGCATGCCTGGATCCTGTACAGCGGCTTCCATGTCGATGCGGGCCGCCCCGGCGATCTGCGCTTCTTCGCCAACACCGCCAATCCGGCGGCCGATTGGAACGACCTGGCCACGGTGCGGCTCACCGCGCCCTACAACGACCTCGCGGGCTGGCGCGAGACCGCCAAGGCCGGCGCCGAGGTCTGCTCGGGCGTCAGCCGGGTCTATGGCCGCCTGATGGACGACGCCTGGCAGCAGGCCCTGTTCACCCGGCGTTTCGCGGACATCCCGTGGGAGACGCTGCAGGGCGTCGCGCGCAATCTCACGCACTACGACGCCGGCGTTCTGGACGACCTGGAACGCGAATATTACGCGCTCCTGGACGACCATTGGCGCGAGGACTGGCTGCCCTGTCGCGGCTTCTGAAGGAACGCGCGCCATGACCCGCCCCGTCGACGTGATCGTCACCGGCTTTGCCCGCAGCGCCGAGCTCTGCCGCAAAAGCCTCGATGCGCCGCGCCGCCTTCGGCAGGAAGGGCTGATCCGCGCCATCCGCTACGTCACCTGGGACGGGCCCGAACTCGACGGCTTCGTCGCGCCCATCGCGGCCATGGACGACGTCGCGGTCACGCGTCTGCCGCAGCCGCCCGCGAGCGGCAATCGCGACCAGAAAGGCGTCGTGTGGCAGGTCAGGAATCTGGAGGCGGCCCTGGCGCTGGTGCCGGAGGACGATGCTCTGGTGGTCAAGCTGCGTCCCGATTTCGTCGTCGCGACCGATTTCCTGCGCGGCAAGATCGCGGAATTCGACACGCTCTGCGCGATGGACGCCGGCGCCACCGCGTTCGGCGTCAAGCTCCGCCGCGCGCCCTTCGCCCGCAAGATCTGGATCCCCTGGGCCGACGCCAACCAGCCCTTCTTCTTCGAGGACGCCGCCTTCGCGGGACTGAAGCGCGACCTCGCGCATCTCGTCACCCCGGATGTCGAGAGCCGGCTCGGCGTGATGGACGATCCGGCCTGCGGCCCCTTCGCCCATGTCGTGCGCTATGGCTCGATCTTCCTCAAGCGCTTCCCGATTTTCCGGCGCTATCTCGCCGCCTATGGCGCCTTCGCCAACGATGTCGACTACCGCAAGGATTTGCTCCGGATGATGCTGGACGATCCGTTCTTCTGGCACCTCATCGTCGCCAATGCCTGGATTCTGTTTTCGTCCTTCCATGTCGATGCCGGCGCTCCCGGCGACATCGCCTTCTACGCGAACACGGTGAACGCGAACGCCGATTGGAGCGATCCGTCGCGCCTCGCGATCGCCCCGCCCTACGACGATATCGCCGGATGGCGCGCCAATACGAAGGCGGGCGCGGAGGTGTTCCCCGGCGTGGGCCGGCGCTACGGGCGGCTGGTGGACGATGCCTGGCCGCGCGCCCTGTTCACGCAACCCATGCCGGACATCCCGGCCGATACGATCCGGGGACTGGCGGAGAGCCTTTCGCAGTACGACAAGGGCGCCCTGCGCGAACTCGAAGACGCCTATTACGGGAAGCTGGCGCGCCACCGCCGGGAGAACTGGCCGCCGCCCGCGAGCGTCGCGGCCTGAAAGGCCCTACGCCGCCATCTTGATCAGGAAATACTGCGTGCCCATGAAGACGCGGACGAATTTCCTGCCCTCTTCGGTGCGCAGGAATTCGTCGAGGGCGACGAAGGCGCCATAGAGCCCGGGCGTCGAGGCGGGGTCTTCGCAGACGATGATCCCGCGGGGCGCAACGAGCGGCGCCGTCTTGCACAGTCCGGCCAGCGTCGCCTCGTAGAGATCGACGTCGACGTTCACCAGCGCCAGCGTCTCGATCCCGGCCGGAATGGGGTCGGCGCAGATATTGCCTTTGACGAAACGGAACTCCTGGCCGACGCCGCGCATCCGCTCCGCCAGCAGCGTCTGCTGCGGCGCCGCCGCCATCAGATGCGTGCCGTTCCAGATGCCGTCGGCGCTCGCTTCCGCTTCCGCATAAGTAAAGCCCTCGAACGTATCCATCAGATGGCACCGCCGCCTGATGCCGCGATTGCGCATATGGGTCATGGCGGTGACGGCGCTCGATCCGGTGAACACCCCGATCTCCAGGAAGTCGCCCTCGACGTCCTTCGTCATGTCGACGGCCTGGCAGATGTTCTCGTGCAGCGCTTCGCCGCAGAACAGCTCGCCGACCGCGCGATTCGATTCCGCCAGGGTCTCGGCGACATGGGCGGCGACGCGGGAATAGCGGGTCTTGGCGAACTGCATCGGCGGAACGAACATCCCGCCGCATGCGATGATGCGCCGGATCGGCTCCACGCAGAGCTCGTCGACGCTGAAATAGACGTAGAACGCGCTCTCGCCGATTTCCTCGTCGTTCAGTTCGTCGAGCGACGCCAGGACGCCGTCGCAGGCCAGCATCAGCTCGATGTCGCGGAACGGCGCGATGTCGGTCAGGACATAGACCGACTCTTTCATCTTGCGGACGTCTTCGACGGCGAAGCGCCGCTCACGGCAACCGAAACCGGCGGAACTGAACGGCGTTGCGGGCAAAGACATCGAAGGTCCATCGCGGCGATGCGGCCACGCGATCATCATGGTGCAGGGTTAGCGGCGGGTTAACCCTGTCTGCATCCCAGGCAACAATCCCTTAACCGCGTTTCGCTAGGGTTCGCGCGGTCTGCGCCTCCCCATGCAGGCGGTTCGTCCCCATCCCAAGTGCGGAGCACGCGTCGATGAGCAATCCGGCCCTTCGTGAACAGGCTGACCCGGCCGATGACGAGCTTCTGCGCTATGCTGGCATGCAGAAATCGTACTACCAGAATGCTGGACTGAAGAATCCCGAGAGCTGGGTTGTCGGCCATTACGACTATCACGAGAACGTCCCCTACGAGACCAATCTGCTCTTTCTCTACGGCGATATCCGCCATCCGGTCTTCGAGGATTTCGGCTCGCGCCGGGCGTTCGACATCGCCTGCGGCGAAGGCCGCATGGTCCGGCGGATGCAGAACGTCTTCGGCAAGGTGGACGGCGCGGATATCAGTTCGGTGATGATCGACCTGGCCGAGGACCGCACGCCGGGCAGCGATTTCTGGGTGACGGACGGGCTGAGCGCCGGTGCCGCACCGTCGGGCGCCTACGATTTCGTCTACTGCACGATCTCCCTGCAGCACATCTGCGTGTTCGAAACGCGCGACATGATCCTGAAGGACATCTGCCGCATCCTCAAGCCGGACGGCAAGATCACCCTGCAATACGCGTTCTCGAAGAACTACCCGGCGCTTCCCACCGGGCCGGTGCAGCAGGTCTCGCCCGGCGTCGCGACGCAGGTCTTCAAGATCGACCGCCATCACGCGCAATGGTTCGACAACAAGACCGAGGCGCAAAGCACCAATGGCGGCTGCGACGTGGTGATCGGCCCCGACGACCTTCCCGCCGTGCAGGCCTATTTCAACCGCTATTTCGAGAGCGTCGATTTCTGGTTCTACGACGTGTCGGTGGGCCGCGGCGGCTTCGGCCAGCCGCGCATCCTGCCGCCCGTCCATCCCAACAGCCATATCTCCGACGAGTGCCATGTCACGCACTTCGTCTTCATCCATTGCTCGGGAAAGAAGGTCTGACTCCAAACAAAAGGGGCGCCGGTCGCCCGGCGCCCCAGTTGAGGGAGATAACCGCTACACGGGGGATCAGCCGTGTATCGTTTCTCCGTGGAGGTTGATGTCGAGACCTTCGACCTCGACCTCCTGGGAGACTCGGATGCCCACGATCATGTCGATCACCTTCAGGATGATGAAGGTCGCGATGCCGCAATACACGAAGACGACCACGACGCTGTAGAACTGGATCGCCACCTGGTGGAGATTGCCGTCCGCCAGCCAGCCCTTGCCGGCCGAGTTGATCGCGTTCTTCGCGAAGACGCCGGTCAGGATCGCGCCCAGCGCCCCGCCCACGCCGTGCACGCCCCAGGTGTCGAGAGCGTCGTCATAGCCGAGCAGCTTCTTCACCCAGACCGAGGCGATGTAGCAGACCACGCCCGCGGCCACGCCGATGATGAGCGCGCCCAGCGCATCGACGAAGCCCGAGGCCGGGGTGATCGCCACGAGGCCGGCGACCGCGCCGGAGATCATGCCGAGCACCGACGGCTTGCGGTTGATGATCCACTCCGCGAACATCCAGGCCAGCGCCGCCGCCGCCGTGGCGATCTGCGTCGCCGCCGCCGCCATGCCGGCATTGTAGCCCGCCGTCACCGCGGAACCGGCGTTGAAGCCGAACCAGCCGACCCACAGCAGCGAGGCGCCGATCAGGGCGAACAAGAGGTTGTGCGGCGCCATGTTCTCGGTGCCGTAGCCCACGCGCTTGCCCAGCATCAGGCAGGCGACGAGGCCCGCCGTGCCGGCGTTCAGATGCACGACCGTGCCGCCGGCATAGTCGAGCGCGCCCCACGACGCGCCGAGGAAGCCGCCGCCCCACACCCAATGGGCGATCGGCACATAGACGAGCAGCAGCCACAGCGACATGAACCACATGAAGGCGGAGAACTTCATGCGGTCCGCGATCGCGCCGGCGATCAGCGCCGGGGTGATGATCGCGAAGGTCATCTGGAAGAACATGTAGACCGACTCGGGGATCGTTCCCGCGAGCGGGTTGATGCTCTTCAGCGTCATGTTGAACAGCATGAACTGGTTGAAGCTGCCGATATACTGGTTGAGGTTGCTGTCGGGATTGGTGGTGAGCGCCGCCGAATAGCCGATCACCATCCACAGGATGGTGATGATCGCGGTGGCGCCGAAGCTCTGGGCCGCGGTCGCCAGCATGTTCTTCTTGCGCACCATGCCGGCATAGAACAGCGCCAGGCCCGGAATGGTCATCAGCAGTACCAGGGCGGCCGAGGTGATCATCCAGGCGGTGTCGCCGGAATTCAACGGATCGGGCGGCGGCGTCTCCGCCAGGGCCGATCCCATCGTCAAGGCCAACGCCCCAAGACCGGCGCCTATGCCGATCCCCACTCGCTTCAGCTTCGCAGAACTCATTTCAAACTCCCCTTCATGGATCCCAATGCGTTTCGGTTAAGCGGTCTAGAGCGCGTCGCCGTCGGTTTCCCCCGTGCGGATACGCACGACCTGTTCGAGCGGTGTGACGAAGATTTTCCCGTCGCCGATCTGGCCGGTCTTGGCCTTGGAGGTGATCGCCTCGATCACCGCCTCGGCCATTTCGCTTTTGACGGCGACTTCGATCTTGAGCTTCGGCAGGAAGCTCACGGCGTATTCCGCGCCGCGGTAGATTTCGGTATGGCCCTTCTGCCGTCCGTACCCTTTGACTTCGGTGACGGTCATGCCCTGCACGCCCAGCGCGGAAAGCTGTTCCCGGACCTCGTCGAGCTTGAAGGGTTTGATGATCGCCGTGATCAGCTTCATCTGGCGTCCTTCCATGGTTAATCGCGCCCAGCCACAGTCCGGGCGTTAACACTTCATCAAGAACCGTGCCGCGGCGGAGAAATGTGACGGATCGTTGATTCAAAAGGGAATTTTCTATCGGCCCGGCACCGCCGGCCTTTGGGAATCGTATAATTTGACTATATTTTTGGCAGAGAGATTTTCTGTGCCCAAAAATTAGCCACGTCCTTGAAAGCCGAGCCCGGAATGACGACGTCAGAATCGCTGGCAGTGGTCTCGGCGATCCGTCCGGCAACCGAACGGCTCGTCGCAGGTTGGCCCATCGGGGCATGAGCGGGTTGCTATCCCGTGAATTTCCCAAATAATTTCAGCCGCTTACATGGAATTCTTTGGAATCGAACCGCTTTTCCGGAACGAATCGGGGAGGGGCGGCAATATCCCGCGATTCAATTGAGCATGCTCACGGCGTAGGCTGATCCCATGAGCCAGTGTGACGTGATTATCGGCGGCGGCGGCATGGTCGGGCTGACCCTGGCCATCGCGCTCGCCCGGGGCGGCCTCAAGGTTTCCGTGGCCGACCCGCTGCCCCAGGCCGCCGCGCTGGACGCCGCCTTCGACGGCCGCGTCAGCGCGCTCGCCTTTGCCACGGTGCGCATGTTCCAGGCGCTGGGCATCTGGGAGCATCTGGCGAAAGACGCCCAGCCCATCAACGACATCCTGGTCACCGACGCGAAGTTGAACGGCGAGCCCTCGCCCTTCTCGCTGCATTTCGACGCGGCGGAGGTCGGCGCCGCCTCGCTCGGCCATATCGTGGAGAACCGCCGCACCCGCGCCGCCCTGTTCGCCGCCGCCGCCGCCCTGCCCGATCTGCGCCTGATCGCGCCGGCCGCGCTGGTCGATCTCGCGCCGGGGCCGCACAGCGTCCGCGCCACGCTCTCGAACGGCGAGACCGTCGAGGCCGCGCTCGCCATCGCCGCCGACGGCCGCGACTCGGCGATGCGCGATCTGATGGGCCTGGGCGTGATCGCCTGGTCCTATCCGCAATGGGGCATCGTCGCCACCGTCACGCATGAGAAGCCGCACAACGGCGTCGCCTATGAACACTTCCTGCCCTCCGGCCCCTTTGCGATCCTGCCGATGACCGGCAACCGCTCTTCGCTGGTGTGGACCGAGGACGAAAAGCTCGCGCCGAAAATGCTCGCGCTCGATGCCGAGGCCTTCGATGCCGAGATCGCGCGGCGTTTCGGGGCGCATCTGGGCGCGACCACCGCGGCGGGTCCGCGCTGGTCCTATCCACTGAAATTCCATCTCGCGCGGGGCTATGTGAAGCCGCGTTTCGCGCTGGCCGGCGACGCCGCGCACGGCATTCATCCGATTGCGGGGCAGGGGCTCAATCTCGGCCTCAAGGACGCCGCGGCGCTGGCCGACGTCCTGCTCGATGCGGCGCGGCTCGGCCTCGATATCGGCGCGCTCGACACGCTGAAGAAATACGAACGCTGGCGCCGCTTCGATTCGCTCGCCATGGCGGTCGCGACGGACGGCTTGAACCGACTCTTCTCCAACGACATCGCGCCCCTGCGGGCCTTGCGCGACGTCGGCATGGGGATCGTGGACGCCATCGGCCCGGCCCGCCGCTTCTTCATGCGCCACGCCGGCGGCGATATCGGCAAGCTGCCGCGCCTGATGCGCGGCGAGGCGGCTTAATTGAGCTTGTCCTTCCGCCGCTCGGCCAGTGCGACCGGCAGGTCCTGGTAATAGCCGCGCGCGATGGCGCGGATTTTTTCGGTGCGCACGCGTTCGGCGTCGGCGCGGCTCGCGAAGCGCTCGCCCTCGAACATATAGCGCGTCACCGGCATGCCAAGTCGCTCGTCCGGCTCCACGATCTCGCTCACCGCCTCGACCTGCTCCTCGGCGGTGCGCAGCGTATGGCGGAAATGCGCCAGCGGATCGGCGCGGTCGCGCTCCTGTTCGGCGATGCGGCGCACATTCTCGTCGTCGAAGCGCTTCAGGCGCTCCACGATCCAGCGGCGGTAACGATAGGCGACCAGCGCTGCCACGATGACCAGGAAGGTTCCGACGATCTGGCTCAGCATCGCTTGCGACTATACAGCCGCGACCGCGTCGCCGCGAACGCCATGGCCGCGCTTCAGATAGTCCTCGCTCTGCATTTCGTGCAGGCGCGACACGGTGCGGCGGAAGGCGTCGGCGCCGTCGCCGGCGACATAAAGCTCCTCCGGCGGCGCATCGGCCGAGCAGATCAGCTTGACGCCCTCGTCATAAAGCGTGTCGACCAACAGAACGAACCGCCGCGCCTCGTTGCGCTGGTTCGCGCCCAGCCGGGGGATATGGTCGATCAGCACGGTATGGAAGGCCCGCGCCACCGCGAGATAGTCGGCGCCCGCCAGCGGCTGGGCGCAGAGATCCTCGAACCCGAACCGCGCCACGCCCTTGGCGGCCTGCGGCACGCGCAGCGTGCGTCCCAGGATGGTGAGGTTCTGCGGCGCGCCCTGCTGGCGGTCGGTGAGCTTGAGCCAGGCGGCGTCCATCGCCGCATCGGCCTTCGGCCCCAGGGGATAAAGATAGACGCTGAGGCCGGAAATCCGGTGCAGGCGATAATCGACCGCGCCGTCGAGCTCGACCACGTCGAGCCGCCGCTCGATCTCCGCGATGAAGGGCAGGAAAAGCTGGCGGTTCAGCCCGCCCTCATACAGCCGGTCCGGCGGCGTGTTCGAGGTGGCCACCACCACCACGCCGCGCTCGAAAAGCTGCTCGAACAGCCGGCCCAGGATCATCGCGTCGGCCACGTCGGTCACCTGGAATTCGTCGAAGCACAGAAGCCGCGCCGCCTCCGCGATGCCGCGCGCCACGGGCGGGATCGGGTCGCCGCCGCCGCGCTGGCGCTCGGCATGGATCGCGGCGTGGGTCTCCATCATGAATTCGTTGAAGTGGATGCGCCGCTTTTGCGCGACCGGCGCTTCGGCGAAGAACAGGTCCATCAGCATGGACTTGCCGCGCCCGACATCGCCCCAGAGGTAAAGTCCGCGCGGCGGCCTGGGCGCCGCGAAGAAGAACCGCCGCCCCGGCCGCCAGGATTTCAGCGCCCTGGCCAGCGCGGCAAGCTTCGCCGCCGCGCGCTCCTGCGCCGCGTCCTTCTTCAGTTCGCCCTTGGCGATGGAGGCGCGATACCGCTCGAGAAGGCTCATGCGCGCGGCATCGCCGCCCAATAGTCGAAATCCAGGATGACGCCCGCCGGATAGGCGCCGTCGTCGCCGCGGTCGGGGAATTCGGCGCAGGGCAGATTCTTGGTCGCGACCAGCCTGAGCCGCAGCAGGCCGACATCCTTGCGATGGGCGAGCGGCTGCTTGTCCAGCACCTGGCTCCACGCGAACACCGTGTCGCCGGCGAACAGCGGATTGACGTGCCGCCCGCCATTGATCCCCGCGATGGTCAGCGCGTTGCCCAGCCCGTTGAACGAGATCGCGCGCGCCAGGCTGATGACATGGCCGCCATAGATCAGCCGGCGCCCGAAGCGGCCCTGGCCTTCGGCATATTGGTTGAAATGCACCCGCGCGGTGTTCTGATAGAGCCGCGTCGCCATCATGTGCTCGGCTTCTTCCACCGTGACGCCGTCGACATGGTCGATCTTCTCGCCGATCGCATAGTCGTCCCACAGATGCTTCGCGCCGGACTGCTCGGTGTTGAACAGCGTGTCGTATTTCAGATGCCCGGGGATGCGCAGGTCTTCCACCGCGACCGCCTCGGCCAGCGTCGGCACGACGGCGGGCTTTGCGGCGGCCTCCGGATCGCGCTTCTTCACCATCACCCAGCGCACATAGGAGAGCACGCCCTCGTCCTTCTCGTTCATGCCCGTGGTGCGGACATAGACGACGCCGGTCTGGCGGTTGGAATTCTCCTTAAGGCCGATCACTTCGGAATGCGCCGACAGCGTCTCGCCGGGATAAACCGGCTTGAGGAACCGCCCCTCGGCATAGCCGAGATTGGCCACGGCGTTCAGCGAGATGTCCGGCACGGATTTGCCGAACACGGTGTGGAAGACGAGCAGGTCGTCCAGCGGACTGCGCGGCAGGCCGACTTCCTGGGCGAAGAAATCGGACGACTGCAGCGCGAAGCGCGAGCCGTAGAGCGCCTGGTACAGCGCCGCATCGCCGTGGGTCAGGGTGCGCGGCGTGGCATGCGCGATCTTCTGCCCGACATGGAAGTCCTCGAAGAAATTGCCGACATTCGTCTTCATTCCGATACCCCGCTACGTCCCCAGTTCGGCGATCGCGTCCGCCATGGCGACGGTGCCGCGCGCGATCTCGGCGTGCAGCAGTTCGACCATCCGCCCGTCCAGCTTGATTGCGCCCTTGCCCTTGTTCTCCGGCAGCTCGAACGCCGCGATCACCTTGCGCGCCGCCTCGACCTCTCCGGCCGAAGGCGCGAACACGGCGTTGCAGGGCTCGACCTGGGACGGATGGATCAGCGTCTTGCCGTCGAAGCCGAAGGCGCGGGCCTGTTCGCAGCTCGCCCGGAAGCCTTCCGCATCGGCGATGTCGTTATAGACCCCGTCGATGACGGCGAGCCCGTTCGCCCGTGCCGCCAGGACCGACAGGCCGAGCGAAGCGGCGAGGTTCATCCGGTCCGGTGTATGGACGCCGCGGATTTCCTTGATCAGGTCGTTCGTCCCCATGACGAAGGCCGCGAGCTGCCCGCCGGCCGCCGCGATGCTCGCGATGTTCAGGATCGCCGCTGGCGTTTCGACCATCGCCCAGACCGCGATGTTTCGCAGATGCCGGTACTGGATCAGCCGTTCCCCGATCGCGTGCAGGTCGGCCGGCGTGGAGATCTTCGGCACCAGGATGGCGTCGGGCTGCGCCTCGGTCGCGGCCCTGAGGTCCGCCTCGCCCCAGGGCGTCGCAAGGCCGTTGATCCGTACGATGATCTCGCGCTTGCCGAAGCCGCGCGCCTTGACCGCGTCGCACACCTGCTGCCGTGCGATGTCCTTCGCGTCGGGCGCGACCGCGTCTTCGAGATCGAGGATCAGCGCATCGGCCGGCAGCGTACGCGCTTTCTCCAGCGCGCGGGCGTTCGAACCCGGCATGTAGAGCACCGAGCGGCGCGGCCGTATCGTCGTCATGGCAGGTCCTTCGATTTTCGCCGGGCGGCAGATTACCGGTTTTGCGCGCCGGCGTGGCGTGCGCGAACCGCCGCACGATAGGCCTCGACATCCGGCCGCTCGCGCAGCCTTTTGGCCCAGCGCGCCATGACCTTCGCCATGCGCTCCGGCGCGATCCCGAGCTGGGCATGCGCCACGCCGCCGTTCACGCTCTCATGATATTCGGCGATCAGGCCGTCCTTCAGGACGAAGCGGCTGATGCCGTCGATCACCACCTCGCGGCCGGCATAGTCCGGCACCGTCGAGATGAAGGTCGACAGCGAATGGGCATAGCCGATGTCGCCGTTCACGACCGGATCGAAGAACGTCCAGTCATATTCCGTTGCGTCGCGATGGAACAGGTTTTCCAGCATGTCGGCGATGCTGTCGCGGCTCGTATGGGCGCCATAGATATAGTCGAAATAGGTCCCGTCCGGCGTGAAGCAGGCGGCCAGCGCCTTGCCGTCGCCGGCCGTCGCCGCGGCGGCGAAGCGCGCGACCAGGGCGGCGAAGTCCGCCGGCGTCACGCCGCCCTCAACAGCTTGCGGTTGATCAGGCATTCGGCGATCTGCACCGCGTTCAGCGCCGCGCCCTTGCGCAGATTGTCCGCCACGATCCACAGCGACAGCCCGTGCTCGACCGTCGGGTCCTTGCGGATGCGGCTGACATAGGTCGCGTCCTCGCCGGCGCATTCGATCGGCGTGACATAGCCGCCGTCCTCGCGCTTGTCGACGACCAGGATGCCCGGCGCGGCGCGCAGGATCTGGCGCGCCCTGTCGGCGGTGATCGGCTGCTCGAACTCGATGGTGACCGCCTCGCTGTGGCCGATGAACACCGGCACGCGCACGCAGGTCGCGGTGAGCTGGATGTCGGGATCGAGGATCTTCTGCGTCTCGACCATCATCTTCCACTCCTCCTTGGTCAGGCCGGAATCGAGGAAGTCGTCGATCTGGGGAATGACGTTGTAGGCGATCTGCTTGGTGAAATGCTCGACCTCGACCGGATCGGCGACGAACACCGCCCGCGTCTGGCGGAACAGCTCATCCATCGCCTCGCGCCCCGCCCCGGACACCGATTGGTAGGTCGAGACCACCACGCGCTTGATCCGCGCAGCGTCGTGCAGCGGCTTCAACGCAACGACGAGTTGCGCGGTGGAGCAATTGGGATTGGCGACGATGCCCTTCTTGATGTCGTTCAACGCGTCGGCGTTCACTTCCGGCACGACCAACGGCACGTCGCGGTCCATGCGCCAGGCGCTGGAATTGTCGATCACGATGGCGCCCTGCGCCGCGATTTTGGGCGCCCAGGCCTTCGAGACCGCGCCGCCCGCGCTCATCAGCACGATGTCGGTGCCCTTGAAATCGTAGTAGTCGAGCGCCTTGACCTTCAGCGTCTTGTCGCCGAACGAAACCTCGGTTCCCACCGAGCTGGTCGAGGCCAGCGCCACCACTTCGCTCGCCGGAAACAGGCGCTCGTCGAGCACGCTGAGCATTTCGCGGCCGACATTGCCTGTCGCGCCGACCACCGCCACCTTGTAGGACATCGCGTTTTCCGCCTGTTTTCGCGCGTTCCCATACGCCAAAAGGCGGGCTTCGGAAAGCTACCAGGTCAGCTTGAGTTTCACCCCGCCGCCGTCGATCACGCCGTCCAGCATGGTCTTGTCGGACGGCGCATTGTCGACATGGTAGCGGAACAATTCGGCGTGCCCGTCGGCAAGGCCGAGCTTGACGGCGATCAACTCGCCGATCGGCCGCTCCGTCAGGCGCGTGTCCGGCTGCCGGCTGGCCCAGGGCTGGGCGATCTCGGGCGAAGCATAGGCATTATAGAAGACCGGCTTGTCTTCCGGTATCACCAGCCGCGCCGCCATCGCCGGTCCGACCGCGACCGTCGCTGCGGTCAGCGCGAACAGGACGGACAGGCGGCGGCATGGCGAGATCATGACGCCGAGGATAACGCGCGGCGCGAAACCTTCGTTGCGAAACCTCGGAGCCGTGCGGCAATTAAACGACGCCGTTGTCGCGCAATTGCGCGATTTCCGCGAGCGACAGGCCCAGCACCCCGCCCAGAACCTCGTCGGTATGTTCGCCCAGAAGCGGCGGAGCGCTTTTGTACTCAGGCGGCGTCGCCGACAGGCGCAGGGGACTGGCGGGCAGCAGCATCGGTCCCGTGGCATGCGTCATGGCGACCGTCAGTTGCCGCGCCACGGCCTGCGGATCGTCGAACACCTGGTCGACCCGGTTGATCGGCCCGCAGGGCACGTTCGCGGCTTCGAGCTCGGCGATCCATTGCGCCGTCGTGCGCCGGGCGAGGACGGGCTTGAGCACATCGACCAGCGCCTCGCGGTTCGCCACCCGTTCGGCATTGGTCGCATAGCGCGGATCGGCGGCGATATCCGCGATCCCGGCGACGGCGGCGAAGCGGCGGAATTGCGGTTCGTTGGTCGTCGCCAGGATCAGATGGCCGTCGGCCGTCGCGAACACTTGATAGGGCACGATATTGGGATGCGCATTGCCGAGGCGCCCCGGCACCATGCCGCCGGCAAGATAGTTCGTCGCTTGGTTGGCCAGCGCCGCCGCCTGGCAGTCGAACAGCGCCATGTCGATCGATTGGCCCTCGCCGGTCCGGGCCTGGTGGATCACCGCGGCCAGGATCGCGATTCCGGTATAGAGCCCGGTCACCAGATCGCTGACCGCCACGCCGACCTTCATCGGTTCGGCGCCGGGCTCGCCGTCCTTCTGGCCGGTCACGCTCATCAGCCCGCCCATGCCCTGGATGACATAGTCGTAGCCGGCCTTGTCCTTGTACGGCCCGTCATGGCCGAAGCCGGTCAGCGAGCAATAGATCAGCGCCGGGTTCAGGGCGCGCAGGCCGTCATAGTCGAGGCCGTATTTCGCCAGGGCGCCGGTCTTGAAGTTCTCCACCACGATATGCGCCCGTCGCGCCAGCCGCTTGATCAGCGCCTGGCCCTCGGGCTTGGACATGTCGACCGTGACCGATTTCTTGTTGCGATTGGCGGTCAGGAAATAGGTCGCATCGCCCTTGCTGCCGTCGGGATTGGTCACGAAAGGCGGCCCGAAATGGCGCGTTTCGTCGCCTTCGCCGGGCTTTTCGATCTTGATCACCTCGGCGCCCAGATCCCCGAGGATCTGGGTCGCCCAAGGTGCTGCCAGCACGCGGGAAAGATCGAGGACCCTGAGATGCGATAGGGCCCCCATTCCGGTCAGCGCGGATCGATGACGGCGCGGCGGTTCTGCGGTTCGCGCACATGGTCGCCGGTCTTCACCAGAAGATCGTCGGAGCCGCCGGTGTCGATCGCGGCGGGATCCATTCCGCGGCGGACGAGCTCGTCCTTGACCGCATCGGCGCGCCGCACCGACAGGTCCTTGCAGTGATGCTCGGCGGTGTCGCAATAGCCGATCACGACCACATGATGCGGGGCCGAATGGCCCTGCTCGAGGAAGCCGGCCACCTGATCGGCGGCGGTGGCGGTGAGATTGGCCTTTTGATAGTCGAAATACACCGTGACCGCTTCATGGTGCGCGAATGGCGGTGGTGGAGGCGGCGGTGGTGGCGGCGGTTCATGCGACGCGCAGGCGCTCAACGCTGTCGCGAAAAGTACGGCAATGGCTGTCTTGGTCTTCATCTGGGGTCTCCCACCCGTTTGATAGCCCCGGTGGGACTGTAGGGCGTGTGCCGATTTGTAACAATGAACGCGGGGAGGATGGTTAAGGGCCTCAAATCTCGCCCCTGACCGCCCAGAGCTCGGGATAGAAGGTGAGGTCGAGCGCCTTCTTCAGATAGTTCACGCCCGATGTCCCGCCCGTGCCGCGCTTGAAGCCGATAATGCGCTCCACGGTCTTCATGTGACTGAAGCGCCAGAGGTGGAAGCGATATTCGAGGTCGACCAGCTTCTCCGCCAGTTCGTACAGGTCCCAATGGGTCCGCGCATCGCGGTAGACGACCCGCCAGGCTTCGGTCACGCGAGGATCGGCGGCATAGGGCTTGGCGAAGTCGCGGCTGAGCTTGTTCGTCGGAATGGAAAGGCCGCGCCGCGCCAGAAGCGCCAGCGATTCGTCGTAGATGCTGGGCTCGATGAGCGCGGCGCGCACCCGGGTCGAGACGGTCTTGTCGGACTCGAAGACGCGCGCCATCGCGGCGTTCTTGTTGCCGAGCCGGAATTCGAGCATCCGGTACTGGAAGGACTGGAAGCCCGACGACTTTCCCAAACTGTCGCGGAAGCTCGCATAGTCGAACGGCGTCATCGTCGACAGGATTTCCCAGGACTGGATAAGAAGTGCCTGAACCCGGCTGACGCGCGCCATCATCTTGAAGGCCGGTCCCAGCTCGTCCTTGCGGATCTGCCCGATCGCCGCGGCGATCTCGTGCAGGCAGAGCTTGATCCAAAGCTCGCTCGCCTGGTGGATGACGATGAACAGCGTCTCGTCATGCGCGCCCGATAGCGGCTTTTGGCAGTCGAGAAGCTGGCGCAACCCGAGATAGTCGCCATAGGACATCGCGTCGCGAAAGTCCCAATGGACGTCCTCGCCCTTCAGGTCGACGGCCGGCGGCGCGGTGCGGTTTTTTCGAAGGGGCATGGGCGCTGCCGGAACCTTAACCAAGGCGTGCATGACGCATTCGCAGCGCCGAAAAGCCGATGCTAAGGTGCCGCCCGCAGCCGCACAACGAGCAAGAAAAGCATGGGAAAAGCATGGAAGGCGGGAATTTGCCTGGGGGTTCTCGTCGCGGTCGGCGCCGGCAGCGCCGAGGCCGCGCGCAGGCCCGTTCTCAAATGCGCCCAGCCGGCCGAGGTCGCGGCCATCCAGACGACGGTGGTCGACCAGCAATTGGTGGACGCCGCGCTGACGTGCGGCGATGCGACCCGCAACGGCTTCAACGCCTATCGCACGGCCTTCGGCGCCGAATTGCGCGGTACGGACAAGCTTCTGCTCACCATGTTCAAGCGCGTCCTGGGCGGCGCGCGCGGCGACGCCGCCTACAACCTGTTCAAGACCGACATGGCCTCGAAGGCGGAGCTGCGCCGCGTCAAAGACGCGGCCGGCTTCTGCCAGGCCGCCGATCTGGTGCTGGCGGCCGCCAATGCGCCGGCCAAGCCGGCGCTCAGGGATTTCGTCGCCGGCGTGCGGTTCACCGAGGTCGAGACGCCGGTCGATACCTGCGCGGTGAAGGTCGATGTGACCTTCAGGGGCGTCCAGGCCGGCCCGTCGGTGCGGCCCAAGCCGCGGCCGCCGCAGCCGGACGACGAGCCGATCGTGCTCGCCGCTGCCGAGCCGCCGCCGCCCGCCGGCATCAAGGTCGGCAGCCTGACCTGCAACGTGTCGAGCGGCTTCGGCCTTCTGTTCGGCTCGTCCAAGGAGCTTAAATGCACCTATGCGCCCAATAGCGGCTCGGGCGAGCACTACACCGGCACGTTCTCGAAATACGGCGTGGACATCGGCTATGCCGACAACGCGACCTTGATCTGGGGCGTGGTGGCGCCGACGTCGGATGTCCGTCCGGGCTCGCTGGAAGGCGATTATGCCGGCGCCACGGCCGGCGCGACGTTCATCGTCGGGTTGGGCGCCAATGTGCTGATCGGCGGTCTCGACAAGTCCATCGCGCTGCAGCCGGTGAGCGTGCAGGGCAATACCGGCCTCAACATCGCCGCGGGCGTCGGCGTGATCACGCTGAAGCACGAGGAATAGGCGCGCCGCGACGCCGAAGGCCGTGCGGACCCGTAGCCGCGGAGGGGCATGCGCGCCTCCGCGTGCTTCCTTCGCGGTCGCAAGCGCCTCGCGGGCCTGACCAATTTCGGTCGGGATTGAACCGACACTTGCAAGCCGGTCGCCGTCCACGGATCGCGCTCGGGCGCGACCCGCGGAGAGGCTCTTGCGCCGCCGCGTGCGCGGCCTGCTGCCGTTGACGATACGAGGGACCTTCCGGTGACAGCCCGGCCGGGATAGCCTGTTTCACGGGCCTGCCTTGCCGCTGCCGCCGGCCCCAAACGAAAAGGGCGGGCCGTGAGGCCCGCCCTTTCCGTATTCTGAAGCGAGGAACTGCTTAGCCGCCGAGGTCGATGACCGCGCGACGGTTCTGCGGCTCGCGGACGCCCGGTCCGGTCGGGACCAGCGGATCGTGGAACGACTTGCCCACGATCTCGATGCCGCCGCCATCCAGGCCTTCGCGGACCATCTCGTCCTTGACCGACTGGGCGCGGCGAACCGACAGCGCCTGATTGTAGCTGTCCGAACCGACCGTGTCGGTGTGGCCGGTGACCAGCACCTTGACGAAGCCGTTGGCCTTGGCGGTGCGAACCGCTTCCGCGACCACTTCCTGCGCCTTGTCGGTGAGGTTCGACTTGTCGAAGTCGAAGAAGACGATGAACGTCTTGACCGGCGGCGGCGGGGGAGGCGGCGGCGGCGGGGGAGGCGGCGGGGGCGGCGGCGGCGGTGCAGCCTGATCCACGTACCAGCGGACGCCGATCATCGCCACATGCTCGCGAGCCTGCGAGATATGGATCGGGTCGATCGCCACGAAGTCGGAGACGTAGTCGCGGTCGATCTCGGCCGAGCGATAACGGTAGTCGAGGAACAGCTCGGTGGAAGGATCGATCTCGTAGTTCACGCCGACGATGCCCTGCCACATGAACTCGACATGCTGGCCGCGGATGACCTTGAGGCCGGGGAAGAGCGAGTCCTTGATGGACAGGTCGAGCGCGCCGGCGCCGACGCCGCCGCCGAACGACAGGCTCCAACGATCGCTGAGATTCGCGTCATAAAGGAAGTTCACCAGGGCGGACTTGAGCTGGTTCGTGCCGCTCAGCGTGCCGGCGAAGGGCGGGTTGTGCTCGTGCTGGTCGTGCCAGGAATAGCCCGCTTCGAATTCGAGGCGAAGGCCGCTGGCCCATTTGTAGCCGAAGGAGCCGGCAACCAGGCCCGCGTCCTGCTGTCCGAGATTGGCGTGCGCTGAAAGCGGCGGAGCCGTGACCGCATGGATCGGGTCCATGTGATCGTAGCCGGCGCCAAGGCCCAGATACCACCCCTGGGTATCATTGGCCATTGCAGGGGCGACGCTAAGCGCCGCCAATGCCACGCCCGTCAAGGCGATCGAACGAAGTTTCATTTCTATCCTCGCTTCAAATACCGACGGGCAGGGACCCCCCCACCTAAACGTTCGGACGACAGTGGACTTATAACGACGCCGGCAGCGGATGTCTCCACTTACCCTTTTGGGATTCGGCCGTTTTCGGGTCTTGAAAACCCGTTTGCAGCCGCTCTGTGACCGGCCTGCAACAGGATTTGACCGAATTCGGTCCGTTCGCGTCGAATGGTGCATTTGTCAAGGCGGGCCGGCACTTAACAAGCGTTCCCGCGTCGAATATTTTGACGCGTGCAGTGCGTCCGAAATGCGGAGCGCGGCGCGAGCCTATACCGATCCCGGCCGGCACGCGGTTCGCGCACTGTCGCACCCTATACGCCGCGCCCGGCCGCCCTCGGACTTGGAAGAAGTCTTTGTTCGAAAAAGGATTTCAGGCGGGTCTGCGCTCGGCGGACCAGAACCCGTCGCTCCGCTGCGCGGTCCAGACAAAGGCATAGCGTCCGGCAAGCAGGTCGAGGCTGCCCGTGCCGCTGCCGGCCTCGATGCCGTGCAGGAGTTCTTCGCGCGGCGTGACGTGGAAGAGGCTGAGCCAGAACCGCAGCAGGCCTTCGCCCAGCCGCCCCAGCCCTTTCAGGTCGCCGAAGTCGACGACATGTATCGTCCCGCCCGGCGCCAGCGACGCCTGCGCCGCGGCGAGCGCCTTGCGCCAATCGGGAATCATCGACAGCGAATAAGAGAATACGATCGCGTCGAACGGCTCGCTTTCGCCGAAAAGCCCGGGCCCGAGGTCTTCGGCATAAGCCTGGACGAGCTTGACCTTGAGCCCGGCGCGCGCGACCGCCTTGGCCGATGTTTCCAGCATCTCCGCCGAGGCGTCGAGCCCGTACAGGACGGCGTCGGGATAGGCCCGGGCGATCTTGATCAGATTGCGCGAGGTGCCGCAGCCGACCTCGATCACCCGCGCGCCGGGCCTCAAGGCCAGTTTGCGGATCAGCCTGTCGCGCCCGAAAAGGTAATATTTCCGCGTGAAATCATAGATATAGCGCTGGCGCCGGTAGATCCGGTCCATCAGCGCGGCATGGTCTGTCATCGGCGCGTCACGACGGCTTGCGGCGCGCATAGACATGGAAGCCGCCATAGATCGACGACCGGTCCTTGGCATGCCAGGCGCGGCTTTCGGCCTCCAGATAGGTCCAGGGCGCCAGCACCTCGGGCGGCAATTTGCGCGGCAGCGGCGAATCAGGCCCCGCGGTCCGGAAGATCACGCGCGCGTCGCGCATGTCCGCGGTGCGGTCGATCTCGCGCCACAGCGCGGTGATCTGGTCCTGGTTCATCCAGTCCTGCGCGTCGAGCAGGACATAGCGGTGCAGCGATCCGGGCGCCTGGGCCTGCAGGAAATCGGTCAGCGAGGCGTGGTGCACCTCGACCTTGTTCGTGCGCGTACGGATGAAGTTGTAGGTCTCGCGCTGCAGATAGGCGGGCACCGCCTCGCGGTGCTCGACGTCGTAGCCGCGGCCGAAGGCCTGCCAGGCGAAATAGTTTTCCTGGATCGGAAAATCGCAGGCCAGCCGCTCGACGCGCTCGCGCAGCACCGCGACCGGATCGCCCGCCGCGACCAGCTCGTCATACTGCGCCGGCGGAATCCCCAGTGCATAAAGCGAGACCGGGCTCTTGGAGAGCAGCTTGATCGACTTGTAGTCGAACAGGGGCGCGATATCGCGCTCGAACAGCCGGCGCTGCTCCTCCGGCGTGCGCGCCGCCAGGATGGGCTCGAGCTTCTTGCCGTGCAGCTTGGCGACGGCGTGCAGGATTCCGATGAAGCGCCCGAGCAGGCCGTAGCGGTAGAGGTTCTTGCCGAACATGTTGATGCGCCGGCCGCGCAGGGGACGATCCTTCTCCCAATATTTCCGCGTCTCGGCGTCCAGCTTCGGGCGCAGATATTTGTCGTAGGCCGCGCGGTTGGCCTTGTCGTTGGCCTGGCCGAAGAAGCGGAAGAAGGCGTCGTGGCTGGGAAGGCTCTCCAGCGCGGCGAGTTTCAGCTTGGTCAGCGCGATATGGTTGGGATTGAGATCGACGGCGATGATCTTCGCCGGATCGGCGGCGATGTAGTTCAGGACGTTGCAGCCGCCCGACGCGATGGTGATGACCCGGTGCTCCGGAATAAGCGCCAGGGCGGCCAGGTCGACGACCGGGTCCTCCCAGATTTGGTTGTATACAAACCCTTGAAACATAAGGGTAAAGAGCCGCTCCAGGGCGCCCCTCTTGGTGGTTGCCGGCTTCTGATGGGCCGCCTTGTCGAGAAGCAGATTTGCCATGGATGTCCTTTGGAACCTCCCGCGTCGCGGGTCGCGTGAAGGGAGTGCCTAAGATTTATGACGGATTGAAGGAGGCAGGCAAAGAATTTCGCGCCGCGCGGGGTCCGCCTTGCACGCCGCGCCGCCCGACTTTAAGGGGAACCGCATGACCAAGCCCGCCAAGAAGACCGCCATCGCCGAAGTCCTCGACCTGCTCGATCTCGAAAAGATCGAGGAGAACATATTCCGCGGCCAAAGCCCGGAAGACCGCATGCAGCGCGTGTTCGGCGGCCAGGTGCTGGGCCAGGCGCTGGTCGCGGCGAGCCGCACGGTCGAAGGCCGCGTCTGCCACTCCTTCCACGCGTATTTCCTGCGCGGCGGCGATCCCAAGGTTCCCATCCTCTATGAGGTCGATCGGGCCCGCGACGGCGCGAGCTTCACCTCGCGCCGCGTCGTCGCCATCCAGCACGGCAAGCAGATCTTCAACATGTCGGCGTCGTTCCAGGTCCCGGAAAAGGGACTGGAGCACCAGTTCGAGATGCCGAACGTGCCCGGCCCCGATTCGCTGGTCGACGAGCACGAGGCGCGCAAGCAATGGCTGGACAAGATGCCGGAGGAGCAGAAGGCCTGGATGAGCCGGCCGCGCCCCATCGAGTTGCGCCCCGTCATCCTCGACAATTGGATGGACCGCGCGCCGCGCGAGCCGTTCGACAATGTCTGGATCCGCGCCACCGGGCCGGTGCCGGACGACGTCATCGTGCAGCAGTCGGTGCTGGCCTACGCCTCCGACATGTCGCTGCTCGACACCGCGCTCCTGCCGCATGGCCGCTCATGGCATTCGCCGATGCAGATGGCGAGCCTGGATCACGCGATGTGGTTCCACCATCCCTTCAAGATGGACGACTGGCTGCTTTACGCCCAGGATTCGCCGAGCTCGTCCGGCGCGCGCGGCTTCAACCGCGGCTCGATCTTCACCCGCGAGGGCAAGCTGGTCGCCAGTGTCGTCCAGGAGGGTTTGATGCGGGTGCGCGAGGAAAAGAAGAAATAGCGCCCGCCCTATGGCGTGCGGTTGATGATGGTGCTGCGGCGGGGCCGGGCATAGAAGATCTCGGACATGTTGATCGTGCCCGTGATGTAGTCGCTGACCGGCGAGGAATAGGGATAGCTGACCTCGGCCAGGATCACGCTTCCGCCGGTGGAGATCACGCCGGCCGGCAGCACGATCGTGCTGCCCGTGACTCTGGGCGTCGCGTTCTGCGCGGAGCTCCAGGCGACCTTGGCGGTGCCGGCATTGTCGACGATGCTCGTGATCACGATCTTCAGACCCGTCGCCGAATAGGGATAGACGATCGAATTCACCGCCGAGAAGACGTTCGAGATGTCGCTGTTGGTGACCTGCGTCTCCTGGGCGACGAGGTCGGCGGCGGTCGCCGCCATGCCGGTGACCTTCTGCTGGCAGTCGAGCGCGTCGCACAATTCGATGCTGCCCAGGAACAGCGCGACCAGCACCGGCGCCAGCATCGCGAACTCGATGGCGGCCAGGCCGTCCTTGGCGCGGCGGAAGCGGGCGATGAGGTTCAGCATCCGGCCACCGCGACGTTGAAGGGCTCGTTGCGGAAGGCCGCGGTCGCGGTGATCAGGTGATAGCCGCCGGTGATGTTGGTGAGAAAAACCGAAAGCCCCGGCGTCAGCACCTTCCAGGTGTAGAAGGCGCGCACCAGCACGACGTTGCAGGCGACGCCGGGCTGGTAGTGGCTGAGATTGGGATTGACGTTGCCGTTGGCGTCGGTCGGCGGGGAGAATGTCGCGCCGCCATAGCCGGCATAGGCCTGCATGTCGATCTGCAGGTTCGAATCGCAGGCCAGGAGGGGCGCGATGTCGTTGCAGATCCGCGTGCGGAACTGGGCCTGCGTCATGCTCGCGGCCTGGGCCTGGCCGGTGCGCACATAGCGCGCGGCGTTGTCGGTCGCGTATTGCAGCGTGGATCCGGCGAAGAAGATCACGCCGTTCTCGACGATGCCCAGGAGCAGGATGAAGAACACCGGCGCGATGATGCCGAATTCGAGCGCCGCGGAACCTTTGCGCGAATCGTCGCGCATGCGGCGCGCGCGGCGGCGAACGCGCTCGGCGATTCTGGCGAATATGGAAGGGACGCCTGTCACGGCACTCGATCTTAAGCCTCTTGCCCCGGACCGTTCTTAGGCCGGCGCGGGGACGATCCGAACAACAAGCCGCAACCATGCTCTCCAAACGCTTAAGGCAATGCCAACACGACGCATCGAATGGTTACGAAGCGGCGGCGCGTTCACACATCGCTAATCTTTCTTTATTTCGATGCGACTGTCCGGCGCATCGCTAACGATCGCCTAACCATGCCGCGCAATCGCAACTTCATTTTCATACCGTCGGGAGGATGATGCGGCCGCTGTCCCTCTTTCGAGACGACCGACATGTTCCTGGCCGAGACATTCCGCGCCGCCGACCGGCGCGTCCGCGCGTTTCTCCGCAATCGCAATGCCAATGTCGCGATGATCTTCGCCATCTCGATCATTCCGGTGGTGATCGCGGCCGGCGCCGGCCTCGACCTCGCGCGCGCCATGATCGTGAAATCCGCGCTGAGCGAGGCGCTCGACGCCGCGGCGCTGTCGGTCGGCAGCACGCCCGGCCTGAGCCAGGCGCAGATGCAGACCCAGGCGCAGAACTATTTCAACGCGAACTACAAGGTCGATCCCGCCTTCGGCACGCCGGGCCCCCTCGTCGTGACACCGAGCGGTCAGCAGGTCACGGTCTCGACCTCGGTGCCGATGCCGACGACGCTGATGAACGTGGCGGGCATCCGCACCGTCGCGGTCAACGGCTCCTCCACCGTGGTGTGGGGCCAGACCAAGCTGTGGGTCAGCCTCGTGCTCGACAACACCGGATCGATGTGCGAGTCCGACTCCAATCCCAACGCCATGAGCCCGTGTCCGCATCCCGCCGCCGGCAGCAAGATCGTGGCGCTGCGGTCGGCGACGCACAGCCTGCTGACCATGCTTCAGAACGCATCGACCACGCCCGGCGACGTCCAGGTCGCGCTCGTGCCCTTCGTCAAGGATGTCAATGTCGGAACCGGGTTCTCCAGCGCCTCCTGGATCGACTGGGGGTATTTCGGCTCGTGCAACATCTCGGGCATTACCTATCAGTCGAAATGCCAGAGCACCCACGGCACCTGGACCACGAGCTGGTTGGGCGGCGGCAGCTGCAACATCTCGGGGCGCACCACGCAGAGCAGCTGCCAGAACGCCACCGGCACCTGGACGGGGACGAACCACAACACCTGGAACGGCTGCGTCAACGACCGCGGCAATGACAGCGGCCCCGATACGACCAACAATTACGACGCCATGAAAACCTCGCCCTCGACCGCGACGCCGTCGAGCCTGTTCGTGGCGGAACAATATTCCTCCTGCCCGCAATCGCTCATCAGCCTCGGCTACAATTGGAGCGCGCTGAGCGCCAAGGTCGACGCGATGGTGGCGGACGGAACCACCAACCAGGCCATCGGCCTGGTCTGGGGCTGGCACGCACTGTCCACGGGCGCGCCGCTGAGCGCGCCGTCCCTTCCGGCGAACACGGCGCGCTACATCATCATCCTCAGCGACGGCCTCAACACACAGAACCGCTGGTCCAGCTCGCAGTCCCAGATCGACGCGCGCATGTCGCAGGTGTGCGCCAACGCCAAGGCGGACAAGATCGTCATCTACGCCGTGTTCGTCGACATCGGCGGAACGCAGGGCAATTCGTCCGTGTTGCAGAACTGCGCCTCCGACCTGAGCAAGTATTTCGATCTGACCAGCGCCAGCCAGATCGCGGACACCTTCGACAATATCGGCCAGCAGATCACCAATCTGCGCGTCGCGCGGTGAAAGTTTTGCGCAAGGATTTGGGACTTAGGCTCGTCTTGCCTCCGCACGGAACCCCTTCATGATCGGTCCCCTGGCCGCCGACATCGTCAACGGCTTCGCGCACACCCTGCTGCGCGTGCTGCCCTACATGGCCGTCATGGGCGGGGTCTTCGCGGGCCTGAGCGCGTTCGCGCCGTGCAATCCGGGCGCGCCGTGGTGGAAGAAGCGCGGCCTCGTCACCGACCTGTGCTACTGGTTCATCGTGCCGGTGTTCACGCGCTATGGCCGCATCGGCTTTTCGGTGCTGCTGACCGTCTATCTGCTGGGCATCAACACCACCCAGGGCATCGTCGCGTTCTTCGAGTTCGGGCACGGGCCGATCGCGCGCCTGCCGTTCTGGCTGCAATTCGTGCTCTATCTGCTCAGCACCGAGTTCCTGCTCTACTGGTCGCATCGCTTCTTCCACATGACCAGGCTGTGGAAGTATCACGCCATCCATCATTCCTCGGAAGACGTCGAATGGACGTCGGCGGCGCGGTTCCACCCGGTCAATCTGCTGCTCGGCACCGTGCTGGTCGACGTGCTGGCGCTGATGGCCGGCTTCTCGCCGGACATCTTCCTGATCATGGCGCCGCTCGACACGCTGACCTCGGGCTGGGTGCACGCCAATCTCAACTGGACGCTGGGGCCGCTGAAATACGTGATCGCCGGACCGGTGTTCCACCGCTGGCATCATACCCGCGAGCATGACGGCAAGAACTTCGCCGGCACCTTCTCGTTCTTCGACGTGCTGTTCGGGACGTTCTACATGCCCAAGGGCGAACTGCCGGAGAATTACGGCATCGACGACGCCGCCATGCCCGAGAGCTTCGGCCGCCAGGTGCTCTATCCGATCGTGAACTGAAAGGCGCTATTGCGCGGTCTTGCTGCCGAGGTCGAGATGCTTCGAGACGTCGCCCATCACGTCGGAGAAGCGCGCATCGCCCGGCAGCGGCGCGGTCTCGCAGCGCGAGCTCGAACAGGCGAGCGTCGTCTGCGCCGCGCCCCGGGTCAGCGTGACCGTCGCGCCGCGCGCGCCCGATACGGTGACGGAGGTGTTGGAGATCTCGCGGCCCTGCGAATCGAGCGCGATGACGTTGGTCGTGCCGAAGGACTTGCCGAGCACGAAGGCGTGCCGCGAGTCGATGACGTTGACGTCTGCGATCGAGGGATTGCCGACATAGACGGTGGTGACCGGCTTGCCGAAGGTGACGGTGCGCACCTCGTCCATCGGAACCGAAACGCCGGCGGCGAAGGCGGTCGTGCCGGCAAGGCTGAAGGCGAGTGCGGCAAGAGTGACGCGGCGCATGTGCGTGATCCCGGGTTTCGCTGTCCGCCAAAGTATCGCGCGCGGCGTAAAAGAGGGCTTAACTTTTCATCGCGCCGGATCGCCGGTCCTGTCCCGAAACTGGACGACCGCGAAGCGGTCGGCATGGAGCCGGCGCCAGCCCGGCATCGCGTCGAGTTCCGCGACGAGCGGCGAGGACGCATCCAGGATCGACCAGCGGATGCCGTACCGGCGGATGGTCGCGCGAAGCGCATCGGGCCTGGCCAGCGCGGCGTAGTTCTCGAGCGCCGCCTCGCCGTACAGCTCGGCGCGCGAATCGATGAAGGGCTTCACGCCCGAGAAGATGAGATAGCCGCCGAAGGCATAATCGTTGAGCACCGGCTCCGCCCGCAGCGTTGCGGGCACGGCGGCCAGCGCGCTTTGCGGCGCCACCGGGGAATCGCCGCGCAGGACGGGTAGGGCGAGGCGCAGCCCGCAAAGGACCAGAAGACCCGCCATCGCAAGCGCGACCGACAGCCTGGACCGGTCCTCGCGGACCTTGCCGAACGCCCGCGACAGCGGCTCGGCAAGCAGCAGCGGCGCCGCCACGGCGAACACGATCTGATGACGCGCATGCGCGAAGGCCAGGACGGCAAGCGCGACCAGCATCGCCGCGCGCACCGCCGAGAGGCGCACCCGCCGCGTCGCGATCACATAGAGCGCCGCCGCGATAACGGGCACGATCGGCTGGAACAGCGTGAGCGGCGTCGCCTGCCACTCGCCGATGGCGGCGAGCGCCGGCGTCGCCATCAGGGTCAGCGGAAAGACCACGCCCTGCGCGAAATGCGGATTGATCAGCGCCGCGCCCAGCGAAGCCATCCCGAAGACGCCCCAGCTGCGAAGCGTGCGCAGGCTGCGCTCCTCGAGCAGCGCTTCGAGCGCCAGTCCGCCCGCCAGCGCGAAGCCGAGCAGGAAGCTCGCATGGACATTGACCCAGATCGCCATCACCGGCAGCAGCGCGAGGCTCGGGGCGCGCCTGCGGCTCCTGGCCGTTACGAGCTCCGCAGTCCAGATCGCGAGCAGGGGCAGCGCCAGAAGATGCGGCCGCGCCAGCAGGCTCGCCGTCATGCAGGACATCGCCAGCACGGTCGCGGCGGCCTGCGCCCTGGGTTCAAGCCAGCGGCCGAGCGCGTCGGCGAGCACGAACACGGTCGCCGCCGCGGCGGCGGCGAACAGCACGAGCAGCCCGCTCCATCCGCCCGCCGCATAGGCGAGCGCCATCGCGATCTCGGCCAGCCATTCATGCGCTTCCCACGGCGCGCCGGCGAAGGTGTAGGAGAACGGATCGCGGAACAGGATCGCGTGATCGTCCAGCATCCGGCGTCCCGCCGCGATGTGCAGGAACGTATCGCCGTCGTTCAGCACCTGTGGCGCGAACGCGGTCACGGCGAAGGCCAGCAGCGCGGCGGCCGCCGTCACCGCGCCGCGGCCGCTCCACGCGGCGGCGCGCCATCCGGACATCGAAAGGGCGATGGTCATCGTCTATCGGTAGCGCAAAGCGATGAGGGAATGATTGACTGCGTCCGGTGAACGCGGCTCGGCGGCGGAACCCGGATGAACCGCCGCGTTTCGGGCGAGACGGTTAACAATGCGCCGATATTAATCCTGACGCATGTTCCCGGCCGGCCATTCCGTTCGATATCGGTACATGTCCCGGATCGTGAGGATTGCGAGTTTAATCCGTCGTTAAGCCAGCCGCACTAGACTCACGGCTGTCCAGGTTGGTCTCTCGCAATTGATGCTGGCCGGACGTCCAAGGGTGTCATTTTGTGGAGGCTTTCATGAACAATCTTTTCGCTCGCTTCGTGCGTGACGAATCCGGCGCGACGGCCATCGAGTACGGCCTCATCGCGGCGCTCATCGCCGTCGTCATCATCGGTGCCGTTCAGGTCGTGGGTACCAACCTGTCGACCACCTTCACCACGGTGTCGGGCAAGATCAAGTAAACGTTCGCGCTCTTTGGCACGGACGTCTGGCGTGCGGCCGTTCCCGCCTGGGCGCGGCCGCTCGCATGCCTCTTGAACGGGAAAGCGGATGGCTGCCGAGCTTCTCGTCCTGATCGTGCTGCCCGCCCTTCTGGCGCTCGCGGCCGGCTGGGACCTTGCCAGCTTCACCATCCCCAACTTCCTCCAGCTCGCCCTGATCGCCGCCTTCGCGGCGTTCGTGATCTTCGCCGGCCTGTCGCCCGCCGCGATCGGCGGCCACCTGCTGGCCGGCTTCGTCGGCCTCGCGGTCGGCTTCACGCTGTTCGCGCTTGGCTATGTCGGCGGCGGCGACGCGAAGCTGTTCGCCTGCGTCGTGCTGTGGATGGGATTCCGCAACCTGCTCGACTACGCGCTCGTCGCCGCGGTGATGGGCGGAGGCCTCAGCCTTCTCATCATCGCGATGCGGCGGCTGCCGCTTCCCGTCTTTCTCGGCTCGCAGCACTGGATCGCGCGCCTGCACGACGCCAAGGCCGGCATCCCGTACGGCGTGGCGCTCGCCGCCGGTGCCTTCCTCGTTCTTCCGCAGACGGAAATTTTCAAAATCGCCGCCGCGATCTAGCGGCACGCATCCTCGATCGCGCGCCATGATTCGCTTGCACGGCTTTATGTTAAGCAAATTCTAAAGGGTTCGTGGTCGGATCGCACCCAAAGGAGTTTGGGCTCATGAACATGCCGCGCATGCTGGTTCTCGGTCTCGCCGTCGTCGCCGCGGTCGCCGCCGTGCTGATCGTCCGCGGTCTGATGGGCGGCGGCACGCCGCAGGTCCAGGCGATGCTGCCCAGGCCGCAGGTCGTCACGAGCGAAGTGCTCGTCGCGTCCGTGCCGCTCCAGCCCGGCCAGCCGCTCGACGCGTCGCTGGTGCGCTGGCAGACATGGCCGAAATCCGACATCGATTCGAGCTTCCTCACCCATGAAGACACGCCCAACCTCCAGGCCGCGCTCGCCGGCACGGTGGTGCGCGCGCCGATGGTGGCGGGCGAGCCGTTGACGGCGACGAAGTTCGTGCATGGCGACGCGGCGGGCTTCATGGCCGCCACGCTTCAGCCCGGCATGCGCGCGGTGTCGATCCCGATCGCCACCGAATCCGGCGCCGGCGGTTTCATCCTGCCGAACGACCGCGTCGATCTTCTGATGACCGAGCAGATCTCCGACACGCCGCGCCGCTTCCGCGCCCGCATCGTGCTCACCAATATCCGCGTGCTGGCGATGGACCAGACCTACAAGCAGGACAAGGACCAGAAAGTGGTCCTGGCCAAGACCGCGACGCTCGAATTGTCGTCCGACCAGGCGCGCACCGTGGTGAAGGCGCAGGCCGGCGGCCCGCTCAGCCTGGCGCTGCGCGCGCTCGGCGACAACTCCAAGCCGACGCCGATGGCGGCCAATCAGGCGAACGACGACGACGGGCCGGACGGCAGCGGCGTCACCGTCATCCGCTTCGGCGTGGTCCCGAACGGCGCGAACGGAAGGAAAGAGTGACGATGCGCAATATCCTTCTCGGGCTCGCCCTGGCCGCGCTCGGCCTCCTGGCCGGCAGCGCCGTCGCCGCGCCGCCTTCCGACGGCGCCGTGCGCGTCATCTCGATCAATACCAGGAACGGCACCGTCAGCCAGCGCATCGTGCTGTCGACCAACAAGGCCGTCGTGGTGCAGCTCGACGCCGACGCGCGCGACGTGCTGGTGTCGAGCCCCGACATCGTCGACGCCGTGGTGCGCAACCCGCGCCGCATCTTCCTGCTCGCGCTCAAGACCGGACAGACCAACGCCTTCTTCTTCGACGCCGCCGGCCGCCAGCTCGCCTCGATCGACATCCGCGTCGAGAAGGACACGACCGATCTCGGCACGATGCTCCGCAACGACATGCCCGACGCGAACATCAAGGTCGCGTCGATGAACGACAATGTGGTGCTGACCGGCACCGTCGCCAGCGCGCAGGAATCCGCCCGCGCCCAGGACGTCGCGGCGCGCTTCGCGGGCGACCCGCTCAAGGTCGTGAACATGCTTCGGGTCGCGGCCAGCGAGCAGGTGATGCTGCGCGTCCGCATCTCGGAGATGCAGCGAAACATCGCCAAGCAGTTCGGCGTCGATATCGCCAGCGCCGCCATCGTCGCCGGCGTGCCGATGGTGGGCTCCTCCGCGCCCGCCTTCGGGCTCACGGGACGCGCGCTCAACGACCTGACCGGCGGCCAGATCGGCCAGATCTGCAACGGCGCCACCGGCAGCACCGTGCAGAACCCGCTCACCGTGTTCCAGCAGGGCGGCAGCTGCAGTCTCCAGCCCAACAATCTGCAGGGCGCCCTGCAGGCGCTGGAGCAGGTCGGCCTGGTGCACACGCTGGCCGAACCCAATCTCACCGCGGTGTCGGGCGAGACCGCCAAGTTCCTCGCCGGCGGCGAATTCCCGGTTCCGGTCGCTAAGGACAACCAGGGCAATGTCACCGTCGAGTTCAAGCAGTTCGGCGTCGGCCTGTCCTTCACGCCCGTCGTGCTGAGCGCCGGGCGCATCTCGCTTCAGGTCTCCACCGAGGTCAGCGAGCTCACCAACACCGGCGCCTTCACGCTGCAGGGCACGACGACGGCCCAGGGCCTGACGATCCCGGCGCTGTCGGTGCGCCGCGCCCAGACCACGGTCGAGCTTCCCTCGGGCGGCAGCTTCGCCATCGCCGGCCTGATGCAGCACAATTCCAAGCAGGTGCTTCAGGCGCTGCCCGGCGTGAAGGATCTTCCGATCCTGGGCGCGCTGTTCCGCAGCCGCGACTTCCAGAACGACGAGTCGGAGCTGGTGATCGTCATCACGGCCTATCTCGTCACGCCGACCGCGATGGCCAATATCGCGCTGCCGACCGACGGATTCCTCTCGCCGACCGATCCGGAGACCATCCTGCTCGGCCGTCTCAACGCCGTCCACGACAACAAGCCCGCCGGTACCGCGAAGCCCAACGCTTCGTCCGGCGTCGGCTTCATCATCCAATAGGGAAATTTGCGATGGTGCCCAACGCCAAGGATTTTCTGAAGCTCGCGTCGCTCCTCGCCGTCCTCGCGGCGGGAAGCTGCGCCGCGCCGATCAACGATGCGAATATCGGCCTGCTCGACGATCCGGCCGTCAACCATCCGATCCAGGTCCAGCCGAACTTCCACACGATCAGCCTGCCCTTCTCGGGCAACGATGCCGGCCTGATGCCGGACGATTCGCAGCATTTCGACGCGTTCGTCGCCGGCTATGTCCAGCACGGCAACGGCGCGATCTCGATCGCGGCGCCGGCCGGCCGCGACGCCTCGGCGGCCATCGAATATTTCGGCGAGCGCCTGGCCTCGGCCGGCGTGCCGCGCGACCGCATCCTGGTGGGCACGCGCGACGGCGGCGACGGCAAGGTCGAGCTCGGCTATATCGGCTATGACGCGACGACCGCGCCCTGCGGCGACTGGTCGGCGAATTACGGCGATACCGCCTCCAACCGCGTCTCGCCCAATCTCGGCTGCGCCACCCAGCACAACCTCGCCGCCCAGATCGCCGATCCGCGCGACCTCGTCGCGCCGCAGCCGATGGGCGCGGGCGACGCCGCGCGCCGCGCCACCGTCTACAGCAATTACCGGGACGGCAAGCCGACCGGCGCCACGCTCACGCCGGAACAGTCGGGCGCCGTCGCCGACGTGAACAAGCAATAGGATTCGTCATGGTGAAACACGCACCGGAACCGGAAGAGGCCTTCGGCGCCGCGCCGCACGAGCGGCCGGTGCCGCGCATCTCCATCGACGCCTTCGTCGAATTCCCCGATACCGGCGCCGCGCTGCAGCGGGCCGGCGCTGACCGCCGTCTCGCCAAGGCGCATATGAACGTCCAGCTCGGCGGCATCAATGCCGCGATCGAGCACTTCCAGGGCCAGGTCACGCCCAATCTTCTCGTCGTCGAGACCCGCCTCAACGGCCAGGCGGCGCTGCAGGAGCTCGACCGGCTGGCCGAGGTCTGCGATCCCTCCTCGAAGGTCATCGTGGTCGGCCGCGTCAACGACGTCGAGCTCTATCGCGAGCTGATGCGCCGCGGCGCCTCGGAATATCTCGTCGCCCCGCTCAACCCGCTGCACCTGATCGAGGTGATCTCCGGCCTCTACACCGATCCGGAGGCCGCTCCCATCGGCCGCATCGTGACCTTCGTCGGCGCGCGCGGCGGCGTGGGCTCCTCCTCGCTGTCGCACAATGTCGGCTGGTGCATCGCCGAGGAATTGCGCATCAACACCACCATCGTCGATCTCGACCTGCCCTTCGGCACCACCGGCCTCGATTTCAACGACGAGCCGAGCCAGGGCGTCGCCGACGCGCTCTCCGCGCCCGAACGCCTCGACGACGTGCTGCTCGACCGGCTCCTCGTGAAACGTGGCGACCATCTGTCGATCTTCTCGACCGCGGCGCAGATCGACCGCGACTACGAGGCGGCCACCGACGCCTATGAATCGGTGCTCGACGCGGTGCGCCAGTCCACGCCCTGCGTCATCGTCGACGTGCCGCATCTGTGGACGCCCTGGATCAAGGCCACGCTCGTCAGCGCCGACGACATTGTCCTGGTCGCCACGCCCGATCTCGCGAGCCTGCGCAACACCAAGAACCTGGTCGAGATCCTGCGCCAGAGCCGCGCGAACGACTCGCCGCCCCGGCTCGTCCTGAACCAGGTCGGCGTCGCCAAGCGGCCCGAGATCCCGGTCAAGGACTTCGCCGAGACCATCGGCATCGAGCCGTCCCTCGTCATGGCGTTCGATCCCTATCTCTTCGGCCAGGCCGCCAACAACGGCCAGATGCTGAACGAGCTGGCGCCGAAATCGCCGGCCGCCGGCAGCATCCGGCGCCTCGCCGAACTCGTCACCGGGCGCGTGCCGCAGCCGCTGCAGAAGGCCTCCCCGCTTCTTTCGTTTTTTGCGAGCAAGAAGAGAGCGTAACCGATGTTCGGCAAGCGCAACGCCTCGACGGACGCCGTCGCGCGGACAGCACCTCCCGCGCCGCCGCCGCTCACGCCCGGCGCGCCGCCCAAGGCCCCCGTGGCCGCCGCCGGCGCGCCGCCGAAGGCGGACGCCCAGGGCGGAAGCGTTCCCCAGCGCAGCGCGCCGCTCCTCGTGACCCCGTCGCCCAAGGCGGGCGCGCGCGCCGTCGCCGACACCCGCTCGGACGACTACTACCAGATCAAGTCGACGATCTTCTCCGCGCTGATCGACACCATCGATCTGGCCCAGCTCGCCCAGCTCGATCCGGATTCGGCGCGCGAGGAAATCCGCGACATCGTCAACGAGATCATCTCGATCAAGTCCGTGGTGATGTCGATCGCCGAGCAGGAACACCTGCTGCAGGACATCTGCAACGACGTGCTCGGCTACGGCCCGCTGGAGCCGCTGCTGGCGCGCGACGACATCTCCGACATCATGGTCAACGGCGCCAACCGCGTCTTCATCGAAGTCGCCGGCAAGGTGCAGCTCACAAATATCCGCTTCCGCGACAACGCGCAGCTGATGAACATCTGCCAGCGCATCGTCAGCCAGGTCGGCCGCCGCGTCGACGAATCCTCGCCGATCTGCGACGCGCGCCTGCTCGACGGCTCCCGCGTCAACGTGATCGCGCCGCCGCTGGCGCTCGACGGGCCCACGCTCACCATCCGAAAGTTCAAGAAGGACAAGCTGACGCTCGACGATCTCGTCAAGTTCGGCTCCATCAGTCCCGCCGGCGCGCGGGTGCTGGCCGTGATCGGCCGCTGCCGCTGCAACGTCCTGATCTCCGGCGGCACCGGCTCGGGCAAGACCACGCTTCTGAACTGCATGACCGCCTATATCGACGCCGACGAGCGCGTCATCACCTGCGAGGACGCGGCCGAACTGCAATTGCAGCAGCCCCATGTCGTGCGCCTGGAAACCCGCCCGCCGAACCTCGAAGGCCAGGGCATGATCTCGATGCGCGATCTGGTGCGAAACTGCCTGCGCATGCGTCCCGAGCGCATCATCGTCGGCGAAGTGCGCGGACCCGAAGCGTTCGACCTGCTCCAGGCGATGAACACCGGCCATGACGGCTCGATGGGCACGCTGCACGCCAACAGCCCGCGCGAGGCGATGTCGCGTCTGGAATCCATGATCACCATGGGCGGCTTCCAGCTTCCGACCAAGACGATCCGCGAGATGATCGTCGGCTCGATCGACGTCATCCTGCAGGCCGAGCGCCTGCGCGACGGCTCGCGCCGCATCACCAAGGTCACCGAGGTGGTCGGCACCGAGGGCGAGGTGGTGATCACCCAGGATCTGATGAACTACGAGATTTCCGGCGAGGACGAGACCGGCCGCCTCAAGGGCAAGCATGTCGGCACCGGCATCGTGCGCCCCAGCTTCTGGGAGCGCGCGCGCTACTACAATCTGGAGCGCGAACTGGCCGAGGCGCTCGACGCGCTGCAGCAGTGAGGCGCTGATGCTCTATCTCGTCGCATTCGCGTTCCTGGTCCTGGCGATGGGCGGCGGCTATTACGCCTTCGCCGGCGGCGACGGCCGCAGCGCGCGGGTCAACGCCATCGCCAAGCCGCAGGCCGGCGGCCGCGGCGTCAAGGCCCCGGACAGCGCCGCGCTCAAGCGCAAGAACGTCCAGGCGCTGCTCAAGGAAATCGAGGACAAGCAGGCCGAAAAGAAGGTCAAGATCACGCTCGCCCGGCGCCTTGAACAGGCGGGCCTGCCCAACGTCTCGGTGCGCACCTACTGGATCGTGTCCGGCGCCCTCGCCCTGGTCGCGGCCATGTTCTGCGTCCTGTCCGGCCAGAGCCTCGTCGTCACCGCGCTGGTCGGCTTCGCCTTCCTGCTCGGCGTGCCGCGCTGGGCCCTGGGCTTCATGAAGCGGCGCCGCGAAAAGGCCTTCACCAACGAATTCGCCAACGCGATCGACGTCATCGTGCGCAGCGTCAAATCGGGCCTTCCGACCAACGAGGCGCTGCGCATCGTCGCGCGCGAGGTGCCCAATCCCTGCGGCGCCGAGTTCAACCGGCTGGTCGAAAGCCTGAAGGTCGGCGTCACGCTCGAACAGGGCGTCAAGAAGATGTACGACAGCATGCCGACGCCGGAAGTGAGCTTCTTCGGCATCGTCATGACGATCCAGCAGAAATCCGGCGGCAATCTGTCGGAGGCGCTGGGCAATCTGTCGTCGGTGCTGCGCGACCGCAAGCGCCTGGTCGGCAAGATCAAGGCGATGTCGTCCGAGGCCAAGGCCTCGGCCGCCATCATCGGTTCGCTGCCGCCGGGCGTGATGGGCATCGTCTATCTGACGACGCCGGGCTACATCAAGCTCCTGTTCACCGAGCATATGGGCAACCTCATGCTGCTCGGCTGCGTGATCTGGATGGCGCTCGGCATCGCGGTGATGCGCAAGATGATCAACTTCAAGAGCTAGAGGCGCAAACCTGTGCTCAATGTCGGCATCCTCGAGGTTCTGTTCGACAAGACCTTCATCGCGACGGCCTGCGCCGCGATCTTCGCCTTCGCGACCATCGTTACGCTGGGCCTGCCGCTCGCCAACCGCGACGGTCTCGGCCAGCGCCTCAAAGCGGTGTCGCAGCGGCGCGAGGAATTGCGCGCCAAGCATCTGGCGGCGCTCAGCGCCCGGCGCGGTGCGCTGCGCAGCCAGCCGGTCGGCTACATGAAGACGACGCTCGACCGCTTCAAGCTGGGCAATCTGCTCGAGTCGGAAGACACGCGCGAGAAGCTCTCCAGGGCCGGCTATCGCGGCCAGGGGCCGGTCGTGACCTTCATGTTCTTCCGCTTCGTCATGCCGTTCGCGGTGTTCCTGCTGTCGCTGCTCTATCTCTTCGTCATCGCCCATTTCACCTGGACGCCGACGATGAAGATCACCGTCTCGGTCGGCATGGCGCTGCTCGGCTTCTACCTTCCCGACCTCTTCCTCAACAACAAGATCGCGCGGCGCCAGCAATCGATCATGCGCGCCTTCCCCGACGCGCTCGACCTGCTGCTGATCTGCGTCGAATCGGGCATGTCGGTCGAGTCCGCGTTCCAGCGCGTCGCCACCGAGATCGGGGCCCAGTCCGGCGAACTGGCCGAGGAATTCGGCCTGACGACCGCGGAGCTCTCCTACCTGCCGGAGCGCCGGCAGGCGTTCGAGAATCTCGCCACGCGCTGCGGCCATTCGGGCGTCAAGGCGGTGGCCACCGCGCTCAACCAGGCCGAGAAATACGGCACGCCCATGGGCCAGGCGCTGCGCATCGCGGCGCAGGAAAACCGCGAGCTGCGCATGTCGGAAGCCGAGCAGAAGGCGGCCTCGCTGCCCGCCAAGCTGACCGTCCCGATGATCATCTTCTTCCTGCCCTGCCTCTTCGTGGTGATCCTCGGCCCCGCCATCATGAAGATCATGCACCTGACGCATCACTGAATCGCGCACGCTTCGCGATCGGCCCTGTCCGCTGGCGCCGCTCGGTCCGGCTTGAACCCTCTCGGCCGTCATCGCCCGCTTCATGCGGGCGACCCATTTTGGCGGCGGGAAAGATGGCTTGCCCGGACCAGCCGGGCGATGACGGCCCAATTGTGCGGGCAATTCAAACGAAACGACTCTGGATGTCCTGGCCGGCCGCGTGCGTGGGGACGATCTCAGGACGTTCGGGATCCCGCCGGCGGGACGGTGCGGGCGAAGATCGCGCCGCCTCCGAAAGCCTTACGGCCGGCTGGCGTCCGCCGTCATGCGCAGGGCCGGGATGTGGCTCGCGGCGGGCTTGGTCTTCTTGGGCGGCTTCGGCGTCGTCTGGGCGACGCGGGGCGTGGGACGCGCGGCCGGCTTCGCGGGCTTGGGCGCGGTCGCCGCCACCGGACCGGCGAGCGCGTCGACCGGGACTTCCTGCATGACGACCCGAGCGCCGTCCTGTGTCAGCGGCCGGGGGGCGCCGCTGGCGGAGGGGATGGGCGGCATCGCCGTGCGCGCCACGGGCCTCGTCGCGGGCGCGCCCGCGATGGCACCGGTCGGTGCCGTGGGCGCCGGCATCGCCGTCGGCATGACCGGCGCGGTGCGGTCGAGCAGCGCCAGATTGCTCGCGATGCGCGGATCGGCGGAGCCGCTCGCCTGCGCCTGCATCAGAAGCGTGCGCGCGCTCGCCGTGTCGCCGGCCAGCATGCGCGACATCGCGTAATTGTTCAGGATCGCGGGCTCGCCCGGCTTCAGCGCCAGCGCCCGCTCATAGGCGAGGCGGGCATTCGCCGGATCGTTGCGCTGGTCGAAGGCGACGCCCAGGGCCGAATAGGTCGACCAGTCATTGGGCTGGAGCTGGATCGCGCGGCGCAGGAACGCGATGGCGTCGCCGCTCGCCTTCTGCTGCACCAGAAGCTTGCCGTATTCGCCGACCACGCGCGGATCGTCGGGATAGACCAGCATGAGCTGGCTCATGATGCGCGTCGCGCCGGCGACGTCGCCGCCCAGGCGCAGCGCCTGCGCCTGTCGCACCGCCGCGTCCACATCGGGGGCCATCGGCGAGACGTCGGCGCCGCGCGCCGGCGCGCCGCCCGCATCCGTGTCGGACCCGCCGAAGGCGCCGCAGCCGCCGAGCGTGCCGGCGCAGAGCGCAAATGCCGCGATCCGAACAGCCAAACGATGCATCGCAAGATTCCCTTTTGCCCAAGAGCGCTCCCGGGTTTCAGGATGGACCGGCGGGGGTCAACAAACCCTTAAGTATATTGCGGCATAACGAGATAAAGGCCCGGAACGGCCGGGCGAAAGGCATTCCTCTCAAGCGCGGCGGGAAGGTTACTTTTTTCCGAACGCGTCCAATTCCTGACGCAAAAGGCGAGTTGGATTGGGCAGCTCATGAATATGCCCCGAATCCTCGGTCTCTCGGCCGCCGGTCTTGCCCTGATCGGCGGTGCATTGCTGCTCGCCGTCACGCTCGGCTCGGCGCAGGGCCTGGCGCCGCGCATCTCGTTCCAGATCCTGACCGGCTCGACGGGGGGAACTTATTTTCCGGTCGGCCAGCTCATCGCCGGCCTGCTCAGCCACCCGCCCGGAGTCGACCGCTGCGAGGCGGCGCCGGTCTGCGGCCCCGCCGGCCTGATCATCTCCGCCCGCACCTCGGACGGCGCCGTGGCCAATGTCCTGGCGGTGAATGCCGGCCGCGGCGATTCCGGTCTCGCCCAGGGCGACGTGATCGCCGAGGCGGTCAAGGGCGCCGGCGCCTTTCGCGGCACCGGCAAGCAGCAGGCCGTCCGCGTCATCGCCGATCTCTTCCCGGAAGACGTGCACCTTCTGGTCGCGCGAAAATCGAAGATCCAGAGTGTCGCCGATCTCAAGGGCAAGCGGGTGTCGCTCGGCGCGGCCAATTCGGGAACCGGCGTCACCGTGCGCGCCATCCTGGCGGCCTACGACATTCCCGAGCGCCGCCTGAAGGCGCGCCACGACACCAGCGACGTCGACGCCCAGCTTCTGCAGCAGGGCCAGATCGACGCCTTCTTCTTCGTCGGTGGGCGGCCGGTCGACCTGGTGGACGATCTGATTTCCCACGGCGTGGCGCGGCTGGTTCCCATCGACGGCGGGGGTCGCGACAAGCTGGTCAAGGCGGTGCCGTCGCTGTCGCCCGACGTCATTCCGGCCGGCACCTATCGCGGAACTCCGGCGGTGCAGACGGTCAGCGTCCGCGCCTTGTGGATCGTGAATGCCCGGGTGTCCGACGGTCTGGTCTACGGCCTCACCCGCGCCCTGTTCGATGCCGGCAACCGCGACGCGCTGAACGGCGGGGTGCGCTCGGCGGGGATGATCCGGCTCGACACCGCGACGCAGGACCTGCCCGCGCCGCTGCATCCCGGCGCCGCGCGCTTCTACCGCGAAATCGGCCGCCTGCCGAAGGTGAACACCAAGGCCGGCAAGATCTAGGCCTCGCCCGAATCGATTTCCGTCTGCGCCTCGGCGCCCCAGTCGCGCATCGCGGGCAGCGCCATCACGCGTTCCATGTAGGATTTCACCGCTGCGGGCACATCGACGCCGAAGGTGACGAAGCGCGACACCACCGGCGCATACATACAATCGGCGACCGAGAGGCCGCCGAACAGGAAGCCGCCATCGTGCCCGAACCGCGCCAGCGCCGAGGACCAGGCATCGACGACCCGGCCGATCTGCGCCAGGGTCGCCTCGCGCAGGGTGGGCAAGGGCAGGCGCCGCACGAAATCCATCGAGAGCTGGTCGCGCAAGTCGGGAAAGCCCGCATGCATCTCGGCGGCATAGGACCGCGCCTCCGCCCGCACCAGCGGATCGGACGGCCACAGCCCCGCCGCGGGATGGCGCTCGGCCAGCGTCTCGCAGATCGCAAGGCTGTCCCACACGATCGCCTCGCGTCCGTCGTCCTCCTCGATCCTGAGGATCGGCACGCGCCCCGCCTTGGAATAGCGCTTGATCTCGTCGCCGGTCAGATTCTGCTGGCGCAGCCTGACCTTGATCTCCGCGAACGGCGCCCCCGTCGCGCGCAGCGCAACATAGGGCCGCAGGCTCCAGCTCGACCATTCCTTGGTTCCCACGATCAGCGTGTAGCGCGCGGTCATGTCCTTGCGTCCTCGAAGGGCGCGCACTATCGCCCCATCGCCGCCGCGGCGGCAACATTGCGCGCCAGGACGCGCCGTCCTATCCATCGCCTCGACCCGAAGGAACCGCCCGATGCATCCCAGCCTCGTCAAGTCCGCGCGCGGCGCCATTCCCCTGCACGCCGTGACCAAGGACGGGCTCAAGCGCTTCCTCGCGGAGCTGCCCAGGCGCGACGCGGCCATCCTGAAGAGCATCGGCTTCGCCGCCGGCGAAGGCGAATTGAAGCTCGTGCCGAACGCGGCCGGCGACATCGGCGCCGCCGTGCTGGGGCTGGGCAAGGGCGATGACAAGCTCGCGCTCGCCGTGTTCTCCGAGCAGCTTCCCGCCGGCACCTATCGCTTCGCCGATGTGCCGGACGGCGTGGGCGGTGCGAATGGCGCGCTCGCCTGGATCCTCGGCACCTATCAGTTCACCCGCTACAAGAAGGGAAAGACGCTCGCCGCCAGGCTCGTCCTGCCCGACGGCGTCGACGGCGAAGAGGTCTCGCGCATCGCCGCCGGAATCTTCCTCGGCCGCGACCTCATCAACACCCCGGCCAACGACATGGGCCCGGAAGAACTCGCCGCCGCCGCCCGCGATGTCGCGAAGAAGCACGGCGCGAAATTCGCCGTCGTCGTCGGCGACGCGCTGCTGACGCAGAACTATCCGCTCATCCACGCCGTCGGCAAAGGCTCGGCGCGCGCGCCGCGCATCGCCAGCTTCGCCTGGGGCCGCGCCGGCGCGCCCAAGGTGACGCTGGTCGGCAAGGGCATCGTCTTCGATACCGGCGGCTACGACCTCAAGCCTGCCTCCGGCATGCTGTCGATGAAGAAGGACATGGGCGGCGCCGCGACCGTGCTCGCCATCGCCGACATGGTGATGGGCGCGGGGCTCGATGTCCGTCTCTCCGTCTTCGTGCCGGCGGCGGAGAATTCCGTCTCCGGCAGCGCCTATCGCCCGAGCGATGTGTTCCCCTCGCGCAAGGGCCTGACGGTCGAGATCGGCAACACCGACGCCGAAGGCCGCCTCGTCCTCGCCGACGCGCTGGCGGAGGCCGATGCGGCGGCGCCCGATCTTCTGATCGACATCGCGACCTTGACCGGCGCGGCGCGCACCGCCACCGGTTTCGAATTGCCGCCCTTCTTCACCGACGACGAGGCGCTGGCCGCCGACCTGATGAAGCATGCCGCGCTGGCCGGCGATCCGATGTGGCGCCTGCCCCTCTGGCGCGGCTACGAATCCGCGCTCAACTCCACGGTCGCCGACCTCACCAACAATCCGAACTACGGTTATGCCGGCGCGATCACCGCGGCGCTGTTCCTGAACCGCTTTGTCGAGAAGGCGAAAAGCTGGGTGCATTTCGACATCGCCGCGTGGGTCGACCGCCCCAAGCCCGGCCGCCGCGCCGGCGCCGAACCAACCGCGGCGCGCGCGATCTATTCCCTGCTGAAGGACCGCTACGGCCCGTGAGCGACCCGCGCATCACCCCGGCGCGGCCCGATCTCGCCGCCGCATCGCTGAAGGGCCAGGTCCAGGCGGCCGCCTTCGCCGAGGGCCGCGCCATGACCATCGCGCGCGGCCGCGCCCCGCTCCGGCATTCGCGCTCGCTCGAGGCGGTCCAGGACGACGAACTGCTCTTCGGCGAGGTGTTCACCGTCTATGAGACGAAAGACGGCTGGGCCTGGGGCCAGTCGGCGGTCGATTCCTATGTCGGCTATGTCCACACCATCTTCTGCTGCGATCCCGTCGCGCCCACCCATCGCGTCACGGCCCTGACGACGCCGATCCTGACCGGCCCCGACATCCGGCGCGCGACGCGCGATCTGCTGCCGCTGAACGCGCGCGTGAAGGTCCTGGACCGCGCCAAGGGCTTCATCCGCATCGCGCCCGACGGTTTCGTCTTCGAAGGCCATATCGCGCCGCTGGACGTGCTCGCGCCCGACTTCGTGGCGACGGCGGAGCGTTTCGTCGGCACCGCCTATGTCTGGGGCGGCAAGACGCATGCAGGTCTCGATTGCTCGGGCCTGGTGCAGACCGCGCTCGCGAGCGCCGGCATCGCCGCCCCCCGCGACACCGACCAGCAGGAGACGGCGCTCGGCCAGGCCGTGCCCTTCGCCGAGCGGCGGCGCGGCGATCTCGTCTTCTGGAGCGGCCATGTCGGCATCATGCTGGACGCGGCGCGCCTGCTGCATGCCAACGCCTTCCACATGCAGGTCGAGATCGAGCCGGTGGAAGACGCCGTCGCCCGCATCGCCCCCATCGCCGGCCCGGTGACGGTTGTGAAGCGGCTTTGAAAAAGCTGTCATGCCCGCGAAGGCGGGCATCCAGCGACTGGGCGATTCGCTGAGTCTGTCCTTTCCCGCCTGCGCGGGACGTGACGGAATTGCTTCAATACCCCCGCGTCATGTCCACGACGTTCTTCGGCGCCTCGCCGCGCTCCAGCGCCGCGATCCCGGCGAGGATCGAACGGGTGGCGGCCAGCGGCGAGGTGATCGCCGCGATGTGCGGCGTCGCGATAATCCTGGGATGCTTCCAGATCGGGCTCGTCTCCGGCAGCGGCTCGGTCTCGAACACGTCGAGCGTCGCGCCCGACAGATGCCCGGAGTCGAGCGCCGCGATCAGGTCCGGCTCGTTCACATGCCCGCCGCGCGCGATGTTGACGACATAGGCGCCTTTCGGCAGCTTCGCGAAGGTCTCGGCGCGCAGGATGTGCCGTGTGTCGGGCGTCAGCGGCAGCACGCAGATCAGAAAATCGCAGCCGCCGAGGAACGCGTCCATCTCCTTCGCGCCGGCGAAGCTCGTCACGCCCGCCACCGTCTTGCGCGAGCGGCTCCAGCCGCTGACGGCAAAGCCCAGGTCGCGCAGGCGTGCGGCGCAGGCCGTGCCGATCTCGCCCAGGCCCAATATGCCGACGCGCGTGTCGGCGGTGGCGCGCGGCAGCATGCGCTGGCGCCATTTGCTCTCCGCCTGCGCCGCGGCGAAGAACGAGACGGTGCGGTGCTGCATCAGCACATGGAGCACGGCGAACTGCGCCATCTCGCCCGACAGCGTCGGATCGACAAAGCGGATCAGCGGGATGTGCTTGGGAAAATCCGGATCCATCAGGAACCCGTCGACGCCGGCGCCGAGCGAGAACACCGCTTTCAGGTTCGGCAGCGAGGCCAGCAGGCCCGGCGGCGGGCGGAAGCTCACCGCATAGGCGATCTCGGCCGGGTCGTAGCTGTCGACGCCATGGGCATGGACCCGCAGCCCGCCGACCGACAGCGGCTGTTGCCACAGCCCGCCCCAGCCGGGCGGGACGAGCAGGAGGATCGATCCGTTCATATCGCGCACGCTCACGCCTTCGCGCGCACCGCGCAAGCTTTACTTCGCCGGCGGCGTCGCGGCCGGCGGTGTCGCGGCGGCCGCGGGCTTGGGCGGCGCGGGCGCCGGGATCGGCGGCGGGCTGTCGTTCTGGGTGCGCAGGAACGCGATCAGGTTGATGCGGTCCGCCGCGCTCTTGATGCCCGCGAAGGTCATCTTGGTGCCCGGCACATAGCTCTGCGGCGACTTGATGAACTTGAACAGGTTGTCATAGGTCCACGGATCGTGGCTGGCGCTCATCGCGCTCGAATAGGAGAAGCCGGCTTCGGTCGCGCGCGGCCGGCCGACCACGCCATAGAGCTCCGGTCCGATCTTGTTCGGCCCGCCCTTGGAGATGTCGTGGCACTGCTCGCAGCGGCCGGAGATCGCCTTGCCGCCGGCGACGTCGGCGGTCGGCAGCACCGTGCCCCAATCGGGCAGGGCTTCCTCGACGGGCGCGGTCGCGGCGCCGCCGGTGGAGGCGGTCTCGGTCACACCTTCGACGTGATAGGCCTCCTTGGCCGGCTTCTCCGGCTCGAACAAAGCTTCGGTCGCGAAATTGATCACGAGGACGAAGATCAGCGTGCCCAGGACCGCGCCGGCGATCTTGTTCCACTCCCAGGAATCCATAAGGTCACCGCTCCGCTAAGGTCGCCCGAATGCCGGGCGACATTACCCATGGGCTGGGAACCGTCATTGCGGCGAAGCGTCGCAGAATTCAAGGGAATTCAAGGGTTTCGATGAAACCGATCGTGCTTATCCCCGCCCGCATGGCGTCGACGCGCCTGCCCGGCAAGCCGCTCGCCGACATCGGCGGCCAGCCGATGATCGTGCTTGTGTGGCGTCAGGCGATGGCGGCGGGCATCGGCCCGGTGGCGGTCGCCGCGGCGGAGCCGGAAATCGCCGCCGCGATCGAAGGCGCGGGCGGCCGCGCGATCCTCACCGATCCCGACCTGCCGTCGGGGTCCGACCGCATCTTTCAGGCCCTGAGCCGGCTCGATCCGGGCGGCGAATACGACGTCGTCGTCAATCTCCAGGGCGATCTGCCCGCGCTCGACCCCGCCCAGGTCCGGCTCGTCGCCCGGACCCTGTCGGACAGCGGCGCCGACATCGCGACCCTGGCCGCGCAGATCGACGATCCGGCCGATTGCGACAATCCCGCCGTCGTGAAGCCCGTTGTCGCCTGGCAGGGCAATCGCGGCCGCGCTCTCTACTTCACCCGCGCCCGGGCGCCGTCGGGCGACGGCCCGCTCTACCATCACATCGGCATCTACGCTTACACCCGTGCGGCGCTCGCGCGCTTCGTCGCCTTGCCGCCGTCCCCGCTCGAAATGCGCGAGAAGCTCGAACAGCTTCGCGCGCTGGAAGCGGGCATGAGCATTGCGGTGGCCCGCGTGGACAGCGTGCCGCTCAGCGTCGATACTCCCGCCGATCTCGAAAAAGCGCGCGCGATATTGGGCAAGAAGACGTCGTCATGAGCGGACCGGCCATCTCCAAGGCGCGGCGCGTCGCCTTCCAGGGCGAGCCCGGGGCCTATGCCAACCTCGCCGCGCGCGAGGCGCTGCCGCACGCGCAATACATTCCCTGCCCGACCTTCGACCAGGCGGTCGAGGCGGTGAAGCAGGGCGAGACCGATCTGTGCATCATCCCGGTCGAGAATTCGCTGATGGGCCGCATCGCGGACATCCATCACCTCCTGCCCGAGGCGGGGCTGCACATCGTCGGCGAGCACTTCCTGCGCATCCGCCACCAATTGCTCGGGATCAGGGGCGCGGCGCTCGGCGGCCTCAAAAGCGTCTACAGCCAGGGCCCGGCGCTGGCGCAGTGCCTGAAGGTGATCCGCGAGCTGAAGCTGAAGGCCGAGAACTGGCACGACACGGCCGGTTCCGCCAAGCACATCGCCGAGCTCCAGGACCCGACCGCCGCCGCCATCGCCTCGCGGATGGCGGGCGAGCTTTACGGTCTCGACGTGCTGAAGGCCGATGTCGAGGACGAGCATCACAACCATACCCGCTTCCTCATCATGTCGCGCGAGTTCGATGTCGCGCCGAATGACGGGCGGCGGATCATCACGACCTTCGTGTTCCGGGTGAAGAACATCCCCGCCGCGCTGTACAAGGCGATGGGCGGCTTCGCGACCAACCAGGTGAACATGACCAAGCTGGAGAGCTACCAGCTCGGCGGCTCCTTCAACGCAACGCAGTTCTACGCCGATATCGAGGGCCATCCCGACGACGACAATGTCCGCCGCGCGCTGGAAGAACTCGCCTTCTTCACCTCGAAGCTGACCGTGCTCGGCGTCTATCCGGCGCACGAGTACCGCGACGACATGCCGTGACGTATAATCAGTTCTCGCATAACCAAAACTGTCATGCCCGCGCAGGCGGGCATCCAGCGTCTGGGCGGATAGCCGGGTGTGGATTCCCGCCTGCGCGGGAATGACATTCTGGAATTGGGACGTGAATGGCGGTCGGGCTCAACGCTTGGCAGCCCGCCAGCGATAATACACCCGCGGCCCCGACCATCCCTCCTGCATGATCTCGTTCTCGCGCACGAAGCCCTCGCGCTCGTACCAGGCGATTGCCTTGGCGTTGCCGACGGCCGTCCGCAGCAGGATCTCGTCCGGCAGGTGTTGCCGCGTGAATGCAAGCAACGCCTTGCCGATGCCCTTGCCCTGATGCTCCGGCGCGACGAACAACTGGTCGAGATAGTTGTCGTGCGAGCGGAACGCCAGCATCGCCGCGATCCTGCCGTCCAGCTCGGCGACGTAAAGCTGCCAGCCTCGTGCGATCTCGTCCGGAATCCGCGCCCGCAGATCCGCCAGCGTCGCATCCCATCCGGTCGCCAGCCCGGTCGAGACATGGCTATCCATCCACACGCGGGCGACCGCGTCGAACTCGTGCGCGCGCGCCGGCCGGATGACGATGCCGCTCACAGGCAAAAGCTCTCTCCCACGAAGGGCAGTGCCAGCTTGGCGATCACGCGCTGCGAGGCGGCGTTGTCGCGATGGGTCGAATAGAACAGCACCGGGTGGCGCGGCAGAAGCGTGCTCCAGGCCGCCGTGACGGCCGCCGCCAGCCCGCGCCCGCGATGGGCTTGGATCGTGAACACGCCGACATCCGCGGCCAGCAACCCCTTGCGCGCCGCGAAGGCGATGGCCGCGAGTTCGCCCTCCGCCAGCGCGACGCACCACGGCTCCCAGAAATGGCTGAGGTCGGCGAAGCCGGCCTCGATCATGCCCTGCGGCATGCCTTCGCGTTCGATCCGCGTCCGCAGCACCTCGCCCTCCGGCGTGCCGCTGCGGACGAGCGCCGCCTCGCCTGTCCACCGCAGGCCGCGCGGCAGGCGGTGGATCGGGCCGTAATTGTGCCCGGTCAGCAGGTCGCTCCAGCCCACGATCTCGCGATAGGCGTCGGCGAAGCGCGGCACCGCGCCCGGCGCGCGGACCGGCGGCTCGCGCAAGATCAGTTCGTCGAACGCCCGCGCCGCGGCGTCGTCCACGTCCTCGCGGACATAGCCGATCCAGCCTTCCTCGCAGCCAGACATGAAGAGGAGCGGGCCTTGCGATCCCTCGGGATCGTTCTCGCACACGATCCGCCGGGCCGGCGTGAGGCGGAATCGCGTCGCGGCATGCAGGGCAAGAAGCGCGCGCGTCACATCGCTCCTTCCGCGAACGCCTTGATCAGGTGATGCGCGATGGCGACGGCGGGCGGCACCGAGATGTCGGGCAGCCGCTCGCCCGCGATCAGGCGCCGCGCCTTGTCGCGGTCGAGCCACATCGCATCGGCGATCTCCTCGCCGTCCGGCTTGAAGTCGCGGCTTTCGGCTTCCGCGAGGCAGCCGATCATCAGCGAGGACGGAAACGGCCAGGGCTGCGTCGCGTGATAATGCACCCTGCCGACCTTGAGGTTCACCTCTTCCATCAGCTCGCGGCGCACCGCATCCTCGATGGTCTCGCCCGGCTCCATGAAGCCCGCGAGCGCCGAATAGAAATTCCCCGGAAAGCGCTTGTTGCGCCCGACCAGGCAGGCGCCGTCGTGTACCGCCAGCATGATCACCACCGGATCGGTGCGGGGGAAGTGCTCGGAATTGCACGAAGGGCAGAGGCGTTTCCATCCCGCATCGGCGAATTCGCTGCGCGTGCCGCAATTGGCGCAGAAGCCGTGGCGGTTGTGCCAGTCGATCATCGCCTTGGCCTCGCCCATGATCGCGGCGTCGGGGATGGGAAGCGTGGCGGCGGCCGCGCGCGCATCGCGGAAATGGCCGAGCCCGGCCAGCGGCCCTTCGTTGGCCGGATCGCGCGCCGCCGAGATATCGAGCGCGAAGATCGCGTGGTCCTTCTCCAGGCCGAGGAAGATGCAAGGCGCGTCCGGCGCCGCCAGGGAATCGGCGAGCCCTGGCTTCAGGAGGCCGAGTTCGACCGGCGCGGCCGCCGTCTCCGGCCCGATGACGAAGGGTTGCAGCCGCCACATCGGCAGGATGAAGGACGACGCGTCGCGCCGCCTGGCGGCCATCCAGTCGGCATCGGTCCGCTTGACGCTCGCCCGGTCGAGGGGATTGCCGGTGAAGGGAATCATGAAGCACCCGATAGCTGTTCGCGCCATGGTAGGGCGGAGCGGCGCCAAGATGAAACCGGCAAGGCGACTCGCATTTTCCGCGGCGTCGCCCTATATCCCCGCCCGGAAGTCGGTTGGACGGACCGCTCGCCAACCCGGTCAGGTCGGGAACGGTGAGGGCCCCTTGGCGAGAGCCGACAGGCTCTCGCGGCCCGAACGCCGTAACGAATCCGCCGACTCGCATTTTTCGCGGCATCGCCCTATATCCCCCGCCGGAAGTCGGTTGGACGGACCGCTCGCCAACCCGGTCAGGTCGGGAACGAAGCAGCCGTAACGAATCCGATCCGGGTCAGCCGGCTTCCACCTCACCCAAAATTCGAATGTAAAGCACCCTTGACACGCCTTTTGCGGCCGCCTATGTAAAGGATGCTTTACAGGAGGTTTCCATGATTGCTGCTGTCAGACCGGTCAAATACGCCGCCCGTGCCTATATTCTCGAACTGATCTTCGTCCAGGCGCTCTACATCCTGGCCGCCGTCATACGGCCATGGCTGATCGCCCATGCCGCGAACGCCGACTGGGCGCTGGCGGCGCGGATCGTACCGGCGATTCCGATCTGGCTGACCTTTGGGGTGATCTGGCGCTACTATCGGCGGATCGACGAATTCGAGCGCCTGAAATTTCTCCAGACGCTGGCGGTCTCCTTCGGCGTCGGATCTTGCGTCCTGATCACCTACGCCGTCCTCTCCGACGCGGTTCCGTCGCTCGCCATCACCTGGGCCTGGCCCACGCTGGCCGTGTCCTGGGCCCTGACCACGGCGATCATGTCGCTGGCTCAGAACCATGCGAAATAGCCTTCCGGCGCTCCGGGCCGAGCGCGGCATGACGCAGGCCGCGCTCGCCGAGGCGCTCAACGTCTCGCGCCAGACCATCAATGCCATCGAGACCGGGCGCTACGACCCGAGCCTGCCCCTGGCCTTCGCTATCGCCGCGGTTTTCAACAGGCGAATCGAGGAAATCTTCCAGCCCCAGGCCTGAGATTCCGCGAGCGCGGCGGCCGGGCTTGCTATAGTGCCCCCATGGATGAAACCGACGAACCCGCCCTCGGACTAGGCCTCGAACCCGCGCCGGCCAAGGCGGAAGCCTACCGCGTGCTGGCGCGCAAATACCGGCCGCAGGATTTCTCCGGCCTGATCGGGCAGGAGGCGCTGGTCAAGACGCTGTCCAACGCCTTCGCCACGGGGCGCATCGCGCATGCCTTCATGCTCACGGGGGTGCGCGGCGTCGGCAAGACGACGACCGCCCGCATCATCGCCCGCGCCCTCAACTGCGTCGGCCCCGACGGCACGCGCAAGGAACCCACGATCCATCCCTGCGGGGTGTGCGAACCCTGCGTCGCCATCGCCGAATCGCGTCATGTCGACGTGCAGGAGATGGACGCCGCCAGCCACACCGGCATCGACGACATCCGCGAGATCATCGAAGGCGTGCGCTATGCCCCGGCCAGCGCGCGCTACAAGGTCTACATCATCGACGAAGTGCACATGCTGTCCAAGGCCGCGTTCAACGGCCTGCTCAAGACGCTGGAAGAGCCGCCGCCGCATGTGAAATTCGTCTTCGCGACGACGGAGATCCGGAAAGTTCCGGTGACCGTCCTGTCCCGCTGTCAGCGTTTCGACCTGCGCCGCATCGAGACCGGCGAGCTGGTCGGCCTGCTCTCGACCATCGCCGAGAAGGAGAATGTGAAGATCAGCCGCGATGCGCTGGCGCTGATCGCCCGCGCAGCGGAGGGTTCGGCCCGCGACAGCCTCTCGCTGCTCGACCAGGCCATCGCGCATAGTGGGGAGAAGAGGGGCGACGGCGGCGAGATCCCGGCCGATGCGGTGCGCGGCATGCTGGGCCTGGCCGACCGCGGCCGCGTCCTCGACCTGTTCGAAAAGCTGATGGGCGGCAGGATCGCCGAGGCGCTGGGCGATCTCGGCGAACTCTACGACCACGGCGCCGATCCCCTGGCGGTGATGCAGGACCTTTTGGAGATCGTGCATTTCCTCACCCGCGTGAAGGTGGCGCCCGGCGCCGAAGGCTTCTTCGACGGCGGCTCGGGCGAGGCCAAGCGCGCCGCCGCCATGGCGGGCAAGCTCTCCGTGCCGTCGCTGACCCGCGCCTGGCAGGTGCTGCTGAAGGGCCTCATCGAAGTGCGCGACGCGACGCGGCCGGTGGCCGCGTGTGAAATGGCCCTGATCCGGCTCGCCTACGCCGCCGACCTGCCGCCGACCGACAAGCTGGTGCGGGATTTACTCGACAACCCTCCCCTTGAGGGGTCCGCCAGCGGCGGCGTGCGGACGCGGAGCGAAGCGGAGCAGGGGTCGAAAAATTCGAGCGAAGCGAAGAATTTTTCGGGGAGGGGTCCGACCGCCGCCGCCAACCCCTCCCCGAAATTTGCTTCGCAAATTTCGACCCTCCCTCAAGGAGAGGGTGGAAAAAGTTTCGCGCCGAAGATCGAGGCGTCTGCTGCGCCGCAGGTTCAACTGCGCTCGCTGCAGGACGTCATCGCGCTGCTCGAACCGACCTCGAGCCTCAAGGTGAACCTCGAGCACAACGTCCACCTCGTTCACATGGAGCAAGGCCGCATCGAAATCCGCCCCACGCCCAAGGCGCCGACGACCCTGGCGGGCGATCTCTCCCAGAAGCTTTTCGCGCTGACCGGCCAGCGCTGGTCGATCTCGATCTCGCGCGAGGCCGGTCAGCCGACGCTCGCCGAGCAGAAGCGCGACGCCAAGGCGGCGAAGTTCGAAAGCGTGACGCAGGAAACTTTGGTGCGCGCCGTTCTCGACCGCTTTCCCGGCGCCGAGATCAAGGAAGTCCGCCGCATCGCCGACGAAGACGTCGCCGCGCCGACGCCGGAAGACAATTCCTGACACGTCATCGCCCGCGTCATGCGGGCGACCCAACTTGGCCGCGGGAAAATAGGTTGCCCGTATATGGGGAACTTCAAGTCGAAACGACTCTGGTCTCAGCTATCCGTCTTGTGAAGTTTGACGATCCGGCCGTTCATCGGCGTCGCGATGGCGCGCAGATAGGCGTTTGCGACCTCCGCCGCCGGCACCGGCGTGAAGCCGGGGAAGGCGGCGTAATAGGCGGTCGATTCCGTCAGCACCGTCGGGCTCACGCAGTTGATCCGTATTCCGCGCGGCAGCTCGGACGCTGCGCCCTTCACGAAGCCTTCGACCAGATGGTTGATCGTCGTGCCGATGGTGCATCCCTGGATGACCTCGTCGGTGAGCACGCCGGAGATCAGCGTGAACGACCCCCGGTCGGCGATATGGGGCAGCGCCGCGCGCACCAGATTGATCTGGCCCATGCCTTTCCCCTGGATCGAGCGCGCCCAATCCGCGTCGCTCGCCTGTTCCAGCGGCGCGGGAAACACGTCGCCGGCGGCGCAGGCCACGGCGTCGAACGCCCCGATGCCGGCGAACAGGCGGTCGAGGCTGGCCTTGTCGGTCATGTCCGCCCGATGCGCGCCGGACGAACGGCCGACCGCCACGATCACATGGCCGGCCTCCGCAAGCGCGGCCCGGACGGCTTTTCCGATGGTTCCGCTGCCGATGACGATGACGCGCATTGCCGATCCTCCGTGATCGCGGTTGTTGCACGCCGCAAGCAATGCCGGCGCGATGGCCTTCTGTCTGCTACCAAAAGGTATAATTGCACCGACCGCCGGAAGGGGCCGCCGAGGCGTCCTATAGAAAATTGTTCGGCCAGATCATCGTGCGCCACATATGGGCGACGGGCGAATTGTCGAAGCCGAGGCCTTCCTCCGGCTGCTTGAAGTGCCGGCCGATGACATCCTCGAATTCGCCCGGATCGACCGTGACCGACTCGTCGAAGGCATAAATGTCGTTCAGGCAGATGATCCGCGACGTCATGTACCAGCGATGCGCGCGCGCCGCCGCATAGGCCTTTTGCAGATATTCCGGCACGACATAGCCGGGCCCGAAGAACCGGTCATAAGCCGCCGGATATTCGTAGCCGACATCGGGATCGGGAAAGAACCGCAGCGCCTGGTGGTGCTGTATGGCCCAGCTCACTTCCGCGTCGACGTAAGGCGCCACCAGTTGCGCGCCCCAATAGCCGTGATCGCTGCGGATCAGCACGCCGTTTGCGATGTCGTGCAAGAGGCAGGTGAGCACGATCTTCTCGGAATGCCCCGCCTTGCGCGCCAGCATGGCGCTTTGCAGCAGATGGTTGACGGTGATCTTGCCGAAGCGCAGGCGGAAGAAATCCAGCAGCGTCGGCTTGGCCGGCATTTTGGGCAGCGCCGGATTGTCGCCCTGCATCATCACGACGCCGGGCTCCAGTTGCGCGACCACGGCGCGCTCGGCGCTGCATTCGCGGTCGCCGGCCGTTGCGATCGGCTGCGACAGAATAAGCCGGCGCGTGTCGGACATGGCGGTCTCCTGTTCGCGGGCGACCATGGCAAGATTCCGGCGGCCCTGCTAGATCGTCGCCATGACCAATTCCTCCATGGGGCCGCAGATCGAGCGGCTGATCCAGCTTCTCGCCAAGCTGCCGGGGCTGGGTCCGCGCTCGGCGCGCCGCGCCGCGCTGACCCTGCTCAAGAAGCGCGACCTTTTGCTCGAGCCCCTGGCGCTGGCGATGCGCGACGCGGCGGCCGCGATCAAGACCTGCGAGACCTGCGGCAATCTCGACACCACCTCGCCGTGTTCGCTGTGCCGCGATCCGCGCCGCGATTCCCATGTGCTCTGCGTGGTCGAAGACGTCGCGGACCTCTGGGCGCTGGAGCGCGCCGGCGTGTTCCGCGGCAAATATCACGTTCTGGGCGGCGCGCTTTCTGCGCTCGACGGCGTGACGCCGGAGCGCCTCAACGTCGCCGGCCTGGTCGGCCGCGTGAAATCGGGCGTCGACGAGGTCATCCTGGCGATGAACGCGACGGTCGAGGGCCAGACCACGGCGCATTATCTGATGGACATGCTGGCGCCGACGGGTGTCGCCGTCACGCGGCTGGCCCATGGCGTGCCGGTGGGCGGCGAGCTCGACTATCTCGACGAAGGCACGCTGTCGGCCGCGTTCAAGGCGCGGCGCAGTCTCTAGGCCGCCTCGCCATCGTCCTCGGCTTCGCTCTCCAGCGTTGCTTCATCGAGACCGAGCAGCGTTTGCGACGCAGGCCCCGGCGCCGCTTCGACATTGCGCAGCGCCCGGTTCATGGCCCGCGTCCGCGTGCCCAGCTTGTCGATCGTGTTGGTCGCGGCGTTGAGCTGGCGCTTGAGCGAATCCACCACCTTGCCGTGCGACAGGAACTCGGTACGCACCGCGCCCAGCATCTGCCACACCTCGCTGGAGCGTTTCTGGATCGCCAGCGAGCGGAATCCCATCTGGAACGCGCTCAACATGGACGCCAGCGTGGTCGGCCCGGCCAGCGTCACGCGGCAATCGTTTTGCAGATGCTCGAACAGGCCGGGCCGGCGCAGAGCCTCGGCCAGCAGGCTTTCGGTCGGCAGGAACAGGATCGCGAAGTCGGTCGTGACCGGCGGATTGATGTATTTTTCCGATACGGTCTTGGCGAAGCTCTTGATCCGCGCCTCCAGCGCCGCCGAGGCTTCTTCGACCGCCACGACATCGGCGCGCTCGGTCGCCAGCACCAGCCGCTCATAGTCCTCCTGCGGGAATTTGGCGTCGATCGGCAGCAGCACCTCTTTCTCGTCGTCGCGGCCGGTGAAGCGGACCGCGTATTCGACGCGCTCCAGGCTGTGCTCCTTGACCTGCGCGTTGCGCAGATACTGGTCGGGCGACAGGAACTGCTCGAGCAGCATGCCGAGTTGCACCTCGCCCCAGGTGCCGCGGGTCTTCACATTGCTGAGCACGCGCTTCAGATCGCCGACGCCGGTCGCCAGCGATTGCATCTCGCCCAGGCCGGAGTGCACGCGTTCGAGCTGCTCCTGCACCGTGCGGAACGATTCCGTCAGGCGCTGATCCAGCGCCGTTTGCAGCTTCTCGTCGACCGTCTGCCGCATTTCGTCCAGCTTGGCGGCATTCTCCTGCCGGATGGCGTCGAGGCGGCCCTCGACCGCGCTGCGCAAGATTTCCTGATCGGCGCTTTGCCGGTCCGTCAGCCCCTTGAGTTCGGCGGCGACCTTGTCCAACCGCTCCTGCTGCTGCACGCCCAGGTCGCGCGTGGTCGAAGACAGCGTGTCAGCGGTGCGCGTGTAGTTTCCGATCAATTCTTCGCGCAGCTCGCGGGCGGCGATTGTCTGGCGATCTGCGAACTCGTTCAGCTTGGTTTCGATGGCTTGGCGAAGAGCGTCGCGATTCTCGCCGGCGTCCTTGCCCATCTTGGCGATGTCGGCGTCCAGCTTCTGGCCGATGCCCACGATCGGCTGGCGGATATTCTCGATCGCGACGTCCAGGCGGTTCAGCAGCGCGTCTTGAAAGCGCAGGATCGCCTCGTCCAGTCTCTGCTTCACGGCGCGCGACTGCTCGGCATTGTCGGCGCGGACGCGGTCGGCCTCGGTCCGCACCGTCGCCGCGATGGCGTCGGCCGCGAGGGCCGATTGCGGCAGCTTGCGGCCCACGCCCAGGAGCAGCAGAAGCCCCGCCAGCGTCGCGGTCGCGCTGAACGCCAGCGTCAGATAAAGCAGGATTTGCGGCATAATCGGGTCCGGTTCGCGCGGGAATCGCCGGATTCTATCCTTGCTTGACCGCAGCCACTATCGTCCTTATTTGAGCGATCATGGCCGTACGACCCATCCTGACCGCGCCCGATCCGCGCCTCAAAGCCGTCTCGCAGTCCGTCGAGACGGTCGATGCCGCCACGCGCCGGCTGATCGACGACATGGTCGATTCGATGTACGCCGCCGACGGCATCGGCCTCGCCGCGGTCCAGATCGGCGCGCCCCAGCGCATCATCGTGATGGACCTCGACCAGCGCGAGGGCAAGAAGACCCCGCGCCATTTCATCAACCCCATCATCACCTGGCGGTCGGAGGACCTGGCGACCTTCGAGGAAGGCTGCCTCTCCGTGCCCGAGATCTGGGAAGACGTGGAGCGCGCCGCGCGCATCAAGGCGACCTATCTCGACCGCGACGGCAAGAGCCACGAGCTCGAAGCCGACGGGTTGCTCGCCACCTGCCTGCAGCATGAGATGGATCATCTCGAAGGCGTCCTGTTCATCGACCACCTCTCCAAGCTCAAGCGCTCCATGGCGCTGCGCAAACTGCAGAAGGCGAAGCGTCTGAAAGAGACGGGGTAGGCATGCGCCTTGTCATCCCGGAAGCCGCGACAGCGGCTATCCGGGACCCATCGGGACGCTGCACCATGGGTCCCGGCTCTGCGCGATGCTTGCGCATCGCTTGGCCGGGATGACAGGCTTGTAAAATGACCCTCCGCCTCGCCTTCCTGGGCACGCCCGATTTCGCGGTGCCGACGCTCGCCGAATTGATCGCGCAGGGCCACGACATCGCCTGCGTCTATTCCCAGCCGGCCCGCCCCAAGGGCCGCGGGCTGGAGACCGAGCCCTTGCCGGTCCATGCCCTGGCGCTCAAGCACAAGATCGCGGTCCGCACGCCGGTCTCGCTCAAGGACGCCGCGCAGCAGGAATTGTTCGCCGCCCTCGACCTCGATGTCGCCGTCGTGGTCGCCTATGGGCTGATTCTGCCCAAGCCGATCCTCGATGCGCCGCGGCTCGGCTGCATCAATCTGCACGGCTCGCTCCTGCCGCGCTGGCGCGGCGCCGCGCCGATCCAGCGCGCGATCATGGCGGGCGATGCCGAGACCGGCGTGATGACCATGCAGATGGGAGAGGGCCTCGACACCGGCCCCGTCCTGATGGCGGAGCGCACGCCCATCGGCCGCAAGACCTATGGCGCGCTGCACGACGAACTCTCCCGTCTCGGCGCCGATCTCATGGCCCGCACCCTGGCGGCGCTGGAGCGCGACACCATCGCGCAGACGCCGCAGGCGGAGGAGGGCGCGACCTATGCGAAGAAGATCGCCAAGCAAGAAGCCCGCATCGATTGGACCAGGCCGGCGCGCGAGGTCGATTGCCTGATCCGCGGCCTCTCGCCGATGCCCGGCGCCTGGTGCGAGGCGAAAGGCGAGCGCCTCAAGATACTCGACTGCGATCCGGCAACCGGCAGCGGCGAACCCGGCATGCTCTTGGACGACGCGCTGACCGTCGCCTGCGGCGACGGCGCGCTGCGCCTCACGCGCCTGCAACGTTCCGGCAAGTCCGCGATGAGCGCGACCGAGCTCCTGCGCGGCTTCGCGCTGCCGCGCGGCGCCGTGCTCGCCTGAGATGCCGCGCTATCGCTTGACCCTCGAATATGACGGCGCCGGCTTCGTCGGCTGGCAGCGGCAGGACAATGGCGCCTCGGTCCAGGGCACGCTCGAAGCCGCCATCGAAAGCCTGTCCGGCGAGCGCGTCACCGTGCACGGCGCCGGCCGCACCGATGCCGGCGTGCATGCGCTCGGGCAGGCGGCGCATTTCGATCTCATGAAGGACTTCGCCCCCGACAAGGTGCGCGACGCGCTGAACCATTTCGTCCGTCCCGCCGCCATCGCGGTGCTGGAGGCGGCTGTCGCCGCGCCGGATTTCCACGCGCGGTTCTCGGCGACGGGCCGCCACTATCTCTACCGCATCCTCACCCGCCGCCCGCCGCCGGTGCTCGACGCCGGCAAGGTCTGGCATGTCGTGCACGCCCTCGACGCCGAGGCGATGGACGCCGCGGCGCAGGCCCTGGTCGGCCGGCACGATTTCACGACGTTCCGTGCCGCCGAATGCCAGGCGAAATCGCCGGTGAAGACCTTGGACAAGCTCACCGTCCGTCGCGCCGCCGAGGAGATTCATATCGAGGCCTCGGCGCGGTCTTTCCTGCATCATCAGGTGCGCTCGATGGTGGGTTCGCTGAAGCTGGTCGGCGAGGGCAAATGGCGCGCCCGCGACCTCGCCGACGCGCTCGCAGCGCAGGACCGCGCCCGCTGCGGCCCCGTCGCCCCGGCGGACGGGCTGTATCTGGTGCGGGTCGACTACTGACCTTATGCCTGTCATGCCCGCGTAGGCGGGCATCCAGAGTCGCTTGCGGCCAAGACTGGATTCCCGCTTCCGCGGGAATGACAACCTGGAATCGGGTTCTAATTCTGCAAGTCGATCAACTCGACCGCGCCCGGATCGATCGGCTGTCCCAAGAATATCTCGCCCGCGCGCGCAAACCGGTCCGGCGCATCGGTGGCGAGGAAGCGGAGAGTCGGAGTCCCGCCCTCGCTTGCCAGCCCGCGCGCCGCGATCAGTTCGGCCACCGCCTCCGCCGTCGTGATCGCGCTGTCGACCAGCACGATGTCGTCGCCGGCGATCCGCGCGATGGCCTCTTTCAGCACCGGATAATGCGTGCAGCCGAGCAGAAGGCATTTCGGCCGCGGCAGCGTCGCCAGCAGGGGATCGAGATAGCGCCGCACCGCGAGTTCCACGAGCGGCCCGTCGGTCAGTCCCTCTTCCGCCAGCGGCACGAAAAGCGGGCAGGCCTGCTGCACGATCGGCACGTCGGAGCCTTCCGCCCGGATCGCGGCGCGATAGGCGCCGCCCTTCACCGTCCCTTCCGTCGCGATGACCGCGATGGGTCCGTCCGGCGCCGCCGCCAGCGCCGCCTTGGCGCCCGGCACGATCACGCCCAGGACCGGCAGCGGCGCCAGCGCCGCGGCGACCTCAGGCAGCGAGACCGACGCGGTGTTGCAGGCGATCACCACCATCTTCACGCCGCGCGCCACCAGCGCCTTCGACGCCTGGACGGCATAACGGCGCACCGTGTCGGCGCTCTTCGTACCGTAGGGAAGCCGCGCCGTGTCGCCCAGATAGACGAAGCTCTCGCCCGGCAGCCGCGCCATCAGCGCGCGCATCACCGTCAGCCCGCCCATCCCGGAATCGAACACCCCGATGGGCGCCTTCATCGCGGCGGATCGGCGAAATAGGCGTCCAGCACGCGCGCATAGAGCGCCGTCAGCGTCTCGATCTCGGCGACCGGCACGCATTCGTCGGCCTTGTGCATCGTGCCGCCGGGAAGACCCATCTCCACCACGGGGCAATAGTTCTTGATGAAACGCGCGTCGGAGGTGCCGCCCGTGGTCGACAGCTCCGGCGTCCGTCCTGTCACGTCGTGAACCACTCTGCTCAGCATCGCCGTGAAGTCTCCGGGCGTGGTGAGGAACGGCTCGCCGCTCGCATGCGCGCTCACCGCGATCTCGACGCCGCGCGCCGCCGCGACCCTTGCCGCCTCGGCTTCGATATGCGCGACCAAGTCGGCGCTTTTGTGGCGGTCGTTGAAGCGGATGTTGAAACCCGCGCGCGCCTCGGCCGGAATGACGTTGGTCGCGGGATTTCCGACATCGACGGTGGTGAAGGCCAGCGTCGAAGGATCGAAATGCTCGGTTCCCTCGTCGAGTTTCCAGGCCGCCAGCGCGGCTACCAGTTCCGCCAGCGCCGGGATCGGATTGTTCGCCTTCGCCGGATAGGCGGCATGGCCCTGCGTGCCGGTGACGGTCAGCTTCACGTTCATCGTGCCGCGCCGGCCGATCTTCAGCACGTCGCCGGTCGCCGCCGTCGCGGTCGGCTCGCCGACGATGCAGTGATCGAGACGCTCGCCCTGTTCCGCCAGCCATTGCAGCACGCGCTTGGTGCCGTTGACGTTGGTCGGGCCTTCCTCGTCGCCGGTGATGAGCAGGCTGATCGAGCCGTGAGGCTTGCCGCTCGCGATGAACCGCGCCGCCGCCGCCGCGAAGCAGGCCACCGCCGTCTTCATGTCGACCGCGCCGCGGCCATAGAGCGTGCCGTTCTCGATCGTCGCGCCGAAGGGATCGTGCTTCCACAATTTGGCGTCGCCCGGCGGCACCACGTCGGTGTGTCCGGCGAAGCAGAAATTCGGTCCCTGCGTTCCGATGCGCGCATACAGGTTCTCGACCGCCGCCGTGCCGTCCGCCTGAAACCGCAGCCGCGTGCAGGTAAAGCCCAGCGGCGTCAGCGCCGCTTCCAGCACGCCCAGCGCGCCGCCGTCCTCCGGCGTGACGGAGCGGCAGCGGATCAGGGCCTGGGAAAGGGCGACGGGATCGGTCATCGGTTGCGATGTACGCGCGCCCCTCGCTATGGTCAATCAAGGCAAATTCGGGAGGTTCGCATGGCCGGTCGTCTGGAAGGCAAGGTCGCCGTCGTCACCGGCGCGGCGAGCGGCATCGGCCGCGCCACGGTCGATCTCTTCGTCGCGGAAGGCGCGCGCGTCGTCGCCGCCGACATCCAGGACGACAAGGGCGCCCGCATCGAGGAGGACCACAAGGGCATGGCGCATTACGTCCGTTGCGACGTGACGCGGGAAACGGACATCGCGGCCGCCGTCGCCGCCGCCAAGCGGCATTTCGGCCGCCTCGACGTGCTGTTCAACAATGCCGGCACCGGCGGCGCCAACGATCCGGCCGACGGCGTCACGGCGGAGGGCTTCGATTCCGTCATGCACCTGCATGTCCGCGCCGCCCTGTTCGGCATGAAATACGCCGTGCCCCTGATGCGCGCGGCGGGCGGCGGCGCGATCATTTCCACCGCCTCGGTCGCCGGCATCCGCACCGGCTACGGCCCGCTGCTCTATTCCATCGCCAAGGCCGCCATCGTGCACATGACCCATGCCGCCGCGGCCCAGCTCGGGGCGGAGAATATCCGCGTCAACTGCATCTGCCCGGGCGTGATCGCCACCAACATCTTCGCCCATGCCATGGGAATCCCCAGCCAGATCGGCGAGACGCGAATCGAGGCCATCGCGGAGGCCGGCGCGGCCCTGCAGCCGATCCCGCGCGGCGGCCGCGCCCGCGACATCGCCGAGGCCGCGCTCTATCTCGCGTCGGACGGCGCCAGCTTCGTCAACGGCCATGCCCTGGTGGTCGATGGCGGCCTGACGCTGGGGCCGACCGGCATGGCGCAGATGGCGGTCTACGCGCCCATCGTGCAGGCGCTCGGCGTCGACGCGGACGCCATCGCCGCCGCGGTGCAGGCGCGCGGTTAGCGCCCCGCCAGCGGATCGGGCCCGAAGCGGTTGTCGCCCGCCGTGCCGCGCAGGATGTAAAGCTCGACGAAGGCCCACAGCCCGATGATCGTCGCCGCGCCGCGCGCGATCAGAGCCAGCGGCGACTGGACCGGCGGTGGCGGCGGCGGCAGATTGTTCTGCGCCGCGTGCATCGCCGCGCCGATATTGGCGAACATCTCCGGCATGGCCATGATGGTCGGTATCTGCAGCACCGCCGGAAGCAGGAAGAACACGATCAGCCACCATGCGCTCCGGTTGCGGTCGTGCAGCCGCTTGGTCGCCACCGCAAGGCCGATGTAAAGGCCGATCAGGTACAATACGCAGAAGACGATGCCGAAGGTGTGCGCCTGCGGCGTCGCGACGACGGCCGACAGCGTCGTCTGCTCCTGGGCCAGCGCGACGATTGCCTGAAGGCCGATCGTGTAGACGAACACGACGCAGACCAGCGCGACATGAACCGCGCTCACCAGCAGCACGGCCCATTGCTTGGCGCGATTGATGCGGCCGGAAAAGCCGAAGAGATAATGACCCAGACCCATGGAAAGCCCCCGCCTTCGATGGCGGCAGTATCGCCCGCCGCGGCGGTCGCGTGAAGGGTTAACGGCCTCAAATAGCGAAGCGATAGGCCGAATAAATCATGCTGCGCCGCGTCAATCGCGCAACAGCTCGTTGATCGCGGTCTTGGACCGTGTGCGCGCGTCCACCGTCTTGATGATGACACCGCAATAGAGCGACGGCTTGCCAAGCCCGCCGCCGATCGAGCCCGGCACCACGACGGAATAGGGCGGCACCCGCCCGGTCACGATCTCGCCCGTGTGACGGTCGACGATCTTGGTGGTCGAGGTCAGGAACGTCCCCATCGCCAGCACCGATCCCTCGCCGACGATCACGCCCTCGGCGACTTCGGAACGCGCGCCGATGAAGCAATTGTCCTCGATGATGGTCGGCGCCGCCTGCAACGGCTCCAGGACGCCGCCCAGCCCCGCGCCGCCGGAAATGTGGCAATTGGCGCCGACCTGGGCGCAGGAGCCGACCGTCGCCCAGGTGTCGATCATCGTGTTCTCGCCGACATGGGCGCCGACATTGACGAAAGACGGCATCAGCACGACGCCCCTGGCGATGAAGGCGGAGCGCCGCACGATCGCCCCCGGCACGGCGCGGAAGCCCGCGGCCTGGAAGCGGCCTGCGTCCCAGCCGGCGAATTTCGAATTGACCTTGTCCCACCACGACGCCTCGCCCGGCGCCCCTTCGATCAGCTTCATCGCGTTCAGCCGGAAGGACAGCAGCACCGCCTTCTTCAGCCATTGATGGACGACCCATTCGCCCGCGCGCTTCTCCGCGACGCGCGCGCGCCCCGCGTCGAGGTCTTCGAGCGCGGTCTCCACCGCCTCGCGCACTTCGCCCTTGGTATTGGCGTTCAGCGCGTCGCGGTTCTCCCACGCCGCGTCGACGATGCGGGCGAGTTCCTGGGCCATGGGTTCAGATCCTGATCGATTGCAAGAAGGTCGGAAGATGGTCCGTCTCGTGATCGATGTGAAGCTCGGGATTGTCGATCCGCCAATAGGACTGGCCCTTGCCGTCGTTGAACCACACCGTGGTCATGCCCAGCGCCCTGGCGGGCACCAGATTCCTGGGCGAATCGTCGAACAGCGCGGCGCGGCCGGGATCGAACCGGCCGCGCGCCAGCAGCGCGTCATAGGCCGGCGCCTTGGGCTTGGGCACGAAGCCCATCGCCTTGGCGTCCACGATGGCGTCGAACAGATCGTCCACCCCCAGCCGTGTCAGCACCGCATGGGCGAAGCGGCCGCAATTGTTGGTGAAGACCAGGCGCCGGCCGGGCAGCCGCAACAATCCGGCGCGCAAGCCGGCGTCGGGCATCAGCTCCAGCGCCTCGATGTCGTTGATGTCGTCGTGATATTCGTCGGGGTCGATCTTCTGATGGACCATCAGCCCGGCGAGCGTGCTGCCATATTCCTTCAGATAGTGCTTCTGCATCTCCCAGGCGGCGGCGCGCGGCAGGTCGAAATGCCGCTGGACATAGCGGCAGATGCGCTCCTCCATCTCGGCATGCTGGGCCTCGTTGAAGGTGTAGAGCGTGTGGTCGAGATCGAAGACCCAGGTCTCGACATGGGAAAAATCGGGACCGGGGATGTTGTCGTCGACGGCGGCTGCGCTACGCATGGCGCGACCTTGGGCGAAGCCGCGCCGGCAGGCAAGCATCGTAAGGCTTCCTCAACCACGTCTCTTAAACGAAGGTAAACCGCGCCGGCCGACTATCGCGGGTCAGGGAGAAGACCGGCGATGGGACGGGAAGCCGCCAAGACGCCTGCCATGACGCGCGACGAGGCCCTTGCGCGGCTGGAGACGCGCGCCCAGGCGGCGCAGAGCGAACTGGCCGGCCGCACCGATGCCGGCCCGAAGGTCCTGACCTATCTGGCCGAGAACGGCGCGCCCGCCACGCGTCGCGCCGTGGCCGCGAACATCGCCGCGCCCGCCCAGGCCAATCGCCGCCTGGCCGATGACGACGACGACGACGTCCGCGCCGAACTCGCCCGCAAGGTCGCCCGGCTGATGCCCAGCCTCTCGGCCGCGGAAGGCGCGCATGTCCATGCGCTGACCGTGGAGACGCTGGAGCGTCTCGCCCGCGACCAGGTTCCGCGCGTCCGCGCCGTCCTGGCCGACGCGGTCAAGACGCTCGACTGCATCCCGAAATTCATCGTGCTCACCCTGGCGCGCGATCTCGACGCCATCGTCGCCGCGCCGATCCTCGAATATTCGCCGCTGCTCTCCGACGCCGACCTGATGGAGGTCATCGCCGCCGCCAAGGCGGAGGAAGTCCTCGCCGCCATCGCCCGGCGCAGTCCGGTGAGCCCGGCGGTGTCCGAGGCCCTGGTCAGCTCGCTCGACATCCCGGCGATCGCCGCCCTGCTCGCCAATCCCGATGCGAGGATCCGCGACAAGACGCTCGACGACATCGCCGCCCAGGCCGAGAAGATCCAGTCCTGGCACGTTCCCCTGGTCCTGCGCGCCGATCTGTCCAAGCGCGCCATCCTGCGCATCGCCACCTTCGTCGGATCGAGCCTGATCGAGCAGCTCGTCACCCGCTACGGCCTGGACGCGGACATCGAGCACCAGCTCAACAAGGAATTGCGCGCGCGCCTGGCCGAAGAGGCGCGGCCCGCATCCTCGGCGACCGATCTGGCGGTGCGCGACGTCGCGGCGGCGCGCGCGGGCGGCAAGCTCGACGAGGCTTTCGTCGAGCAGGCGGCCAATGCCGGCCAGCGCGACGCGGTCGCCCTGGCGCTGGCGGAGCTTGCCCGCGTGCCGGACGCGACGGTGCGCAAGATCCTCGCCTCGCGCTCGGCCAAGCCGCTCGTCGCGCTGGTCTGGCACGCCCGGCTCAGCATGCGGCTGGCCTTCAAGATACAGAGCTTCGTGATGAAGCTTCCCGCCGGCGAATTGCTGCCCGCGCGCGCCGGCGTGCACTTCCCCATGACCGAAGACGAGATGCGCTGGCACCTGGGCTATTTCGACGTCGCGGCGTAGTGGGGCTCATCGTCCCAATTCCAGATTGTCATGCCCGCGCAGGCGGGCATCCGGCGACTGGGCGCTGCCAAGACTGGATGCCCGCTTTCGCGGGCATGACAGTTTAGGTCACTTCCCCGGCCGGCGCGGCGGCGTCCGGATCATCCCCGTCTCGCCGATATGGACGGCATAGCCGCTGAGCCCCTTCACCCGCGTCTCGGCGAAGCCCAGCTCGGTCAGTCCGCGATTGGAGCAGCGGCCGCGGCCCTGGATGTCGAATTCGATATCGGCGACGCAGAATTTGTTGGGCCCGCTCACCACCGGCGGCCCGCCGATCTTCTGCACGAAGAGAAAGACCGAATCGAGCGCGCTCAGATCGGCCATCACCCGGGCGCAGCTGCCCGCCGCGATCTTCCACCAGCCATGGCTGACCCAGTCGTTGCGCAGCTTCTGTCCCGTCGCCGCCGCGACCGCCTTGGCCGTGTCGTTGCACACCGCATAGCCGGCGGGCGTCGCGTTCTTCAGCGCCTCGGTCTCCAGCGCGTCGAACATGTCGGCGACGGTGGCGGTCGGCGCCAGCCTGAGCTTCTTGCGGAAATCGACGAGTGCGGCGTCGGTCGCCTTGTTCGGCGCGGCATCGATCGCGGGGATGCGATAGCCGGTGTCGCGCAGGAGCCGCTTGAGGCCCGCGAGCTGCGCCTGCGGCAGGCTCGCGAGCTGCGGCGTCTCGCTGAAGGTGGCGGTCCAGGATTTGAGGTGGTGGGTGTCGACGGTGGCGAAGGGCAGTTCGAAGAAATCGTCGGTCGCGCAATGCGTCTGGTTCATCGTGTCGCGATTGGTGAAATTGGTGTCCTTGACGCAGATCTGGACGTTGCCGCCCCAGGCGCGCTGCGCCCCCGAATGGGCCTGCGACGAGCGGGCATAGAGATAATAGGTCGGCGCGGTCAGGTCGCCCGGCAGCACGGCCTGGCACGTTCCCGGCGTCACGCGCGACCAGCCCTGGGCGGCGACGCCGCCGGGCACCGCCATGCCCGTCGCGGCATAGAGGACGTAGGAGGTGCGATTGCACAGCGTCAGCGCGGCGCGCGACGGGCTCGCGAACAGCGAACATCCGAGCGCGAGCAGAAGGGCCGGAAGGCAGCGCGCCAGCACCTTCATTCGGCGGTGATCAGCGTACCGGCGCCGTGCTCGGTGAAAAGTTCGAGCAGAAGGACGTGCGGGATCCGTCCGTCCAGGATGACGGCGGCGTGCACGCCGCCCTCGACCGCGTCGATCGCCGTCTCGATCTTGGGGATCATGCCGCCCTTGATGATGCCCTGGGCGATCAGCGCGCGGGCTTCTTCCACCGTCAGGCGCGGGATCAGCTTCTTCTCCGAATCCAGCACGCCCTCGACGTCGGTGAGCAGGATCAGGCGCTCGGCCTTCATCGCGCCGGCGATGGCGCCCGCCACGGTGTCGGCGTTGATGTTGTAGGTCTCCCCCGCCTCGCCCACGCCGATCGGCGCGATGACGGGAATGATCTCGGACCGCATCACGGTGTGCAGCACGTCGGGGTTCACGCGCTCCGGCTCGCCGACGAAGCCCAGATCGACGCCGTTCTTGACGAGCTTGCGCGCCAGGAGCAGCGTCGAATCCTTGCCCGACAGGCCGATGGCGCGCCCGCCCGCCGCGTTGATGCTGGTGACGATCTGCTTGTTGATCGATCCCGTCAGCACCATCTCGACCACGTCGATCGCCGCCTGGTCGGTGACGCGCAGCCCGTCGACGAAGGTGGACGGGATCTGCAGCTTGCTCAGCATCGCGCCGATCTGCGGCCCCCCGCCATGCACCACGACCGGATCGATCCCGGTCTGTTTCATCAGCACGATGTCCTGCGCGAAATCCGCCGCCGTGCCGCCCCCCGCCATGGCGTTGCCGCCGAATTTCACGACGATGGTCTTCTGGTCGTATTTCAGGATGTAGGGCAGCGCCTCGACCAGGACGCGCGCGGTCGAACGCCAGCGCGCCATCACGCGCAGATTGCGTTCCTGGCCGAACTCGTCGGTGAGCGCCATATGCCTAATCCACTGAAAGCGCGGGCCTTATAGCCCATGCTCAGGGCTGGGCCAACGCCGCAAGTTGCAGCTTCAGAGGCTCCAAGCCAAGCCCCTCATGCGCCGAGGTCGCGCAGATTTGCGGAAACGCCGCGGTGTGCTTGCGCGCGGCGGCATCGGCCGCGGCGACGGCCGCCGCCGCTTCCTCGGGCTTCAGCTTGTCGATCTTGGTCAGCACGACGCCGTAAGACACCGCCGCCTCGTCCAGAAGTTTCATGACCTCCTGGTCCAGGTCCAAGACGCCGCGCCGCGCATCGATCAGAAGGACGACGCGCCTCAGGCTGGCCCGGCCGCGCAGATAGGCGAAGATCAGCTTCTGCCACTCCGCCGTCATCGCCTTGGAGGCCTTGGCATAGCCATAGCCCGGCAGGTCGGCCAGCATCAGCCGGTCGGCGAGCTTGAAGAAATTGATTTCCCGCGTGCGCCCCGGCGTGTGGCTGACGCGGGCCAGCGTCTTGCGGTTGGTCAGCGCGTTGATCAGGCTCGACTTGCCCGCATTGGAGCGGCCGACGAAGGCGATCTCGGGCAGGCCCGCCGGCGGCAGGCTGTCGATGTCGCCGGTGCCCCAGACGAAGTCGCAGGCGCCGGCGAACAGCTTCACCGCAGCGGCGCGTTCCTGCTTCCGGTCTTCGGCTTCGTCGCTCACCTGTCGTTCGCGGCCGGCGGCTTGGCCCCGCCGGTCAGCCGCTGCACCAGCGCGTCGAGCTTGAGGTTCTTGAACAGGTGCACTTCCACGCCCTGGCGGCGCATGATGTACCATTGCTGCGCCACGCCCAGGATGTTGTTCCAGGTGTAGTAGATCACCAATCCGGCGGGAAATGTCGCGAACATGAAGGTGAACATGATCGGCATCAGGCCGAACATGCGCGCCTGGATCGGATCGGCCGGCGCGGGGTTCAGCTTGGTCTGCACCCATTGCGTGATGCCCATCAGGATCGGCCAGATGCCGATCGACAGGAACGCCGGGATGAAGCTCGGCGGATGGAAGGGCAGGAGCCCGAACAGGTTGATGATCGAGGTCGGATCGGGCGCGGCGAGATCGTGGACCCAGCCATAGAACGGCGCCTGGCGCATCTCGATGGTGACGAAGAACACCTTGTAGAGCGAGAAGAACACCGGAATGACCAGGAGCTGCGGCACGCAGCCGGTCACCGGGTTCACCTTCTCGCGGCGATAGAGCTCCATGATCGCCTGCTGCTGCTTGGCCGGATCGTCGGCGAAGCGCTCCTTGATCTTCTCCTGCTCGGGCTGGACCTTCTTCATCTTGGCCATGGTCTTGGCCGACGCATTGGCGATCGGGAAGGTCACCGCCTTGACGCAGACGGTGAGCAGAAGGATGGCCAGCCCGAAATTGCCGAGCAGCTTGTAGAAATAATCCAGGATCCAGAACAAGGGCTGGGTGATCGGCCGGAACCAGCCCCAGTCCACCGCCATCACGAAGTCCTGCACGCCCAGCGTGCTCTCATAGTGGCGCAGCGTGTCGACGACCTTGGCGCCGGCGAACAGGTGATGCGTCACGCTCGCCGCGCCGCCGGCCGCGAGGTTGCGCGCGCCGAGCTGATAGCTCGCGTAATAGGCTTTCGTGCTTCCGAAATTCTCGGCGCGGAACGAGCCGTCATAGTTCTCATGCTGCGGCGGGATGACGGCGGCCATCCAGTATTTGTCGGTGATGCCGGCCCAGCCGCCCGTGGCGGAGAAGGTCTTGGCCGGCGTGCCGTCGTCCTTGAAATCGTCATAGCTCGCGTCTTTCAGCGAATCCGCCCAGGCGACGAAGCCCTCGTGCAGCACCCAGTACTTCTGGCCCGGCGGCACGCCGTCGCGCGCCACCAGCGCATAGGGGTAAAGCGTCGCCGGCGCCGCGCTCTTGTTCTGCACGCCGTCGGTGATCGTGAACATGAACTGGTCGTCGACCTCGATCCGCCGCGTGAAGACGAGTCCGTGGCCGTTGTCCCAGGTCAGCGTCACCGGATGGCCGGGCGACAGCACCGTGCCGTCCGCGAGCGTCCACACCGTGTCGTCATTGGGCAGCGGCTGGTGCATGCCCTGGGCATTGGTCCAGCCGAAATCGACGAAATAGGGATACTCGGTCCCCTTCGGCGCCAGGAGCACGATCTCGGGGCTCTTTGTGTCGGCGGTGTCGTGATATTTCTTCAACCGCAGATCGTCGAACCGCGCGCCCTTGAGCTGCAGCGAACCATCGACGTCGGGCGTGTCGATCCTGACGCGCGCGCCGCCCGCGGCCAGCGCCTGGGCGCGGGACACATGTCCGCCCGTGCCGCCGCCCGCGACGGTCGGTACGCCGGCCGGCGTGCCCGCCGGCGTCGTCGGAGTCGCGGCGTGCTTCTGCGACAGCTCCGCCGCCGCGCGCCGCGCCTGCGCCGCCTTCTCCGCCGGGCCGCCGATGAAGAACTGCCAGCCCAGGAAGATCACGACCGACAGAAGCGTCGCGATGATGAGATTGCGGTTGTTGCTGCTGTTCATCGACAAGACCTATCGGGGCGGCCAAATTTACCGGGAGGAACGGGATCGAAGCCCGACGAACCGCCGAGCCAGGAAATGGGATGGCAGCGCGCCAGCCGCCGGAGCGCCAGGGCCGCGCCTTTCAGCGCCCCATGGGTCTGGATGGCCTCGATCGCATAGTGCGAGCAGGTCGGCTGGAAGCGGCAGGCGGGCGGGAAGAACGGCGACACCACGGCGCGATAGAACCGGATCGGCGCGATCAGCACGCTTGCGGCCACGCCGCGCCTATCCTTGACCGTGCTCACCGGACGTCTCCTCGCGGCGCCAGCTTGAGATGGGCGGCGCGTAGCGCTTGGGCAAGGTCGGATTTGAGGCTTTCGAAGGGCCTCGTGGCCGTGTCCCGCCGCGCCACCAATACATAGTCGGTGGCCGGAAGGCCGCAAAGGGCAAGCACCTCGGCCGCGGCGGCCCTGAGGCGCCTTTTGGCCCGGTTGCGCACCACGGCGCCGCCGACCTTGCGACTGGCGGTGAAGCCGACCCGAAGGGGCCCGCCCTCCGGATTGGGGCAGATTTCGAGCGTGAACCCGGGCGTCACGCGGCGGATGCCGCGCGCGGCGCGCAGGAATTCTTGGCGTTTGCGGAGGTGTTCCAGGGGGCGGCCCGGGGCCGCGCCGTCAGGCGGACAGCTTCGCGCGGCCATGGGCCCGGCGGCGGGCCAGCACCTTGCGGCCGCCCTTGGTGGCCATGCGCGCGCGGAAGCCATGGCGCCGCTTGCGGACGATCTTGCTGGGCTGGTAGGGGCGCTTCATGGGTGTCTCGGGTCTGACGTCGAAAGAGCGGGGGTTCTATGGCCTCCGCTAGTGGGCTGTCAACCGCGCCGGACAGGGCCGGCCCCGCCCGGTCCGGGCTAGGATTTGGCCCTTTCTTCGGGCTTTATGCCGGCCATGCCTGGCCGCCTCCGCGCCCGACTGGCCGACGCCTATGGGCTTGCCGCCCATAGCCTTTCCGGCCGCCTGCTGCTCCTGACCGTGATTTACGTGATGGTGGCGGAAGTCCTGATCTTCGTGCCCTCGGTCGGCCGCTACCACCGCGAGCTCCTGAACAACCATATCGAGAGCGCGGAACTGGCGGTGCTCCCCTTCACCGAGCCGGGCGGGCAGAACCTGTCGGACGACGTCCGCTCGATCCTGCTCAAGCGGGCCGGCGCCATGCAGGTCCTGCTCACCTCCAGGGACATGCGCCAGCTCTTCCAGGTCGACGGCAAGGCCGACCGGATCGACGCCACCATCGACCTGATCCACGCCGCGCCCGCGACCGACATGATCGATGCGCTCGACAGCCTCGTGAACGGCGGCGACCGCACGCTGCACGTCATCGCGCCGACCAACATCAAGGGCGAGGATTCCATCGGCATCATCCTGTCGGAAGGGCCGATCCGCGCCGCGCTCGTCGCCTATGCCGACCGCGTCATCGTCACCGGCCTGATCGTGTCGCTGATCACCGCCTTCCTGGTCTTCGCCAGCCTCTATCTGGTCTTCGTGCGCCCGATGCGCCGTGTGACCGAGGCGATGGTCGCGTTCCACGAGAATCCCGAAGACCCGGCGCGCATCGTCCAGCCCAGCGCCCGCCGGGACGAGATCGGCCTCGCCGAGCGAGAGCTCGCCGCCATGCAGCGCGATCTTTACGGCTTTCTGCAGCAGAAGACGCGGCTGGCGGCGCTCGGGCAGGCGGTGGCGCGCATCCAGCACGATTTGCGCAACATCCTCTCCAACGCCCAGCTCGCCTCCGACCGCCTGAGCGCGATCGACGATCCGGTGGTCAAGAAGCTGGCGCCGCGCCTCGTGGCGTCCATCGACCGCGCCGTCTCGCTCGCCACCAACACGCTGCGCTATGGCCGCGCCGACGAACGCCCGCCGCAGCGCAAATTCGTGCCGCTCGCGCCGCTGGTCGCCGAGGCCGCCGACGCCGCGATCGAGGCGCGCATCGCGCCCATCGACATCGCGCTCGAAAACGCGATCGATGCGGCGCTGGAAATCGACGCCGATGCGGAGCAGCTCTATCGCCTGGTGCTCAACCTGATCCGCAACGCGGTGGAGGCGCTGGTCGCGCAAGGCTGCGCCGGGCGCATCTGCGTGAAGGCGGAGCGCCAGGGCCAGCGCGTCGTGCTCGAGATCGCGGACAGCGGCCCGGGCATTCCGCCGAACCTGCATGCCCGGCTGTTCCAGCCCTTCGCGAGCGCTGCCCGCGCCGGCGGCTCGGGCCTCGGCCTCGCCATCGCCCGCGACCTCGCGCGCGCCCATGGCGGCGACATTGTCCTCGTCTCCACGAGCGAGGCCGGCACGGTGTTCCGAGTCGAAATTCCCGATAGGGAATTGCTTTGACAACCCCAATTGGTGTCATGGCCCGCGAATGCGGGCCACCCAGTTGACGTCTGACAATTGCCGCTCGGCTTTGGTATTGGAAATCCTGAGCACGCCCGCGAGCGTCACCTGGATGGCCCGCATTCGCGGGCCATGACAAAATGGGATGTCATGACCTGGAACCCCGCCGCCTATCTCGCCCATGCCGACGAGCGCACGCGCCCCGCCGCCGAGCTTCTCGCGCGCGTGTCCGACACATCGCCGGCGCGCGTCGTCGATCTCGGCTGCGGCCCGGGCAATTCCACCGCGCTGCTGCGTGCCCGCTGGCCGCAGGCCCGTATCGAGGGCCTCGACTCCTCCCCCGACATGCTGGCGCAGGCCAAGGCCTCCGGCATCGCCGCCGATTGGCTGCTTGCCGATCTCGCCGCCTGGACGCCGTCCGCGCCCTATGACGTGGTGTTCTCCAACGCGACCCTGCAATGGCTCGGCGATCACGAAGCGCTGCTGCCGCGCCTCCTCGGCTTCGCGAAGCCCGGCGGCACCTTCGCCTTCCAGGTGCCGCACAACATGGATGCGCCGAGCCACGCCCTGATGCGCGAGACCGCCGCGCGAGGTTCGTGGTCGGCGAAGCTGGCGAATGTCCGCGAGATCGCCGTTCTGCCGCCCGCGCGCTACTACGACATCCTGGCGCCGCTGGCCGCGTCGGTGGACATCTGGGAGAGCGAATATCTCCATGTGCTGAGGGGCGCGGACGCCGTCTATCGCTGGGTCGCCGCCACCGGCCTGCGCCCCTTCGTGCAGGCGCTGGACGGCGCCGAACGCGACGCCTTCATCGCCGACTACAAGACGCGGCTGAGCGGCGCTTATCCGATCCGCCCCGACGGCACGACGCTGTTCCCGTTCAAGCGGCTGTTCGCGGTGGCGAAGCGCTAATCCCCGAGCGCCACCCCGTCGCGCCGGGGATCGGCGCCGCCGATATAGCCGCCGGGCACTTTCTCGATCGTATGCGTCCCGCTTCCCAGCTCGGTGAGCACCACCGTATGGCCCATCGCCGTCAGCGGATCGCGCAGCGCTTCGAGCGACGTCCCCTTCTCCAAAAGCGTCGGCCCGTTGGGATTGAACGGATGCGGCAGGGCGGCGGCCTCCTGCGGCGTCATGTGCCCGTCGATCATCGCGATCAGGTCCTGCGCGACATAGCCGATGATCGCGGGCCCACCCGGCGAGCCGGTCGCGATGGCGAAATCGCCCTTGGCGTCGAACACGATGGTCGGCGACATCGCGCTCATCGGCCGCTTGCCCGGCCCCGGCGCGTTGGCGACCGGCTTGCCGTTCAAGACCGGATCGAAGGAGAAGTCGGTCAGCTCGTTGTTGAGCAGGAACCCGTTCGCCATCGTCTGCGACCCGAAGGCGAATTCGATGGTCGTGGTCATCGCCGCCACCTGGCCGCGGTCGTCGACCACCGACAGATGCGACGTGCCCGGAAGCTGGACGCTGCGCTGCGGCGCATAGTCGGCGCGCTTGTCCGGCGGCGTGCCGGCGCTCGCCTGGCCCATGTCCTTCTTGGGATCGATCAGTGCCGAGCGCTGCGCCAGATAGGCCGGATCGGTCAGGCCGCGCAGCGGCACGGCGATCACGTCGGGATCGCCGAGATAGGTGGCGCGGTCGGCGAAGGCGAGCCGGCTCGCCTGGGTGAAGAGATGCACCTCGCTCAGCGAATCGGGCGCCAGGTCGCTTTGCGGAAACCGTTCCAGCATGCCGAGTATCTGCAGCACCGCGACGCCGCCCGAGCTCGGCGGCCCCATCGAGCACAGCTTATAGGTCCGATAGGTGCCGCACACCGCCGGGCGCTCCAGCGCGCGATAATTTGCGAGATCCTTCAGCGTCATGCCGCCCGGATTGACCGGCGCATGCTGAACCGCGTCGACGATGTTCTGCGCGATCCTGCCCGTATAGAACGCCTTGGCGCCGCCTTTGGCGAGAACGCGCAGCGTGGCGGCGAAGCGCGGGTTCTTCAGGATCTCGCCCTGCGCCACGGGCGTGCCGTCCGCGTGATAGAAATAGCGCTTGATCGACGGCATCGCCGCCATCTGCGGAAACTGCCTGAGTTCGGCCGCGAGCTTGCGGCTCACCGGAAAGCCTTTTTCCGCGAGCGCGATCGCCGGATCGAACAGCCTGGCCCAGGCGAGGCGTCCGTACTTCTTGTGCACGAGATCGAACAGCGCGATCACGCCCGGCACGCCGGTCGAAAGCCCGCCGGGGATCGCATCCATATGCGGCCTGGGCTTGCCGTCCGTCCCTAAGAACATGCCCGGCGTGGCGCTGGCCGGCGCCGTCTCGCGCCCGTCGAAGCTCAGCGTCCGCTTGGTCTTGGGGTCGTAGAGCATCAGGAAGGCGCCGCCGCCGATGCCCGACGATTCCGGCTCGACCAGCGTCAGCACCATCTGCGCCGCGATGGTCGCGTCCACCGCCGAGCCGCCCTGGCGCAGGATCTGCCGCCCGGCCTCCGCCGCCAGCGGGTTGGCGGCGGCGATCATGTGGTGCTTGGCGATGGGCTCGGCGGCGTCGGCGGCTGCGCTGAAGGCGAAGAACCAGACCAGGGCGTACAGCACCCCACGCATAGCACGCATCGAAATCCTCGCTCTTTCCGCACCGCCGCCGAGGCGATAGCCTTGCATACATGGTACGTCCCGGCGCGCGAAATCTCATCACCGACGTGGCCGGATTGCGGGTCGGGAATGCGCAGGACCGCGCCGTCGTCACCGGCACCACGGTGCTGACCGCCGACAGGCCGTTCGCCGCCGTGGTCGATGTGCGCGGCGGCGCGCCGGGCACGCGCGAGAGCGACGCGCTCGATCCCGCCAGCCTCGCCGGACGGGCCGATGCCATCGTGCTCTCGGGCGGCTCGGTGCATGGGCTGGACGCGGCGTCCGGCGTCACCGCCGCCCTGTTCGCCGCCGGACGGGGCTTTCGCCTGGCGCCGGGCGCGCCGCCGGCGCCCATCGTGCCCGCCGCGATCCTGTTCGATCTCACCAATGGCGGAAACAAGGACTGGGGCGAAGTCTCGCCCTATGCCGCGCTCGGCCGCGCCGCGCTGGCGGCCGCCGGCGAATCTTTTCCGCTCGGCAATGTCGGCGCGGGCCTCGGCGCGCGCGCCGGTGCCTATAAGGGCGGCCTCGGCAGCGCCTCCTCCGTCACCGATGACGGCTTCACCGTCGGCGCGCTGGCGGCGGTCAATTCGCTGGGCTCGCCGCTTATTCCCGGCACCGGCGTGTTCTGGGCCTGGCCGTTCGAGCAGGCGGGCGAATTCGGCAACCGCCGCCCGCGCGACGGCGGCGCCATCGATCTCGATCTGCCGGCGGACCTGAAAGGCCCCATCCGCGCCGGCACCAACACGACCATCGCCATCGTCGCGCTCGATGCCGATATCAGCCGCATCGAGCTCAAGCGCATCGCGGTGATGGCGTCCGACGGCGTCGCCCGGAGCTTGCGCCCCGCCCACACGCCGTTCGACGGCGACCTCGTCTTCGCGCTCACGACGGCCGCGCGCCCGGTGGGCGAGCCGCGGCCCCGCGCCCTCATGCGGCTGGGCAGCATCGCCGCCGACACGCTCGCCCGCGCCGTCGCGCGCGGCGTCTTTGACGCAGAAACATTGGGCGCGATGAAGAGTTATCGGGATTCGTTTTAGAGATGGCGCCCTTGTCGGAACCAATCCCCGTTTGTCATTCCCGCGAAGGCGGGAATCCAGGGCCAGCGACACCGCGACCGTCCTCTGGATGCCCGCCTTCGCGGGAATGACAGGCTCGTTGTTGAAGAACGCAATCGATCTCCAGAGAGAGTCCCATGGATAAAGACCAGACCTTCGCCCTTCCGCGCCGCGCCTTCGTCGGCACGCTGGTGGCCGGCTTCACGCTGGCGGCCGGCCCCGTCAGCGCCGCCGCCATCGTCACGGACACGAACGGCCTCGACGCGGGGGAGGTCTCGATCCCCGTGTCCGACGGCCATATCCCCGCCTATCGCGCGCGCCCCTCGGCCAAAAAGGACGCCGCCATCGTGCTGGTGGTGCAGGAGGTGTTCGGCGTGCACGAGCACATCAAGGACCTTTGCCGCCGTCTCGCCCATGCCGGCTATTACGCCATCGCGCCGTCGCTCTATGCCCGCCAGGGCGATCCCGGAAAGTACGACATGGCCCATGTCGGCGACCTGCTGAACGACATCGTCGCCAAGGTGCCGGATGCGGAGGTGATGAGCGACCTCGATTCCACCGTCGCCTTCGCGAAGGGGGAGGGCGCCGACACCGTCCGGCTCGCCGTCACCGGCTTCTGCTGGGGCGGACGCATCGTCTGGCTCTATGCCGCGCACAATCACGCGGTGAAGGCGGGCGCCGCGTGGTACGGCCCGCTCGCCGGCACCGACAACGATCTGCATCCGCACACCGCGATCGAACTGGCGGGCGCGGTGAAGGCGCCGGTGCTCGGCCTCTATGCCGGCCTCGACCAGAACATCACGGCTGGGGACGTCGAAGCCATGCGCAAGGCGCTGGCGGCGTCCGGCAACACGACCTCGCGCATCGACGTCTTCGCGGATGCCCAGCACGGCTTCAACGCCGATTATCGTCCCAGCTACAACGAGAAGGACGCGAAAGAGGGCTGGGCCAGGATGCTCGCCTGGTTCAAGGCGAACGGCGTCAGCTGACGTTCCTCTCCCGCGAGGGGGAGAGGACGCTTACCTGACGAACACCCGCACTTCGCTCGAGGTCGCGCCCGGATCGGTCGCGCTCGCCACCGCCAGCCGCGAGGCCGGCACGCCCATGTCGGTCATCGAGCGCAGCACTTCCTGCGCATGGTTCTTGGCCGAGGTCTGGGCGAGCTGCACCGCCGCCGCCGTGCCGCGCGTCGGCGCCACCGCGACGACCGAGAAGCCGGCATTCGGCTTGGACTGCAGCGCCTGGCTGAGCGCCGCATAGAGGATCTGCTGATAGTCGACGCCCGGGCGGTCGAAGCGGATCACCACCAGCGGCGTGCCGGCATAGGCCAGCGTCGAGGCCGACATCGGCCCGCCGGCCGAGGCCGCGATCGGCGCGCTGCCGAGATCGGCGCCATAGAGCTCCCCGTTCTTGATCGCCGAGGCCAGCGTGGTGAGGTTGGCGCGCTCATTCGCGACATAGGCGGTCTGGCGCTGGGTGTCTTCCGCCGCCGCCTTCAGCAGCCGGTCGATCAGCACGATGGTCTGGTTGGTCTCGTCCTCCAGCACGCCGAGCTGGCGATGATCCTCGTCGACCGCGCCGGAGACGTTGTAGGTCGCCTGGATCTGGTCGAGCGCGAAATGCGCCGTCGAGGAATCCGTGGCGAGCGAGGCGGCGAGCGAATTCAGCGCATTGATGTTGCCGGCAAGGTTGTCGAGCGAGGACTGCGCGTTGTTCCACTCGGTGACGAGTTCGGGATTGCCGCGCGTCGTGCCGATCTGCAGCCGCGTCGTGATGCGCGCCTTGGATTCGTGATAGGCCCCGGCCGCGTCGGCGCCCTGGTTGCGCAGGTCGCTCAGATGCGAGGCATTGGCCGCGAGATGGTCTTCCAGCGTCTGCACCTGGCCGCGCAGCGTGGCGATGGTGGCGCTGACCGCGGTGCCGGTATTGCTGCCCGGCTCGATCGGCACCGGCGTGATGGCGACGACGGGGGCCGAGCCGCCCGATGCCGCCGGACCGGAAGAACCGCCCGGCAGCGAACCGGGCAGCGTGCCCGGCGAGCCCGCGGGTGCGGGGCCGCCATCGGGGTAGGGCGAGGCGCTGCCGGGGACCGAGCCGGAATCGTCCGGCTGGCCGCCGAACAGCGAATTGTCGAGATCCGAGCAGCCCGCCAGGCCGAGGCCGGCCGCAAGCGCCAAGACACTGACCAGGCGAGACTTCCGCCCTGCCGCCGGATTCCCCTTCATGTGCCGCTCTCCGCCCCCGCCCGCCGCATCGCGGCCGCCGGTCCATCCACCAGATGGGACGCGTCATGGTTACGCGAGTCCCTCGCGGGCCAGTCTTAACCAGCGGGGCGAGTGCAAACAAGGGTACGCGATGCCGCTTCCTGGGGAGATTTTCCCGAAGCGGGAAGGACTTGGATGGTTTCGCGCGGGCCCGGCGGGGCAGGGCGCGGCGGTGCCGGTTGCGCTTGCCTTTGGCCGCGCCTCACAATAGGTTCGCCGCCCTTGAATGCACCCGTAGCTCAGCTGGATAGAGCATCAGACTACGAATCTGAGGGTCAGGAGTTCGAATCTCTTCGGGTGCGCCATTTTCGATGGCGGGCGGGCAAGGCAGCCGCCACGCCAACCCTGCTTTGCCCGCCCGCTGAAATCCCGCCTCAGTCAGACCCCGCCTCAGTCAGACAAAGTCGGAAAGGCTGCCCGCTTCGCCGCGATATATCTGCCGTTATAGGGCGTGAGATAAGCCGGTGTCGCCACGCGCTCGCGCACGACAATGCCGTGCTTCTCCAATTGCGCGATCTTGTCGGGGTTGTCCGTGATCAGGCGTATTTCCGTCGCCCCCGCGGCGCGCAGCATGGCCGCCGCCGCGGAATAGTCCCGCAGATCCGCCGGCAATCCGAGTTCGCGGTTCGCCGCGAAGGTATCGAAGCCTTCGTCTTGCAAGCGGTAGGCGGACAATTTTTTGTAGAGACCGATTCCTCTGCCTTCCTGGCGCAAGTAGACGAGGAAGCCACCCTGCGAAGACATGCGCTCCAGCGCGCCGGTCAATTGCTGGCCGCAATCGCAGCGCAGCGACCCGAACAGATCGCCCGTCAGGCATTCGGAATGCACGCGCACCAGGGGCGCCGCCGTCCGGTCCGGCTCGCCGACGATGATCAGCAGATGCTCTTTCTGTTCGTCCAGCCCGGTGAAACTGCAAAACCGGACCGTGCTGCGAATCCGCGCGATCGGAATCGCGACGGTCTCCGCGATTTTCGGGGAGCGATCCGCCGGCCCATCGATCTCGATCCGTGTCATTGCCGCCCCAAGGATTGCCTTTTCGAATATTTCGAATATCATACATACGATACAAACGAAACAGGCCGGCTGTAAATGGCCCGATACGGGGAAATTCCGACCAGATCCGAGGTCGCGCTGGCGCAGGCGGCCAAGCGTGTCTTGGGTCAGGCCCATGGCGGCCCGGCGCGGGTTTCGCACGCCGCGCACAAATCCGCCGTGCTGCCCGAAGCGGCGTTCCAGGTCCTGCTCGAAACCCTCGGCCAGATGGCGCGCGGCAACGTCGTCGCCGTCACGCCGCTGGAGGCGAGCCTGACCACGCAGCAGGCCGCGGAGCTTCTGGGCGTGTCGCGGCCGCATCTGGTGAAATTGCTGGAATCGGGCGCCATTCCCTATCGCAAGACCGGCAAGCACAGGCGCGTCAGCCTGAGCGACCTCAATGCCTATCGCTCACCGAACCACGCCGCGGCGGAGGGACTCATGAAGCTCGACACGGTGGATGACGCGATCCGGGCGATCGCGCGCGGCGAGATGGTCGTCGTGGTCGATGACGACGACCGGGAGAACGAAGGCGATCTGATCGTCGCCGCGTCGAAGGTCACGACCGAGCAGGTCGCCTTCATGGTCCGCCACACCAGCGGCATCCTGTGCGCCCCCCTCACGCGGGAACGCGCGCAGCACCTGCAACTGGAGCCCATGGTGCGCGAGAACAGCGCGCCGCTGCGGACCGCCTTCACCGTCTCGGTGGACTACCGGGACGGACTGACCACCGGCGTTTCCGCAAGCGAGCGCACCAACACCGTCCGCGCCCTGGCGAACGGCAATGTGGCGGCGGGCGATTTCGTGCGCCCCGGCCATGTCTTCCCGCTGATCTCCGAGGAGGGCGGGGTGCTCATGCGCTCGGGCCACACCGAAGCGACGACGGACCTCGCGCGTCTCGCGGGCCTGCCGCCAATCGGCCTCCTGGGCGAGCTCGTCAACGACGACGGCACGCTCAAGCGGCTCCCGCAGCTCGTCGCCTTCGCCAGGGAGCACGGGCTGGCGATCGTCTCGATCGCCGATCTGATCGCCTATCGCCGGGCGCGCGAGAAGCTGGTCCGGCGGATTTCGGAGTTTGAAATCGCCACGGAAATCGGACCAACGAAGGCGGTCGCCTATGCGACGGCGTTCGACACCGTGCAGCATCTCGCCCTGGTGTTCGGCGACATTCAAACCGGTAGGCCGGTCCCGGTGCGCATCCACCGCCAGGAGGTGATTTCCGACGTCTTCGGGCAGACGCCCAATCTCATTTCCGCGGCCCTGCGGATCATGAAAGCGGAAGGCGGCGGCGTGCTGGTCTATCTGCGCGAAGGCGCGTCGGGCGTCGCCGCGCCGGCTTGGAGCGATCCGCCCGCCGCCGCGCATCGCAGCGAAGTCCGGCGCGAGAAGCAATGGCGCGAGGTCGGGATCGGGGCCCAGATACTGAAGGATCTGGGGCTGGGCGCGATCAAGCTCCTCACCACGCACCGGCTGGACTATGCCGGCCTCGCGGGCTTCGACATCCAGATCGCCGAGAGCGAGATCATCGGTTCGCAAGCTTCGGGCGAACCCGGCTGACGAAGGAGCATGCGATGACGAAGAAACTGGGAATTGTCGATACGAGCTTCGCGCGAATCGACATGGGCGGCATCGCCCTCGAATACCTCAACGACTCGGCCGGCGACGATATCGCATGCGTCCGGGTGACCGTTCCCGGCTTCAAGGACCTCGCGGTCGAAGCGAAGCGGCTGGTGGAAGAGGATCGCTGCGACATGGTCCTGGCGATGGGCTGGTCCGGCGGCGCCGCGCTCGACGCCAACTCGGCGCAGATCGCTTCGGCCGGGATCATGCTGGCGCAGCTTCTGACCGGACGCCACATCCTCGAAGTCTTCGTCCATGCCGACGAGGCCCCGAACGACGAGACGCGGCTTCGCGCGATTGCCGAGGGCCGGGTGCGCGGCCATTGCGAGAACGCGCTGCGGATGCTGCGCGACCGGTTCGCGCTGGTCGGCCGCGCCGGCACGGGCCGCCGGCAGGGCGAGCGCGATGCGGGTCCGCTTCCGCTCCAAGGGCGTTGAGGCGGACCGGCCGCCCTATGCCATGTCCCGATCCGTGGAAACCCCATAACCCAACCGGTCCAGGGCCGGCTGCAGGATCGGGATGACCGGGGCGAGATGTTTCACATACCACCGGTGCGGCTCGGACTGCTGGCATAGGTCGGATGAACCGGCGCCAGCGCGGCGCCCGCGGCCGGCACGCCCCAGGCGGCGGCGAGCGCAAGAAGCATTTTCATGGAAACCCGGCCCGCAGCCGCGCAACGAACGCCGAGCCGGGCTGCCGGGCCACGGCTTTCGGAGCTTCCGGCGCGGCCTGCTGCCTGTCAATGCCCGTCGGCCCGGCTCAATCCGCGCGCGTCTGGAACTCGAACCGGCAGCAAACGCCCTCCGGCTCGAAGAGCAGGCTGGTGCTGCCGTTCTGCTCCGCGGCCACCGCGGATTTGATGACGCGGCTTCCGAATCCGCTTCGCGTGGGGACGCTCACGATGGGCTCTCCGCCGCGCTCCGTCCATTCGATCGCGACGCGCCCCGCATCGTCCACGGACCAGTGCAGGGAAACCCGCCCCGCCGCCGTCTTGAGGGCGCCGTATTTGATCGCGTTCGTCGCGAGTTCGTGGACCGCCAGGGCAAGGCCGCCGGCGGTCGTCTCCGACACTTCGACATGCGGTCCGCCCATGGCGATCTGCGCCTGATTGGGATCGACGAAAGGCTGCAGCGCCATCTCGAACAGCTGCTGGAGCGAGGCCTGCCGCGACGCCGAGCCGACGACGATTTCGCCGCTGGACAGAAGGGCGCGCAGCCGCCCGACGAACATATCGAGCACGGCTTGCGCTTCCGGCGCGTCCTTGGGGCGCGACTGCCGCGCGATGGCATCGACCACCGCCACGAAATTGCGGGTGCGGTGCTTCATCTCGCCCAGAAGAAGTTCTTGCTGCTCCTGCGCGCGCCGGCGCTCCGAAATGTCCCGGGCGATCTTGGACGCGCCGATCACCCGTCCGCTCGAATCCTTGATCGGCGACACCGTGATCGAAAGCTCGATCGGGCTGCCGTCCTTGCGGCGGCGGATGGTCTCGTAGTGATCGACGCGCTCGTTGCGCCGGATCTTGCTGAGGATGACCGCTTCCTCGTCGAGGCGGTCCTGCGGGATGAGAATGGAGATGTGCCGCCCCACGACCTCGTCCGCCGTATACCCGAACACGCGCTCCGCCGCCCGGTTCCAGCTCGAAATTATCCCGTTGAGGTCCTTGCCGACGATCGCATCGTCGGACGACTCCACGATCGCGGACAGGCGCTCGCGGATTTCCTCCGCCTTCTTGAACTCGCTGATCTCCACCAGCATGTTCACGGCGCCGATCAGCGTGCCGGCGTCGTCGAACAGCGGCGTGGGGTAGGGAAGGAACGGCACGCGCGTCCCGTCGGGCCGCTCGGCGATGGCCTCCATGCCGCGCACGATCCGCCGCTCCTTGACGGCGATGGCCATCGGACAGGCGCCATGCGGAAGCGGCGTGCCGTCGGGCCAATAGAGTTTCCACGAACCGCACCACTCGCTCGTCCCGAGCGGCGGGCTGTGCCCCCAAAGCGAGGCGGCTGCCCGATTGTAGTAGGTGATGCGGCCCGACGCGTCGGTCGTATAAATCGCGGCCGGAAGCTCGTCGAGAACCTTGCGGAAGTACCGGTCGCGCGAAACGACCGCTTCGCCTGCATAGGGAATGGCTTGCCCCGCTGGCGCTATGTCTGTACGCGTCGTGCTCTTCATCGAACAATCTACCGCTTTTGCGGTCAAAGAGCCATGGCGGCCGATCTTCCGGCATTTTTGCAGCCCTTTTCAAGCGGAAAACAATTCAAGCATGCCGAAGCCGGACGATCGTTGTTTCATCGGCCGGCGGTCGCAGGCAACGTCGTCCCGTCGGTTCGCCGCGCGAAGTTTCCAGGAGAAACGCGCCAGCGCCTTGTGCCCTGTCGCTGTCGCAATCCTTACGGATACAGCCGCTTGTACGTCGCCCAGACGTTCTGCCCGTAATTCGCCTCGTTGGGATTGTTCTGCTGCGCGACCGTCATGACGATCGCCTGCTCGCCCGGCACCGGCATCTTGGCGAGCTGCGCGTTCACCCGGACGCGCACCGTCGGCGTGATGAACGCTGTGCCGTTCTGGGCCACGGCGACCGCTTCGATCCTGGCGCCGGCGGTGCCGGGCGGCGCGTTCACCGCCTTGCGCTGCCAGGCGGCGCGGTTCTCGCCCCAGGTGTTCGGCCGCGTGATGTAGGTCTTGAGGCTGCTCTCCCCCAGGCCCAGCCGTTCGGCCGGCGCCAGGCTCGCGATGGCCTGCGCCGCCGTCTTGCGGTGCGCCGCCACCTCCGCGGCGAGCGCGTCGATCTTCCGCTTGAGCGCGGCGGCGGCGAACATCGTGGCGACGTCGGCGGCGCCGAGCCCCGTCGCGGCGACGGCGCCGGCATGCTGGGCGACGAAGGCTTGCGGCGTCTGCGTCGACTCGGCCACGAGGGCGAGCAGCGTCTTGACCGCGTCGCAGCGCGACGCGGCGGCGGCGAGCTCCGCCGCCGTCAGCGCCGGCACCGCCAGGCCGCGCAGCGCCGCGAAGCGCGTCAGCGCGTCGACGGCATAGGGCATGGTCGCCTGCTCGACCGTCGCCATGCTGGCGGCGAGTCCCGCCACGGTGTTGAGCTTGGATTCGACGGGCGCCGGATGGTCGCCGCCGCGATTGGTCTCCCAGATGCCGATACAGCGCACGATGCGCGCGGTCAGTTCGTCTGCGCTTGGCATGTGATGCTCCCGCCCAGGCGCCGGCCGGCGCCGCGACCGCAAGGACGCGCGGCAGAACCCGGACATGTCATCACGAACGCCCGGTCTTTCAAAGGACGGAATCGTCCGCGCCTTATCCTTCCAGCGCGAAACGCAGCCCCGCCTTCTTCGGCAGCCGCTCGAGCAGGGCATCCGCCATCGCCGCGGCCGGGCTCCAGCAGCCGCCGGGCGTCGTCGTCTTCGGCACGCCCGCCAGCGCCAGCGCCGCTTCGGCGAGGATCTTCGACGTCGAGCCATAGCCCGGATCGCGGTCGCCCTTGACCGCGGCGCGCAGGCTGCGCCCGTCCGCCGTCTCGGCGACGAACAGGATGTCGTACCAGCCGGTGTCGCGTTCCTGCTTGCTCGGTCCCTCGCCCGGCTTCGGCAGGCCGCCGGCCCCGAAACTGAAGCCGCCGAGCCCGCCGGCCTGGGGCTTGGGCGGCCCGTCCAGCATCTGCATTTCGCAATAGCGGAAATCGGCGCCCCAGGGATGGCCGAGCAGGAAGTTGGTGCGATGCACCGCCTTGGTGTTGATGGACGCCATCATGAACGGCCCGACCCAGGCGCCCACCGCTTCGTCTTCATAGGGTGTGTTGCCGTCCGGCTGTTCCGCGCCGGCAAAGCCCGGCGTCAGCGCGAAGGGATTGCCGAGCGTCTCGGCGATCTTCGGATCCTTCGCCGCCGCCATCATCGTCGCCTGGCCGCTCGCCAGCGTCCCGCCGGAGAGCCCGCCCGCCATGCCGCGGATGCGCCCGCGCACCCGCGGCGCATAGGTGCCGAAGGCCGCCTTCGCCGCCTCCTGGACGAAATGGACGCCGAGATCGAACGGAATCGAATCGAAGCCGCAGGAGAACACCAGCCGCGCCCCGCTCGCCTTCGCCGTCGCCTCATGCGCCGCGATCATCTGCGCGATCCAATGCGACTCGCCGGTCAGGTCGACATAGTCGGTGCCGGTCCTGGCGCAGGCCGCGACCAGGTTGGAGCCGTAGAGCTGATAGGGCCCCGCCGTCGACACGATCACCTTGGCGCGTCGGCACATCGCCTCCAGCGACGCCGGATCGTCGGCATCGGCGAGGATCAGCGGCAGGCTGGCCGGCGCATCGATCTCCTTGCGCACCTGTTCGAGCTTGTCCTTCGACCGCCCCGCCATCGCCCAGGCGACGCCTGGCTGCTTGAGCAGATGCTCCGCCACCAGCCGGCCGGTATAGCCGGTCGCGCCGAACAGGATGACGTCGAATTCCCGCATGACCGTTCCCCTCACGCCAATTCCGTCTGCCGCGGCAGCGGCTTGACCGCGATGATCGCCGCGCCCAGCGCCGCCGCCAGCCCTGAGCCGATCAGAACACCGATCTTGGCGATCTGCGAGTCCGCCCCGGCCGGGAAGGCCTGGTCCGCCAGCAGCAGCGCCACCGTATCGCCGATGCCGCACAGGCAGGCCGCGCCGATGAAGCCGCGCACGCTCACATCCTCGGGCATGCGCCCCAGCCCGCTCCACACCGCGCCCAGCGCCGCGAGGCCGATGCCGATCGGCTTGCCCAGCACCAGCCCCAGCACCACGCCGGCCAGCACAGGACCGGCCCCCGGCGCCGAAAGATCGGCCGCCAGACTCACCCCCGTCGCCGAGAACGCGAACAGCGGCAGCACGACATAAGAACTCCACGGCGCCACCGCGCGCTCGACCTGCTCGGCCGGCGAGCGCAGCCTGTCGCTTGCCGCGGCGAGGTTGCGGCTCGCCCAGTCCCAGATCGGCTCCTGCATCAGCGCGGTCTTGTCCTCGGTCTCGCGCTCGGCCTGTTCCAGCGCGGCGAGCGCGGTCGCCGCCTGCGCCAGCAGCGGCCCCGCCGCCGGCGCCGGCCGCGTCGGCAGGAAGCCCGCGAGGAAGATGCCGGCCAGCGCGCCATGCACGCCGGCACCGTGCAGCGCCACCCACAGGAACACCGTCGCCACGAGATAGGGCCACAGCGCATAGACGCGGAAGCGGTTGAGCGCCGCCAGCGCCACGATTCCGCACACCGCCGCCCCCATCCAGCCGAGCTCGAAGGCGCGCGGATAGAAGATCGCCAGCGTCAGCACCGACAGGATGTCGTCGACCACCGCCAGCGCGGCGACGAAGACGCGCAGCCCCGTCGGCACGCTGGGCCCGAGCAGCGCCAGCACGCCGAGCGCGAAGGCGATGTCGGTCGCCGTCGGCACCGACCAGCCGCGCGCGGTGGGGCCTTGGTTGAGCGCCAGATAGATCGCCGTCGGCACCAGCACGCCGCCGACCGCGCAGAGCACCGGCAGCGCCGCGGCCCGCAGGTCGGTCAGCGATCCTTCCGTCAGCTCGCGCCGGATTTCGAGCCCGACGAGCAGGAAGAAGATCGCGAGCAATCCTTCGGAGAACCACTCGCCCACCGGCATGGACAGCGCGCCGTCCTTCACGCCGACGCCGAACGGCATGTGGATGAAGGCGTGGTAGTACGTGCTCAACGACGAGTTGGCGCAGAGGATCGCCGCCGCCGCCGCCAGCAGCAGGATCAGTCCGGCCGAGGCCGGCAGGTTGGCGAAGGCTTTCGCCGAGCGGCTGATCTGGGCGGCGACCGGGCGCTGCAGCTCCTCCAGCATGGAATGGAAATCCCACGCCCCGTCATAGCGCTGCCCGTCGATGAAGAAGGACGGCGTGCCGGTCACGCCGTTGCGCCGCCCTTCCTCGAGGTCTTCCTCGACCCGCGCCGCCAGCGCCTCGTCTTCGAGGTCGCGCTCGAACTGCGCCATGTCCAGGCCGATGTCGCGCGCCAGCTTGCGGGCAAGCTCCGGCGTCAGCGGATCGGCGCCGTAGAGCGCGTCGTGCATCTCCCAGAAGCGGCCCTGGCGGCCGGCGGCTTCGGCGACGCGGGAGATGAAATGCGCCCCGGGATGGGCCCTCTCGTTTGGGAAGTGGCGATAGGCATAGGCCAGCTTGTCGCCCAGCGCGCCGCGCAGCCGGGCGATGATATGGCCCAGCCGCCGGCAATAGGGACACAGATAGTCGCCATAGAGAACGACCTGTACGGCGTCGCGCCTGCCCACGTCGCCGCGCACATGGTCGCGCGCGCGGTCCACGGGGCGCTGCAGTCTTGTCCGTTGGGATTCGGTCATGCGGGGAAGTCCGGGGGGTTAACCGGTCGCCACTCTAGAGTCCCTGGATCATTTTTCGAAACCCTGCGTTTCCTGCCGGTCGCTTCTGATCGGGACGCACAACCCTATCTCTGCGGTGTGGTTCGAGGACGGCATTCCCCTTCAAGGTCGCCGTCCATTGTTGGGCCGGAGTGCCGCGGTTCCCCCCTCCCCGCGCCTCCGGCCCAATGTTTTGTCCGCGGACGAGATGCGTTGCCGCACGCGCGGCGCGCAAGCAGGGTTGGCGTGGCGGCTGCTGGCGCGCCGCGCCGCCAAAAAATCCCGACAAAGCCGCAAAGTCGTAGGGGTTTGCTCTTTCCGCAACACAGTCCCGCCGCGGTCGCTCTTGAAGATGTTCCCGTCGAACACGATTTGCTTCAGACGGGTTGGAGCACAAAAACGTGAACTGGTCGGTCGAACATTTTGCACAAGGGCTCGCGGCGATCTTCGCCGTCGCGGCGGCCGTGCATCTGTTCGGGCCGCGCGCGCTGCGCGAGGCCTATGCGCGCTGGCGCTATCCCAGCGGCTTCCGCGAAGTGACCGGCACGCTGCTCGCCCTTGCGGCGGCGCTGCTGTCGCTGCATGGGACGCGGCTCGTCGGCCTGGGCGTCGCCGCCTTCGTGATGTTCCTGTCGGCGACCACGCTCCTGCATCACCGGCAATACCGCTACGCCGCGCCGCTCATCGCGCTGCTATTTGCGCTGATCCCGGTTTCGCTTGCCGGCCCGGTGTGAGTGGCCGAGCCGCTCCGCCAGGAAATCCCCCAGCACGTCGACCCGCGCCGGCTTCGGACCGCCCGGCGGCGTCACCCAGTGCAGCGCGCTCGCCGGCAGCGACCAGTCGGGCAGCACCCGCTCCAGCGATCCGTCGGCCAGCGCCGCGCGCAGGATGAAGTCGGGCAGGACGCCCAGCCCCAGCCCCGCGATCAGCGCCGGCAGCATCGCGTCGCCATTGTTGGCGCGTAAGGGTCCGCCGGCGGGGTGCACGACGGCGCTCTCGCCGTTCTTGTGCGTGAAGCGCCAGCTGTCGGGACCGAGCAGATAGGCATAGCCGAGGCAGGCATGCTCGGCGAGATTCATCGGATGCTTGGGCCGTCCCTTCGCTTTCAGGTAGGACGGCGCGGCGACCAGGAAGCGCTCGACGGTGCACAGCCGCCGCGCCACCAGCGAGGAATCGGGCAGCGTCGCGATGCGCAGCACCGCGTCGAAGCCCTCGCCGATCACGTCGACCATCTGGTCGCTCAGGTGCAGGTCGACCTGCACCTCGGGATAGGCTTTGAGGAAATCCGGGATCATCGGCGCGATGGTCTGCACCCCGAACGACATCGGCGCCGCCAGCCGCACCAGCCCGCGCGGGTTGACCGATTGGGACAGCGTCTCGCTCTCCGCCGCTTCCGCCTCGCGCAGGATATTGGCCGCCCGCGCCGACAGAAGCCGCCCCGCATCGGTCAGCGCCAGCCGCCGCGAGGTGCGGTTGAACAGCCTGGTGCCGAGCTTGGCCTCCAGCCGGCTGACCGCCTTGGACACCGTCGCCTTGGAGAGGCTGAGCGCCCTGGCCGCGCCGGCGAAGGAGCGGGCTTCCACCACGGTCGCGAACACCGCGAGGCCTTCGAAATCGGGCAGTTTCGTCATGGCGTTTCCGGAAACCATTGGTTTCGAAAGTTTCTATTTTTAATCCAATGGTGCCGCGATATCTATTCGTCCGGAAGCGGAGCGGCGCTGTGCCGCGAGGAGAACGCGATGATCGACAAACGTCCTTTCGCCGGCCTGGGCGGCGGCAATCACGGCTGGCTCAATGCCAAGCACCATTTCTCGTTCGGCGAATACTACGATCCCCGCAACATGGGCTGGGGCAGCATAAAGGTGTGGAACGACGACGAGATCGCGCCCAACACCGGTTTCCCGCCGCACCCGCACGCCAACATGGAGATCGTGACCTATGTCAGGAAGGGCGCGGTGACGCACAAGGACAGCCTGGGCAATGAGGGCCGCACCGAGGCCGGCGACGTGCAGGTGATGAGCGCCGGCTCGGGCATCCGGCATGCGGAATACAATCTGGAGCCCGGCACCACGACGCTGTTCCAGATCTGGATCCAGCCGCGCAGCGGCGGTGGACAGCCGGCCTGGGGCGCCAAGCCCTTCCCGAAGGGCGACCGCGCCGGCCGTTTCGTGACCCTGGCGAGCGGTTTCGAGAACGACAATGACGCGCTCCCGATCCGTGCCGATGCGCGGGTCTTGGGCGCGACGCTGAAGGCGGGCGACACGGTGGAGTACAAGCTGGGCGCGGCGCGCCATGGCTATCTGGTGCCGGCGCTGGGCGCGGTGGAGGTCAACGGCGTCAGGCTAGACGCCCGCGACGGCGCAGCGATCAAGGACGTGGACGTGCTGACCGTGAAGGCGCTCGAAGACAGCGAGCTGGTCCTGGTCGACGCGGCCTAATCGCTCAACCCGCTCTCGCGGAGCGTGGGAGAGGGGCCGTGGCGGCAGCGTGCGGATGCCGCAAAGCGGTATCGGATGAGGGCCGCGCAAAGCTCGATCTTTCCTCCCCCGCTGTTGCGGGCAGGGGAATCGCATATGGGATTTTGGCGGTTGCGGGCTTGGTCTTTGTGGCTTCTGAAGGTGTCTTCTGATTCTTCAGGAGACGGGAATGGACAGCTTCCACGAGGTATTTGGGGACTTGCCCGATCCGCGCGCGGACAATGCGCGCCACGATCTTGTGGAAGTCCTTTTCATCGCCCTGGTTGGGACGCTGTGCGGGGCCACGTCGTGCAGCGACATGGAAGAGTTCGGACTGTCGAAGGAACCGCTTCTTCGGCAAATCCTGGTGCTGGAGCATGGCATTCCGAGCCACGACACCTTCAGCCGGGTGTTCCGGATGCTCGATCCGCAGGCGTTCGAGGCGGCCTTCCGGACGTTCATGGCGGCCTTTGGGGCGGCGGCGAAGCTGGGCAAGACCAAGGGCGTCGTGGCGGTGGACGGCAAGTCGCTGCGCCGCGCCTACGAGGCGGGCCAAAGCCACATGCCGCGGCTGATGGTGACGGCATGGGGCGCCCAGACCCGCATGGCCCTGGCCAACATGCTGGCGCCGGACAACGACGAGGCCGGCACGGCGCTGAAGCTGCTCGAACTGGTGGCGCTGAAGGGCTGCATCGTCACCGCCGACGCGCTGCACTGCCATCGCAAGATGGCCCGGACGATCGTGAACCGCGGCGGCGACTATGTGCTGGCGGTCAAGGACAACCAGCCGGGATTGTTGGCCGATGCCAAGGCAGCCCTGGCGGTGCTGCCCAAGGACACCGAACCGGCCAGGAGCCGGGACGGCCATCACGGCCGCACCGAAAGCCGCGCCGCCCTGGTCACCTCGGCCCCAGGCATGGCCGACAAGCACGCCTTCCCGGGCTTGAAGGCGGTGGCCAGGATCATCTGCCGCCGCGGCACGGACAAGCCCGTCGAGCGCTACTTCCTGCTGTCGCGCTCCTGCACCGGTGCCGAACTGCTGCGCATCGTACGGGCCCATTGGGGTATCGAAAACCAGCTCCACTGGGCCCTCGACGTCGTCCTCGACGAGGATCTGGCGCGCAGCCGAAAAGACAACGCGCCGCAAAACCTCGCCGTCCTCAGACGAACCGCACTCAACATCGCAAGAGCACATCCCAATACAAAGACTTCCCTGCGCCGCAAAATCCTCCGCGCAGGATGGGACGACAACTTCCTCTTCGACCTCATCAGACATATGCGATAGCCCTGCTGTTGCGGGGGAGGTGCCGAGCGAAGCGAGGCGGAGGGGGCCAGCCGCGCGACACGGCGCTTGGCGTCCGGCGCCTACGCCCCCGCCAGCCGCGTCATCTCCGTTTCGAATTCCAGCCGCAACTGCGCCGCTTCCGCCTCGGGCAGCCAGTCGCACATCCGCGGAAAGACGGTCTGGGAGCGTCTCACGGTTTTCCTCCCCCGCGTTTGCGGGGGAGGTGCCGAGCGAAGCGAGGCGGAGGGGGCCAGCCGCGCGACATGGCGCCTGGCGTCCGGCGCCTACGCCCCCGCCAGCCGCGTCATCTCCGCTTCGAATTCGAGCCGCAACTGCGCCGCTTCGGCCTCGGGCAGCCAGTCGCACATCTGCGGAAAGACGGTCTGGCGGTATTTCGCCTTCGCCGGCGTCCACGGCATCCGCTTCGCCGCCCGCGCCTCCGCGAGAACCTTGTGCAAATCCCGCCGCACCTCGTCCGGATCGGCGCGATAGGCCCGCGCCGGCTGGTCTTCCAGCAGGCCGGGCTGCACCTCGGTGCGGAACAGGTCGAGTTGTCTGCCGAAGGTCACGACGACGCATCCGATCCAAGCACGCCGTCACGCGTTCGCTCCATCCGCCGCACCGCTGCCATCACGCGCACCAGCGTGGCTTCCTCCGCGGTCTCCCCGCGCCGGCCCGCGCGCTGGGCGAGTATGCGCAGTTCCTCCGTCGCGCCGACGCCGAAATGCGCGATGCAGTCGCGCGCCAGGACGTCGATCTCGGCCTGCGGAATGAAATAGGGCTTCAGCCGCTCCCAGATCAGCATCCCGGCGGCCACGAATGGCGGCGATGCGAACACCGCGGCGAATCCAAATATGGCAGCACGAATAAGGTCCATCGGCAGTTGTCCGGCGGGACGCTATATTCGCGCAGGAAATGTATTGAGTCAATACATTTTAGGCTTTTTATATCGAACAGCAGGTTATGCAGGTCTGCGACCTCTCCGACCTTGGCGTTGGAAGGTGCGCTGTGCGACTCGAAAAGACCTTTGCCGCCAATCTCCGGCAATACCGAAAGGCCAAGTCTCTCAGGCAGTGGCAATTGGCCGAGCTTGTCGGCTTGGGGGAAAAGGCGATCAGCGACTACGAAGTCGGCCGCACGATTCCTTCTTTCGAGACCATCGACAAGCTTGCCGACGCGCTGGAGATACCTGCAGCCGCGTTGTTCGGTGCCGGCGTTACGATCGTCCCCACGGGGTCGCGCGGCAAGCTCCTGCACCGGATCAACGCGACGTTGTCGCGACTCAACGAGGCGCAGCTCGCCCGCGCCGCGAAGATGCTGGAAGCCTTCGCGGGGTCGTGAAGCTGTCCGTACCGACGTCGTTCAACGATAACAGAGTCATAGAAAACCCTTATGAATCAAGGATATTACTTGACATTTGACGATCAAACAGCGACCGTTGATATGATGATCAAGCATAAGCGAGCCGCCAGTACGAGGCGTGGGACCAGCCCAACTGTGGTTGTTGCCGCTTTCAGCGAAGAGCAAGTCCAACGGCTTACCGGAATTAGCAAGACACAGCTTCGCTATTGGGATCGCACGAATTTTTTCACACCGTCGTATGCAGACGCCGATAGGCGGCAAGCCTATAGCCGCATCTATTCCTTCCGTGACGTGGTGTGCCTTCATGTCCTCAACGAGCTACGGAACAATTCACGCGTTTCGCTGCCGCATCTGCGTGACGTAAAGGAGAAACTGGCCCATATGGGCGACGACATGTGGGCGACGACGACGCTGTATGTTCTCAATCGCAGGGTTGTTTTTGATAATCCGAAAACAAGCAGGCGTGAGGAAATCGTGTCCGGGCAAAGCGTCCTGCAAATCCCTCTCAAAGTCGTGCGCGGCAAGATGGAGGATGCGGTTAAAATCCTCTGGATGCGAGACAAGTCCAAGGTGGGCACCGTCGAGCGACTGCGAAATGTCGCGAGGAACCAGCCTGTCATCGCCGGTACCCGCATTCCTATTCGAGCGATCAAGAACTTTGCCGACGCTGGTTACAGTGTGAAGGAAATACTTGCGGAGTATCCGGACCTGACATCGCGAGATGTTGAGGCGGCGTTGGCGTACAAGCCTGAGAAGGCGGCGGCGTAATTACCTCGGCGGGGAATATTGCGGTTCTTTCTGGACAATTGTGTTCCAACTGCCGTTGCTCGCGTCCTCGCGGAAGCAGGTCACGAGGTTATTCTACAAAAGCAGGCTATCGCGCCAGATTCCTCTGACTCGCTCGTTGCAATTGCGAGTGCAACCAACGATGCGATCTTGGTTAGCTGGGATACCGACTTCAAAGGGATCGCCTCGCGTGCCGGCGTTAGCCATAAGCGCTTGCGCAAGCTCAGCCGTATTCATTTTAGATGCACGGAGCCGCAGGCGGCCGACCGCCTTCGAAAGGCCATGAGTTGGATAGAAGCCGAGTGGGCAATTGCCCAAAAGTCACCCGATAAACGTATGTTTCTCGAAATCCAGGGCAATGCATTGAAATCAATTCGCTAGTTACGCGCCTGCTTTAATCCCTCGCATTGGTTTTTCTTCTCGATGCCTGACATCCTGTCACAAAATTGCACCGCCGCAACCTTGAAACCACAGGATGTGTTGCATACCTGCAACTACGAAGCCTTGGAGAACGCGCCGCTCGTTCGTGAATAAGCCGAGAGCGGCCAGAACCGTCGCCATGTCGTGAGCCTGCGAGTCGTCATACAGGTCGAAGGTGTGCTGTCGCAGACACCTGGGCGAAGCGGCCGCGCCGCGCGCGAAGACCGTTGGTTCGGCGAAGGTGCCGTGTGATCGACCCATCGGGTCCTCCGCCGGCCGGCCTGTCGCGCGATCAGGGCGGATCGACCGCTCCGCGCGCCCGGCCCTCGGCCCGCGCGCGGGGGCGTCGCCTCCGCCCTTTTTTTATCGGGGCCGGAAGCGGCGCACCGCGAAATACCCGGCGACGACGAACGCGATCAGGACCGCGGCCTGCGTCGCGCCGAACAGCGGCCCGGCCGGCGGAACGCTCGGCACCAGCCGGTGCAGCGCCGGCACTTTCAGGAAGGACTGAACCACCAGCACGAAACAGTTGAGATAGAGCGAGGCGACCGCCGTCACGACATAGATCCAGCGCCAGGCGCCGGCCATCCCGTGGAGATAGCGCGCCGCCAGCGCGAGCACGAGCAGCACGCTCAGCAGAAAGCCGAACGCGACCGCCGGCGTCACCGGCGCGATCTGGATCACGAATCCGGTGATCGCGGTCAGCACCGAGAACAGAAGGAAGATCGCATGGACGAGGTCCTGGCGCGCGTTGCGCAGCATGCCCGCCAGCATGATCAGGCCGGCGACGATCGCCACCAGCGTGATGAGCGTGTGGACGAAAACGAAGGAATCGAGCGGAATGCCGAAGAACATGCTTTAGAGCCCCCCCGCGCGTCAGGCGCATGGGAACCTAACACACATTTTTTCGCCGTTCACCCGTTCCAGGTCGAGGCGACATGCTCGTCGTCTTCCTGCGACGACCGCTCATGCATCAGGAAGCTGTAATAGCCGCAATGGTTGTCGCCGGGATAGGAACGGCAGATCTCCGGCCTGACCGCATAGATCGTGCAGCGCCGCTTCTCGAGGTCGAAGAAGCGGCAGATCTTGCCGTAATGCTCGTCGGCCTTGCGCCGCATGGCGTATTGCTCGTCGCCGTCGACCTTGGTGAATTTCTTGCGCGCCGCCGCGAAGGACAGCCCGAAATGCTTGGCGAGCCGCGTCACGTCGCGCTTGTTCAGCGGGATGATGGGATAGGAACAGCAATAGCCGGGGCACTTCGCGCAATTGTAGGCCATGATCCGCCACCGTTCGTTTGTCTCTCGATAGCGGATTCGCGGCCCGGCACAAAGCGTTTCGGCGGCTTAGGCGATCTCCTCCTGGAAGCGGTATTCCCCATCGAGGAACGCCACGATCTCGCGCGCCGCGTCGTGATCGATCGCCGCGTAGCGCTGGCGCAGCCTTTCGACGGTCTTGGGCGCCAGCCGCTCCAGCCCGACATCGTTCAGAAACAGAATGTCCTTGGCGATGATCTCCGCCAGCTCCACGCCGAGCAGCGCTGTCGCGGCATGGGTGAAGGCCGCGCCATATTCGTAAGCATCGCCCAGCCGGTAGCTTTCGGCCAGGGTGATCGCCGGGATGCAGGACAGCGTCGGCTGCAGCGCCGGATTGACGGCGTGCGCTGAAAGATGCGCCGCGATGCTCGCCGGCCGTCCGGTGAAGGCGCGCAGGTGCAGGAAGCGCGACATGCGGGCGCCGTCATTGACCGGGTAATTGTCCCAGAGAAACGGCTTGCGCCCGAGCTGCGCCGTCACCCGCGCCAGATGCCCCGGCGAGAATTCCCGCGCGCAGACCTCCTCGCCGGTCCAGAAGATCTCGACGCTTCCGTCCAGCAGGCGGCCGAGGTCTTCGAGATAGTCGTCCGGCCGCTGTCCGAAGAAGCGGTCCAGGACGGGATCGTCGGTGTAATAGCTCGGGCACATGATCGTTCGTGTCGCCTTGGTCCGCGCCTGCACCCAATGGATGATGTCCGCCTGGGTCCGGGCGAGGTCCGGGAGGTCGCCGCGCATGTCGTCGAACAGGATCGCCAGGTCGTCGATGCCCCAATCGTCGAACTCCGCCAGCTTGCGCGCCAGGTCGGCCTGCGCCTCCGCATGAAAGTCGCGATAGAGTTCGTAGGGGCTGAGGCCCACGCCGAAGCGGACGCCCATGTCCCGGCAGCGTCGCGACAAGGCGCGAAGGGCGCTCGCCGTTTCGGCCGGATGGCTTTCGCGCCAGCGCTTGCGGAGGAACGCGTCGGCCTTGGGCGCGTAGATATAGAATGTGTAGCCCTGCGGTTTCAGCGTCGCGATCGTCCGCGCACGCGCGCTCCAGCTCCAGGGCGTCCCGTAGTAGCCCTCGATCAGGCCGAGTTCGATGCTCATGGCTTTCCTTCGACGACGCTCCGGGGCTCGAGCGCAAGGTAGAGCACGCTCGCCAGCGCCGAAAGATCGAGGGCGTAGAGGTAGCGATAGTCGCAGGAGATGGCGATGACGAAAAAGCTCCCCGCGAAGGCGAGCGCGCCGCCCAGCATCGCGGCCATCGCGATATCGGCCGGCCGGCGCCGGCGCAGCAGAAGCCAGATGCCCGCGACGGCAACGATGGCGAAGGGAATATGCGACAGCACCGGTGTCCCGAAGAATGCCCTGCCATAGCGCTCCAGCGCCAGGTCGCGTCCGTCGCGCCGTGGCGCGAGGCCAAGCCTCCGCATCTGCGGCGCCGCGCCTTCGATGCCGGTGAAGATCGGCCGGCAGGCGGCGATGTCGGGCGTAAACGCCACCCAGGCGAAATCCGCGGCGCGGATCCGCAAGTACAGCCAGGGATGGCGCAGGACGAGGCCGCGCCAGTCGGCGGCGACCGCCTCGTCGTCGAGCGTGCGCATCGGCGCCTGCATCTGCGGCGCCGATGCCAGCGGATCGTTGCGCAGCGGCGTATAGAGCCGCGCGCTGTCCTGCCTTAGCACCGTCTCGAGCTCCGGATCGTCCTCGGCCAGGGCGCTGAGCGGGAAGGCCGGCTCGCGCGCCACCGCGCCGGCCAGATCGTAGATCTGCAGAAGACGGAACTGCTCCGTCGGCCCCGCCTCGCCGTCGCTTTTCAGATTCAGAAGCGCCGAGGCGGCGAAGACGAACGCCAGAAGCCCCGCGAAAAATCCCACGCCGCGCAGCGCCGCGCCGGTCCACGACCGGCCGTCGCGTGCGGCGATCCAGCCCAAGCCCGCTCCGGCGAACGGCAGCAGGATCGCCCCGTTCTGCCGCGTCAGCGCCGCCAGCGCGAGCAGCAGGAAACTCCCCGCGAGCAGCGTCCAGGGCGCGGCGTTCCAGCGCCGCGCGGCAAGCGCCAGGCACACGAAGCCCGCGACGGCGGCGTCGGCGAACAGCACGTCCTTCCAGACGATCCCCTGATAGATCAGCACCTGGGGCGACAGGACGATGGCGAGGACGGTCGCCGCCGCCGGCCATCCCACCCGTTCCGGTGCCAGGCGCAGCACGCCCGCGAACGCGCCGAAGGCCAGGGCGGCGTCGAAAACGACGAACAGCCCCGTCCCGGGCACCAGCGCGTCGCCCAGTCCCAGCAGCCACGCCATGACCGGCGGGTGCCAGGTGTTGTAGAGGCCCGTCCGGCCCTGCAGCAGTTGCAGGATCGAATCGTAGGACAGATGCCCCGGCCAGTTGAGCGCCAGCGTCACGGCGAACCCGGCCACCAGGACGAGCCCGGCCACGCGCCCGGCCCAATGTGAGGGAATGTTCATGTCGCTTTTTTTGGCATGTCCGTCGCGTTTCCGCTAAATTGCCGCCGGCGCGCCGCTTTGCGGCGCCTGGAGCACAAAAATGACAAACAACCAGCGCACGACCTGCGCCGCAAAGCGGCAGCGCGGGTCGATCTAGGGACTATGTCGAACAAGCCGGTCTTTTTCGACGCCACAGGGCGGCGCGCCTTCGGCGCGTCCGTCGTGGGATGGACGGCGGCGGTCCTCAGCCTGGCGCTGGGGGCGGCCTTCGTTGTTAGCCTCCTGACCGTGCCCACCGCGGCGCCCTTGCGGCTGCCCGGGCGGCTGGTCGCCGTCAATCTTCCCGAACTGGAGCGAAAGGCGCAGGCGCCCGGCCTGGTGCGCTCCGCCGAACGGCTCGCGACCGAGGCCCGCGCCCGGCGCGAGGAACTGGCCCGCACGCGTCGCGAACGCAACGAGCGGGGCCTGCATAGCCGCCCGCTCGCCTCGATCCTGAAGCCCCAGGCCAACCGTTCGCTGGCGGTCGCCTTCTTTCCGGGCTGGCATCCGGCGTCGGATTCGGCCTATCCGGCGCTCCTGCGCGCCCTGCCCAAGCTCGACTGGGTGATGCCGACCTGGCTCGGGCTGCAAGGCCCGAACATGGACCTTAGGAGCACGCTCGATCCGCATATGCTGAGCGATATTCGGACCAAGCGGGCGAACATCGCCATCTTGCCCGTGCTGCAGAACGCGACGGACGGCAAATGGGACGGCGCCGGCCTCGCCCGCCTGCTCAAGGACAAGACGCGCAGCGACGATCTGGTGCGTCGGATGACGGCCCTGGTCGGCGCCAACAAGCTTCAAGGGATCGTCGTCGATTTCGAGGAAATCCCCGCCGATGGCCATCCTGCGGTGGAAGCGTTCCTGAAGAGTCTCTCGGCGGCGTTCCTGCCGCATGGCTGGATCGTCGTCATGGCGGTGCCGTTCGACGACGAAGACTGGCCCTATCAAGCCTATGCGCGGCTCGTCGACTACACGCTGCTCATGGCCTACGACCAGCACGACGACACCGGACCGGCGGGCGCCATCGCGGCGCAGAGCTGGTTCGAGGAGACGCTCGACAAGCGCATGCGCGCGCTGCCGCCGAGCCACACGCTCGTCGGCATCGGCTCCTACGGCTATGACTGGAACGGCGATCACGCCGACGATCTGTCCTTCGAGGAGGCTGTCGTCGCGGCCCACGATTCGGAGGCGATGATCGATTTCGACGACGCCACCAACAACCCGCATTTCTCCTACATCGAAGACGACCACATCACGCACGACGTCTGGTTCCTCGACGCCGTCACCGCCTACAACCAGATGCACGCCTCCGACATCTATCGGCCCGCCGGCTACGCCCTGTGGCGGATCGGCACCGAGGATCCTTCGATCTGGGAGGTGATGGGGCGCAGCTACGGCGCCGGCGCGCCGGACGGGCTGCGCCGGATCACGCTCGTTTCCGATATCGACTACGAAGGCGAGGGCGAGTTCTTTCGGGTCGAGGCCGAACCTTCGCCCGGCGCGCGCAAGCTGGAGATCGATCCCCATAGCGGCGACATCGACGACGAGAGCTATACGACGCTGCCGACCAACTACGTGATCCGCCAGTTCGGCTATTCGAAAGGCAAGATCGCGCTGACCTTCGACGACGGCCCCGATGCCGAATGGACGCCGCAGATTCTCGACATCCTCAAGGAAAAGCACGTCAAGGCCACCTTCTTCATCATCGGCGGCAATGCGGAGGCCCACCCCGACATCGTCCAGCGGATCTTCGACGAAGGCCATGAGCTCGGGAACCACACCTATACCCATCCCAACCTCGCCGACACGCCCAGCCAGGCCGTGACGCTGGAGCTGAACGCCACGCAGCGCCTGTTCGAAGCGCTGACCGGCCGCTCGCTCGTGCTTTTCCGGCCGCCTTATCTGGGCGACGCGGAGCCGGACGACGACAGCGAGATACTTCCCGTCGAAATCGCGCAGAGCCTCGGCTACATCACGGTCGGCGAGCATATCGATCCGGTCGACTGGTCGCTGCCGGGCGCCGATGCCATCGTCAATCGCGTGCTTTATGCGCTCGATCACGCGCCGGCGAGCGCCAAAGGCAACACGATCCTGTTGCATGACGCGGGCGGCGACCGCGCCCAGACCGTTGCGGCGCTGCCGGTGCTGATCGACAAGCTGCGGGCGCGGGGCCTTCGCTTCGTGATGGCCTCGCAGCTCATCGGGCTGACGCGCGACCAGGCGATGCCGCCGCTGTCGCCGACCATGTCGCTGCTGACCGACCGGGTCGTGTTCTTTACCGTGAGCTGGCTCAGCCGCGCCCTGTACTACGCCTTCCTTGCGGCCATATGGCTCGGCGTCTCGCGGCTCTTCTTCCTCGCCGGCCTCAGCCTGTGGAATGCGCGCCGCGAGGCCGAGGCGCGCAAATTGCCGCCGAAGGAATCGCTGCATGTCACCGTGATCATCCCCGCCTATAACGAGGAAAAGGTGATCGTCGAGACCGTCGAGCGCATCCTTAGCAGCGACCACAAGGACCTCGACGTCCTGGTGATCGACGACGGCTCGGCGGACAACACCTCCGGCGTGCTGCAGGCGGCGTTCGGCGCGAACGACCGCGTCACGCTGATCCGCGTCGTCAACGGCGGCAAGGCGGCGGCGCTGAACATCGGCCTCGGCAAGGCGGCCGGCGACATCCTCGTCGCGCTGGATGCCGACACCCAGTTTCAGCGCGACACCATCCCGCGGCTGGTGCGCTGGTTCTCCGATCCGCAGATCGGCGCCGTCGCCGGCAACGCCAAGGTCGGCAACCGCACCAACATGATCACGCGCTGGCAGGCGCTGGAATATGTGGTGGCGCAGAACCTGGAGCGGCGCGCGCTGGCGGCGCTCGGCACGCTCACCGTCATCCCCGGCGCGGTGGGCGCCTGGCGCAAATCGGCGCTTCAGGCGATGGGCGGCTTCCACTCCGACACGCTGGCGGAGGACCAGGACCTCACCATCGGCCTCCAGGCCAAGGGTTACCGCGTCCGCTTCGATCCGTCGGCGATCGCCTGGACCGAGGCGCCCTCGACCGTGCGCGGGCTGGCGCGGCAGCGTTTTCGCTGGGCCTTCGGCACGCTGCAATGCCTGTGGAAATATCGCGGCCTGACCTTCAATCCGCGCTATGGCGCGCTCGGCCTGTTCGCCCTGCCGCAGGTCTGGCTGTTTCAGATCGCGCTCACCGCGCTGGCGCCGCTCGCCGATCTCCTCCTGATCTGGCAACTCGTCGGCCAGTGGATCGCCTATGCGCAGCACGGCTCGGAGTTCAGCAACGTCGATCTCATCACCGTCGGCGTCTACTACATCGTGTTCATCGTGGTCGACCTGCTGGCCGCGACCTTCGGCTTCCTGATGGAGCGCGGCGAGGATTGGCGCCTCCTCCTATGGCTGCCCTTGCAGCGCTTCGGCTATCGCCAGCTCATGTACTATGTGGTGGTGCGCTCGATCTCGGCGGCGATCCGCGGTGCGGTGGTCGGCTGGGGCAAGCTCGAACGCACCGGCACGGTGAAGGCGCACGGTTAGCGCGGCGCGAAGATCGCCCGGTCGTCGTCCTGCAGGACGATGTGATAGTTCCGGTCGAGCGCGCGGTGGACATTCTCCGTCAGCGGAAAGGGCGACAGCTCCTCGAGCTGGATCAGCGCGTAGTGCCGCGCCGCGATGGCCTGCGCCAGTCCGGCATCGCTGCGGGCGCCGGTGAGATAGGCCTGCTCGATGTTGAAGACGTCGACCTCGGCCGGCTTTCCCGCCCAATAGCAGAGCGACAGCATCTCGCAGAGCACCGGTCCTTTCGCGTCGTGCAGCAGCGCGATCTGCGCCCGCGCCGCGGCGCGGTCCTGCGCCATCGGGCGAAGCCAATAATCGTCGCTCCGCCAATCGGCCCCCAGGCTCGCGATGCCCAGCGCCAGCGGAACGGCATAGAGTGCGGCGGCGACGCTCTGGCCGGCCGGAAGGCGATTCATCAGCACGCCGGCGCTCAGCGCGAGCGCGATGTCCGCATCGAACAGCGCATTGGCGTCGACGCCCGCGCCGCCGCTGAAATAGAGGCCCGCGACGGTCGCCAGCACGACATAGATCGCGCAGAACACGACATGCCGGTCGCGCCGACCGAAGATGTACAGCGCGGTCGCGCCCAGCAGCGGGATCGCGCTCCAGCGCAGCCACTGCGCACCAGCCGTCTCGATATTGGCGAAGGAATATGTCCGCGCCGAATCGATCGCATGGAACAGGCTGAACCCATAGGCCTGTTTGAACAATCCAAGCCCGATCAGGAAGAAGACGATGCCGCTGCCGGCGAAGGTCGCGGCCGAGCGGCGGTCGAGCAGCGCCAGCCAGGCCGCCACGGCCAGCGGCAGCACGACGAGGTTGTGCTTGACGAAGAAGGCGAGAGCGAACAGCAGCGCCGCGACGACCATGGCGCGCGGCGTGCGCGGCTCGCGCAGCGCGACGACAAGCCCGCCGATCGCCACCGCGTGGCCGAGCATCTGCGGATCGTCCATGCCGGCATAGTCGCTGGTCAGCATCACGCCGGCGGCGAAGAACAGCGCGGCGAATGCCGCCTCCATCCGGCTGCAGCCCATGCGCCGCGCCGCCGTCTCGATGCCGAGCGCGACCGCGAACAGCGCTGCCAGCGCCACGATGCGGCCGGCGATGACGGCGTCGCCGGTGAGCGCGGCGACCGCGCCGACGATGTAGAACGACAGCGGCGGGTAGTTGTCGATCAAAAGGCTCTGCGGCGCCGGGTAGGGCGAGCCGGTCGCCATCGCGGCTTGCGCGAAATAGGCGTTCCAACCCTCGTTCGGATCGAACGGCACATGGAAGCCGATCGCGCAGGCGATGTGCATCAGGCCGAGCGCGACGCCGGCCGCCAGAAGCGCGGTCAGGGTGCGCAGCCCAAGCGAGTCGGTCGTCATCGGCGGGTGCAGGTCTGGTCCGGGACGACGTCGTAAAGCGTATAGAAGCTTCCTTCCAGTCGCTTGCGCAGCATGAGGGGCACGCGCGCATGCGGCCCGGCGCCGTGGACGACCAGCGCCTCGTCATAGCGGCACTGGAAATGCATCAGATAGGGAAAGACGGCGCGGTAGTCCTCGTCCTCTTCCATGCGCCCCGCCGCGAGATCGTCGAGCTCGTCGATATCCGGCGGCGAACCCTGCTGCGCCGTGGCCGCCGCGATGCGCTCCAGCGGCGGGCGCAGACGTACGACGTGCTGGCCGCCGGTGGTGAACATCAGGGGCGTGAACGCGCCGCGGTCGATCACCGCGAACTCTGCCATGTGCCAATAGGGCTGGTCGGCCGACCAGCCGAGCGAATCGCCGTCGAGCACCGTCAGCAGCTTCGCGCCCGGCCGTATCGCGCCGTCATGGGCGCGAAATTCGGTATATTGCGCGTCGTAGCGCTGCCAGTCCCGCGCCAGAAGCAGCGCGCCGGCGGCGAGAAGCGCCAGCGCGATCGCGGCGCCGGCGGCGAGCGCGCGGGGCGCCGCTTTCCAGTCCAGGGATGCGAAAGCCAGCGCGCCCGCCACCGCCGGCAGGCGAAAGTGCACGCCCCAGCCGCCCATCGCCCATTCCGGCGCGAACAGCGCCGCCAGCGCGAACAGGGCAAGGGCTAAGCGCATGCGCGGATGGACGACCGCGCGCCCGGTCGCGACGGCAAGGACGAAGAGCGCGATCAGCGCGGCGGTAAGCGGTAGCGCCGGCTTGTCGAAGCCGAATTGGATCGCGGCCTCGAAGCGGTCTTGGAGCGTTCCGAGCAGATAGAATCCGAAATTGTCGCCGCCGGCCGCCTTCGGCTTCAAGAGGACGAATGCCAGCGCGGCGGGCAGGCAGCAAAGCGCGGGCCCCAAGACCCGGCGCGTCAGCGCAAGGACGGCGAACCGTTCCGCGGCCAGCGCGGGCAATTCATAGCCGCCTATGGCGAGCAGAAGCACGGCGAGGCCGAAGAGATGGCTGAAATAGATCGCCGTGAAGGCGATGGCGAAGCCGGCGAGGTGAAGGGCGGTCCGCCGGCCATCGGTCGCGATCCAAGCGGCGAAGACGACGAAGGCGAGGCCGACCGCGAAGGTGTAGTTGAAGAAGCCCCAGGTGAAATTGGCGTTGTACGCGAAGAAGGCCGACAGCAGCACACCCGGCCCGACCCGACCGAACAGCGCGCGCTGGATCAGTGCGGGACCTAAGACCCAGAGCACCACCGTCGCGGTCAGCACGGTCCTCGCCGCCGCTTCGAGCGGCATCGCGCGGCCGAGCAGCGGCACGAGGATTTCGGTGGCCAGGTTCGGCAGGGCGGCCCATTCCACGAAATAATGCCGCGACGGCGCGCCCGCGATCAGCGCGAAGCTTGCCAGATGCGCCGGATAATCCGGCATGCCGGGCATCGTCACGCACCAGAGCGGCATCGCAAGCAGCATGGCGGCCAGGGCCGCGGCGAGCGGCCATGCGAAACCACGAAAACGCAACGTGCTGGACGTGTACAGGTGGCTGTCCCCCGCACCCGCTATAGCGCCGGGCCCGGCTAATGGAAATCCCGCGATTTGGGCAGGATGCGGACATTGCGCGGATGTCGCGGGCTGCGGGAATCGGGGCGCTGATAGGCGATGTCTTCCAGCCGGCCCTGGAAAGGCCTGAGCGTATCCTCGGACAGGCGTTCCAGATCCTGGCTGCGGTCCAAGATTCGCTCCGCCACCAGATGCACGACATTGTCGGCCTTCTGGACCCTGCCTTCGATCAGAAGCAGGCGGGCGCCCATCACCTCGCGGCGGAAGGTCTCGAAGACGCGCGGCCAGACGACAACATTGGTGATGCCGGTCTCATCGCTGAGCGTGATGAACACCACCCCGGCCTCGCCCGGCATCTGGCGCACCAGCACCACACCGGCGCCACGCACCCGGACCCCGTCGTCGGTCGCCTCGACCTCGGCGCAGCTCTTGACCTTTTCGCCCGCAAACATCTCGCGCAGGAATTGCATCGGATAGCCCTTGAGCGACAGGCGCAGCGTCTGGTAGTCGGCCAGCACATGCTCGCTGAGCGGCATGACGGGCAGGGGCGCGATCGCCTCCGCCGGCAATTCCTTCAGGCGCTGGGCCTCGAACAGCGGCAGCGTGTGATGGTCGGGAATGCGGCGCACCGCCCACAGCGCCTCGCGCCGGTCCATCCCGAAGGACCTGAGCCCATCGGCCTCGGCAAGCACCATCAGCGCCTTCTTGGGCAGTTCGCTGCGGCGTACGAATTCGGCGAAGCAGCGATAGCCATAGCCGCGGTTCTCCACGATGGCGCGCGCCCAATCCTCGCGGAAGCCGCCGATCTGGCGATAGCCGAGCCGAAGCGCGAGCACGCCGCAGCTATTGCGTTCGAGCGTGTTGTCCCAATCGCTGAAATTGGCGTCGGGTGCCAGCGCCTCCACGCCGTGCACGCGCGCGTCGCGCACGATCTCGGCCGGCGCATAGAAGCCCATGGGTTGCGAATTGAGCAAAGCACAGGCGAACACCGCCGGATGGTGGCACTTGATCCAGGCCGAGATGTAGACGAGATGGGCGAAGCTCGCGGCATGGCTTTCGGGAAAGCCATAGGAGCCGAAACCCTTGATCTGATTGTAGCAGTTCTGCGCGAACTCCAGCGTATAGCCGCGTTCGGTCATCCGTCCGATCATCAGCTTCTCGAACTGGCCGATGGTTCCCAGATTGCGGAAGGTCGCCATGGCGCGGCGCAGTCCGTTGGCTTCTTCTCCCGTGAATTTCGCCGCGACCATGACGAGCTTCATCGCCTGCTCCTGGAACAGCGGTACGCCCATGGTCTTGTCGAGCACCTCGTGCAATTCGTTCGCGGGGCCGCACTCGGGCGACGGCTCGGGAAATTTCACCGGCGTCCTGCTGTTGCGCTGCTTGAGATAGGGGTGGACCATGTTGCCCTGGATCGGGCCCGGCCGCACGATCGCCACCTCGACCACGAGATCGTAGAATGTGCGCGGGCGAAGGCGCGGCAGCATGTTCATCTGCGCCCGGCTCTCGACCTGGAACACGCCGATGGCGTCGGCCTTGCACAGCATGTCGTAGACCTCGGGCTGCTCGCGCGGCACGGTGGCGAGGTCGAAGTGCCGCTTTTCGTGCGTCTGAAACAGGTCGAAGGCCTTGCGGATGCAGGTCAGCATGCCGAGCGCCAGCACGTCGACTTTCATCAGCCGCATCGTGTCAAGATCGTCCTTGTCCCATTCGATGAAATAGCGGTCGTCCATCGCCGCCGGCCCGATCGGCACTAGCGTGTTCAACGCGTCGTCGGTCAGCACGAAGCCGCCGACATGCTGCGACAGGTGGCGCGGAAATCCCATGATCTGGTTGGCGAAATGCACCGCCCGTGCAATGGCGAGATTCTCGGGATCGAGCTTTCCCTGCCGTACCTGAGATTCCTTTAGTTCCGAACCCCAGTTGCCCCACACGCTGCCCGCCATCGCGGCAGTGACGTCTTCCGACAGGCCGAAGACCTTGCCGACCTCGCGGATCGCGCTCCTCGGACGATAATGGATGACGGTCGCGGTCAGCGCGGCGCGGTGATGGCCATAGCGCTTGTAGACGTGCTGGATCACCTCCTCGCGCCGCTCATGCTCGAAATCGACGTCGATGTCGGGCGGCTCGTTGCGCTCGGCGGAGATGAAGCGCTCGAACAGAAGGTCGATCTGCGTGGGATCGACGGCGGTGACGCCGATGGCGTAGCACACCGCCGAATTCGCCGCCGAGCCGCGGCCCTGGCAGAGGATATTCTTCTCGTTGGCATAAGCCACGAGGTCGCGCACGGTCAGGAAGTAATGTGCGTAGTGCCGCTCTTCGATGATCGCGAGTTCTTTTTCCAGCGTCTCGCGCACCTTCCCCGGGATGCCGTCCGGATAACGTCGGGCGGCGCCCTCCCATGTGAGGTCGCTCAGATGACCGATCGCCGTCTTGCCCGGCGGCACCGGCTCATGCGGGTAGTTGTATCTGAGGTCGCTGAGCTGGAACGTGATCCGATCCGAAAAGCGCACCGTCTCGGCGATCGCCTCGGGACAGTCGCGGAATAGCCGCGTCATCTCGGCCGGCGTCTTCAGATGCCGCTCGGCATTGGCCTCCAGCAGCCGGCCGGCCTTGTCGATCGTCACATGCTCGCGGATGCAGGTGACGACATCCTGGAGCGCGCGCCGCTCGGCCGCATGATAGAGCGTGTCGTTCACCGCCAGCAGCGGCGCGCCCGCCGCGTCCGCGCAATGCGTGAGGCGGCGCAGGCGGCGCCGGTCGTCGCCGCGATAGAGCATCGACGCGGCCAGCCAGACGCGGTCCGGCGCGGCGGCGCGCAGGCGGCGCAAAGTCGCTTCCGTTCTCGCCAGCGAACCGCGCGAGGGCGGCATCACCGCGAGCAGCAATCCCTCCTGGAAATCCAGCAGGTCGCGCAGGAACAGCGTGCATTCGCCCTTGGTGGCGCGCTTCTGTCCCTCCGGCACGCAGAGCTTGCCGCGCGACAGGAGCTGGCACAGCCGTCCATAGGCCGCGCGGTCGGTCGGATAGGCGAGGATCTCCGGCGTATCGTCGGCGAACACCAGCCGTGCGCCGATCAGGAGTTTCGGCTTCCTGCCCGTCAGGCGCGGGTCCTGGAACGCCGCATAGGCGCGCACCACGCCCGCCAGCGTGTTGCGGTCGGCGATGCCGACGGCTTCGTAGGCATAACCATACGCGGTGAGCGCCAGCTCCTCCGGCCGCGAGGCGCCGCGCAGGAAGGAGAAGTTCGACGTCACCGCGATCTCGGCATAAGGCGGCTGGCCTTCAAGAACTGTGATTGCACTTTCCTCCCCCGCAAACGCGGGGGAGGAAGTCCTTGGCCTGTCCCGCGTCTTCATGCGAACAGCCCATGCACATACCAGCGCGGCGCAAAGGGCTCGCGCCCATAGAGCCCGTCGCGATAGAGCCAGAAGCGCCGCCCGGCCTCGTCCTCGACGCGGAAATAGTCGCGCGTCGGCCGCGGCGTCTGGTGCTGCCACCATTCCATCGCGATGCGCTCCGGCCCTTCGGCCCGCGCGACGGCGTGCAGCAGGCGGCGCCAGCGGAAGCGCAGAGGCGGCCCGTCGGGCACCTGCGCCATGACGTCGATGGGTTCGGGCGTCTCGAACAGGCGCAGCGGCCGGCGCGGCGCCTCTCCGGGAAGGCGCGGCTCGAACGCAATCTCCGTTTCCGGCGCGTGCTGCGCCGGCACGGCGACGCCGGCGGCCTCGGGGATATGGGTGTCCTGCGCCTGGAATGTCAGCACCCGGTGCGATCCGAAGCGCGCCGCCAGCCGGTCGATCAGGAAGGCGATGGCCTTTTCCTCGTCGGGCCGCGCCTCCAGCCCGATGCTTTCCGGCACCAGCCGTTCCGCATGAAGCGCCGCGAGCCGCACGAGATCGAAGCCGAAGCCGGGATCGAGCGGATCCCCGCTTTCGCGGGGACCGAGTGCGTCCAGCCTTGTGCGGAACAGCCTGGCGATGACGGCCGGCTCGCGCAGCGGCCGCGCGGTTTCGACGGCGATATGGCGCACGACGCCGTCGGTGCGGAAGAAGGAGGCTTCCAGCATTCGCGCGCCCTGGCCGCGCTCTTCCAGCACGCCGCACAGCGAACGGGCGAGCGACAGGATCGACTCGGCGATGACCTCCTCCGTCATCACCGGCTCGGCGAAGCGATGCTCCACCAGGAAATCGGGCAGGATGCGGCGCGGGCTGATCGGCTGTTCGCTGAGGCCCAGCGCGCGGTCGAGGGTCAACACAAAGTCCTTGCCGAAGCGGGCATTGAGTTCGCCGCGCCCGCGCCCCGCGACCTGCGCGATGGTCTTGAGGCCCGCGCGCTTCAGCGCATGGGTGTCGCGCGGCTCCAGGTCGAGCGCTGCGACGGGCAGCGGGGCGATGACTTTCGCGTCCTCGCCCGGCGCGGCGATGCTGCCGTCGGCATAGCGGGCAAGCGCCCGCGCCGCCGCCGCCGTTCCGGCCAGCGCGCCGCGCACCGCAAAGCCCTGGCCTCCGATCTTCGCACGCATGTCGCGCAGCATTTTTTCTTCGCCGCCGAACAGATGCGTCGCGCCGGTGACGTCCAGCAGCAATCCGTCCAGGCCGTCGAGCGCGACGAAGGGCGTGAAGCGGTCGCACCAATCGGCGATCTGCGCCAGCAGCCTGGCATCGGCCGGCGGATCGGCTTCGACCACATCGAGTTCGCGCACCATGGCGCGCGCGCTGGCGAGCGCCATGCCCGGCTGCAGCTTCAGCTTCGCGGCCTCGGCGTCGACCGCATGGACGATCCGCGCATTGCCGCTGCGGATCGAGACGACCAGCGGCCGCTCAGCCGGCGCGTCTTTGCGGCGGCGATGCAGACGATCGGTCGGAAGCCGCGGAAACCACAGCGCCAGAATGCGCCGCCTGTTCGAAGGGATCGCCAAAAGCGTCATCGTCACAACACCACTCCATCATCCAGCGCCCGGTCTCTCCGTGCCGGTTGCGCACAAGCTCCGCGTCGAAGCGCGGCTGTCCCCAGTCGTCGGTCCCGGTCGAGCGCGCGCTGCGCACCCGCCAGCGGGTCTGCGCCGCGCTGGGCTCGATCTCGGCCTCGCTGCGCAGGAGGAGGGCGGTGACGCCGCTCGTCTGCGCGCCCAGCACCAGCCGGCGCGAGGCGGTGAGGTCGAGGATTTTCGGATTGCCGGGGATCTCGACGATCACCGCACCCAGCGCCGAGCAGCTCAACGCATCGGCGCCGGCGCGCAGCGCGTCGGTCGCGTTGGCGGCGCGCATCAGAAGAGCACAAGCCGGATCGATGCCGAACTCGGCCAGGCCGGTCGCGCTGACCTGGCCATGCTCGAGCGCGGAATAGTCCTGCACGATCCAGAGAAACCGTTTGGTTCCACTCGCGCGCCGCGCCAGGCCCAGGGCGAAGCCGGACCCCGCCGCGTCGGCGGCGAAGACTTCGTGCAGGGCACCGCGCATCAGTCCGCCCCGCAATGTCCGGTCGGCCTCGCCATGGCCGAGCGGCGCAAGGCAGCGGGAAGGCCCGCCCAGGATAGGGGTCAGAAGCTGCCGCGCACCGGCCAGGGCTTTTGCATCGATGGACATTGTTCACTCTTTGTTCTATAGTGCCAATGCCATCGGCAAAGAGTCAATAAGGCACGAGATTTTTTGTGTTTTCCGTGGGATAGGCCCGAAATCCGGGGTCCCCAACGCTCGCCGAGACGGACCCTAAGCCCGCTACTCCGCCGCCTGCGCGGCCTTGCGGCGGGCGAGGCAGACCGCCCGGAAGCCCTCGGCGCTATAGCTCACCAGACGGGGCTCGATCGCCTCGAAATCGTTCGCCAGGCACAACCCGCCCGACAAATTCTCGATCGAGCTGTTGGCCGCGTTCACCAGCATCAGCGAGCCGGAGAACATGTGGTAGCTCCAGAACAGATCGGCCTCGTCGGCCTCTGGAAGGGCGCGATGCAGCAGCGCGATCAGGCGCTTCAGCACGGGATCGAATTTCTTGGCGAAGATGTCGGCCAGTTCGGTCGAGTCCAGATGGGTGACGAAGGCGCAGAAATTCCGCCAGCCCTGGCCGCCTTGCCGGTTCAGGCTGAACGAGGGCCGCAGATAGGCCGCGATGATGCCCTCGACCGTGACCGCGTCGCCGACATCGGCTTCATAGCGGTCCATCTCCCGCATGCGCTCGGAGTTCAGCACGTCGCAGCGCCGCGCGAAGACCGCGTCGAACACGCCGCGCTTGGATTCGAAGTAGTAGTGCAGCAAAGCGGTATCGACACTGGCGAGTTCGGCGATCTCGCGCATCGTCACGCCATAGATGCCGTGCCGCGCGAAAAGCTCCTCCGCCGCATCCAGGATCCGCTCGCTGGTCGCCATGCTTCTTTGCGTTCGCTTGGACGATTTATCGTCCAGAAGCGCGCGACGAAACGGGCGGCGGCCTTTGCGCACCGCTCGATCCCGATCTCTACGCCCCGCGACTGGGGCCACTCCCTGCATAATCGTTGCCCCCCAAAAGGAACGATTACTGTTGTTGTCGTTGTTACAAGGCTTACACAAATCGTCCGAAGCCCAAAGATCGTTTGCAGCGTTTGCCCCATTAATTTCTGACAAAAAGTCGGGTGCAATGCAGCAAAGATCGCAAAGCATTGCGCTGCAGCGCAGCAAACATATCCATCGACGTGGCCCCTCCGCCACACAGTCGGAACATAATTCAATGTCCGATGAAAATTCTTTGACAACAAAATGTCCCGCAGTCATCACTCATCGATCAATGAAATAAGCGTCGCGATTTTATGCGAACCGCAGGGGAGTCCACTCGCGTGTCCATCAAAGGTCATACCGCCAAATTTGCTGCCGCGCTGCTCGTCACGACCGCCTTCACGGCGCCGGCCTTCGCGCAGATCGAAACCGTGGTCGTCACCGCCGAGCGCAAGGCGGAAGACATCCAGACCGTTCCGCTCGCCGTCACGGCGCTCACCGGCGCCGATCTGAAGGCGAAGCAGGTCAACAGCTTCCGCGATCTCCAGTTCCACGTTCCGAGCGTGACCTACACGAAGTCCAACTTCGGCGGTGCGCAGTTCCAGATTCGCGGCATCACCACCCAGTTCGGCCTCGGCGCCGCCATCGCGCAGAACATCAACGACGTCTATCAGGAAGCGCCCTCGCTGGTGAACGGCCAGTATTTCGACGTGGATCGCGTCGAAGTCGCGCGCGGCCCGCAATCGACCTCCTATGGTCGCGCGGCGACCGGCGGCGCGGTGAACGTCATCACCTCCAAGCCCAACCTGGAGGAATTCCAGGCGCGTGCCTCGTTCGACTACGGTACCTACAACACGCTGAAGCCGGAGTTCATGGTCAACGTGCCGTTGATCGACAACGAGCTCGCCGTGCGCGTCGCCGGCCTCGGCGTCTTCCATGACGGCTACGAAAAGAACGAATACAGCGGCCCGCAGATTTTTCCGGGCGGCCCGGTCGACAAGCGGATCAACGGCCAGGGCACCGCGTCGGGCCGCGTCTCGGTCCGCTGGCAGCCGAGCGACGACACCACGGTCGATCTGGTCGGCGAGGTCGGTTACGAGAACGACAACCGCGTCCGCGGCGATAAGCAGCTTTGCCATCGCGATCCGTCGGGCGTGATCGGCTGTCTGCCCGACGCGCTGGGCTTCGAGCCCATCAACAACCTTTCCACCCTCGGCACCACGCTCGGTTCCAAGCAGGGCATCGCGGCGCTGCTCAATCTTTCCTTCGGCGTGCCCTTCGCAACGGCGCAGGCGCTGGGCAACAGCCTCGGCCTGGTCCAGCTCGCCGGCAATGGCGGCCCGGGCGATCCGGCCGGTCCGGTGGTCGGCCGCGCGTTCCTCGGCACCGCCCTGTTCCCCAATCCCTATTCGTCGGCCGCGCCGCTGCCCTCGCCCCCGTTCCCGCCGGGCACCTTCACGATGAACCCGCAGGTCGTGAACGGCATCGGCTCCGGTGCCGGCGGTGTCGTCAGCCACGACCTGCTGACCTCGGACACGCCCTTCAATCCGAAGTTCAAGGGCTCGAACCAGACCTTCCAGCTCAACTGGTCGCAGAAGATCAACAACTGGCTGAAGGCGACGGTCGATGCCGGCTATTCGTCCGGCTATCAGTTCACGCAGCAGAACTATACGGACTCGACGCCTGAGAACATCAGCTCTCTGATCGGCCCGGCCGTCGCCGGCTTCAAGGTGCTGTTCGGCGACAACACGCCCGTTCCGCATGCCGGCGCGATCGGCGGCGCCAATCAGACCGGTGCCTACGACCCCTATTTCTCGGTGCCCGGCGCGCTGCCGATCTCGAACACCTTCTACAACGGCAAGTTCGGCTCTTATGCCGGCAGCATCGACCAGGCGCATGGCATCCTCACGCGTACGCCCTATCTCGCGAGCTATGACGAAGACTCCGGCTCTTCGCGCGAATGGACCGGTGAAGTCCGCTTCCAGACCGCCTTCGACGGTCCGCTGAACTTCTCGGCCGGCGCATTCTTCATGTCGTTCGACGGCCGCAGCCAGTACTGGGTCGCCTCGAACGGCCTCGACTGGGAATCGATGGTCATCGGCGCCTTCGCCGGCAGCGCATCGGGCAATCTCCCGCTCATGCAGGCCAACACGACCTTCGACAGCGAGTCGCGCCGCGACGCCACCCAGTCCCGTTCCGCCTTCCTCGAAGCCACCTACGACATCACAGACGACCTCAAGGTCATCGCCGGTGCCCGCTACAATGACGATCGGACCAGCGCGCTGACCTCGCCGATCCAGGGTGCACCGCTGTCGACGGCCCCCGGCGCGCCGATCGCAACGGTCGGCGGCGGCCTGTTGCTGACGAACGGGTTCGCTCTCATCGGCACGCCGAGCTGCACGGCCAATGGCGGTCTCGCGGCGCCGGGCTGCATCGGGTTCCCCGGCGTGTTCCGCCTGCCGACCGACGTCAACGGCAAGCAGAACAACGTCACCGACAAGTGGACCGGCCGCGCGACCATCCAGTGGTCGCCGCACACCTCCTGGTCCGACCAGACCCAGTTCTACGCGACCGCGTCGCGCGGCGAACTGGCCGGCGGCGTCAACAAGAACAACGCGGCCGGCTCGCTCGTCGTGCCCCTCATCTACCAGCCGGCCACAGTGGATGCGATCGAAGTCGGCACCAAGAACACCCTGCTCGACGGTTCGCTGCAGGCCAACCTGGATGTCTGGTACTACAATTACGAGAACTATCAGGTCGGCATCATCTCCAACCGCCAGGCGCTCACGCTCAACATCCCGGCCCATCTCTACGGCCTGGAGAGCGAACTCGTGTGGCAGCCGGAAGACGACCTCGCGTTCAACTTCACGCTCAGCCTGACGCAATCGCAGGCCGGCAACGCCTTCCTGGTCGATCAGCGCAATCCGACCGCAGGCCAGCCCAACTCGATCCTGGTCAAGGACATGACCAACGGTTCGCTGTGCGTCGTCCAGCCGACCACGGCGGCGACCATGGGGCACACCCCGGGCGATTCCAGCCTGGCGCCGGCCAACACGATCGGCGCGCATGTCGACAACTTCTACCTTCCCAATGGCGGCAACGCCGCCATCGACGCGCCCTTCGGCGTGCCGCTGGTCAATTACGGCGTCTGCAATCCGGCGCTGGAGCCGCTGCTCGAGGCCGCCGGCTTCCAGTACGCGGTCGACCAGAACGGCGTCACCGGTGCGCCGATCGCCGGTGCGCATAACGGCAACGGCGTCGCCACCAACGTGCATGGCAATCGCCTGCCGCAGATTCCGAACGGCCAGGTCGGCATCGGCGGTCAGTACACCTTCCACATCAACGACTACACGCTCGTTCCGCGCCTCGACTACTACTGGCAGTCCAGCATGCAGGCGCGCGTGAACAACGATCCGGGTTCGGACTACATCGCGGCCTGGGACACGCTGAACGGGCAGGTCCAGCTCAACGCGCCGGACAGCGCGTGGTATGCGCGGGTCTTTGCGACCAACATCTTCGACAAGCGCAATCCCACCGGCGAGTACCTGACGGATCCGACGTCGGCGCTCTATACCAACGTGTTCGCCGAAGACCCGCGCGTCGTGGGAATCTCGATCGGCGCCAACTGGTAAGCCGGACCGACGACAGAACAGGGGGCGCCGGTTGCCGGCGCCCCTTTTTGTTTGCGCGGCGTCGAACGGCGCGCATGAACATTTCATCATCTGGTGAAATTCGGTTGACCGCCTTGCCGGGGCGCGTTATTCACTAAGCGGTGAATTTCGCTGCAACTGCGCAATATTCGCCGGTGCAGCATCGAACACCCGGCCGGATCGCGTTCTACCCAGGAACGTCCCGGACGGCGAAATCCCCCGGCCTGCGCTCCTCCTCGGGCAGGGCTGGGGGATGTTCACCCTCGACAAATCCCCGATCGTGACCAGATACCCTTGAGGGCATCAGGCCGCCCGTTCCTGGTACCCCCCTCCCCCGACGTTCGCGGTTCAATTGGGCAGCGCCCTTTAACCGGCCGGACTGCCGAGGCAATCTCGTCTTTCGGACGGAGCCTCTGCGGCATGACCAAGCCTTTGAATGTGCTTTTCATAACGGCCGACCAATGGCGCGCGGAGTGCCTCTCCGCGCTGGGCCATCCCGTGGTGCGCACGCCCCATCTCGACGCCCTGGCGCGGGACGGAGTCCTGTTTGCCAGCCACTTCGCCAATGCGGTGCCCTGCGGGCCTTCACGCACCTCGCTGCACACCGGGATGTATCTGCAGAACCACCGCTCCGGCACCAACGGCACCCCGCTCGACGCACGCCACACCAACTGGGCCAAGGAAGCCGCCGCCATCGGCTACGATCCGGTGCTGTTCGGCTATACCGACACAAGCCTGGACCCGCGCGCGCTGGAAGACGACGATCCCTGGCTGCGCACCTATGAAGGGCCGCTTCCGGGTATCCGGCCGCTCGTCCTGATGGGCGAGACGCCCTACCCCTGGACCGACTGGCTGAAGGCGAAGGGCTACACGGTCCCCGAACCCATCGCCGGCGCCTATTCGCATCGCGGCGAAGGCCCTGACTACGAAGACGGCGCCGCCGTTCCCAAGCCCTTGGCCTATCCGGAGGCCGACGACGACACGAACTTCCTGGTCGACCGCTGCATCGATTACATGCGCGACGCCAAAGACCCGTTCATCGCGCACCTTTCGATCTTGAGGCCGCATCCGCCCTTCGTCGCGCCGGAGCCATACAACGGGATGTACGATCCGGCCTCTGTGCCGGGCTTCGCGCGCCTGGCCACGCCGGACGCGGAGGCGGCGCAGCACCCCTGGCTCGCCTATCAGCTCTCGCGCCGCCAATTCCGTGCCGGCGCCGACGAACGCAAGCTGCGGCGCATGAAGGCCGTCTATTACGGCCTGATGAGCGAGGTGGACGCGGCTCTCGGGCGGATCTTCGCCTTCCTCAAGCAGACGGGTCGCTGGGACGACACGCTGATCGTCTTCACTTCGGATCACGGCGAGCAGATGGGCGATCACTGGCTGCTCGGCAAATGCGGCTATTTCGACGCGTCCTATCGCATCCCGCTGATCGTGCGCGATCCGCGGCCTTCGGCCGACAAGGGCCGCGGGGCGGTCGTCCGCTGCTTCACCGAGAATGTCGACATCATGCCGACGATGCTCGAAGCCATCGGCGCGGACGCGCCCCTGCAATGCGACGGCCTTTCGCTCAGTCCCTTTCTCGAGGGCCGCGGCGCGCCCGACAATTGGCGCACCGAGGCGCATTGGGAATACGACTTCCGCGATCCCGCCGACGACAGCGCCGAAAAGCGGCTCGCGCTGACGCTGCATCAATGCACGATGAACGTCGTCCGCGACGCGCGCTATAAATACGTCCACTTCACCAAGCTGCCGCCCCTGCTGTTCGATCTCGAAAAGGATCCCGGCGAATACGTCAACCGCGCCGACGATCCGCAATATCTGCCCGTCGTTCTCGAATATGCACAGAAGCTTCTCTCCTGGCGCATGAACCATGACGAGCAGGTGCTGACGCATATCGCGTTGACGCATGACGGGCCGGTTTCGCGGCCCGCGATGCGCTACTGAAAAGGCCTCGCTGGCGCCGGATGGCGATTTGGTCTAGCAAATTCCGACCGAAGACGGAGCAAGCTTGGATTCGCTCGAAGGCATAGACGGCGTCCTGCCGGCCAACCAGGCGCGCAGCCGCAACGCCCGCGACCGCCTGCTGCAGGCGGGGGAGAGGGTCTTCGCCAGGCTCGGCTACGACGCGGCGCATGTGAGCGACATCGCCCAGGCCGCGGACTGCTCGGTCGGCAGTTTCTACCGCCGCTTCCGCGACAAGGAGGCCTTCTTCAAGGCGCTGCACCAGCGCTTCACGGAGCGCAATCTCGAAAACGGCGCGCGGTTCTTCTCCATGCCCGAATGGCAGGAGCAGCCGACCAGCGCGATGATCCGCACGCTGATCGGCAATACCGCCCATATCATGCGGCGCAATCACGGCTTCTTCCGCGCCCTGTTCCAGCGCACGCTGGCGGGCGCCGGCGCCGATTACTGGCCGCGCATGCGGGCGGGAACGCAGCGCCAGGGGGAATTGCTCGCCGAATTCCTCGCCGCGCGCGGCGAGGGCGGCCGCGAAGGCCTCGTGCAGGATTGCATCTTCGTGCTGCGCTCGGTGGACGGCTCGATCGTCCACCGCCTCCTCAACGACAGCCCGCCGCTCGACGACGAGGTGGCGATCGACGCGCTGTCGCGCATGGCGCTCGCCTTCCTGGGCATCCCCGATCATGGCAAGCCGGCAAAGCGCAGATGACGCGAGAAGATGTTGCGCCAAGGGCTCTCTAAGGTTCAGCGATCATCTTCGCTTCGATGGCGCCGATCTTGTCGATTTCGACGCGCACCGTATCTCCCGCCTTGAGGAATTGCGGCGGCTTCATCGACTGGCCGACGCCGCCCGGTGTTCCGGTGAACACCATGTCGCCGGGCTCCAGCGTCATCGCCTGGCTGAGATAGGCGATCTGGTCGAAGCAGCTGAAGACGAGATTCTCGGTATTCGAATTCTGCTTGATCTCGCCATTGACGAGGCAGCGGATGCCGAGCGTGTGCGGATCGCCGATCTCGTCGGCGGTGACGATCCACGGTCCGATAGGTGCGTGGGTGTCGAACGACTTTCCCACCAGCCATTGCGCCGTGTGGAACTGCCAGTCGCGCACGCTGACATCGTTGCCGCAGGCATAACCGAAGATCACGCCGGGCGCTTCTTCCTTCGTCACATGGCGGCAACGCTTGCCGATGACGAAGACCAGTTCGGCCTCCCAGTCGATCGCCGACGAAGCCTTGGGGACCTGGATCGGATCGTTCGGTCCGTTCACCGCATTGCCGAGCTTGGCGAACCAGATCTGGCGCTCCGGCGTTTGCGCTCCGCTCTCCTTGATGTGGTCGGCATAGTTGAGGCCGATGGCCATCACCTTCTGGGGCCTGGGCACCGGCGCGCGAAGATGCACGTCCTTGAGGACGTAGTGCGGCGGCTCTTCCTTCACGCGGCGCGCGATCTTTTCCTTGAGCGCGGGCCAGTTCGCGATGAGGGCGATCATGTCGGGCGCGAGGTCGGTCAGCTCGACGATGCCGTCGCCCATGACGGCGCCGATGCGTTCGCCGCCATCGGCGTGAAAGGTTGTGAGTTTCATGTGCCTGCCGCTTTCGGTTTGGTGTTCTTGACGCTTGCCCGGACCAACTTGTGGCGATGGCCGTCGTTGAGAGCGAACGCCGGTGCAGCGATGGTCTCAGACCGCGAGCGTACCCTCGTGCCATTTGCGCCGCCAAGTGAAATCTCGTGCGGCGGCGTACCTCTATTTCAGCGCGGCGGTGAAGAATGCGACCGCGGCCTTGTGGGCATCCCTGGTCGCTTCCGGATTGTGGCGCATGATGACCTTGCCGCCCTTGCCCTGATTGCCGAAGGGGTCGTTCACTTCCATGTCGGCGCCCGGCATGTCGAAGCCGTGATGGCTGTCCGGCATGACTCTCAGCGTGATCCTTGCGGCATCGGCGGCCGCCAGACCGGCCACCAGCTTGGCGGACACCTCCGGATCGTTGTCGTACTGGTCCAGCGCGCCGGTGACGAGGAGCATCGGCGCATCGGCGAGATCGCCGAACTCGAAATTCGGCACCCGGTTCCAGGTCCATGTCGCCGGATAGACCGGCATGAAGGCGCGGAACGCCCCGTCCGCGGCGTGGCGCCGGGTCGCCGCCAGCATGGCCGCGACCCCGCCGAAGGAAAATCCGGCAAGGCCGACGCGCGCCGCGTCGACCGAGGGATGCGCGGCGAGGAAGGCGCGCGCGCCATGGACGTCGGGCAAGGTCTCGACGACGGTCTTCGGCCGCCCGTCCGCGCCGCCCTTCAGATTGCGCGCCGACCACTGGTCCGGCTCCAGGGTGACGAAGCCCGCCTCGTTCAGGACGTCGGCATAGCCGCCCTCACGCCCCGACGGACCGGCGGAGCCGTGCAGCAGGATGACCGCCGGGTGCCTGTCGCCGCCGTCAGCCGGCACGCGTAGCCGCGCGGCGATCGTCAAAGGCTGCGCATGCAACGATCGGAACGCAACATAGTGCAGGGAAACGGTCATGCCGACCGCCCGGCCGGGGCAAAGGTCACGGGCATGGTCTGCGGGCCGGAGATGAAATTCGACGGCAGCCATTTCGGCGGCGCCGCAAGGCGGAAATCCTTCATCCGCGTCAACACCTCGGTCAGCATCGCGTCGATTTCGATGCGCGCGATATGCTGGCCGAGACAGCCATGCGGCCCGGTGCCGAAGGCGATGTGCTCGTTGGGCGCGCGCGCGAGGTCGAGCCTGTCGGCAGCCGAGAACTTCTCCGGGTCGCGATTGGCCGCACCGAAATACATCACGACCTTGTCGCCTTCCTTGAGCCTGCGTCCCGCAAGCTCGACGTCCTGGGTAACGCGGCGGCGCATATAGATCACGGGGCTCGTCCAGCGCAGCAATTCCTCGCGCGCGCTGTGCAGGCGGCCGGGCAAGTCCGCCATCAGCCAGGCACGCTGATCCGGATGGTCGAGCAGCGCCAGCATGCCCGAGGACAGCAGGTTTCGCGTCGTGTCGCCGCCGGCGTCGATCAAAAGGATGAAGAACAGAAGGAACTCGATGTCGTCGAGTTTGCGGCCTTCGACCTCGGCCTGCAGAAGCTTGGTCGCGAGATCGTCCCTCGGTCGGGCGCGCTTTTCCTCGATCACCTTGCGACCATATTCGAACATCTTGAAAACGGCGACGGCGCCTTCCGGCGACGGCGAGCCGCCGGCGGAGGTGTGGATCGCCTCGGTCAGCTTGTAGAGTTCCCGACCGTCATCCAGCGGCAGGCCCATCAGCTCGGCAATGACATAGGACGGCATCTCGCCGGCGACGTCGCTCACGAAATCGCATTCGCCCCGCGCGATCACGGCATCGACGATCTGTCGCGCGAGTTGCTGCATGCGAGGCGCGCGCCCGCCGGAGACGCCTTGCGTGAATTCCTGGCGGATGAGGCGGCGGAACGCCGTATGCTGCGGCGGATCCATCATCAGCATCATCTTATAGGGGCCGAAGCTGTTTGCGCTCTCCGGACTGTCCTCGATCATCACGGTCGGCTCGGACGAGAACGCCCGGAAGTTGCGGTCGACATCGTAGACGTCGCGATAGCGTGTGATCGCCCAATAGCCGGGACCGTTCGGCTCCTGCTGGAAGTGCACCGGATCGTTGGCGCGCAGCCAGTCGTACTGCGTGTGCGGATGGCCGGCGGCGAAGCTGTCGGGGTTCCAGAGGTCGATGTTCATTTCGATCTCTCGATCGGGTGTATGGTCTGCCCGCAAACGATACTTATGATCCGCGTGCCCGCGCCGCGGACCGGACCATCAGGCTCGCGCCGCCGCTTCATTCCCGTTGCCAGCGCCATCGCGTTTTCTCCAGAACCTTTCGATTGTGCTGATATCGCGCGCCAATGCGCAATCGCATTGTTCGCCGCGCATTCCGACACTACATTGCCGCAAAAGGGCGTACGGACGATGTTTCCGCTGCGTCATGCCGGGAGCTGCCTATGCCATGGAATTTCGGTGACATTCTGGACGCCATCGAGCCGGTGCTGCCGCCCGAGGCCCCGGCCTTCGTGCATGGCGAGCGCCGCATCACTTGGGGCGAGACCTCCAAACGCACCAACAATCTGGCGCGGGCGCTGATCGCGCGCGGCGCCAGGCCGAAGGACAAGGTCGCCTTCTACATGCGCAACCGGCCGGAATATTGCGAGACGCTGGCGGCGTCGTTCAAGGCGCGGCTGACGCATGTGAACGTCAACTACCGCTACAAGCCGGACGAGGTGTTCTACATCTTCGACAATTCGGACGCGCAGACGGTGGTTTACGGCTCCGAGTTCCGCGACGTCGTTGCGGAAATCCGTCCGCGGCTGAGCAAAGTGCAAACCTTCGTCGAGGTCGGCGGCGCGCCGTCCGACTTCGCGTCGGACTACGAGACGCTCGCGGGTGAAGGCGACGGCTCGCCGCTCGGAATCGAACGCTCGCCGCGGGACGAGTTCTTCATCTACACCGGCGGCACCACCGGCATGCCCAAGGGCGTCATCTGGGCGCATGACGATCTGCGGGAGACCTCGCTGATCGCGCTGCGCAAGCTGGGACCGGTGCCGGAAAATCTCGAACAGGTCGTCTCGGCCATCAAGCTGATGGGCCCGGGCAACCGGCTGTTGCCGGCCTGTCCCTTGATGCACGGCACGGGCCTGCTGATGGCGCTCTCGACCATCTTGAGCGGCGGCTGCATCGTCACGACGGCGCATCCTTCGTTCAACGCGCACGAGATGTGGGACGCGGTGCAAAAGAACAAGGCGATGACGCTCGTCATCGTCGGCGATGCGTTCGCCAAGCCGATGCTGGCGGCGCTCGACGAAGCGCCCGGGCGCTACGATACGTCGAGCGTCGTGAATATCGTATCCTCCGGCGTGATGTGGTCGCGCGAGGTCAAGAAGGCGCTGCTCGCGCACATGCCACAGGCGATCATGGTCGACAGTTTCGGCTCCTCGGAAGCGGTGGGCTTCGGCACGTCCATGATGACGGCGGCCGGGGAGGTGGCGACCGCGAAATTCCAGATCGGCGACCGCTGCAAGGTGTTCGACGCGGAGGATCGTCCGGTCGAGCCGGGCTCGGGCGTGCCGGGCATCATCGCGATGCCGCAGCCGATCCCGCTCGGCTACTACAAGGATGCGAAGAAGACGGCCGAGACCTTCAAGACCATCGCGGGTGTGCGCTACTCGATGCCGGGCGATTGGTGCGTGGTGGAGGCGGATGGGACGCTGACGCTGCTGGGCCGCGGCAGCGTATGCATCAATACCGCCGGCGAGAAGGTCTATCCCGAGGAAGTCGAGGAGACGCTGAAGCTGCATCCGTCGGTCGAGGATGCGCTGGTGGTCGGCGTGCCGGACGACAAATGGGGCCAGGCCGTGACGGCCGTGGTGGTGGCGAGCGGCGAGATCGACGAGGAAGACCTGCGCGTCCATGTGCGCGAGCGGCTCGCCGGATACAAGACGCCCAAGCGCGTGTTGGTGGCCGGCGTGCCCTTGCGCGCGTCGAACGGCAAGGCGGATTACAAGAGCGCACTGGAATTCGCGAAGCGCGAACTCGGCATCGTCTAGCGGAAAAAGAAAGACCGGGCGCTGGGCCCGGTCTGGCCAAATCCGGCAGGCGCGGTCTTATTGGTAGGTGGCCGATGTCGTGTGGCCGTATGGAAAAAGCCCCGTTGGGCGCACCAGACGCTCAATACGCGAACCATGCAAGGCGCGCCGGGCGAACTAGATAGCGAACCTAGCTTTCGAGCATCTTCTCCAAAGTCGGCAATTCGTCGGCCTCGCGCGCGGGCTTGTCCCAGCGAATGCGGTTGATGCGGGGGAAGCGCATGGCGACGCCCGATTTGTGACGCGTCGAGCGCTGCAGTCCCTCGAACGCGACCTCGAGCACCAGGCCGAAATCCTTGTCGGCGCGGACGCTGCGGACGGGCCCGAAACGTTCGACCGTGTTGTCGCGGACGAATTTGTCGATCTGTTTCAGCTCGTCGTCTGTGAAGCCAAAATAGGCTTTGCCGACCGGCGTCAGCGACCGCGTGCCGTTCGAATCCTCGCGCCACACCCCGAATGTGTAGTCGGAATAGAAGCTGGAGCGCTTGCCGTGGCCGCGCTGGGCATACATCAGCACGGCGTCGATCAGATGCGGGTCGCGCTTCCACTTGAACCAGGGGCCTTTCGGCCGGCCGGCTTCGTAGATCGAATCCCAGCGCTTGAGCATAAGGCCTTCGGCGACCTTCGCGTCGCCCTCGGGCGGGTCGGCGCGCAAGGCCGCGAGTTCGGCCCAGCTTGCGAAGGGCTGCAGGGACGACAGATCGATGCGCGCGGATTTGAGACGCGCGACGAAGGCCTCGAGCCGCTTGCGGCGTTCGGCGAAGGGCAGAGCACGGATATCGTCCGTACCGTCGAGCAACAGATCGTAGGCACGGATGCCTGCCGGGAATTTGGCGATGGTCTTCGGATCGGGGTTCTTGCGGTTCAGCCGCTGCTGCAGATCGCCGAAGCTGTCGATACGGCCGTCGCGCATGACGAGCAACTCACCGTCGATCACGCCTTCGAAGTTCAACGCGGCCATCACATCGGGAAAGGCGTGGCCGATATCGTCGCCGGTTCGAGAGTAGAGCCGCTTCTCGCCGCGCTCGGACGCCGCCTGGACGCGGATGCCGTCCCATTTCCACTCGGCGGCATAGTCCTTGGCATCGTAGCGCGAGAAATCCGTCGCCTCATCGATCGCCTGCGCCAGCATCACGGGGCGGAAACGGGCCGGCGCGTCGGGTGAAGGCTTGTCGCTGCGCTTTTCCAGCCAGGCGAAGAGGTCCTCGTAAGGCGGGCGCTGGCTGTGCCAGACTTCCTCGATCTCCGCGACATCGATGTCGCCCAGATCGGCGAGCGCCTGCTTGGCGAGGCGGGCGGACACGCCGACGCGCAGGCCGCCGGTCAGCAATTTGAGCAGGGCCCAGCGCCCGTCGGCGTCGAGCGCGTCCAGCCAGTCCTCCAGAAGGCGCTGCACCTCGGCGCGGCCGGCGCTGCGCAGCGCGTCTACGACTTCGGGCAGTTCGGGCTCGCGGTTGGCCCCGGGCTTCGCGGGCCAGATCAGCGCCACCGTCTCGGCAAGATCGCCGACGAAATCGTAGGAGAGGGCGAAAAGCTGCGGATCGACGCGCGCTTCCACGGCCTTGCGGATGAAGGCGGGCTTGGCCGCATCGAAGGCGAGCACGCCCGTCAGCGCCGCGAGCGCCCAGCCGCGTTCCGGATCGGGCGCGGCGCGCAGATAGTCGTGCACCAGCGTCAGCTTGGTGTTGCGCGACGGCGTGAAGGCGAGGCTGTCGAGCAGGCGGGCGAAGGCGCGCATCAGTCCTCGCCCTCGTCATCGTCATAGCCCATCAGCGACAGCGCACGCGCCTTGCGGCCGTTCAGTTCGGCCCAGCGCAGCAGCGCTTCCTCCGCGCCATGGGTGACCCAGAGCTCATCGGGTGCGAGTTCGCTCGCGGTGAGCGTGAGTTCGTCCCAGTCGGCGTGATCGGACAGGATCAGCGGCAGCTCGACGCCGCCCTGGCGCGCGCGGGCGCGCACCCGCATCCAGCCCGACGCGAAGCACACCACCGGATCGGCAAAGCGCCGCGACCAGCGGTCTTGCGTGGCGGAAGGCGGCGCAACGACAATGGCGCCGGCGAAATCCTGCTTCTTGCCGACGGTGGCCGGACTGAGCGGTCCGAGATCGACGCCGAAGGATTCATAGAGCGCGTTGATCTTCTCCAGCGCGCCATGGACGAAGATCGTCTTGTCGTATCCGGCTTCGCGCAACAGGCAGATCAGGCGCTGGGCCTTGCCCAGGGCATAGGCCCCGACCAGATGCGTGCGTTCGGGAAACTGCGCGACGGATTTCAGCAGCTTGGCGATCTCGTCGGTATCGGGCGGATGGCGGAAGACCGGCAGGCCGAAGGTGGCTTCCGAAATGAATACGTCGCACGCGACCGGCTCGAAGGAGGGGCAGGTCGGATCGCGGCGCCGCTTGTAGTCGCCGGAGACGACCATGGTCTTCCCGTTCCAGCGCAGCACCGCCTGCGCCGAGCCGAGCACATGGCCGGCCGGGACGAGGCTGACCGAAACGCCATTGATGTCCACGCCGTCGCGATAGGCGAGGGTTTGGGTCGCGGCCGCATAGTCCTCCCCATAGCGCGCCTCCATGACGGCGAGCGTCTCGCGTGTCGCGAGCACCTTGCCGTGACCGGCGCGGGCATGGTCGGCGTGACCATGGGTGATCACGGCGCGATCCACCGGGCGGGTGGGATCGACATAGAAATCGCCCGGCGGGCAATAAAGCCCGGCCGGGGTGGGTTTGAGGAAGTCTTCGTACCGCGCCATGCGGGAAGTTTAACGCGGCACGTCCCAAATCGTCATGGTCGTCCCTATGCCCCCGTCCTTTCCTTGAAGAACGCGATCACACGCTGCTCGGCCCTCTTGGTCGGACCCTCCGGGTCGTCGTCGCGCAGGTTGATCGTCAGCACCGAATGCGCCGCCATTGGGCCGGGGGCGGCGTCCTTGGGATCGAGCTCGATGGCCTCGAACTTGTCGCCGAAGGTCTTCTTATAAGTCTCGAAGCGCTCCGGCTTGACGAAGGGGTCGCCGTGGAAGCGCAGGCCGATCATCGAAAGATTCTCGTCGGCGAAGCGGCGCTTGGCGCAGGCTACTTCGTCCGGCGACACGCCCATTGCCGCCTCGCGCCGCTTGTTGCCGAAGCCAAGCGGCAGCGAGGGCTGCGACAGCACCGGCGCGACCACCGACGGCTCGGTCATCATCGCGAGGGCGAAGTTCCCCGTGAAGCACATGCCGACCGCGCCGACACCCTTGCCGCCGCATTCGCCATGGGCCTTGCGCGCCAGCGCCCGCAGCCAGTCGACGATCGGGCTCGATTTGTCGGTCGCCCATACGCTGAACTCGCGGCTGATGCAGATGCCCTTGAACATCTGGCCCAGACCGTAGAGCGGCGTGGGCGCGCGGCCGGGATGGCCGAACAGGCTCGGCAGATACGCCGTCATGCCGGCCTCCGCGACATGACTGGCGAAGCGCACCACCAGGGGGTGCATGTTCGGCATCTCGTGGATCACGATGACGGCGGGCCCGTTGCCGCGACGGTATACCGGGCGTGTCCAGCGTCCGTCGCTGAAATCGAACGGCGTATAGTCCTTCAGAACATCGTTCACCACTGTCCCCCCGATAGTCCTGGCGCGCACCTTAGCGTTAAGAACCGGTAAGCGCATTAATTCCGGCGTAAGGCTTGCACGCCATGATTGGCGCATGAGCCGTTTTGGACAGATCGCGCGTGGGCTCGGCCGGTTCATTCCGGCCGATGCGGTGCGCGCGCTCGGCCGGCCGGCCGCGGTGTTCTTCCATGGCGTCGAGCACGCGACGATCGATCCGCGGCTTCAGGAAAATCATCACGAGACGGCCGAATTCACGGCGATCGCCCGCCGGCTGAAGGCTGATTTCGACGTCCTGCCCCTTACGGCACTGACCGACGTATTGAACCAGCCCGACCGCCATCCGCGCGCCCTCTTCCTGATGTCGGATGACGGCTACGCCAACACCCTGACGGTCGCGGCCGATATTCTCCAAGATATGGGCCTGCCCTGGACGCTGTTCGCCAGCACCCATCACATAGACACCGGCGCGCGCAATCCGATTTTCCTGGCCCGGCTCTTCGCCTTCAAGGCGCCGGCCGGCAGCTATGCGATCCCGCACCTGCCGCGGCCGCTCGTGCTCGGCGATGAGCGGGGCGCCGTCGCGGATCGCATCGTCTGGCAGCTCCGCGCCTTGGATATGGCGAGCGCCCAGCAGGCGGTCGATGCGATGACCGCGCAATTCGAGCCCAAGGTCCTCGAGGGATTGCTGGCGACGTTCGACTCCGAGCGGTTTCTGACCTGGGACCAGGTCCGCGAGCTCAAGCGCCGCGGCGTCGGGATCGGAGCGCACGCGCATCGTCACTGGCCGATGAACGCATTCCAGACGCCATCGATGCTGCGCGAGCAGGCGACGCGTTCCCGGGCGCGCATCGAGGCCGAGGTCGGTCCCTGCCGCCACTTCTCCTATCCCTTTGGAAACAAGGGAGATATTTCCAAGACGGCGTGGCATTCGGTGCGCGACGCCGGCTATGACCATGCCTTCACGACCCTCGCCGGCACGCTCGACGCCCGGGCCAATCCCTTCCTTCTGCCGCGTTTCGGTATCGAGGCGCGGGCCCCGCACCTGACGGCGCAGATATCCTTGCTGCGTGCCGGAAATCCCCGCGTCGCACGCTGGCAGCAGGAGCTGGCCGGCTAGTCTCCATGCGGGACGCCATCCGTTCCTGGCGTCCCAGCCTTAACCGGTCTTAAGCCTGGACGGCACATTTGTGTGCCGGTTTGAGACAAACCGCTGGCCGGGTCCCTGGCGCGGCCGATGCAGCCCTCCATTCGGACGCAAATGAGGGCCGGCCGTGAGCCTGCAGCAGCAATTCGCCGAAGATCTGACCGCCGCGCATTCCGCCGCCGACGTGCTGTGGGTCGCCTCGAACGACATCGCCTCCGCCTTCGGGCTTTCGTCCGACGCGATGTGGCGCACCCCCGCCAACGGCAATACGTGCCCGACGGCGCTGCAGCCCGTCCTCAAACGGCTGCTCGATCTTGCCGTCGCGCTTTTTCTTCTCGTCCTCTGCGCGCCGCTTTTCGCGATGCTGGCGGCGATCGTGCGGCTGGATACAGGCGGTCCGATCCTTTTCCGCCAGACACGGCTGGGCCAGGGCGGCAAGCCCTTCGACATTTTCAAGTTCCGCACGATGACCGTGATGGAGAATGGCGACACGGTCGTCCAGGCGAAGCAGGACGACGTTCGCGTCACGCGCAGCGGCAAGTGGTTGCGCGCGACGAGCCTCGACGAGCTGCCCCAGCTGCTCAACGTCATCGCGGGGGACATGTCGCTGGTGGGCCCGCGCCCCCATGCCCGCGCCCATGACCTGCACTATGCCGGATTGATCGCGAACTACACGCTGCGCCAGGACGTCAAGCCGGGCATCACCGGCTGGGCCCAGATCAACGGGCATCGCGGCGAAACGCCGACGGTGGGGACGATGCGCTCGCGGGTCGACCTCGACATATTCTATGCCCGCAATGCGAGCCTGGCGCTCGATCTGTTGATCCTGGCGCGCACGCCCCTGGCGGTGCTGTCGGCGAGGAATGCACACTGATGAGCGTTGCACTCAGAACCCAGGTCAAGGTCTTGGTCGAGCGCCGCGCGATCCCGCGCCCCGCCAATGACGACCACTATGTCGAAGCGGTCATCGGCGGTATCAAGACGGCGTGCGTCACGCGCGCGCAGCTCGCCAACCTCATGGTCAACGATTGCTTCTCGGCGCGCCGCACCAAGCGGGCGCCGAAGCTCGTCTTCGCCTCCAACGGCCATGCCATCGCGCTGGTCGCCACGGACGCGAAATTCCGCAAGACGTTCCAGGCCGCCGACATCGTGCATGCCGACGGTCAGCCGGTGGTGATCGCCTCGCGCCTGTTCGCGAGCGCACATGTGCCGGAGCGCAGCGCCACCACCGACTTCATCCACGATGCGGCGAAGACGGCCGCGGCGCATGGGCTCAAGGTCTTCCTGCTCGGGGCGACCGAGACCGTTAATGCGCACTGCGCCGACATCCTGCGCTTCAGCTATCCCGATCTCGAGATCGTGGGCCGCCGCAACGGCTATTTCCGCCGCGACGAAGAAGCGGCGATCTGCGAGGCGATCAACCGGTCCGGCGCCGATATCGTGTTCGTGGGCCTGGGTGTTCCGCTGGAATACGATTTCTGCGTGCGCAACAAGGATCGCCTGCGCGCCGGCTGGGTCGTGACCTGCGGCGGCTGCTACAACTTCGTCACCGGCGACTACACGCGCGCGCCGCAATGGATGCAGAAATCTTCGCTCGAATGGCTTTATCGCCTCGCGCGCGAACCCAAGCGCCTGTTCTGGCGCTACGCCGTGACCAATACGCTGGCGCTGTTCCTCATGCTGACGCGCACGGCGTAAGAAGTTCCACCCTCCCTGAGGCAGGGTCGAAATTCGCGAAGTGAAAGTCGCGGCGACAACGCTGCGATTTTTGTCCCTCTTTCGAGAAGGTCAGGCGTCTCGCACGCCTTTTTTCGCTCATCTCATTGCACTATTTTTCTCGGCGCGCGCCGCCAAACTGGCCTCGCGCTTGCAATCGTTCGGACAGTTGCCTCAACAGAAAGCACCTGCCCGTGCAGATTACGTCCTCCGCTTTCGGCGCCGCGATCGATCTTCTCGACGGGGGGCTTTCTGCCGGCCCCTCGCCGCTTCAAAAGCTTCTCAAGACGGCGGGTCGCTACGCACTCTCCGCGGCGGGTCCGGTCGCGATGTCGGGCGCGCATTTCATGGGCGCGCTGCTCGTGCTGCACACCCTGTCGCCGGTGCATTTCGGCTTCTTCTCCTTTGCGATGACCATCGTGCCGTTCTGCGTCAGCGCCGCCGCGGCGCTGATCGGCGCACCGACCACGATCGGCATCCGCAAGCGCGGCCATGTCGACGCGGCGGAACTCGCGACCTTCCAGAAAGCCAATCTTGTCCTTGCCGTCTTCGCCTTCGCCGTCGTCTCGGCTTCGATGGCGATGAGCGGCCTGCGCCCCGCCGCATCGGCGATGTTCGGGCTCTACGGGGCGGCGATGAGCCTGCGCTGGTTGGGCCGCGTCCATGCCTATGCGACGGGCGCGCCGGCGCGGCCGGCCCTGTCCGATGCACTCTATGGCGCGCTGCTCGTCGCCGGGCTCGGCATGCTCTATCTGCTCGATCGCATGACGATGACCTATATCGCGGCCGTTCTGCTGGCCGCGGCCGCCGGAAGCCTCGCCGCCTTCGACCGCGACTTCCTGGCCCGCCAGTTCCGGCCCTCGGCGCAGGGCCGCCTGGCGGACTATGCACCGGTGTGGCGGGACCTGACACGCTGGTCGCTCCTGGGCGTGGCCGCCACGGAACTTGCGATCAATGCCCATGCCTATTTCGTCACCTTCTTCGCCGGCCCGGGTTCCTTCGCGGTTCTGGCCTTGGGCAGCCTTCTGATGCGTCCCGTAGCGGTGGTGCTGGCCGCATTGCCCGATATGGAGCGTCCGACCATGGCGCGGGCCCTCGGCACAGGCGATTTCGCCAGGGCTTTCCGCGCCGTTAAGGAATTTCGAACCGCCGCGGCTGCAGTGTTGCTCGCCACGACCCTTTCCGCGGCGGCTCTTTTGATCTGGTTCCCTTCGCTCGTCCTGAAGCAAGGCTATGACGCCTCATCGGCGGCCGCGATCCTCGCGATCTGGGTCGCGATCATGGCGGTGCGCGCGCTGCGCACGCCCGACGCGGTGCTGCTGCAGGCGGCCGGAGAGTTCCAGAGTCTCGCCACCATCGGCACCAAGGCGTCGCTGATCTCGCTCGGTGCGACGCTCGCGCTTCTGTTCGCCTTCGGTCCCATCGCCTCGCTGCTCGGCATCGTCGCCGGCGACATCGCGATGACCGCCGGCATCTTCGCGAAAACCCGCGGCTTGAGGCACGCCCATGGCTGAGGTCATCGTCGCCGTCCCGACCTTTCGCAGGCCGCGCGGGCTTAAACGCCTGCTCGATGCGCTGGCGGAGATCGAAACGACGGCAATGGTCACCGTGCTGGTCGCCGACAACGATGCAGAGAGGCACGAGGGCTTCGATCTCTGCGGTCGCATTCGCGCCCAAGGCTATCGCTGGCCGATCCGTTCGGTGATCGTGGCCGAGCGCGGCATCGCGGCGGCGCGCAACGCGCTGGTCGCCGGCGCGCTCGACGATCCGCGCATGCAATTCACCGCCATGCTCGACGATGACGAGTGGCCCGAACCCCAGTGGCTCGAGGCGCTCCTCCGAGAACAGGCGAAGACCGGCGCGGACGTGCTGCAAGGTTCTATCCTCTTCGACTTCGAGACGAAGCCCGGGGCCTGGGCCGTGCCGTTCGACGGCATGTCCGACATCCGTAACGCCAGCGGGCCGGTCGCTATGCTGCAGGGCGCGGGAAACCTCCTGATGACCCGCGGCGCGCTGGAAGTCCTGCCGCGGCCTTGGTTCGATCCGGCCTTCGCGCTCGGCGGCGGTGAGGACCGCGATTTCTTCTTGCGGCTGAAGCGGCAAGGCGCGCGTTTCGCCTGGTCGGACGAGGGTCTCGCCCACACCTTCGTGCCGGTGACGCGGACGAGCCTGAAATGGGCCCTGGCGCGGGCCTATTCCATCGGCAATTCCGATATGCGGGTGTTCCTGAAATACGCACCGGACGCGGCCGCGCGCGCGAAGGAACTCGCGCGCATCGCCGGCGCGCTCTTGTTGTCGCCCATCCTCTTCGTCATCTTAGCCTTCAGCGCGAATCGCCGCACGGACGCGTTGCGCCGCCTGTTCCGCGCCGCCGGCAAATTCACCGCGCTGATCGGACGGCAATACAATGAGTATTCCGTGATCCATGGCGACTGAGGGACTATCGGCCGGCCTCGCCCGTTCCGGCCTCGACACGCGCCTCGCCGAGGCCGGCTTCGTCATCGTCCTGCTGCTGATCATCGTCGGCCTGACGCCGTTCGACACGCGCACGGCAGCGGCGATCGCGGCGCGCGACGCGGCCTCGACCCAGGGCGATATCCTGCGCCAGATCGCGTTCCTCGGCACCTTCGGGATGATCCTCTATGGCGCCCTGCGCAAGCACGGGATCGCCGCATTCGGCGCCGTTCCCGTCCTGGTCGCGCTGCTGCTTGTGTGGTGCTTCGTCACCGCATTGTGGACGGACGAGCCGGACGTCGTCGCGCGGCGCGCCGTTCTCGCGGCGATTTTCGTGCTCTCGATGCTGCTGGCGGTCGATACGCTCGGCACGGAGCGAACGGTGGCGATCTGGCGCGTCACCATCGCCTGCGTGATCCTGGCCGACATAGCGTCCTGTCTCGTCGTGCACAATGCGGTTCATCAGCCGGACGATCTCGAAGCGGGTCTCGCGGGCGCCTGGCGCGGCCTGCACAGCCACAAGAACATGGCGGGATCGGTGGCGGCGAGCGCGGTCGCGATGTTCTTCTATTTCTGGCTCGAGACGCGGCGTCGGTCGGACCTCCTGCTCTGCATCGCCTCGCTGTTCTTCCTGGTGATGACGCGGTCGAAATCCTCCCTCGGCCTGCTGCCGGTGGCGCTCGCCGCCGGGGCGCTCTACCGCATCGCCGCGCGCAACATGCTCGACCGCAGCATCGCCGCGGTCGGCGTGGTCCTGCTCGTGCTCGCCTTCGGCGTCGTGGTGGCGCTGGAATGGCAGGTGATCGCCAGATTCCTCGAAGATCCGCAGCACTTCACCGGCCGCGCGGCAATCTGGTCGGCCGAAACCGCTTTCATCCGCGACCACCCGCTGGTCGGCTCCGGCTTCGGAACCTTCGGCAATACCGGCATCCGCTCGCCGATCTATCAATATGTCGGCGCCGGCTGGGTATCGCAGATCGGGGAGGGCCATAGCGGATATCTGGAGATGCTGGTGACGCTGGGCAGCATCGGCTTCGCCATCGGGATGGCGGGCCTGATCGTGCAGCCCTTCGTGCAGTTCTGGCGCCCCGGCCGCGGCAGCTACCTGGACGCTTTGATGCTTACGCTCTTTGTTTTCGACGTGCTGCACAATTTCATGGAATCGGATTTCGTCCAGGTCACCTCGGCGCAATGGGGCCAGATGCTGATGGTGATCGCGCTTCTGCGGGTGACTGCGCGCGAGGCGAGGGAGAAGATGGCATGACGCCGTTCTTCTCCGTCGTGATCCCGGTGTTCAACCGCGCGGAGGCGCTGGGCGCGGCGCTGTCTTCCGTGTTGGTGCAGGGCGAGCAGGATTTCGAAATCGTCGTCGTCGACGATGGTTCCGCGGACGATCCCAAAGCGGTGGTCGACGGCTTGGCCGATCCGCGCATCCGTCTCCTGCGCCAGGAGAACCGCGGCGGCGGGGCGGCGCGCAACGCCGGTATAGCGGCCGCGCGAGGCCGCTTCATCGCCTTCCTGGATTCCGACGACGTGTTCCTCGCCGGTCATCTTGCGACCATGCGCCAGCTGCTGGAAGGAACGGCGCACACCGCCGGCTATGCCCGCATCGTGGTTGATCGCGGCGACGGCCGTCTCTTCCTGAAACCGCCCCGCGCTCTCGCACCGGGCGAGGACATGGCGGCTTATCTGCTCTGCGACCGAGGTTTCGTGCCGACGATCACCACCGTGGTGCCGGCCGATCTCGCAAAGGCGACGCTCTACAACGAAAATCTCCGCGAGGCCGAGGATACGGATTTCGTCATCCGGCTCGCGCTCGCCGGCTGCGCTTTCGTCATGGCGGATGCGCCGGGCGCCGTCTGGTACGACCGCTACGATCCCAGCCGCCAATCGGCGGGGCGCAGCAGCGCGCGCATGGCGGCGTGGCTGGATGCGCTGAAGCCGCACATTTCGCGCAAGGCCTGGCGCGGCGGGCGCGGTTGGGCGGTTGCGAAAGGCGTCGCGCTGCGCCATCCTCTGCGCGCTCTGTCCTACTATTTGAGCGCGTTGACCCATGGCTGCTATCGCCCGGGCTTGGCAGCGATCGTGTTCTTGCAGATATTCCTGCCCGACAGCGTCTATCGCGCCGGAGCCGATCGCGCGATCGGCTGGCTGCGTATCGGTTTGCGTCCGGCGCGGGACACGCGTGTCGCAGTCCCGACCGAACGGCCGTGCTGACCCGCCGCGCCGCGCTGGCGGGCCTCGGCGGATCGCTGCTGGCGACGCGCACCGGCGCCGCCGATCTGCGTCCCAGCGAAGACGATACGCCGCCGCTGCGTGCGCTGGCGGCCCGCAAAGGCCTGCTGTTCGGTGCGGCAAACAACACCTATTGGATGCGGGATCCCGATTTCGCGGCCGCCTTCGCGCGCGACTGCGGCATCCTGGTGCCGGAATACGAGCTCAAGCGCGAGGTGACGGAGCCGTCGCCGGGCGTCTACGATTTTTCGGCCGTGGATGCGCTGCGCGATTTTGCGCGGGCGCATGGCATGCTGCTGCGCGGTCATCCGCTGGTCTGGTTCGCCGCCAATCCGCCCTGGCTCGATGCTGCGGTCGCCGCAGCGCGGGACGAGACGATCTTCACCGCCTTCATCGCCAAAACCGCGGGACGCTATCGCGGTCAGATGCATTCCTGGGACGTCGTCAACGAAGCGATCGAACCGGCGGATGGCCGCGCCGACGGATTGCGCGACACGGTCTGGCTGCGCAAATTCGGGCCGCCCTATATCGACCGCGCCTTCGCCGCGGCCCGCGCCGCCGATCCACAGGCGCTGCTCGTCTACAACGAATACAGCATCGAGACCGACAGTCCCGAACGCGACCTGCGCCGCCGCGCGACGCTCAATCTGCTGGAAGGCCTGGTCGCGCGCGGTGCGCCCATCGGCGCGCTCGGCCTCCAGGGCCACATCACCGCCTTCGGCCCGCCGGTGAACCAGAAGAAGTTCGCCGCCTTTCTCGATGCGGTGCGCGCCATGGGCCTGAAACTGCTCGTGACCGAGCACGACGTCGATGATGGCGGCGGGCCGACCGATATCGCGAGCCGCGACCGCGCTGTCGCCGATGCCTCGCGCCGCTATCTCGACGTCGCGCTGGACAATCCGGCGACGCTCGGGCTCCTGACCTGGGGATTGTCGGACCGCTTCCTCAAGCCCGAAGGCGCGCGCGACGAGCTGCTGCGCGGCACGCCGCGCATGCTGCCCTACGACAGGGCGATGCGGCCGACGCCGATGTACGACGCGATCGCGCGGGCGCTGACGGGCGCGCGGAAGCGCTAGCTATGCGGCGCGCTTCGTGACCGCCGCCGTCACGCGGCGGCGCAGATGCGCGGCGAGGCGCGGGGCGGCGAATTCGGCGCCGAACATGAAGCGCAGCAGCGGACCGAAACTGTTCGCCGCCGCGAGGCCCATGAAATAAAGATCGGGCATGGATGCCTCGAACTGGTCGCTGAGGACCGGTGTGCCGTCGATCTGGTCGATCGCGTTGCGCAGTTCGGCGTCGAGGAAGGGCAGGCGGGCGAGGTCGGGCTTGTAGCCCGTTGCCGCGACGACGTGATCGACGACCAGCGTACTCTTGGTCCCCCGATCGTCGGCGAGGTCGAGCGCCACGCGTCCCTCGGCCAGCCGCGCACCCAGCAGGGTCGTGCCGAGCATCGTGGGGATATTGCCCTCGACCTTGTCGCGCGTGAACCAGCCCGGCGCGGGGCCGAGATGGCGGCGCGTGACTTCCAGGCGCAGCGCCTTGGGCAGGCGGTGGAACAGAAGCGGCGCGTTCACGCAGAAGAAGGAGCGCCAGCCCGGCCCGATCCCGGTGTCGGGATTCTGAAGCTGGCCGATGATGGTGGGCTCTTCCTCGCCGGGCGCGACGTGATAGGCGATCGTCTTGCGCCGCGCGACGATCTTCACGCGGGCGCCCGCCTCGTGGAAGCAGATGGCGGTGTCGATGGCCGAGGCGCCGGCGCCGAGCACCACGACGTCCTTGCCGCGGAAGCGCTCCGCGGTCTTGTGATCGAAAGAATGCGAGACATGGCTGGCCGGCAGGTGTTTTAGTTCCTCCGGCAGGGATTTGAACCAGGTGATGCCGACAGCCATCACGACGCGCTTTGCATGCACGATCGCGCCGGTTTCGAGCGTCAGCGTATAGCCTTTGTCGCCACGCATCAGGTTGATGACGTTGAGCTGCTCAAGGGTGGGAACGTAGGTCCTGGCGAACCAGTCCGCATAGGCGACGAAATCTTCGAGCGCGACCGGAATCTTCTGCGCCGAATAGGCCTTTCCGTTCGCCGCGCACCACGCCTCCAGGGTCGAATCCGGGTCCGGCGCCGACAGGTTGGAGGCGAAGCCCTCCGACTTCAGGCACATGCCCTTGGGCATATGATCGCGCCAGGTGCTCATCGGTTTGCCGAAGATGCGAAAGGAAATGCCGGCCGCTTTCAGATGGGCGGCGAGCGAAAGGCCGTAAGGGCCGGCTCCGACGATGGCGACGTCGACGCAATTCAGCATGAAGCAGCTTCCCCGTCCCGATTTGGGACAATTCCAGTTTCGGCACGGCGAGATCCGCATTTCGCCGCTTCCTCCCAGAGATGTTCCAAGCCGCGTGCCATCTTCAGAATTGGTTGAGGCTCCCGCATTACGGTTACGTCATGAGCCCCCGCGTCCTCCTCGCCACGACTGTGCAATGGCCGTCCTTTGCGCGGCTGGCGGGCGCATTCGCCGGCGTCGGTGCGCAGGTCGAGGCGTTGCTGCCGTCCGGTCATGTCGCGGGCAAAAGCCGGTTCGTGTCGCGGACGCATGCCTATAATCCGCTTTTTCCGTTGGGCGCCCTTGCGCGTGCGATCGCGGCCGCGGCGCCCGATCTGGTCGTGCCCGGTGACGATCGTGCCTTGGCGCATCTTCTCTCGCTTTCGGCAGGCCATGCGGCGCTGGTCGAGCGGTCGCTGGGTCGCGTGGCGAGCTATGCGACGCTCATCGCGCGGCGTGATTTCATCGGCGCGGCGCAGGCGGCCGGCATCGCGGCGCCAAGGACCATCCGCCTCGACGGCGCGGGCGATCTCGAGGCCGGGCTTGCCGCCATCGGCTTTCCCGCCGTCCTGAAGGTCGACGGAAGCTGGGGCGGCGAGGGCACCGTCGTGGCGGCCAATCCCGAACAGGCCCGCGCCGCCTATGCCAGGCTCGCGGCGACGCCGTCGCGCGGGCGCAGCGTGCTGCGCGCGATCCTGCGCCGCGATGCGAACTTCCTGCACGAAGCACTGTCGCCGCCGGCACGCACGGTCAATCTCCAGGCCTTCATCCCGGGCAAGCCGGCCACCAGCGCCTTCGCCTGCTGGAAAGGCCGTGTGCTCGCGAGTATCCATATGGACGTGCTGGAGACCCTATATCCGTGCGGACCGGCCACCGTCATGCGGCGGGTCGATTGCCCGCAGATGGAGCAGGCGGCGGTGCGGCTCGCCGAGCAATTCGGCCTTTCCGGCCTGCATGGGCTCGATTTCGTCCGGGACGGAACGGGGCAGGCACATCTGATCGAGATAAATCCGCGCGCCACCCAGGCCAGCGCTTTCGCCCTCGGACCGGGGCACGACTTGGCCGCAGCACTCGCCGGCTGCCTGGCCCCGGCGGCCCGCTGGCCGAGGCCGCTGCTCACGGAGAACCCGGTTCTCGCGCTCTTTCCCCAGGAATGGCGGCGCGATCCGCAGAGCGCCTGGCTTCACAGCGCGTATCCGGATGTACCCTGGGACGATCCCGAGGTGCTGCGCGCCTGCCTGGCGCCGGGACAGAAGCCGCCGGAGCGGCGCAGTCCCGAGCGTTCACCCGCATTAACCCTTCGTCAGGCGCTTGGGCGGTAAATCTCGTAGTTGAAGCAAAAGGCTCGCACGCGGCGCCCGCGGCGAAGAGGGCATGTCGTTCCAGGGGATTAACCCAAACTCCGCCGCGCCCAACGCCGGCCCAAGCCTGGCCGAAATCCTGGCCGGATTGCGCGCGCGCACCGGATTGATCCTGTGCGTGACAGCGGTGGTGGTCGCGCTCGCGGTGGTCGTCGTGACGCTGCTGCCGACGCGCTACATCTCGTCGTCCGTCGTGATGCTCGATCAGCGCAAGAATACCGTTGCCGATCTTTCGTCCGTTCTCTCCGCATTGCCGACCGATCCGGCCTCGATCCAGAACCAGCTCCAGATACTGCAGTCGCGCGATCTCGCCGCCGAAGTCATCGCCAAGCTCAGGCTCTACGACGATCCGGAGTTCAACCCGGCGCTGCAGCAGAGCGTCGGCGGGGCGCTCGTCTCGGCGCTCAATCCCCGCAACTGGTTCGCCGACCGCGACGCCACGGCGACCGTCGATCCGGCGGTGCAGAAGGACGCGATCATCGACGCTTTTCTCGGCCATCTCTGGGCCGAGTCGCTCGGCCTCTCGACCACCCTCACCGTCTCGTTCAGTTCGCGCGACGCCAAGAAGGCGGCGCTGATCGCCGACACCGTCGCGCAGACCTATGTCGACGATCTGGTCGAAGCCAAGCTCAGCGCCTCTGACGCGACGAGCACATGGCTGACGCAGCGCATCCGCGAACTCGGCGGCAAGGTGCAGGCGCAGGAGGCCGCGGCGTTGACCTATCGCGCCCAGCACAATCTGGATTCCAGCGCCGGCGGCACCTCGCTGATCGAGGCCCAGCTCGGCGGCATCAACGGGCAGATCGTGCAGGCGCGCGCCGACCTCTCGGCCAAGGAGGCGGTCTACAACCAGGTGCAGACGCTGCTGAAGGCCGGCAATCCCGTCGACATCTCGCAGATCGTCGCGTCGCCGCTGATCATCCAGCTTCGCACCCAGCAGGCCGATCTGATACGCCAGCAATCGGCGCTCGCCATTCCCTACGGACCGAGGCATCCCAAGCGCATCGCGGTCGACAATCAGCTCAAGGATCTCCAGCAGAAGATCGACGAGGAGGGCGCGCGCATCGCAAGCGCGCTCGCCAGCGACGTCGCGGTGGCGCGCGCGCAGTTGAATTCGCTCCAGGGCAGCTTCAGCGCGACGCAGCATCAGGTCTCCGGCCAGGACATGACGGCGGTGAAGCTGAGGGCGCTGCAGGCCGATGCCGATTCGTCGCGCAAGCTCTACGACGCGTTCCTGAGCCGGCTGACCGCGATCCAGGACCAGGAGGGGCTGCAATATCCCGATGCGCATGTGATCAGCCGCGCGCCGGTGCCTTCGGCCCCGAGCTCGCCGCAGCGTATGCTGATCGTGATGGCCTCGATCCCGGCCGGCCTCCTGCTCGGATGCCTGGCCGCCCTTCTTGCCATGCGCTTTGCGGGCGTCCGCCCGCCGGTGTCCGTCGTCCGTCCCGTGCGGTGGCCGGTTCCGAATCCGGCTTCCGCGCCCATTCCCGTTCCGGTTGTCGCGGCGGCTGGACCGCCGCTGCTCGCCGACGTGCCGGGCGCATTGGCGGAGGGCGCCGCCGACCACATGGTCGACTGGCCGGCCTCACCCTTCGCGCGCGCCATCGGTGCCCTGCTTGGGCGTGTAGCGCCAAACCGCAACCTCGGCGCCGGTCGAATCGTCGCCGTGACGACCTCCGAATCGCCCGCCGCCGGAACCACGGTCGCGCTGGCACTGGCGCGGGCGGCGGCGGCGCGGGGTCTGCGCACCATCCTGATCGACGGCCACCTCGCCAGGCCCGTCCTGGCCGAGGCCGCGCGTATCCGGCCGCAAGCCGGCCTGTTGGAGGTGCTCGGTGGGGTGCTGCCGCTCAACCGGGCGCTGGTCCGCGATCCGCGGTCCGATGTCCTGCTGCTGGCGCTGGCCCGGCCGCCGCGCGATCCCAAGGCCGCCATCGCGTCGCCCAAAATGGGCGAGCTCTTCGCGCATCTGCGCGGCATCTGCGATCTCGCGATCGTCGCTGCGCCGCCCGTGCTCGAATCGTCCGAGGCGCCCTCGCTCGCCCGGCTGTCCGACGCCGTCGTCATGGTCGCCCATCCCGACGAGCGGCCCCGGCCTCGGCTTTCCCAGGCGCTGGCGGCGCTCGTCAAAGGGCGCTCGGCCCCGGTCGGCGTGGTGCTGGTCCGCTGAAGCGCGGCCATTTACCTCATCGGAAGACATGGCGGCCAATTTACCCGGAAACGGACAGGTCCGGCTTGCCCTGACCCCCTGCTTCCCGTTAAGTGCGGCCCGTTCAAAGCTATGGGGCAATCGCCATATGCCGTTTGACTTGAATAGTAACCCGGTTCGCATCGCCATCGGGGTGGTGCTCCTGATTCTTGGTCTGATCATCGGCTGGTTCGGCCACAAGGCGATCTATGCGCCGCCGGACATCCCGGTCGCGTCGCAATATGACGACTGGCGCCTGACCTGCCCGAAGCGCAGCGAAAAGGATATCGGCTGCGAGATCCAGCTCGACGTGCCCGACGACAAGGGCCAGACCGAACTCGCGCGGCTGCAGATCTACAAGCCGAAGAACTCCGCCACGAACGAGATGCTCGTAACGGTGCCGTTCAACGTGCTGCTCGATCCGGGCATCGGCATCGTGTTCGGCAGCGACAAGCCCAAGCTCTATCCTTACGAATATTGCGGCGGACTGGGCTGTGTGGTGCGCGTCAAATACGACGCCGACATCGAGAAGGCCATGGTCGCCGCCGGTCAGGCGAAAATCCTGCTCGCCGGCCTGGACGGCAAGGCCGCGGCCCTGCCCTTTTCCCTCAAAGGCTTCGTCGACGCGCACAAGGCTTTCGTGAGCGACGCTGCCAAGCGCCGTTCCTGGTGGTGGAGACTCTGGTCGTGATGTCATTCCGTTCAACGCTTATCGGCGCGCTTGCGCTGAGCCTTCTCTCCATCGGCACGGCGCAGGCCCAGACCGCACCGACCGGCGGTGCCGCCGGTCCGGTGCAGCCGTCGGAGACCAAGCAGTTCAGCGACTGGATGGTGCGTTGCTATCCCGTGAAGTCGCCGTCGCCCTGCGATATGTTCGAGCTTCTGGCCAACAAGCAGAACCAGCAGCGCATCCTGTCGATCTCGATTGCCTATGTGCCGTCCAGCGACAAGCATGTGATCCAGATCGCGGTGCCGCTCGGCGTGCTGATCCAGAAGGGCCTGGTCCTGTCGTCGGACGCCTATACCTCGCCGATGCTGCATTATCGGCGCTGCGATCGCGGCGGCTGCTATGTCGAGATGCTGCTGCAGCCCGAGGCGGTGAGCGCGCTGGCGAGCGGTGCCGGTGCGGGCAAGATCATCGTCTATGCCGATGCCGGCAAGGCGTTCGAGATTCCGTTCTCGCTGAAGGGCTTCAACGAGGCGCACGGCGCCATGCAGGACCTTGCCCGCAAGAAGACCCAGGGCAACACGCCGCCGCCCGAAGCCCCGGCGCCCGCGCCGGCCGGCGGCGATGCGACGCCCGCGCCCGACCAGACGCCGACCCCGTCGCCGTAGATTCGGTCGTGCCTGAAATGAAGAGAGGGCGGGACGGCTAAGCCGTCTCGCCCTTTCGCTTTGCCGCCAGTGATCGCCACGCCGCGGCGATGCGGCCGTGAAAGGCGATGCCGAGCGCGATGACGATCACGGCCACGGCGATCGTCGGCCAGCCGCCCAGCGAATGCCAGATGGACTTCATCGCGGCCCAGCCCGCCGCGCCCAGCAAGAGCAGCGACGCCGACCAGATCAGCGCCGAGCTCACATTGGCGATCTGGAACGGCCAGAACCGCATCTGGGAGATGCCGGCGACCAGCGGCACCGTGGCGCGAAACGGGCCCATGAAGCGGCCGATGAAGATGCCCCACACGCCCCAGCGGCCGAAGAAACGCAGCGCGGTGTCCATCTGGTCGCGATAATGCGTGATGGGCCAGGTCGACAGCACATGCTCCTTGAAGCGGTGGCCGATCCAATAGGAGATCCAGTCGCCCAGGATGGCGCCGACCGCCGCCGCAGCCCAGACGGGGAAATAGCTCAAGAACGCCGCATCGATCGCGCGCAGCAGGGCGCCGAGGGCAATCAGGATCGTCGTGCCCGGCACAAGGAACGAGAGACCGGCGAACGACTCCGCGAAGGACACCACGAAGGCGATGGCGAAGGCGGAATCGGGATGGTTCTTGGCGAAGGTCAGCAGCCAATCGGCCGCGTCTCCGATCCAGGCGAAAAGACCGTGCATCAAGATGAAATCCGCTTAAGGAACGCCGGACGAAGGGATGAGTTACAACTTGGATATGGTGCCTTTTTGGGCTCCTGTCCAACGCGGCCGCGACAGTTTCGACATAATTCGCGACTTTTCGTTTGTTATTTGACCCCTGGCGGGGGCACTGCCAGATATCTCACGGTACAAGCGAGACGATAATGAGCGGTCCCGGCAGCCAGAAGGGCGTTTTCAGCGTGGCGGCGGAGCAGACCGGCCAGGCTTGGCGCTGGGGTGCGGCGCGCCTTCCGGGCGGCAAGACCACCCTTTGGGTGCTGTTGGGCTTGGTTTTGGTCGGCTTTGTCGTCTGGCGCGTCTATTCCGCCGGCTCGACCGGCCATACCTCCCGCTTCGGCATGGGTGGACCGCAGGCCGTGGGCGTGGCCACCGCAACCAGCGGTGACATGGACATCACGCTCAATGCGCTCGGCACGGTGACGCCGCTCGCGACCGTGACAGTCCGGCCGCAGGTCGGCGGGCAGATCGTCAAGATCGCTTTCACCGAAGGCCAGATGGTCAAGGCCGGCGAGCTGCTGATGCAGATCGATCCCGCGCCGTTCCAGGCGGCGCTCGATCAGGCCAAGGGCCAGCTCGCGCGCGACACGGCGAACCTGAACAACGCCATTCTGGACATGAAGCGCTTCGCCTCGCTCAACGAAGCCAAGGCCATCTCCCAGCAGCAATACGCGACGCAGCAGTCGCTGGTGGAATCCGACCGCGGCGTCGTCCAGTCCGACCAGGCCAATGTGAAGAGCGCCGCGATCAATCTCGGCTATGCCAGCATCACCGCGCCGGTCGCCGGCCGCGTCGGCCTGCGCCAGGTCGACATCGGCAACATCGTATCGGCGGGACAGACCAACGGCGTCGCAGTGGTGACGCAGGAGCAGCCGATCTCGGTCCTGTTCTCCCTGCCGGAAGACAACATCGCCGACGTCATGGCGCGGACCCGGTCCGGCGCGACGCTCACCGTCTATGCCTATGACCGCGGCCAGACCGTGCAGCTGGGGACCGGAACACTGGCGACCGTCGACAACCAGATCGATACGACCACCGGCACGGTGAAGGCCCGCGCCCTGTTCGACAATTCGGACGGCAAGCTGTTTCCCAATCAGTTCGTCAATGTGCGTCTGCTCGTCGATACGCTGCACGGCCAGACGCTGGTGCCGGTGGCGGCGGTGCAGCGGGGCGCCGAAGGCAATTACGTCTTCGTCGTGCAGCCGGACAAGACCGTGGCCCAACGCACCGTGACGCTCGGTCCCGGCAATGCCACCACCGTCTCGATCACCCAGGGACTGAAGCCCGGCGATGTGGTCGTGATCGACGGCGCCGACCGGCTGCGCGACGGCGCCGAAGTCTCCCTGCCCAACGCCCCGCCGCCGACCGCCCAGCCGAGCGCGGCACCGGCAGGCGCCTCCGGTGGCGCCGATGCAGACCGCGCCGCCCGCCGCGCCAAGGCGCGGGCCGCGCTGAAGCAATATTGCGCCGCGGACATCGCGAAATACTGCCCGAACCAGACCGGCCGCGAAGCGATGAGGTGCATGTTCCAGAACCGCGATTCGTTCAGCGATGCCTGCCAGGCGGCGCTGAAGAAGATGCGCGGCGCAGGCGGCGGCCGGCGCGGCGGCGGAGGCGGCGGGCCCTAGGCGGGACGCAGCCCCATGAACCCCTCCGCCCCCTTCGTCCTCCGGCCGGTCGCGACATCGCTTCTGATGATCGCGATCCTGCTCGTCGGGCTGGTGGGCTATTCCTATCTGCCGCTGTCCGCGCTGCCCGAGGTCGACTATCCGACCATCCAGGTCCAGACCTTCCTGCCCGGCGCCTCGCCGGAGGTGATGACGTCGTCCGTCACCGCGCCGCTCGAAAAGCAGTTCGGCCAGATGCCGGGCCTCGACCAGATGTCGTCGGTCAGTTCCGCCGGCGCCTCGGTCATCACGCTGCAATTCGACCTCAGCCTCAGCCTCGACATCGCCGAGCAGGAAGTGCAGGCCGCGATCAATGCCGGCGGCAACCTCTTGCCGCAGAACCTGCCCGCGCCGCCGGTCTACGCCAAGGTCAATCCGGCCGACGCGCCGATCATCACGCTGGCGATCAGCTCCAAAACGATGCCGCTGACGCAGGTCCAGGACCTTGCCGACACGCGTATCGCGCAGAAGATCTCGCAGCTGTCCGGCGTCGGCCTCGTCAGCATCGCGGGCGGCCAGCGCCCGGCCGTGCGCATCCAGGCGAACCTTCAGGCGCTCGCCGCTTACGGGCTCAACATCGACGACCTGCGCACGACGATTTCCAACGCGAATTCCAATGCGCCCAAGGGCAGCTTCGACGGCGCGGCGCAGTCCTACACCATCGACGCCAACGACCAGATCCAGGATCCGCAGGACTACAAGGACATCGTCATCGCCTACAAGAACGGATCGCCGGTGCATCTTTCCGACGTGGCGACGGTGGTGGAGAGCGCGGAGAACGTGAAGCTGCTCTCCTGGATGAACAAGACGCCGGCGATCCTGCTCAACGTGCAGCGCCAGCCGGGCGCCAACGTCATTGCGGTGGTGGATTCGATCACAGCGATGCTGCCGCAGATCAAGGCGGGGCTCCCCGCCGGTGTCGACGTGACGGTCCTGACGGACCGCACCACGACGATCCGCGCTTCGGTTTCCGACGTAGAGTTCGAACTTGCTCTCGCCGTCGTTCTCGTCGTGCTGGTGATCTATCTCTTCCTGCGCAACATCCCGGCGACCTTCATCCCCAGCCTGTCGGTGCCGCTCTCCATCGTCGGCACCTTCGCGGCGATGTACCTGCTCGGCTATTCGCTCAACAACCTGTCGCTGATGGCGATGACCATCGCGGCCGGCTTCGTGGTCGACGACGCCATCGTGATGATCGAGAACATCACGCGCTATCTCGAAGCGGGCGACACGCCGCTCGAGGCGGCGCTGAAGGGTTCGGGCGAGATCGGTTTCACCATCGTGTCGCTGACCGTGTCGCTGATCGCGGTGCTGATCCCGCTGCTCTTCATGGAAGAGGTGGTGGGGCGGCTGTTCCGCGAATTCGCGGTGACGCTCGCCATCACCATCCTGATCTCCGCCGTCGTCTCCCTCACCCTGGTGCCGATGCTGTGCGCCAAGCTGCTGCGCCGCCACAAGGAGCCCAGGCAGGGTTCGATCGCGGAAAAGGCGGAGGCCTATTTCAACCGCGTGATCGCCGAATACGATCGGGCGCTGCAATGGGTCCTCGACCGCCAGCCCCTGACGCTGCTGGTCGCCGTCGCGACAATGGCGCTGACGGTCGTGCTTTATATCGTAATCCCCAAGGGGTTCTTTCCGACCCAGGATACCAGCCTTGTGCAGGGCATCACGGAGGCCGGACCCACCGTCTCCTTCGCCGAAATGTCGCGCCGCCAGCAGGCGCTGGCCGCCGCGCTCCTCGACGATCCGAACGTCGCGAGCCTGTCGTCCTTCATCGGCGTCGACGGCAGCAACGCGACGCTCAACAGCGGTCGCTTCCTGATCAATCTGGTGCCGAAGGACGAGCGCGCCGACAGCATCACGGACGCGGTTTCCGGCGTCCTCGACCGTGCGCGGCAGGTGCCGGGGATTTCGCTCTATCTCCAGCCGGTGCAGGACCTGACGATCGACTCCACGATCAGCCGGGCGCAATACCAATTCGTCCTGGAGGACGCGAGCGCCGCGACGCTGACCGCCGCCGTGCCCAAGCTGCTGAAGGCGCTGTCGGCGCGGCCGGAGCTGCGGAACGTTTCGACCAGCTTCCTCGATCGCGGCCTCTCGGCGACCGTGATGGTGGACCGCGACACCGCGGCGCGCTTCGGCATCACGGCGGCGACCATCGACAATGCGCTCTACGACGCCTTCGGCCAGCGCATCATCTCGACCATCTTCACACAGTCCAACCAGTACCGCGTCATCCTGGAGGCCGATCCGGGGGTGCAGAACTCGCCGGGCTCGCTCGGCGACATCCACCTGCCGTCCGCCGGCGGCGGACAGGTGCCGCTGTCGGCCTTCGCGCGCATCGAGTCCAGGCCGATGCCGCTCGAGATCGATCACCTGGGCCAGTTTCCCGCCGCCTCGATCTCCTTCGACGTCGCGCCCGGCTATTCGCTCGGGGCCGCGGTGGATGCGGTCCAGGCGGCGGAGGTCGAGGCGAACCTACCGGCCAGCGTCACGACCCTGTTCCAGGGTTCGGCGCTGGCCTTCCAGTCGGCGCTGTCCAACGAGCTGCTGCTCATCCTGGCGGCGATCGTGACCGTCTATATCGTGCTCGGCGTGCTCTATGAGAGCTTCATCCATCCGGTGACGATCCTGTCGACGCTGCCTTCGGCCGGCGTCGGCGCGCTGCTGGCGCTGATCGTGTCGGGCAACGATCTAGGCATCGTGTCGATCATCGGCATCATCCTTCTGATCGGCATCGTCAAGAAGAACGCCATCATGATGATCGACTTCGCGCTGGAGGCGGAGCGCAACGAGGGCAAGACCCCGCGCGAGGCGATCCACCAGGCGGCGCTGCTGCGCTTCCGGCCGATTCTCATGACCACCGTTGCCGCGCTGTTCGGCGCGCTGCCCCTGATGATCGGCAGCGGCACCGGATCGGAGCTGCGCCACCCGCTCGGCATCTCCATTGTCGGCGGTCTTCTGGTGAGCCAGCTCCTGACCCTGTTCACCACGCCGGTGATCTACATCTATTTCGACCGGCTCGGCGGCCAGATCCGCGACTGGCGCGCGAGGCGCGCCGCATGAGCTTTTCCGAGACCTTCATCCGCCGGCCGATCGCCACGACGCTCTTGACCATCGGGCTGGCGCTGGCCGGCGGCGTCGCCTATTTCCTGCTGCCGGTCGAGGCGCTGCCGAATATCGACGTGCCGACGATCTCGGTGACCGCGTCCCTGCCGGGCGCCAGTCCGCAGACAGTGTCGACCAGCGTGACGACGCCGCTGGAGCGGCATCTGGGCGTGATCGCCGACGTCGACGAGATGACCTCGACCAGCTCGGTGGGCTCGGCCCGCATCACCCTGCAGTTCAATTCCAAGCGCAACATCGACGGCGCGGCGCGCGACGTGCAGGCGGCGATCAACGCGGCCCGCGCCGACCTACCCGCCTCGCTGCGCTCCAATCCCACCTACCGCAAGGTCAACCCGGCCGACCAGCCGATCCTGATCATGGCGCTGACCTCGGCCACGCTGTCGCCGGGGCAGATCTACGATTCCGCCTCCAACATCCTGCAGCAGAAGCTCTCCACGGTGGACGGCGTCGGCCAAGTGCAGATCGCCGGCGGCTCGCTGCCCGCGGTCCGCGTCGAGCTTAATCCGCGCGCCCTGTTCAAATACGGCATCGGGCTGGAGGACGTGCGCGCCGCGCTGTCGGCCGCCAACGCCAACGCGCCCAAGGGCGCGGTGGAGCAGGGCGCCCAGCGCTACCAGGTCTATGTCAACGACACCGCCACCAAGGCCGACCAGTACAAGACGCTGATCGTCGCCTACCGCAACGGCGCGGCGGTCCGGCTCTCCGACGTGGCGCAGGTGAACGACGGCGTCGAGGATGTCCGCAATATCGGCATGTCGAACAACAAGCCGGCCATCCTGGTGTTGCTGTTCCGCACGCCCGGCGCCAACATCATCCAGACCGTCGACAATGTGAAAACGATCCTGCCGCAGCTCCAGGCCGCGCTGCCGCCGTCGATCCATCTCGACATCGCGGTCGACCGCACGGGGACGATCCACGATTCGCTGCGCGACGTGCAGCGCTCGATGATCGTGTCGATCCTGCTGGTGATGTTCGTCGTCTATCTTTTCCTGCGCGACGGGCGGGCCGCGATCATTCCCTCGATTGCCGTGCCGCTATCCCTGATCGGGACCTTCGGGGCGATGTACCTGCTCGGCTATACGCTCAACAACCTGTCGCTGATGGCGCTGACGGTCGCCACCGGATTCGTGGTGGACGACGCCATCGTCGTGCTGGAGAACGTCTCGCGCCATATCGAAGGCGGCATGTCGCGGCTCGAGGCGACGATCGTCGGCACGCGCGAGGTCGCCTTCACCGTGCTGTCGATGAGCATATCCCTGGTCGCCGTGTTCATCCCGATCCTCCTGATGGGCGGCATCGTGGGCCGCTATTTCAACGAATTCGCCATGGTGCTGACCGTCGCGATCACCATCTCGCTGATCGTGTCTCTGACGACGACGCCGATGCTCTGCGCCATCCTCGACCTGAACCAGGTCGGCCGCGGCCGGGGTCCGTTGCTGCGTCTTTCGGAGCGCGCTTTCAACGCGGCGCACGATTTCTACGCCCGCACGCTTTCGGCCGCCTTGCGGATTCCGGGCTGGATCGCGCTGATCCTGCTGGCCACGATCCTGGCCAATATCGTCCTCTACTACTACGTGCCCAAAGGATTCTTCCCCAACGAGGACACCGGCCAGGCGTTCGGCTCGATCCGCGCCGGCCCGTCGATCTCGTTCCAACTCATGAAGCAGAAATTCGCCCAGTTCATGAAGATCGTGAGCGAGGACCCTGCGGTCCAGACCGTCACCGGCACGATCGGCGGCGGCGGCGGCGGACCGCGCGGCGGCGCCACGAACACCGGCAGCGTCTTCGTCCAGCTGAAGCCGCTGGCCGAGCGCGGCGGGCTGACGACGGATCAGGTGGTCGACCGCATCACGCCCAAATTTGCCGCGGTCACCGGAGCGCGGCTGTTCATAACCGGCGGGCGCGACGTGCGCGTCGGGGGGCGGCAGAGCAGCGGGTCCTATCAGTACACGGTCACCGCCGACACGCTCGAAGAGCTCGAGCAATGGCTGCCCAAGATCACCGATGCGTTCAACGACATGCCCGAGATCGACCAGGTCAATTCCGACCGCGGCGACCAGGGGCTCGAAGTCGCGCTCAAGATCGACCGCGCCACCGCGGCCCGGCTCGGCGTCAGCACCACGCAGATCGACAACACGCTCTACGACGCCTTCGGCCAGCGTCAGGTGTCGACGATCTATGAGGATCTGAACCAGTATCATGTGGTCATGGAGGTGGCGCCGGAGTTCTGGCAGAGCCCCGAGACGCTCAAGGACATCTACATCAGCACCTCCGGCGGCTCGATCAGCGGCACCCAGGCGTCCGGCGCGGTCGCCGGCACGACCGTCATAGCGCCCGCGGCCGGCGCGTCGTCGACGGCGACCGCGGGGCCGAGCGCCGCCGACGTCGCGGCCGACCTGGTGCGCAATCAGCAGGCCAATGCGCTGGTCAACAGCGCGCGGGGCGGGGCGTCGACCGGCGCCTCGGTCTCGACGCGGCAGGAGACGATGATCCCGCTATCGGCGGTGGCGAGCTTCGGGCCGTCATCGGCGCCGCTCGGCATCAACCACCAGGGACCTTTCGTGGTCACGACCTTCTCCTTCGAACTCGCCAAGGGCGTGTCGCTCGGCCAGGCGACGATCGCGATCCAGAAGAAGATGGCGGAGATCAAAGTGCCGGTCTCGATCCAGGGCATGTTCGCCGGCACTGCCAAGGCGTTCACCGACTCGATCAACAGTCAGCCGATCCTGATCCTCTCCGCGCTGATCACGATCTATATCGTGCTGGGAGTGCTCTATGAGAGCTATGTGCATCCCTTGACGATCCTCTCGACGCTGCCTTCGGCGGGCGTCGGCGCCGTGCTGGCGCTGTTTCTGTTCCATGTCGAGTTCAGCCTGATCGCGATGATCGGCGTCATCCTCCTGATCGGCATCGTGAAGAAGAACGCGATCATGATGATCGATTTCGCGATCCAGGCAGAACGGCACGAAGGCCTCAGTCCGCGCGACGCGATCTACAAGGCGTGCCTGCTGCGCTTCCGCCCCATCATGATGACGAGCTTTGCCGCGATCCTGGGCGCGCTGCCGCTCGCCTTCGGCTTCGGCACCGGCGCGGAGCTGCGCCAGCCGCTCGGCATTTCGATCGTCGGCGGATTGCTGCTGAGCCAGATCCTGACGCTCTACACGACGCCCGTGGTCTATCTCTACCTCGACCGCTTCCGGCGCTGGTGCAAGGTGTACTGGGAGCGGTTCTACGCCTGGCTGCTGGGCGAAACGCCGCCCGCCCCGGCGAAGTAGTCCCTACAGATTCGGCAGGTTTTCGGTGTCCGGCGCGCCGTTGCGGATTTCGGCGTTGCGGTGCTGACGGTAGAGGCTGCGGGTCGTGGCGTAGAGGTCGACCGACGTCCGCTCGATCTGGTCCAGATTGTCGACATTCCGCGCCCGAAGATCGACGATCTCGGCGCTGCCGCGGATGATCGAATAAAGGGTCGAGTTGTTCCACTTCAGGTAGGTGAAGGGATCCATCGCGATATCGCCGCCGATGCCGACGACGTCGCGCGGATTGCTGGGGCCGGCGAGCGGCAGCACCAGATAGGGGCCTTCGCCGGCACCCCACACGGCCAGCGTCTGGCCGAAATCCTCGTCATGGCCGGGGATACCGATCTTGGCGGCGACGTCGATCAGTCCGCCCAGGCCTATTGTGGAATTGACCACGGCGCGGCCGAGCGTCTCTCCGCCGCGGGTCGTCTCACCTTGCAACAGGTCGTTGGCGAAGATGACCGGCGAGTCCAGGTTGGACAGGATGTTGTGGATGCCGTCGCGGGCGATGCCGGGCACTACCGTGTTGTAAGCGACGGCAACCGGACGGGCGACCGCGTGATCGAGCTTCTGGTCCAGGTCGAAAATCTGGCGGTTGGTCTGTTCATAGGGGTCGTTCTGGCCGCTCGGATCGGTGGTCGCGCAACCCGACAGCGCGGCCGCCAGCGACAGAACCGCCAAGGAAGATACAATTCGCCTCATTGCCCCACACCCGCGCATTTGCAGAATCGATCCGGTTCCAAATATAACTCAGGATATAGGGATTGGTGCCCCCGGGGGGCAAGGGGCCGCGACAAAGCGCCAAATTCGGCATTTTTGTTCAAATGCCACCGAACCACTGGTAGCCCTGATCCTCCCAATACCCGCCCTTGCCACCGCCGATACGGTCGTAGCTCGCCACCAGATCGATCCGTTGCACATATTTGGCCATTTTATAGCCAAGCTGCCGCTCCGCGCGGACCCGGATCGGGGCGCCGTTCTCGACCGGCAGCGGCTTGCCGTTCAATTCATAGGCAAGGATCGTCTGTGGATGGGTCGCTTCGAGCAGGTCGAGACTCTCGTAGTAGAACGGAGGGAGAATGAGATTGCCCTGGGCGTCGACATCCTCAGACCCCATCGGATCGGCGCAATAGAACACGACATAGCGTGCCTCCGGCGTCGGCTTCGCCAAGGCCAGGATGGCGGCAAGCGGGGCCCCCGTCCATTCCCCGATACAGCTCCAGCCTTCGACGCAATCGTGGCGTGTGATCTGGGTCCGCGGCGGGAATTTGCGGATGTCGGCGAGCGACAGCTTGAGCGGGTTCTCGACCAGGCCGCCGACGGGGATGATCCAGTCCTTGAAGCCCTGGGAAGCATGGATGTTGTAGTCGTTGGTGTTCGGGTTGAGCGTGCCGTTGGGACGGAACACCGGCGCGATGTCGGCCTTGGTGAACTCCGGCGCCAGCGCGTGGCTGCCGGCGAACAGGCGCATGGCGACCCGTGTCAGATTCTCGACTTCGCCTAGGAGGTTTACCGCCCAGGGCGCATCGGCGATGCCGGTGCAACCAGCGAGCGCCAGCGTGGTCAGTCCGGCCGCGCCGTGCGCGAGGAAGCCGCGGCGCGAGGCGCGCTCAGACATCGGCCTTCTCCTTCTCAATGGCGAAGTAGCCGGTGATCATGGAGCGCAGTCCGTTGAGCGGAGCCGATGCGATCAGCGCCGCCATGTGGACGAAGAAGAAGCCGAGGAACGAGAACGCGACGATGAAATGGATGGTGCGCGCGCTCTGCCGTCCGCCGAACGCCCAAAGCAGGGAGGGAAAGGCGCTGTCCATCGTCGGCGACATGGTGAGGCCGGTGAGCACGATCAGCGGCCCCAGTACGCACAGAACGAAGAAATAGCTCAGGCGCTGAAGGCTGTTGTAGTGCTTGGCCGCCTCGCCTTTGGGAAATTGCAGCTTGGCGTGGGTGACGATGTCGTGCGGCAGGTCCGTGAAGTCCTTTTTTGTCGGCAGCAAGTCCTTGGCGAAATGGCCGCTCCAGAAGGCATAGGCGAAATAGGCGAGGGCGTTGAACAGCAGCAGCCAGGCGAAGGCGAAATGCCAGAGCCGGCCGAGCGTCAGGCTCGGCGAGGCGCTCGGGATCGTCGCCCAGGCCGGGAAGCCGCGCACCGTCCTGACGCCGTCGCTGTCCGACACGCCGAAGATGCCGTCGGTGTCGAAAGTCCACGGCCCGATCTTCGTCACGCCCCGGTAATTGTCGTCGGTGCCCTGGGCCGTCATCGACAGGATGGGGCGGTCGAAGTGGGATGTTATTCCCCAATAGAGCGCGGGATGGGCGTTGAAGATCTGCAGGCCCGTCATCAGCATGACCAGCATGCATGCGGCGTTGATCCAATGCAGCGCGCGCACGGCAATCGTGTGCCGGTAGAACAGATAGGTCGGTTTGCGCGGGCCGCGCGGGGCTAGGCGCAAAGCGGCGCGGATGCGGTCGATCGCCTCGCCCATCTTCCGCTGCGGCAGGGATTGGATTGCGTTCGTCATGCCTGACCACGATTTGGCAGCCCGCACCATAGCAGGCCCATGGATCGATTTCGCCGCAGTTGCCGCTTTCGTTACAGACCTCCAATATCGCCGCGCGGTCCGCAAAGAGGCCGGCAGTTCAGGGAGTTCGCCATGGCCAAGCTCAGCCGCGACGGCGTCGAAATCTTCTACGAAACGCACGGTGAAGGTCCGGCGATCCTGTTGACCCATGGCTATTCGGCCACCTGCGACATGTGGCGCGGCCAGATCGCAGTTCTGTCCAAGACGCGCAAGCTTGTGCTGTGGGATATGCGCGGCCACGGCCGCAGCGACTATCCGGCGGCCCAGTCCGAATACAGCGAAGAGAAGACGGTCGCCGACATGGCGGCGCTGCTCGATGCGGTCGGCGCGCGGCAGGCGGTCATCGGCGGGCTGTCGCTCGGCGGCTACATGTCGCTTGCCTTTCATGCCACGCATCCGGAGCGCGTGAAGGCGCTGCTGATCGTCGATACCGGCCCCGGCTACAGGAAAGACGATGCGCGCGACGGCTGGAATCGCAACGCGCTCAAGACGGCCGAGCGCTACGAGAAGGACGGTCTTGGGCTTCTGAGTGGTGGCAGCGCCGAACGCCGGACGGCGCGGCATCGCGACGCCACGGGCCTTGCACGCGCCGCGCGCGGCATGCTCACGCAGAAGGATGCGCGGGTGATCGAATCCTTGCCCGGGATCGCGGTGCCGTCCATCGTGATCGTCGGCGAAAACGACACGCCGTTTCTTGCCGCGTCGGACTATATGGCGGCGAAGATTCCGGGCGCGCGGAAGGCGGTGATCCCGAATGCCGGCCATGCCGCGAACATCGACAATCCGGAAGCGTTCAACACCGTCGTGGAAACATTTCTCGCCGAAATCAGCTAGGAGCACATCGCATGGCAGATCGCGTCAAAGGCAAGGTTGCCCTCGTCACCGGGGGAGCCAGCGGCATCGGTCGCGCGAGCGCATTGCTGCTCGCCAAGGAAGGCGCGAAGGTCGCCGTCACCGACATCCAGGACGACCAGGGCAAAGACGTCGCGCGCGATCCAGGAGGCGGGCGGCGAGGCGATCTATCTCCACCACGACGTCGCCAGCGAAGATGCCTGGGAAAGCGTCGTCGGCGCGGTCAAGGAGGCGTTCGGCCGGCTCGACATCCTGGTCAACAATGCGGGCATCGCCATTGCCGGCTCGGTGCTGACGATGACGCTGGCCGATTGGCGACGGCAGGCCGCGATCAATCTCGACGGCGTGTTCCTGGGCGTGAAGCATTCCCTGCCGCTGCTGCGCGCGAGCGGCGGCGGGTCCATCATCAACATCTCCTCGCTGGCGGGCCTCAAGGGATCGCCGACGCTGGCCGGCTATTGCGCCACCAAGGGCGGCGTGCGGCTGTTCACCAAGGCGGTGGCGATGGAATGCGGCGCGGCGCGCGACAATGTCCGGGTGAATTCGGTTCATCCCGGCATCATCGAAACCCCGATCTGGGCCGGCATCGTGCCTGGCGCGGACGCGCCCGGCGCCAATGCGCCGAACCTCGACCAGATTGCGGAGATGGCCGTACCGATCGGCAAGAAAGGCGTGCCGGATGATATCGCCCAGGGCGTGCTCTATCTCGCCAGCGACGAGTCGCGCTACGTGACGGGAAGCGAACTTATTATCGACGGCGGGATGTCGACGCGTTAGCGCCGCAAAACGTCCGGCCGTGGTCGCCCGACGGTCGACGGCGTTCGGATGGCGCGGTAGAAGTCGGCCGTCGCAGTGGGGCTCACGGCAACCTATCTCTATAATTTGGCCCCGTTCTGGAAGGGCTGGGCGACCCATCTGATCGGGCATTGAGGCTCCGACCCTCTTTTCCGACCGAGCGGTGTTCGAAAAACTGATACCGGTTACCATGCTCGAAATATGGTGCGGGGGCTGGCAATGTGCCGGCCGCTTGCACGCATCGAGGGACGGAAATGGCCAGAGACCGGCTGAAAGTGCTGACCGCCATCATCGACCAAGGCGTTATCCCGGTCTTCTATCATCCCGATGTCGAGGTCTGCTCCAAGGTCATCCAGGCCTGCGCCAATGGCGGCGCCAAATGCACCGAGTTCACGAACCGCGGCGACTTCGCGGCGCACGTGTTTCTGGAGGTGACGCGGCACTTCGCCAAGGCGGATGATAGCGTTATCATGGGCGTAGGCTCCGTGGTCGACGCCCCGACCGCCGGCCTCTTCATCGCCAATGGAGCGAATTTCGTCGTGGGACCGATGACCAATCCGGAGGTGGCGCGGCTGTGCAACCGGCGCGGCATTCCCTACAGCCCCGGCTGCGGCAGCGCGACGGAAATTTCCGAGGCGCAGGAGCTCGGCTGCGAGATCGTGAAGGTCTTTCCGGGCGAAAGCGTCGGCGGGCCCGCCTTCGTCAAGGCGGTGCTCGGCCCGATGCCCTGGACCAAGATCATGCCGACCGGCGGGGTCGATGCGACCGAGGCGTCGTTGCGCGAATGGTTCGGCGCCGGAATCGTCGCGGCGGGTATCGGCTCGAATCTCATCTCCAAGAAGCTGCTCGACGCCAAGGATTATGACGGCATCGAAAAGAAGGTTCGCGACACCGTGCGTCTGATCAAAGAAATCCGTGGAAGCAAGTAATGACCGACATCCTGAACATCCGTCCCGCGGCGGACTGCAAATGGGACTGCGTCTCCTTCGGCGAGGTGATGCTGCGCTTCGATCCGGGCTTCGGCCGCGTGCGCAACAGCCGGCAATTCGCCGTATGGGAGGGCGGCGGCGAGTACAATGTCGCCCGCGCCATGCGCAAGTGCTGGGGCAAACGTGCCGCGGTGGTGACCGCGCTGCCCATCAACGATCTGGGATGGCTGGTCGAGGATTTCATCCAGCAGGGCGGCGTGGACATGCGCCACGTCATCTGGCGCGAGCATGACGGCATCGGCCGCAACACCCGCGTCGGGCTCAACTTCACCGAGAAAGGTTTCGGCATCCGCGCCGCGCTGGGCTGCTCCGACCGCGCGAACTCGGCCGCTTCGCAGATCAGGCCCGGCGAAGTAAACTGGGAAAAGATCTTCGGCGAGGAGGGCGTGCGCTGGTTCCACACCGGCGGGATTTTCGCGGCGCTGGCGCCCAACACGTCCGAGGCGGTGATCGAGGCGGTCGAGGCCGCACGCAAGCATGGCACGATCGTCTCCTACGACCTCAACTACCGCGCCTCGCTATGGAAGAGCCAGGGCGGACAGGACGGCGCGCGTAAGATCAACCGCCACATCGCGAAATATGTCGACGTGATGCTCGGCAACGAAGAGGATTTCACCGCCTGCCTGGGCTTCGAGGTCGAAGGCATGGACGAGCACATCTCCGCCATCGACCCGGCGAATTTCAAGAAGATGATCCTGACGGCGGTTAAGGAATATCCAAACTTCAAGGTCGCGGCGACGACGCTGCGCAACGCCAAGACCGCCACCTTCAACGACTGGTCGGCGATCCTCTATGCCGGCGGTGAATTCCATCAGTCGATGATGCGCGAGAATTTGGAGATCTACGATCGCGTCGGCGGCGGCGACGGGTTCGCCTCCGGCCTCGCCTATGGCTTCCTCGAAGGCAAGGGGCCGCAGGCGGCGGTGGAATATGGCGCGGCGCATGGCGCGCTCGCCATGACCACGCCGGGCGATACCTCGATGGTCAACGCCAGGGAGGTCGAAGCGGTGATGAAGGGCAAGGGCGCCCGAGTTATCCGCTGATGACCGGGTTGACGCTCCATCCCGATCGCTTCTTTCCGTCCGATCCCGCGACGCGCGCCGTCGCGCGTGCACTGTTCTCCAAGGTCGAGACGCTGCCGATCCTCTCGCCGCACGGCCATACCGATCCCGGATGGTTCGCGACCGACGCGGCATTCGAGGACGCGACCAGCGTATTCCTGTGGCCCGATCACTATGTGACGCGGATGCTCTATTCCCAGGGCATCGCGCCGGAGGCGCTGGGGTTTCAGAACCCGAACGCCGACCGCCGCGCGGCATGGAAGCTCTTCGCGTCGAACTATCGGCTGTTCCGCGGCACGCCGTCCCGCCTGTGGCTTGATCACGTGTTTTCCACGGTCTTCGGAATCGAAATGCGGCTGGGCGCGGACACGGCCGATCTCTATTACGACGCGATCAACGCCGCGCTTGGGACACCGACGTTCCGGCCGCGCGCGCTGTTCAAGCGATTCAATATCGAGAAGATCGCCACCACCGAGGGCGCGCTGGACACCCTGGCCGATCACGACGCGATCGCACGCGACTGGCCGGGCCATGTCGTGACGACCTATCGCCCCGACGACGTGATCGACGCGGACAAGCCGAACTTCGACGCAAACGTGGAGATCTTCGGCGCGCTGACGAAGGAGAACACCGCAACCTGGGCCGGCTATCTCAAGGCGCACCAGGCGCGCCGGGCGTTCTTTTGCGCTCATGGGGCGACCGCGACGGATCACGGCCACCCGACGGCGGCGACCGCCGATCTGGCCGCTGCCGACGCCCAGGCGCTGCTCGACCGGCTGCTGCGTGGCCGGGGCGAGGCGGGCGACGCCGAACTGTTCCGCGCCGCGATGCTGACCGAGATGGCGAAGATGTCGTGCGAGGACGGCATGACGATGCAGATACACCCCGGCGTCTATCGAAATCACAACCCCGCGCTGTTCGCGAAATACGGTCCGAACATGGGTGCCGACATCCCGATGCGCACCGATTATGTACACGCGCTCAAGCCGCTGCTGGACCGTGTCGGCAATCGCGGCGATATCGCCATTATCCTGTTCACGCTGGACGAGACGAATTACGCGCGCGAACTGGCGCCGCTCGCCGGCCATTATCCGGCCCTGAAACTCGGGCCGGCGTGGTGGTTTTACGATTCGCCGGAAGGCATGCTGCGCTTCCGCCGACAGGTGACGGAGACCGCCGGCTTCTACAACACCGTGGGGTTCAACGACGACACCCGCGCCTTCTTCTCCATTCCGGCGCGACACGATCTGGCGCGGCGGATCGATGCGGCCTATCTCGCCGAACTGGTCACCAGCCAGCGGCTGGAGGAGGATGAAGCGCAGGACGTGATCGTCGATCTCGCCTACAATCTCCCCAAGGCCGCCTACAAGCTCTAACCTTTGCGAGTGCCATGTCCAAGATCCGATCCGCGCGCGTCATCGTCACCTGTCCGGGCCGCAATTTCGTCACGCTGAAGATCGAGACGGAAGACGGCGTCACCGGTCTGGGCGACGCGACGCTGAACGGTCGCGAACTGGCGGTCGCGAGCTATCTCACCGATCATGTCATCCCTTGCCTGATCGGCCGCGATGCGCATCGCATCGAGGACATCTGGCAATATCTCTATCGCGGCGCCTATTGGCGGCGCGGACCGGTGACGATGTCGGCGATCGCCGCCGTCGATACCGCGTTGTGGGACATCAAGGGCAAGGTCGCGGGCCTGCCGCTTTATCAGCTTCTGGGCGGTGCCTCCCGCGAGGGCGTGATGATCTATGGTCATGCCAACGGCAAGACGATCGAGGAAACGGTCGCCGAGGCGATCCGCTACCAGGAAGAAGGCTACAAGGCCATCCGCCTGCAATCCGGCATTCCCGGCCTCGCCTCCACCTATGGCGTATCGAAGGACAAGAAATATTACGAGCCGGCCGACGCCGACCTGCCGACCGAGAACGTCTGGTCGACGGTCAAATACATGCGCACCGTGCCCGACCTGTTCGCGGCGGCGCGCGACAAGCTCGGCTGGGATGTGCATCTGCTGCACGACGTGCACCATCGCCTGACGCCTATCGAAGCCGGGCGGCTGGGGCGCGATCTGGAACCCTACAAGCTGTTCTGGCTGGAGGACGCGGTGGCGGCGGAGAACCATGCGGGCTTCCGCCTGATCCGCCAGCACACCACGACGCCGCTCGCGGTCGGCGAGGTGTTCAATTCGATCTGGGACGCCAAGCAGCTCATTGAGGAGCAGCTCATCGACTATATCCGCATGACGGTGGTGCATTCGGGCGGCATCACGCATCTGCGGCGCATCGCGAGCCTCGCCGATCTCTATCACGTGCGTACGGGCAGCCACGGCGCCACCGACCTGTCACCGGTGTGCATGGCGGCGGCGCTGCATTTCGATCTTTCGGTGCCGAATTTCGGCATTCAGGAATACATGCTGCATACCAAGGAGACCGACGCGGTCTTTCCGCACGCCTACAGCTTCGCCAAGGGCGAGATGCATCCGGGCGAGGCGCCGGGCCTGGGTGTCGAGATCGACGAGACGCTGGCGGCAAAATATCCCTACAAGCGCGCCTACCTCCCCGTGAATCGGCTCGAGGACGGCAGCATGACGAACTGGTGAGCACGCTCCTCAAGCCGCCGGTCTTCCAACTCGCCGCCCGCGACGGCAATCGCCTGACGCTCAGCGACGGGCCGGCGGTGGCGCATGTCTTCGTTCTGGAAGACGATATCTTGCGTGTCCTGGTGGTGCCCGACGGCGTCTTGCGGCAGCCGAAGACCTGGGCCATCGCGCCGGGCCTTGAAGATGTGCCGACCGAGGGCCGCGACCGGTTCGATCTTTCGGGATTTGCGCTGCCGCCGTTCGATCTGGGCGAGGAGGACGGCCGACTCGTCATAACGACGGCGAAACTTGCACTGTCGATCCGCCTGAACGGCTTTGTCTGCTCCTGGTCCGACCCGAGCGGCGCACCGCTGCTGAAGGACAGGCCGACCCAAGCCTATAATTTCGGATGGTGGGACGACCGCGTGTACCACCACCTCGTCCGCGATCCGGCGGAAAAGTACTTCGGCCTCGGCGAACGGTCCGGCGACATGGATCGCGCCGGCCGCCGCTTCCGCATGTCGAATGTCGATGCGATGGGCTACGACGCACGGAACTCCGATCCGCTCTACAAGCATATTCCGTTCTACATCACGCAAAAGGAAAACGGCGCCGCCGCGGGGCTGTTCTACGACACGCTGTCGGACTGCACCTTCGATATGGGCTGCGCGCGCAGCAATTATCACGGCCTGTTCCGGAGCTTTGTCGCCGATCACGGCGATCTCGATTACTACTTGATCGCCGGCTCGATTCCGGACGTCGTCCGCCGCTATACCTGGCTGACGGGCAAGCCTGTGCTCCTGCCGCGCTGGGCGCTCGGCTATTCCGGCTCGACGATGAGCTATACGGACCGGTCCGACGCGCAAGCCGCGATGGCGGAGTTCCTGGCGAAGTGCGAGGAGCACGACATCCTCTGCGATTCCTTTCATCTGTCGTCGGGCTATACCTCGATCGGCGGTAAGCGATACGTCTTCCACTGGAATCGCGATAAGTTTCCCGATCCCGCCGCTTTCGTGCGCTCCTATGCGCAAAAAAATGTGCGCCTGATCCCCAACGTCAAGCCGGCCATGCTGCACGACCATCCGCTGTTTGCAGAGGCGCGTGACAAAGGCCTGCTGATCGCGGCCGCCGATGGCGCGCCCGAATGGGTACAGTTCTGGGACGCGCTGGGCGCCTATGTCGACTTCACCAATCCGGCGGCGTCGGCGTGGTGGAAGGAGAAAATGACGACCGCGCTGCTCGATGTCGGCATGGCCGGCACCTGGAACGACAACAACGAATTCGAGATCGTGAGTCCCAAGGCCGTGGCGCACGGCTTCGGCAGGCGCGCGGCCGCCATCGAGTCAAAGCCGCTGCAGACGCTGCAGATGATCCGCGCCTCGCGCGATGCCCAGCGTGCGCATGCGCCGGACAAGCGTCCGTTTCTCGTCAGCCGCAGCGGTGGCGTGGGCATGCAGCGCTATGTCCAGACCTGGTCGGGCGACAATTTCACGAGCTGGGAGACGCTGAAATACAATATCAAGATGGGGCTCGGGTTGGCGCTCAGCGGTGTGTCGAACACCGGCCATGACGTCGGCGGCTTCGACGGTCCCAGGCCCGACGCCGAGTTATTCGTGCGCTGGGTCGGCTTCGGCATTTTCATGCCGCGCTTCTCCATCCATTCCTGGAACACCGACCGCACGGCGAACGAGCCCTGGATGCATCCGGCAGTTACGTCCCAAATCCGCGACCTCATCAAGTTCCGCTATCACTTGCTGCCGTACCTTTACGATCTGACATGGCGATACGCGCAGTACTACGAGCCGATTGTCCGCCCGACCTTTCACGATTTCCCGGACGATCCGCACTGCCTCGAAGAAAACGACGACATGCTGCTCGGTCGCGCGCTTCTGGTCACCCCCATCGTCGAACCCGGCGCAACGGTCCGCGCGATATACCTGCCGTCCGGCGCGCGCTGGTTTGACTGGTGGACGGGCGAGGCGTTCGCGGGCGGCCGGACGGTCGTGCGCCCCGCACCATGCGGCCGCCCGCCGCTCTTCGCGCGAGAAGGCAGCGTCGTCGCCCTCAACACCGCCGAGCAGCACTTCGCCGCCCGCGCCGACCGGCGCGGCTTTCAAATATTCCCCGTCGCGGAGGGCGCCCTCGAGGCGGAAATCTTCGACGACGACGGCGAGAGCGAGGCCTGGCGGCAGGGTCGCTATCGGCTATGGCACGTGCGCGTGACGTGCACGCTGCAAGCCGTCGATGTAGCGATCACCGCGACGGAAAACGGATCGCCCGTCGAATGCAATGCGGAGGTCGTCGTGCCGGTGACCGAGACGCGACGCGTGACGGTGTCCGGCGGAAGCCTGCGTTAATTTCCAATCCAGCCCTGCGCCACCGCCGCGTCATGGCGGACTTTTTCCGGACCTCCCAGCGCCTGCCGGTCAAAGCCGATGCGCTTGAACCAATAGTGCAGGCCGAGCAGGTCGGTGAAACCCATGCCGCCATGCACTTCGGTTGCGGTGCGCGCGACGAAGGTGCCGACTTCGGCGGTATGCGCCTTGGCATGCACCGCCATGCGCCGCGCCTGGTCGGGGAACGCGTCGAAGGCGTAGGCCGCATACCAGATCAGCGCGCGGCACGGCTCGAGCTCGGCTACCATCTCCGCGCACATATGCTTGACCGCCTGGAACGAGCCGATGACGCGGCCGAACTGCTTGCGCTGCTTGGCATAGTCGACCGCCTTCTCGATCATCCGCCCGCCGGCGCCCAGCGTGTCGGCGGCGAGCATGATGCGGCCTGCATCGATCAGGCGTTCCAGCGTCGCCTGCGGATTTCCCGATGACAACGGCTCGGCGTCGACGGTATCGAAACTGAGTTCGCCGATCGCCCGCGTCACGTCGATGGTGGTGAACGCCGTTCTTTCCAGCCCCTTTGCATCGGCATCGACGATATGCAGGGCGCCGAAATTGTCCGCGACGATGAAGAACTCCGCGCCGGCGAAATCGAGCACGAAAAGCGACTTGCCGGAAAGCTTGCCGGCCCTCGCGGAGATGCCCGCCTTGTCGCGCGCCCCGGATGCGTGTTCGCTGATCGCGACGCCCGCGGTCGCTTCGCCGGACGCCAGCTTCGGCAGATATGCCCTCTTCTGCGCCTCGCTGCCTGCGCCCAGAAGGGCGAGCGGCGCCATAACCGACGACGCCACGAACGGTACCGGCGCGACGTGACGGCCCAGCATCTCCGCCGCCAGCGCGGCGTCGAGAAGCTGAAGTCCCAGCCCGCCGAATTCTTCCGGGATCAGCATGCCGGTGACGCCGAGCTCCGCTATCGCCGTCAACACATCGCGGGCCGTGCCATCGGTCGTCTTGCGCACGCGCTCGAGCGGGCAGACGCGTTCCAGCGTGCGGCCGATGCTCTCCTGCATCATCTTCTGATCGGGAGTGAGGCCGAATTCCATATCAGGCCTTCGCCGGCTTCGGTTCGCGCGGCATGCCCAGGCCGCGCTCGGCGATGATGTTCTTCTGGATCTGCGCCGTGCCGCCGCCGATGATCAGGCCAAGGTCGAACATGTAGTTCCATTGCCAATTGCCGTTGTTGCGTGAATGCTGCGAGCCACCATAGAGCACGCCGAGCTCTCCCAGCGCGTCGATCGCGAAAGCCGCAAGCTGGTGATTAAGCTCGCAGCCCATCAGCTTGACGATCAGTCCGGCGACGCCCGGGTCTTCGCCTTTGAGACGCGACGTCAGAAGGCGCAGCCCGTGGAATTCCATCGCATGCGCGCGGGCCTGGAGTTTCAGCAGCCGGTCGCGAAGCACCGGGTTGTCCATCAACCGCACGCCGTCGACGGTCTCTTCGCGCATCAGATCGACGATGGCTTTTAGCCGCGTGCCGGCCTGGTTGGGATCGCCCAGCATGCCGCGCTCGTGCTTCAGGGTCGCATTGGCGACCATCCAGCCCTGGCCGCGTCCTGCGACCACGCCGGATTTCGGCACGCGCACATCGGTGAAGAACACCTCGTTGAATTCGGCGCGGCCGGTCATCGTCACCAGTGGACGCACCTCGATTCCCGGCGTCTTCATCGAGAACAGTATGTAGGAGATGCCTTCGTGCTTCGGCTTGTCGGGTTCGGTGCGCACCAGGCAGAACATCATGTCGGCCTGCGCCGCGGTCGAGGTCCAGATTTTCTGGCCGTTGATGATGAAGTCGTCGCCCTCTTCCGTCGCGCGGGTCGTGAGCGCCGCGAGGTCGGATCCCGCGCCCGGCTCGCTATAGCCCTGGCACCAGACGATCTCGCCACGCAGCGTCGGCGCGATGTATTTGCGCTTCTGCTCCTCCGAGCCGACCTCCAGAAGCGTCGGCACCAGCATGGAGATTCCCTGGCCGCTCATGCCCATGGGCAGGCCGGCGGCGATGAACTCTTCCGCGACGATGCGCGATTTCAGGACGTCGGGCGCGGCGCCGAAGCCGCCATATTCTTTCGGGATGGTGCGCGCGGCATAACCGCGCGCGATGAGCAGATTCTGCCATTCGCGCATATCGCCGGCAGGCGGTGCGCGGTCGCCGAATTCCCGCGTAAAGGCGCGAACCTCATCGCGGAAGGCTTCGTATTCGGGGGAGTAGGAGAGGTCCATCTATCCCTCTCCGACCGTCATCGCCCGGACACGCCGGACGATGACGGAAGAAGGTTCAGGGTTACAGCCGCTCGACGATCGTGACGTTGGCGAGGCCGCCGCCTTCGCACATCGTCTGCAGGCCCCACTTCTTGTTGCGGTCCTTGAGCGCATAAAGAAGCGTCGTCATCAGCTTGGTGCCCGAGGCGCCGAGCGGGTGGCCGAGCGCGATGGCACCGCCGTTGACGTTCAGGCGCTCCGGGTCCGCACCGGTCTGCTGCAGCCATGCCACGGGGACGGAGGCGAAGGCCTCGTTGACCTCGAACAGGTCGATGTCGTCGATCGACATGCCGGCCTTCTCGAGCGCGCGCTTCGTCGCGGGCAGCGGAGCCTCCAGCATGATCACCGGATCGCCGCCGATCACCGTCATGTGGCGGATGCGCGCCAGCGGCTTGACGCCGAGCGCCTTCAGGCCTTTTTCATTGACGACCAGCACGCCCGACGCGCCGTCGCAGATCTGCGACGAGGTCGCGGCGGTGATCGCGCCGCCTTCACGCAGCAGCTTCACGCCCTTGATGCCATCGAGCGAAACGTCGAAGCGGATGCCCTCGTCGGCCGTGTGCTGCGACTCCGTGCCGTCCTCGGCCTTGATCGTCAGCGGCACGATCTCGTCCTTGAACTTGCCACCCTGCGTCGCCGCGATCGCTTTCTTGTGGCTCTCATAGCCGAAGTGGTCGAGCTGATCCTTGTTGAGGCCGTATTTGCTCGCCATCATCTCGGCGCCCATGAACTGGCTGAACTGGATGTTGGGATATTTCGCCTGCAGGCCCGGGCTCATATAGGTCCCCATGCCGTTCTGCATCGGAAGCGCCGCGGAGGCGCCCATGGGCACGCGCGTCATGCTCTCGATGCCCATCGCGATCACCGCGTCCATCGAGCCCGACATCACCGCCTGCGCCGCGAAATGCAGGGATTGCTGCGACGAGCCGCACTGGCGGTCGACCGAGGTGCCCGGCACGTGCTCGGGCAGACGCGAGGCCATCACCGCATTGCGCGCGACGTTGATTGCCTGCTGGCCGACCTGGCTGACGCAGCCGCAGATCACATCCTCGACGAGATCGGGATTGGCGCCCGAGCGGTCGAGCAGCGCGTTGATGACGTTGGCGCCCAGATCGACCGGATGCCAGTCCTTTAGCCTGCCGCCGCGCTTGCCGCCGGCCGTACGCGCCGCCGCTACAATGTAAGCTTCACCCATGACGTCACTCCCGAGGATTTTCCGAGCGTGTTTTAGCATTGCGACCAATGGCCCGCACCAGAGGAAAAATCGCGTCTTTTTGGTTGCCGCAGCGGAAACGGTCTTATGATGCGCTCAGCGATACGCAACCGTCACGCCGGCATGTTCTGAGACGGGAGGACATCGTGGAGTCGGAACATGGACGGACGTTTGGTTTCATCGCGCCGCACGCTTCTTAAGGGTCTTGGCGCGTCGGCAGTGTGGCTCGCGGCCGCCCCGGCCGTCGCGAAGGGCCTCGCGGCACCGTCCTGGACGGCCAATCCCTTCAGTCTCGGCGTCGCCGCCGGAGCGCCGTTGGCCGACGGTTTCGTGCTGTGGACCCGGCTGGCACCCGCGCCGAACGAGCCGGATGCGGGCATGGGCGGACCGTCGCGTCCTATCGGCTATGAGATCGCAAGCGACGACACGATGCACCACATCGTTCAGCGCGGCACCGCGCTGGCGGATGCCGATTTCGGCTACTCGGTGCACAAGCAGATTCGCGGCCTCAGGCCCGGCCGGCCCTATTGGTACCGCTTCACCTCGGGCGGCGCGTCGTCGACCGTCGGGCGCGCCATGACCTTGCCGCCCCCCGGCACGGCCGCGCTGAAATTCGCCTACTTCTCCTGTTCGAACTACGAGCACGGCTACTTCTCCGCCTATCGCCATGCGGCGGAGGAGAACCCGGATTTCGGCATCTTCCTGGGCGACTACATCTATGAATATGCCGAGAAGAAGCATCCGGTCGTGCGCACTCATTCCGGCGGCAAGGAATGCGAGACGCTCGACGAATACCGCGCGCGCTACACGCAATACCGCCTCGATCCCAATCTGCAGTTCCTGCATGCCAGCGTGCCGTCGCTCGCCACCTGGGACGATCACGAGGTGCAGAACGACTATGCCGACAAATGGGGCGAGGACTTCCAGGATCCGGAGGCGTTCTTGAAGCGGCGTGCCGCGGCCTATCGCACCTATTATGAATTCATGCCGCTGAAGCCGGGGTTCTCGCAGCCGCACGGCCCGAACATGCGGCTCTACGACCGCTACGATTTCGGCGATCTGCTCCGCGTCGACCTGATCGACGGTCGGCAATACCGCTCGCGCCAGGCCTGCTATGACGACCGGAAGAAGAAAGGCCTGAGCGCTGGCGGCCACATCGAAACGCCGGAGTCCTGTCCCGAGCTGATGGAGCCGTCGCGCTCGATGATCGGCATGGCGCAGGAGAAATGGCTGTTCGAGGGGCTCGCGACCTCCAGGTCGAAATGGAACGTCATCGCCAACGACGTGATCCTGGCGCGGCTGCACCAGGGCGGGGTGGAAGCCTATTACACCGACGGCTGGGACGGGTTTCCGCCGAGCCGCCAGCGCCTGCTCGATCATATCGCCAAGTCGAAGCCGTCCAATCCCGTGGCGATCACCGGCGACATCCATTCCTTCTGGGCCAACGACATTAAAGCCGACTTCGCCGACGAGACGTCGCCGGTCATCGCCAGCGAGCTGATCGGCACCTCGATCACGTCCAATGGCGTGCCCTACGAGACGTTCGCGAAATACCTGCCGGACAATCCGCATGTGAAGTTCTTCGAAAGCCGCAAGCGCGGTTATGTCAGCGTCGAGCTCACGCGGCAGGCGATGACGGCGAAATTCCAGGTCGTGTCCGATGTCACCGATGCCAATGCAAGCCTCTCCACGCTCAGGACATTCGTGGTCGAGGACGGCAAGCCTGGGCCGGTTGCCGCCTGACGCGGTGCATGCCAGCATCGGCGCATGGCAGATGATGCACGTGCGAGAATGAGCCCCGCGACGGTCGCGGCCCAGGCGCTCGGCTGGATCGACGAGAAGACGCGCGCGGTGGCGCCGCCGCTGTATCCCTCCTCGACCTTCCTCCGCGATGCGGACAACCAATACCGCTCCGGCCGCGCCTATGCCCGTGCCGACAACCCCACCTACGACCAGGCGGAGGCCGTGCTGGCGAGCCTGGAGAATGGCGCGGCCGCGGCGCTGTTCGCCTCCGGCATGGCCGCGGCAACGGCGGTGTTTCTCTCTCTCAAGCCCGGCGACCATGTCGTGGCGCCCAAGCTGATGTACTGGCTGCTGCGAAGCTGGCTGCTCGGCTTTGCGACCGATTGGGGCCTGCGCGTCGATCTCGTCGACATGACCGATCTCGCCGCCGTGAAGGCTGCGATGCGGCCCGGCACCACCAAGCTGGTTTGGGCCGAGACGCCGGCCAACCCCACCTGGGACATCACCGATCTCTCGGCTGTGGCCGCGATCGCGCACGCGGCAGGCGCGCGGCTCGCGGTGGATTCGACGGTGGCGACGCCGGTGTTCACGCGGCCGCTCGATCTTGGCGCCGATATCGTGATGCATTCGGCGACGAAATATCTGAACGGTCATTCGGACCTGATCGGCGGCGCGCTGGTCACGCGTGACGAAGACGAGGTGTGGGCGCGGATCAAGACGCTACGCAGCCAGCTCGGCGGCGTGCCGGGAACCTTCGAGGCGTGGCTTCTGCTGCGCGGCATGCGCACGCTGTTCCCGCGCGTGCGCGCCGCCGCCGCGAGCGCCTTTGCCATTGCCGAGCATTTCCGCGGGCATCCGCTGGTGCTGGACGTGCTCTATCCCGGGCTGACGAACTTCCCGGGCCATGACATTGCGGCGCGGCAGATGACGGGCGGCTTCGGCGGCATGCTGTCCATCCGGGTGAAGGGGGGCGAGGCCGCGGCCATCGCTACGGCCGCGAATATAACGCTCTGGAAGCGCGCGACCTCCATCGGCGGGGTCGAAAGCCTGATCGAGCAGCGGGCCAGCGTCGAGGGCCCGGGCACGCCCTGTCCGCCCGACCTGTTGCGGCTCTCTGCCGGGATCGAAGAGACGTCCGACCTGATCGGCGATCTCGAAGAGGCGCTCGGCGCCGCGCATCGCTAGCGCTTCGGAACGGGCACGGCGGCGGAACGTTCCGTTCCTGGAGCCCCGGAGTTCACGACCTTGTTCCGCGCCGCCATCGTCTTCGCCGCGTGGCTGACCCTCGTCGGATTTGCGGCCGCCCATCCGGTGCCTTTGGCCGCCCAGGCGGCCGCGACCGGAATGCCGACACCGATCGGTCGTCTGAGCCATGACGTCAGTCCGGCCGGCTTCGTCTACACCGAAGCGCCGGGCGCGCCCGGCGTCCCGCCCGAGCTGCAAGGGCGCAAGCGGCACCGGCCGCACCCGGCAAACAGGGGGATGCCGCGCAGAAGCAGGACGGCGTTGTCCCTCTGACGCCGGAAGGGCTTGGGACAAGTCGGCGCCGGGCTTTCCGAAGCCGGCCGGATTGTGCATTTTCCGGATTGAGGCATAACGGGCGCTGCCATGACCGCGCGGCTGGAAGTTATCGTAGGGCCGATGTTTTCGGGCAAGACCGAGCTTCTGATCGCGCGGCTGCATCGCGCGCTCTATGCCCGCAAGCGCCTGCGCATCGTCAAGCCCGCGCATGACACGCGCACGCAAGGCTTCATCGCGGCGCGCGCCGTCAATCCCGACGGCACGACCGAAGTCACCGATAAGCTCGCCGCCATCCTGGTGCGGAACGAGGAGGATTTCTGGCGCGTTGCCGGGCCGGAAGACTACGACGTGCTCGCCGTCGACGAGGCGCAGTTCTTCCCGCTGGACGAGCCGATGCGCGACAGCCTGGGCTGGTTCGGCCGCGCCATCCGCGAATTGCTGCGCTGCCGCCGCCACACGCCGCTGCGTATCATCGTGGCGGGACTCGATATGGACTTTGCGGAAAATCCGTTTGGGCCGATCCCCGGCCTTCTCGCCCTGGCGGACAGCGTCGACAAGCTCACCGGCGTCTGCATGATTTGCGGCTCCGACGCCGGCCATATCAGCCACCGTATCGTGCCGGGCGAAGCGCAGCTTGCGGTCGGCGATGCCGGCGAATACCAGGTCCGCTGCCGCGTCTGCTACGAACCGCCCGGTCCGCGCGCCACGGTCAGAAGCGCCGCGGAATAGCGCCCGGCGGCTTCAAACGGCTTTGACGGTCTTGGCTTTGCGCGTCTTGGGCGCGGGCGGCGGGGCGTTGGCGGCCTCGATCCGGTCGGCCTCTTCCTTGGCGAGACGCAGCGCGCGCAGCTTCTCGGTCTTGGTGTCGAGTGCCTTGCGTTCGGCGTCGACCATCTGCTTGACGAGGGTGGTGCGCGCCTCGGCCAGTTCGAAATGGTTCTGCGCCCGGCGCCGGGCGCCGTCGCGCTCCGCAGGCTTGGGCTCGGTGGTCTTCTGCATGAGGTCTCCGTTTTCCCAAAAAAGAGCGGCCGGCGGCGGAAGTTCCGCCACCGGCCGCTTCGAAGCGTTAGCCACGCATCAGACGGCCTTGAGATTGGCCGCCTTGGAGCCGCGCGCATCCGGCTGGATGTCGAACGACACCTTCTGGCCTTCGGCGAGCGAGCGCATGCCCGCCGCCTCGACGGCGCTGGCGTGGACGAACACGTCCTTGCCGCCGCCTTCCGGCGCGATGAATCCGAAGCCCTTGGAGGTATTGAAGAACTTCACGGTACCGATAGTCATTGCAGTATTTCCCGACAACAGAGTTTCCGCCCCCACACATGCGAAGGCGGCGCGGAAAGAACGAAGGCATCAGCTTGTCAGAAGTTTTCCGGTTGGTTCGGCGCGCGTATCACGGCGGGTCGTATCGACGGGAGCGCTTCGTCTGACGGGACGTAAGAACCACGTGGCCATGGTATACTCGCTTGCGGGGTCATTTACAATCCACGCCGCAGAGGCGGCCTTTTGCACCGCGAAGCGCCATCGCGGCGCCTCCTGCGACCGCGCCTTGCTTGTAATGGCGGCCGGGCAGGCCCATATGAGTATGAGCGGCAAATCTTTGCCTCCCCGAAAGCCTGTTCGATTTCCGGCGTGCACCGGTCGCCTCGCGCCTGGCGTGCCACGCGAGTGGCCCCGTTTGCGCGGGATTGCGTGTGCCGCGCCGGAGACCGCGGCGGCGGATTGCCGGAGCTCAACGCTTCGGCGTCTCGCCGCCGCTGGCGCCAACCGAAGGACGGAACGATGTCCACGCGCATGCTGAGCCGGACGGTGACCTTCCGCCGTCCTTTCGTTCTGGACGGTTTCGAGCGCGTCGAGCCCGCCGGCACCTACACCGTCGACACCGAAGAGGAGTCGATCGACGAAGTCTCCTTCGCCGTGTGGAAGCGCTGCGCGACGGTGATGCACATCACCCATGACGGCGCGACCGAATATGTGCGCATCGATCCGGAGGATCTGCGCAAGGCCCTGGCGCGCGACGAAGGTGCGGAAGAGCCGGACGGCGCCGCCCAGGCCCATCTGGACGCCGGGCGCCGTCACAACACGGCCCGCCTGGCGCGGCGCAAGAAATACTGAGCGAAAGACGATCCGCATGAGCAACGACTTCGAATTGAGCCGCATATATGCCGAGGGCTGGAACGCGGCGTGGAAATTGTCGCCGGCGCAGGCCGCGGTGCTGGAGCGGCGCGGCATGGCGGCGCTCAATCCTTACGCCGAGGGCCGCGAACGCGACCGCTGGGCCGAGGGCTTCGGCCGCGCACTGGGCACGCCGCCGAACGCGACGGCACGCGGCGCTGCGGGACGCTGGGGCCTGCGCCGGTGAACGTCGTGCACAGAATTCGCTATCGCCGGCCCGAGACGCCGTGGAGCCTGTCGCAGATGACGACGCAGAACGCGGTCGATGCCGCGATCCAGATCAAGCGTCTTCTGGCGCTGGGCTATGCGGTGGCGGACGTCACGCCGCCGCTGGCCGAATCGCCGTCCGAGACGGCGGCGCCCGACGGGCCCCTGCTTTAGCCGATCACCATCTTCTTGCGCGGCTTCCGCGCCTTGGGCGGCGGCGCGTTGGCGGCCGCGAGCGCCGCGGCTTCGCGGTCGGTCTCTTCCTTGGCGAGGCGCAGGGCGCGCAGCTTGGCGGTGTTCGCGTCGGTCGCCTTGCGGGCCTGGGAGAGTTCCTGCTGGATCACCGAACTCGCCTGGCGCGGCACGGCGAACTGGTCCATCGCCTTGCGATGCGCGGCGGCGCGGGCCGGCGGACTTAAGGGATTGTGGTAGGCGGCCATGGACGGATCCTTTCGTTAGAAAGCGCCGGCGGCGGACCCGAAGGCCCGCCGCGCGCCGATCGTTCAGGCCGATTTGAGATTGACGGCCTTGCTGCCCTTGGGGTCGGGCTGGACGTCGAAGGAGAGCTTGTCGCCCTCGTTCAGCGAATGCATGCCGGCCGCCTCGAGCGCGGTGGCATGCACGAACACGTCCTTGCCGCCGCCATCCGGCGCGATGAATCCGAAACCTTTTGCGGAATTGAAGAATTTCACGGTACCGATCGTCATTGTCGTTTTCCTGGTATGTACGATTTTCCGCGCGCGCGACATGCGCGTTCGGACGGGGGTCGCGAAGCATCAGTTTTGTGGGGGAAGGGTTCCGTGTCGTCCGGCGCGCCTTTGGCGGGTCGATATCAACAAGAGCGCTTCGTCTGACGAGACGTAAGAACCACGTGGCGTCTGTATAGGCTCTTTGCCGCCAACATACAATGCGCCCGCAAATCGCCGCTTCGGGACGGATAATCGTCCGTACACGAACGGTATGCGGCAGGAGAAAACGCGATGACGGTGACCATCTACCACAATCCCGCCTGCTCGAATTCGCGCGGCTGCCTCGCGATCCTGAAGGAGGTCGCGGCGCGGGACGGTTTCGAACTGCGCGTGGTGGAATACCTGAAGACGCCCTTGCCGCGCGCCGCGCTCGAACGCCTGGCCGCGGCGCTGGCGGCGGATGCGGGCCCCGCCTGGCCCGGCCTGGCCGCCGGCATGATGCGCGAGAAGGAAGCGGTCTTCGCCGAACTCGGGCTGGCCGGCGCGGGCGACGCGGCGCTGTTCGCCGCGCTGGCCGTGCACCCGATCCTCCTGAACCGCCCGATCGTGGAGACGCCGAAGGGCGCCCGCCTGTGCCGCCCGCCAGAGCGTGTGCGGGGCCTGCTCTGAGGCGGGGCTTTCGAAGCGAAAACGCGGTTCGATTCGGCGGTTCGGGTCGCAGGCGCTTGATCCGGCGGGGAAAAGGGCCTGGACAATGCCGCGGCACGGCGTAGGCGAAGCGATCGCGTCCTCCTGTTCGAAAGGTTCCGAAAGACGTAGCGCCGGCCGGCCTTCTTTCAAGACGTCCCCGCGCGGCCGCGCAGGTTGCGCTAGACTGGCGGCGGAGATTTCGAGGACCGTTCCATGTGCCGCAACATCAAGACGCTGCACAAGTGAGGGCCACTATGAAAAGGTCCAGTGGACCTTTTCGGCCCGAACGCCCCGCCGGCGACGGAGGCGGAGATCCGCGCCAGCGCGCTGCAATTCGTCCGCAAGCTGAGCGGCACGGCGCGCCCGGCCAGGCAGAACCAGGCCGCCTTCGACCGCGCGGTGGACGAGGTGACCCACGCCGCGCAGCACCTGCTGGCGTCGCTCGTCACCCACGCCCCACCGCGGGATCGCGCGGAGGAGGCGGCGAAGGCGAAGGCGCGAAATGCGAAGCGGTTTGCGGTGGGGTGAGCGACGCAACTTGGAAGATTTTGATCGCGAAGGGGCTTGCGGGCTTTTTCCAATGAGAACATAATAGGAACATTGGACGCTCGATGGGCGAACCCGCATGCTCATTCCATGTCGAATCATCCCCTTGTCCCGAAGGAGATCACCGACCGCTATTACGTCCAGGAGTGGCGGCACGGCATCGCCATACTTTCGGCGGCGCACCCGCAAGAGTGGAACGATATTCTCGACGCTCTTCGGAATTTTCAGTTGCTCAAGAGTGACATTCTCAAGCCGGGCGGCAGCAAGTCGGACATCGCAGGCAAAATCGACGGCGCGCTCATTGCGCGTGAATGGCGTGAGAAGGCGTTTGACACAAAGATTATCGTGGATGGCGTCCCGCACCCGTCGCCCACACATTCCGTCGACTGCTACAAGAATCGGATTGCGCTCGAAGTCGAGTGGAACAACAAGGATCCGTTCTATGATCGCGATCTCAACAATTTCCGGCTGTTGTTCGACCTGCGCGTCATCGATGTCGGCGTCATCGTGACCCGGGCGACGGAATTGCAGACCATTTTCAATGCGCTCGGCAAAGGGTCGAGTTACGGAAATTCGACGACGCACTTTTCCAAACTGCTGCCGCGCATCGAAGGCGGCGGCGGTGGCGGATGCCCCATCGTCGCCTTCGCGATCAAAAAGGAATGCTATGTCGACGACAGCATCTGACGATCTTCGCGCCTTTGTCGGCGATCAGCGTTTCGGGACGGTGCTGGCCGATCCGCCTTGGCGCTTCGCCAACCGTACGGGAAAGATGGCGCCCGAGCATAAGCGTCTCAGCCGCTACGAGACGATGACGGTCGAGGAGATTTGCGCATTGCCCGTGCCGCAGGTCGCGCGCGACCGCGCGCATCTTTATCTCTGGGTGCCGAACGCGCTGATGCCGGACGGACTGCGCGTATTGGAGGCGTGGGGGTTCACCTACAAGACCAATCTTATCTGGCACAAGGTGCGCAAGGACGGTGGACCGGACGGGCGTGGGGTCGGGTTCTATTTCCGCAACGTGACCGAGATGGTTCTGTTTGGCGTGCGCGGTAAGAACATCCGCACGCTCGCGCCGGGGCGACGGCAGGTGAATTTTCTGGCGACGCGCAAACAGGAACATTCCCGCAAACCGGACGAACAATACGCGATTATCGAGGCGTGTTCCGAAGGGCCGTATTTGGAGATGTTTGCGCGCGGACGTCGCGAGGGTTGGACGTCTTGGGGGGCGCAAGCCGATGATGGCTATAAGCCAAGTTGGAATACTTATGTCCATAACTCGGCAGCTAAAAGAACGCGCGAGAAGAACGAACTGGTGAGGCTATTATCAGAAGCGTGATTTAAGGGGTTTATATGGCCGGCAAGCGAGCCAATGTACGCAAAAGACGTGTCCCAACTGGGCCTATCGCAAATCAGATTTTTATAGGGTGCCCATGGAAAACTGTCAGGCCAAAATACATCACTATCACGGAGAGGTTCTCGAAAAAATATCCGGTCTCTTTCATTATTGTTGGAAAGGAGAAGGAGCACTCCGCAGAGGATCTTCTCGGGCTAATTAAAGGCAAACTGGAGTCATCCAGCGGCGCCATATTTGATGTTTCAGGCGGCAATGCCAATGTCTCTCTCGAATTTGGTTATGCTGAAGCTATGGGGGTTCAAAGCGCGCTTTACTTAAACACTCACCAAATGGGGACTCGACGCGGAGGCGGGGCCGCAATTATTTCCGACCTCGCAGGCAAGCGACGTCGGGAGTACAAAAATGAGGCTAGGCTTTCCGAACTGTTGGGCGAGTACACAAAGAATCATCCATTTACATTGCGCTTCGAGCAGGCCCTTCGGAGATCGCTAAAGAGTGCGTCAAAAGGGGCCAAGAAGCGGACACGAGCCCTTACCCTCAAGATAATCCACTACCTTGACGATAAAATATCAGTAAGGCGCAGCGATCTAACGAACCACATCTTGGCGCTTCACAATGGCTACAAAGCCAAAGAGGTGGAGCAAGGGTTGAAGATGCTTCACAAAGAAGGTCTGATCAAAGTAAGCGAAGGAAGATATTCAGACGTCTATATCTTTTCAGAATAGCTGTTTCACCGGCGCCTGCTCCGACGCTCTCCGGTAAGTTCGGCCAGTTCGCTGCTTCAACTGGCGCGCGCTTTCCCAATTCCATGCCTGATCCGGCTTTGCCGGATCGATCTCCTCAGCTCCCGGGGAGATGGAATCCTCGGCGCCGCATAACCCACTGCCTTGAGCAAGTCCTAGTCGGGGGGCGGAGCAGGCATCTTCTGGCTAGCGGCGCGCTCTAACTAAAGCTGTATCCGCAGATTCGAAATAATGATCCGCTTCTCCAGCTCGATCTGGTTGATCGTCGACCAGCTCACCTGCGGCAGCACCACGCTCAAATCGTATTCCGACTTGGTCAGGAAATCGATCGCGCCCAGGACGCGGTCGACCTTGATGCCGTCCTCCGACAAGGGCAGCGCAAGGTGCTCGATGTTCAGCGTCGTGCCGCTCTCGGTCGTGATCGTCGCCTCGTCCACCACCGCCATGCGCATCTTCACGGCGCAGAGCAGGTTCTTGCGCCACTCCTCCTCCCAGCCGCCGATCTGAAGGTCGAGCAGGATGCGCTCGGAGCCCTCGATCTTGAAGTTCTGTACCAGGTTGCCGCCCATCAGGCGGAACTTGAACCAGATGCCGTCGTCGTCCGTCATCACCTGCGCGATGTAGACGTAAGGCAGCTCGGCCTTGATCGAGTTGGGGTCGATGTCGGCGCGCGCCGGCAGGTCGCGGTCGTCGCGGGCGTGAATCCAATGGGCGAACACCGCGGCGTTGCGCCGGCTCGAAAGCACCAGATGCATGTCGCGGCAACCTTTCCGGCCATCGATCGACGGGTGCCGCCGAGAGTCCGGCGTCAGGCGCAAATGCGACTCGGGAACTTGCATATCATGTCCGTTCGGACGCGGGAAATCATGGAGGGGCGGCTCGGATGCCGTGTTAGCCGCTCAAGGCTGCGCAATCGACGGCAAACGAACCCGTTGCTTGTGATGTCCCGCGACTGCGGCCATCCCGCTTCATCAAACATCGACCTGAATCAGCGAGGCGATGTCACCTGGATGGCCCGCATTCGCGGGCCATGACAGTGGAATTGGGTTTCCGCCTGCTACGGACCCTAGCGGCTGCGGCTGCCGAAGGTCTTGGGCACGCCCGGCCGGCTGGCACGCTTCATCCGGGCGCCGCGGCTGGTCTTCTGATGCTTCGGTCCCCGCTGCGCCGACGCGCCGTCTTCGCCGTCGCCGGCGCCGTCGCGCACCGCCTTGAGGAAGGCGTCGTCCACCGCGCGGTCGACCTCGGACTGGCGGGCGAACGGGTCGTCGGCGATGGCGAGTTCGGTCGCGGTCAGCCGCTTGAGCTCGTCGCGCAGGCGCGCGGCTTCCTCGAACTCCAGGTCGGCGGCCGCCTCCTTCATCCGCTTTTCGAGGTCGGCGATGGTCGCCTTGATGTTGTGGCCGACGAATTCACGGCCGTCCTCGCCGACGCCGGTGTTCACCATCACATGGTCGCGCTCGTACATGCTGCCCATGATGTCGGCGATGTTCTTCTTCACGCTCGCGGGCGTGATGCCGTGCGCGGTGTTGTAGGCGCGCTGCTTCTCGCGGCGCCGGCTCGTCTCGGCCATGGCGCGCTCCATCGAGCCCGTGATATGATCCGCATACAGAATGACCTTGCCGTCGACATTGCGCGCGGCGCGGCCGATGGTCTGGATAAGGCTGGTCTCGCTGCGCAGGAAGCCTTCCTTGTCGGCGTCCAGGATCGCGACCAGGGCGCATTCGGGGATGTCGAGACCCTCGCGCAAGAGGTTGATGCCGATCAGGACGTCGAAGGCGCCAAGGCGCAGGTCGCGGATGATCTCGATGCGCTCCAGCGTCTCCACGTCGGAGTGCATGTAGCGCACGCGGATGCCCTGTTCGTGCATGTATTCCGTCAGATCCTCCGCCATCTTCTTGGTCAGCGTGGTGACCAGGGCGCGGAAGCCCTTCTTGGCGATGTCGCGGCATTCGGCGATCAGGTCGTCGACCTGGTGCTCGACGGGCCGGATCTCGACCGGCGGATCGATCAGACCGGTCGGGCGGATCACCTGCTCGGTGAAGACGCCGCCGGTGCGCTCCATCTCCCAGGGGCCGGGCGTGGCGCTGACATAGATCGTGGCGGGGCGCATCGCATCCCATTCCTCGAATTTCAGCGGCCGGTTGTCGATGCAGGAGGGAAGGCGGAAGCCGTATTCGGCCAGCGTGTATTTGCGGCGGTAGTCGCCTTTGTACATCGCGCCGATCTGCGGCACGGTGACATGGCTCTCGTCGCAGAACACCAGCGCGTTGTCGGGGATGTATTCGAACAGGGTCGGCGGCGGCTCGCCGGGCTTGCGGCCGGTGAGCCAGCGCGAATAGTTCTCGATGCCGGCGCAGGAGCCGGTCGCCTCGATCATCTCGATGTCGAAATTGGTGCGCTGCTCCAGGCGCTGGGCTTCGAGCAGCTTGCCTTGCGCACGGAATTCGGCGAGGCGGGTGATGAGCTCGGCCTTGATGCCTTTCAGCGCCTGCTGCAGCGTCGGGCGCGGCGTGACGTAGTGCGAATTGGCGTAGACCTTGATCGCGTCGAGCGTGCCGGCGGGGCGGCCCGTGAGCGGATCGAATTCGGTGATGCCGTCGACCACGTCGCCGAACAGCTCGACGCGCCAGGCGCGGTCTTCGTAATGCGCCGGGAAGATGTCCACCGTGTCGCCGCGCACGCGGAAGGCGCCGCGCGTGAAATTGTTGTCGTTGCGGCGGTACTGCAGCGCGCTGAGCTGCTGCTGCATCGCCATGCGGTCGAGCTTCTTGCCGCGCGTGATGGTGACGGCGGTGCCGGAATAGGTCTCCACCGCGCCGATGCCGTAGATGCAGGAGACGCTGGCGACGATGATGACGTCGTCGCGTTCCAGGATCGCGCGCGTCGCCGAATGGCGCATGCGGTCGATCTCCTCGTTGATGGAGGAATCCTTCTCGATATAGGTGTCGGTGCGCGGGATATAGGCTTCGGGCTGGTAGTAGTCGTAATACGAGACGAAATACTCGACCGCGTTGTCGGGGAAGAAGGATTTGAACTCGCTGTAGAGCTGGGCGGCGAGCGTCTTGTTGGGGGCGAGGATGAGGGCGGGGCGCTGCACCGCCTCGATCACCTTGGCCATGGTGAAGGTCTTGCCCGAGCCGGTGACGCCGAGCAGGACCTGGTCGCGCTCGCCGATGATGCCGTGATTGACGATGTTGTTTTGTTGACGGACGCCTCCGGCGTCGGGGTCGTCCTGCACCCGTGCGCCCTCGCCGGTGCCGAGGCCCTCGCCTTTCAGGCCCGCGACGAGGTCGCCGATGGCGGTCGGCTGATCGCCGGCGGGGGTGTATTCGCTGACCAGCTGGAAGCGCTTGCCGCCTTCGGATTTCTCCGGGCGGGCGGGACGGTGGGGAACGAAACCGGCGAGTTCCGCGCCGGTGGCGCCATGCAGCGGCAGGTTTCCTATCGGGGGCGGCGCGGGATCGTAGGCATCGCCGGCCGGCACGAGCGGCACGGCCTCCACCGCGTCCCGGAACTTCGCCGCGGCCTCGCTCATACCCTTGGGAGGGCGTCCCTTGCCGCGCGGAACCATGCCGTTGTTGTGTGCCATGCCGCCAATATAAGCGGCCAGGACCGCCTTTGCAGCCCGGCACCGGCCGCCTGCTGACAGAAAGATGCACTGCAAGACGCGATGCATGCTACGGTGGTGGCCGAGGAATTCGCATGACCGCCGCCCAGACGGACGTCTGCTTCGTTGTGCCGGATTTCTCCTCGGTGCAGCACACGCCGATCGGCGTCTCGGTGCTGACGGCGGCCTGCCGGGCCCAGGGCCTCACGGTCGGCTCGGTCTACGCCAATCTCCTCCTGGCGGCGCGCGTCGGTTACGACGTGTACGAGGAAATCTGCGCCATCCTGCCGACGAAGCAGACCGGCGAATACGTCTTCAAGCCCTTCGCCTACCCGCCCGAGATCCTCGCGACGATTCCGGACGGCGACCTGCCGCCGCGCTCGCGCGAGCTCGTTGCCGCTGTGGAACCGGCGATCGCCGCGCATCTGCACGAGGTCGTGGCCGCCATCGCGGCGCACCGCCCCCGCATCGTCGCGCTCACCAGCACCTTCCAGCAGAACATGGGCGCCTTCGCGATCGCGCGGCGCGTGCGCGTGGCGCTGCCCGATGCGCTGATCGTGATCGGCGGCGCGAATGTCGCGGGCGTGATGGCGACCGGCCTCGCCCGCGTGTTCGACTGCGTGGATTATTTCTTCGACGGCGAAGGCGACACCGTCTTTCCGGCGTTCTGCGAGGATTATCTGCGCCGCGGCGTGCGGCCGGCGTCGCGCATCGTCGCCTGCGAACCCGTCTCGGACATGGCGGCGTCCCCCGCCGCGGACGAATCCGATTTCATGGCGGCGCTGCGCGAACTCCAGGACGCCGGCCGGCTGCCGGCCGCGCTGCCGCACTACGCCGACTACGAATCCTCGCGGGGCTGCTGGTGGGGCGTCAAGAACCACTGCACCTTCTGCGGCCTCAACGCCAAGGGCATGGCGTTCCGCGAAAAAAGCGCCGACCGCGTCGTCGAGGAGATCGCCGAGGTCGCGGCGCGGTGGCCGGGGCGGGTGGTCCGCACCGTCGACAACATCATGCCGACCAGCTTTTTCGCGAACGTCCTGCCGCGCCTGGCCGCCAAGGCGCATCGCCCGGAGCTGTTCTACGAGGTCAAGGCGAATCTCAAGGAGGCGCAGATCGCCCAGATGCGGCGCGCCGGCATCGCCTCGATCCAGCCGGGGATCGAATCCCTCTCGACCCCGGTGCTCAAGCTGATGCGCAAGGGCGTCTCGGCGCACCAGAACATCACCCTGCTGCGTCTCTGCGAGACCTATGGGATGCGGGTCGGCTGGAACCTGATCTACGGCTTTCCGGGCGAGACGCGCGAACATTATCGCGAGTCCCTGGCGCTCATGCCGCTGATCGCGCATCTGCGCCCGCCGGACGGCTTTTCGCGCATCATGCTCGATCGCTTCAGCCCCTATCACAGCGACAGCGAAAGCTTCGGCATCGCCGGATCGGTGCCGTTCGAAAGCTATTACGGTCTCTACCCGCCGGACGCGCCGCTCGACGACATCGCCTATCACTTCTGGGGGCGCTACACGACGCCGCTGCTCGACGACGCGCCGTTGCGCGCCGAGCTGGCCGCCGCGGTGGACCGCTGGCACAGCCTGTGGCGGGGCGGCGCCAGGCCCAGGCTCCGCTTGATGCGGACCGGGGGCGGCAAGCTGATCGTGGCGGACACGCGGGGCTTCGCCCTGCCGTCGCTGACGCCGCTTGCCGACGGCGCCGACGATGCGCTCGCCTTTTTCGAGCGCCCGCGCCGGCCCGGCGAGCTGTCGGACGCCGCCGCCGCCCATGTCGAAGAGCTCCTCGCGCGCCGCTTCGTCGTCGCGCATGAGGGGCTGCTGCTCAGCGTTGTCGTGCGCGAGCCGATAAAAGACCTCCAGCCGGTTGCGGCGCTCGCCACGGCGTGATTCGCTCCGCCCGAAGCCGCCTTCCCGCCGGCTTCGAAATTCAGGCACAATGCCCGCGGATTTGGAGCGACCGACACCATGCACCAGCGCAAACTCATCGAAGCCGCTCTCGAAAGCATCCTTTTCAATTCCCGCTGGCTGATGGCGCCGGCCTATGTCGGGCTGGTGGTCTCGCTCGCCATGCTGCTCATTACCTTCGGCCGCGCATTGATCGAGGCGCTGCCGCTCGTCATGCATATGACGAACGAGGAGATCATTCTCCTGGTGCTGTCGCTGATCGACCTGTCGCTGGCGATGAACCTCGTCCTGATCGTGGTGTTCTCCGGCTACGAGAATTTCGTCAGCAAGATCGACACCGGCGAGAGCGAGGACCGGCCGGACTGGATGGGCACGCTCGATTTCTCCGGCCTCAAGATGAAGCTGATCGGCTCCATCGTGGCGATCAGCGCGATCTCGCTCCTGCGCGCCTTCATGACCATCAGCGACTTCACCCAGCCGGTCGACAATGCAAGGCTGGGCTGGATGATCGGCCTGCACATGACCTTCATCGTCTCGGGCCTGCTCTTCGCCATCATGGACTGGGTGGCGTCGAAGATCGGCGAAGGCGAAGAGCCGGTGAACGACTGAGGCGTCAGACGGCGGCGCTTTCGAAGTCGGGGTAGTAGCGGCGCATCATCCGCTCGCCATAGGCGACCAGATTGTCGTGGCGCAGCGCCGCGTCGCGCAGGCCGGATTCGAAGAACGGCGTCAGGATGCCGGCCAGCATGGCGAAGGCGGTGGCGTCGGCGCCGCATGGGTCGTCGCCCATCAGGAAGCGGTTGTCGTCCAGAAGGACCGAAAGGCTCTTCAGGCTGCGCCCCGCCAGCCAGACGATCTCGTCCGGCGTGTGCCGCCCGAGGCCCTGGCCGTGCAGATAGGCGCGCACCTGCTGGCGCGCGCCCTCCCGCACGCCCTCCGGCGCGCCGTCGAAGAAATGCGCCGGGCCTTTCGCGAAATTGGCGTCCTCGATCCAGCGCGCGTGCAGCAGGGCGAAATAGAGGTGGTCCTCCAGCATCCGTTCCGCCGACCAGGCGACGGCCTTCTGCTGCGGCGTCAGCGCGGAATCGAAATCGGCGCCATGCGCCTCTTCCAGGTGGTGCCGGATGAAGGTCGAATCCGCGATCAGGACGCCGTCATCGGCGATGAAGGGCACCTTGCCCTTGGGCGATTGCGGCGGCGCGGCGCGCTCGCGGGCATAGGAAAGCCCGGCCATGCGGAGCTGGGTCTCGGTCTTCATCACGAAAGGGCTGGGGTCGGGCAGGCCGAAAGCCGGGCCGAAGCTGTACAGGGTGATCATCGCGCAGGTCCCTCGAAATAGCCGCCTTTTCTTGAGCGTCGCCTCCTGACAACATGCTGTCAGCAGTCTGGCAGCAGGGTGGGGCGAGCGAACGATGGCGGCCATGCGACGGGCGGAACGGCTTTTCCAGATCATCCAGATCCTGCGCCGGTCCAAGCGCCATCCGATCCGTGCGAACGACATCGCGGAGGAGCTGGAGACCTCGCTGCGCACGGTCTATCGCGACATCGCGCAGCTCCTGGCGGAGCGCGTGCCGATCCGCGGCGAGGCCGGCATCGGCTATATCCTGGAGGACGGCTTCGACATGCCGCCCCTGATGCTGACGGCCGACGAGATCGAGGCGGCGATGCTGGGCGCGCAATGGGTGATGGGTCGCGGCGACGAAGGCCTGGTGCGCGCGGCGCGCGACCTGGTCGCCAAGATCGGCGCGGTGGTGCCGGCGCATCTGAAGCCGCTGGCGCTCGATTCCACGCTGCACTCGCCCAATTGGCGGTGCATCGAGACCGATGCGGTCGACATGGCGCGGGTGCGCGCCGCGATCCATGCCCAGACCAAGATCCGCCTCGCCTATGGCGACGAGCAGGGGCGCGAGACCGAACGCACGATCTGGCCGATCGCGGTCAGCTATTGGGATACGGTGCGCGTGGTGGTGGGCTGGTGCGAATTGCGCAAGGCCTTCCGCAGCTTCCGCACCGACCGCGTGCGCGCCGCCGATTTCACGGCCGAGCGCTATCCGATCCCGCGCACGCGGCTGACGGCGCAATGGCGGAAGGAAATGAACGAGCAGGTCGAACGCGGCGATTACAAGAAGCGCCGGGCGGCGCAGCGCACCTGATCAGAAATGCGGCCCTTCGAGGACCCGCAAGGCCGCGACGGCGATCCACAGGGCAACGATGACCTGCATAAGCAGGGGGTGCGGCAGCCAGTCCGGCCGGTCCTGCACCGCAATATGACGTCTTTTTAAGCTTGGCGCCCGCATACCGTTCCCTTTTCGCCGCTGGCTTCCAGCCGCGGCGACGTGAAAAGCAACGCCCGCAAGATGGCGAGGTTCCTGCCTTTTTCGTTCCTCATCCGGTGAACAGTGGCGCAAAAGTGTTGATGACCGGTTGTCGGCGCGCGGATGGTCCCGGTTCGGAGGACGGCCGCGATATCCATTTACCCAAATCGGGTACCGGAGCCGTGGCGTCCCTCGCCGACTATTGGTACGCGAGGCCGACAATTTCGCTCGTTGTGATTGCGCCGGCCTTGTCGGACGCGTTCGGCGTCGGCGCACCAGGTTTCGCAATCGCGTGGAGTAATCGATGTCGAACCCGGAAGAGGCCCGTATCGCCGGGCGCCTCTCGATCGCCTACATGATGGCGATCGCCAGCGAAGTCCTGCGCCGCTTTCCGGTCGACATGCTCGATCTTCTGCTCATCACCACGATCTCGAATTTCAACCTGCCGGGCGGCGGCGGGACGGGCGATCTGTCCGACCCGGCGCCGGCGCGGATCGGCGTCAGCCGCAATGCGGTCAGCCGCGCGATCAATGTGCCGCTCGAGACCGTCCGCCGGCGCGTCGCGGCGCTGATCGGCAAGAAAATCCTGATGGAGCGGCCCGACGGTATCGTCTTCTCGCCGGACAATCCCATCGGCTTGGGCAACAATGCCGACCTGTCGCAGTTCAATCTCGGCCTGCTGCGGCAGCTTTTCCGGGAGCTCAAGGCCAACGGGATCGATCTGGGCTAGTTCGTCCGCGCGACTCTTGCGACAATCGCTTTTTGCCGCGCGCGACGGCTCGGGTTTGGCTGGAGATGGACATGCAGGGAACCAAGGCGCCCCGTTCGAAACGCGTCATCGCGAAGGACGCCATGCCGGCGCCGGAGGCGCAGCTTCCCGATCCCGGCCCCTCGGTGCGCGATCATCCCTATTCGCGCTTCATCGCCCATTGCGTCGCCGAGTTCATCCTGCGCTCGGCCGAAGGCATGAGCGAGGTGTTCGACCACGACTACGAGGCGGCGGTCCTGTTCCTGACCATCTCCAACCGCAATTCGGAGAAGGTGATGAACGATCCCAAGCTGCGCGAGGCCTATGGCAGCTACCAGGCGACGATCCCGCCCGAGCACACGCTTCTGATCAACCGCATGGCGCTGGCGCGCGCCACCGGCCTGCCGCGCGAGACGGTCCGGCGCAAGGTGGCCAGGCTGATCGCGAAAGGCTGGGTGATCGAACTCGAAGGCGGTCTTCGGGCGCGGCCCGACCTGAACCGCCATCGGACCTATATCGCGAGCCTCGAACCGCAGGCGCAGAACCTGCGCCGCCTGTTCACCATGCTGCTCAGCACGGGCGCGCTCAATCCGGTTTAAGAAATTTCCTCCCCCGCAACGGCGGGGGAGGAAAGTCTCTTTCTTACTTTATCGCCGTCAGTTCGGTCGCCGCGTCGGTGGCGTCCTTCTGCGCGGTCTTGAGATCGGCCGCCGCGAGGCCGGCACGCGTCGTGTCGGCCGCCGCTTCGAGCTTCTTCTTCTTGGCCGCGTCGGCGGTGTCGGGAATGGCACCGTTACCCGAATTGGCGCAGGGGTTCATGTTCTTCGGGTCGAAGCCCGGACCGCCGGGGCCGACCAGGCAGTTCAGCGCATGATGCAAATGCATCTGCGTGCCGGCCATGTCGGACGCCTGGCTCGCCAGATCGGCATGGGTCTGGGCGGTGACGATCTCGCCCGCGGGGTCCGCCGCCAGCACCGGCAGCGGCGCCAGCAGCAGCGCCGCGATGGCGGCGCCCATCAATACATCGCGCGTTCTCATCGTTCTTTCCTTACCAGACGGTGGCCAGATTGCGCTGCAGCGTGCGGGTCGCGCGGTTGGTGAAGCGGTTGGCGAGGATGCCGGACACGGTCGCATTGCGGCCGTAGAAATCGCGGTTCGAATCGTCGTTCGCCTTCACGATCGAGCCGTTGAAGGTCAGGCCGCCATAGGCGCCGGTGCCCGAACTCCACACGATGATGTCGCCGCCGCGCACGGTGGTGGCGCCCTCGGCCGCCGAACTCAGCGTCACGACGGTCAGGCCGGCGCCGGCGCCGAGCTTCGCTTCGCCCTGCTGGATGCCGCGCAGGCCACGCTCGGTCATGATGATCATCACGAGTTCCGCCTGCTGCAGACCGATCTGCAGGCCGAAAGAGGCCGAGGCGAGCGAGAAGAAGGCCGGCGAACTCCAGGTCCGGCCGCTGCGCTTGAGCAGAACGCCTTCGCCGCCCTCGGCGCCGAAGATGAAGCCGCCCTTGACCAGGCGGGGTACGATCAGCACGGCGCGGGCGCCATGGATCATGCGGGCGGCCTGCGCGAAAGCGGGGTCGCTGCGGAAATGGCTGACGGTACGGTTGGCGCGCGAGAGGAGCTCGGTTTCGTCCGAGGCCTGGGCGGCCGAGGCGCCCAGCAGGGCGGTGGCGAAGGCCGCAATGGCGGCGAGCTTGGCAAAGGCTTGCATGGTCTTGGGGGTCCTTTTTGGGGGCGAGTTCCAGCCTAATCCCTCAGGCCGGGCTTATGAAGCCGATCCGTTTGTGTGCACCGCACAATACGGCGAAATTTCCCGCATCCTTGACGGGCACACTCTTAAACCCCACATCTCGTAAGTGGTTCCGGGGACGAACAGTTGACAGACGCCGCACCGCAGCCCGCCATGCCGGCCGTTTCGTCGCCGTCAACCGACACGCGGACGCTGGCCATCATCGTGTACGGACTCTATATCGGCGCGGTCGTGACCTGCGGCATCGCGGGGCTGGTCGGCGTCATCCTCGCCTATGTGAAGCGCGACGAGAGCCGCGGCACGATCTGGGAAAGCCATTTCGAAAACGCGATCCAGGCCTTCTGGATCTGGCTGGTCCTCTTCGTCGTCGGCGTGGCGACCGCCTGGCTGGTGATCGGCATCTTCGTGATCGGCGCGGCCTTCCTCTATTTCCTCTATCGCACCATCAAGGGCCTGGTCGCGGCCATCGAGTCGAGACCTTATGTCTGAGGCGGTGTCCGACGCGCCGGCGCAGGGCGAGCTGCGCGTCGTCTCGCTGATCTGCTACGGCCTCTTCCTGCTCGCGCTCGTCAACGGCATCACCGCGATCGCCGGCGTCATCCTCGCCTACATCAAGCGCGACGAGGCGCGGGGCACGGTATGGGAAAGCCATATGCGCAATCTCATCCGCGTGTTCTGGGTCGGCGTGGTGCTCGCCGGCGCGGCGCTGGTGCTGATCCTGCCGGCGCTGTCGACGCTGATCTACGCGCTGATCGCGACCGACGGACATCCCCCGCCGCCCCTGGTGGGCGGCCTGGTTGCAACGGTGCCGATCCTGTGGCTCGCCGGATTGGCGTTCCTGGTGTGGTATCTCTATCGCACGATCGGCGGCTTCGCCCGCGCGCTGGACGGCAAGGCGTATTGACGCCGCCTCAGTCCTGATCGCCGAAGCGCTCGTCGGGCATGCGGTGCGGGTTGGCGATGGCGTGGCCGACCGGGCGCGGGCGCATCAGGAACAGGCCGACGATGCCCAGCACCAGCGCCAGCGAGAAGGAATAGGGCACGAAGCCGTAGATCTGCCATTGCACGGCGGCGGCGGAATGGAAGCTCATCCCCATCTCGGCGCCCCACAGCGTGCAGCTTCCGATGCCGGCCTCGCTCACCGTGCAGCCCGGATACATCGAGGCGAAGACCACCGCCATGGGCACGATCAGCGCCGCCAGCGGCAGGAGCAGGAAGGTCAGCGCGGCGCGCAGCGGACGGCGGGCGACCAGGCTCGCGATCGCCGCCACGAAGGCGATGATGAGCAGGACCAGCGAATTGGAATTGATCGCCCAGGTGAGCCCGAGCGCGTCGCGCAGGCCGCCGCCGAGCGCCAGGCCGCGGCACGCCTCCGGACCCGGCGCGCATTGCGCGCCGAGCGCGACGAGGCGCACGACCCACGCCATCGCCGCCGGTCCGATCAGGATCGCGATACACGCCGCCCAGATATTCCGAGCCGTGTGGCGCTTCGCACCTTCGACTTCGTCCTCGCCCATGCCGGCATGTTAAGCATCTCCTTCCCCTCATTTGAGGGGAATTCTCGTCACATGCTTAATCGCGGAACTTCATGGCGTAAGAAATCAGGCCTTGGCGGAAGGCCGCGCGCCCACGCGCTCGAACCAGGCGGTGATGTTCTTGCACTCCGGACTGATCGGCTGGCCGACCGAAATGCCGAAGGCCAGGAAACAGTAGAGCAGGATATCGGCGAGGGTGAAGCGGTTCCCGCACAGGAACTGCTTGCCGGCGAGCTGGCCGTCGAGCCATTTGAGGCGGTCCTGCGCGATCTTCTTGAGGCCGGGCGAGGCCTCCGGCGCGGTGGGGATGCGGTCCTTGAAGAAGGCGTGGCCCTCGCCGAAGCGGAAGCCGTTGGCCAGCGGCTCGCAGATGTTGAGGTCGACGCGGCGCGTCCACATGCGGGTCTCGGCCTTCTCCTCCGGCGTGGTGCCGACCAGCGCGGGCGTCGGGTTCTTGTCCTCGATATATTCGCAGATCGCGGTGATCTCGGAGAGGTAGGAGCCGTCGTCGAGCTCGAGCGTCGGCATCTGGCCGTGCGGATTGCGCTTCAGGTGCGCGTCCTGGCGGTTCTCGCCGGCCATGAGGTTCACGTCCTGCGTCGGCAGGGTGAGGCCCTTCTCCGCCAGGAACATGCGCACGACATGCGGATTGGGTCCGATGGAATTGTAGAGCTTCATGAGGGCCTCCCCGAATTTTCGCCGGACGTTAGGTGGCGGCAAACGCAGGGTCAACGTGGCGTTGAGGAAGGATCGGGCAAGATTCCCGCGGCCGGCTCCGAAGGCGAAGGGAGAGGCTACAGATCGCGAACCACCGCCGCCACGGCGCGCGTCAGTGTCGTCAAATCGTCTTCATCGATGGTCAGCGCCGGCGTCAGGTACACGATGTTGCGGAAGGGGCGGACCCACACGCCCTGCGCGACCAGCCGCGCTTTCAGCGCATTGAGATCGTCGATGGCGTCGAGCTCGACCACGCCGATGGCGCCGCGCACGCGGACGTCCTTCACGCGTTTCATGCCGAGGCAGGGACCCAGCCCCTTGGTCAGCGCCGCGGCGATATCGACGGCCTGCATCAGCCGGTTCTCGGCCTCGAACAGATCGAGCGAGGCGTTGGCGGCGGCGCAGGCCAGCGCGTTGCCCATATACGTCGGGCCGTGCATCAGCGCATGCGCCGGATCGTCGGACCAGAAGGCATCGAACACCTTCGCGGTCGCAAGAGTCGCGGCCAGCGGCAGCGCGCCGCCGGTGAGCGCCTTGCCGACCGTCACGATGTCCGGTGCGATCCCGGCGGCCTCGCAGGCGAACATCGCGCCGGTGCGGCCGAAGCCGGTGAAGATCTCGTCGAAGATCAGGAGCAGCTCGTATTTGTCGCCCGCCGTGCGCAGCCGGCGCAGGACATGCTCGTCGTGGAACAGCATGCCGCCGGCGCCCTGCACCAGAGGCTCGACCAGGATGCCGGCGAGCTCGTGGGCGTGGCGTTCGAGGAAGGCGTCGAAGGCGGCGACGGACTCTTCGTCGCGCGGCAGGGCGATGACGTGATGCTGGGGCAATACGCCGGCGAAATGGCTGTGCATGCCTTCGTCGGGATCGCACACCGCCATCGTGCCGAAGGTGTCGCCGTGATAGCCGCCGCGGAAGGCGAGGAATTTCGTCCGTCCACGGATGTTCCGGTTGAGCCAGTACTGCACCGCCATCTTCATCGCGACCTCGACCGCGACGGAGCCGGAATCGGAGAAGAACGCCCGCGCCATGCCGCCGGGCGCGAGCGCGCAGAGCCGCGCCGCCAGCGTCAGCACCTGCTCGTGCACCAGCCCGCCCAGCATGACATGGGGCATCTTCGCCGCCTGGGCGGCGACCGCGGCGACGATGTGCGGATGGTTGTAGCCGTGCACCGCGGTCCACCAGCTCGCGATGCCGTCGACCAGTTCGCGCCCGTCGGCCAGCACGATGCGCGTGCCATGCGTGCGCTCGGCGGCGAGCGGCGGGCGCGCGGTCTTCATCTGCGTATAGGGCAGCCAGATATGGGGCAGGCCGGCGGCGTACCAGGCGGGGTCGGTCATCGCATCTGTATAAGCACTACCCGAAAGCGGCGTCATCCGTTATCGACATCGCCGCCCCCTCACCCCGCCCTCTCCCCCGTTTCGCGGGGGCGAGGGAGAAGAGCGTGTCATGTCCAGCCTCGACGCTTTCGCCCTCAAGAAACTCGCACAGCTCGAAGCGGCGCGGCGGCGGCGTATCCTGAGCGAAACCGTGCGCGAGGACGGGGTGTGGGTGACGCGCGGCGGACGGCGCCTGCTGTCCTTCTCCTGCAACGATTATCTCAACCTGGCGCAGCATCCGGCGGTGAAGGCGGCGGCCATCGCGGCCGTCGAGCGTCACGGCGCCGGCGCCGGCGCGTCGCGCCTCGTCACCGGCAACCATCCGCTGCATGCGGCGCTGGAGACGCGGCTGGCGCGGCTGAAAGGAACCGAGGCGGCCTGCGTGTTCGGCTCGGGCTATCTCGCCAATGCCGGGATCGTGCCGGCGCTGGTCGGCGAGGGTGATCTGCTGCTGGTCGACGAATTGGCGCATTCCTGCCTGTGGGCGGGGGCGCGGCTGTCGCAGGCGCGCGTGCTGACCTTCCGCCACAACGACGCCGGCCATGCGGAGGAATTGCTGCGCGCGCATCGCGCGGCGCATACCCACGCGATGATCGTGACCGATACGGTGTTCTCGATGGACGGCGATCTGGCGCCGGTGGCGCAATTGTCGGCGCTCGCACGAACCCATGATGCCTGGCTGATGACCGACGATGCGCATGGGCTGGCGGTGGTGACGCCGCAAGCGCGGGCCGAACTCCAGATGGGCACGCTGTCCAAGGCGCTGGGCTCCTATGGCGGCTATCTGTGCGCTTCGCGCGCGGCGGTCGACCTCGTGAAGACCCGCGCCCGCACGCTGATCTATTCGACGGCGCTGCCGCCGGCCAGCGTCGCCGCCGCCATCGCGGCGCTCGACGTGATCGCGGCCGATCCGGGGCTCGGCGCCCGACCGCTGCACAAGGCACGGGAATTCACCCGCCTCGCCAACCTGCCCCTGGCGGAGAGCCCCATCGTGCCGGTCGTGCTGGGCGACGAGCGGGCCGCGCTCGACGCCTCGGCGATGCTGGAGGAAGAGGGTTTCCTCGTCACCGCGATCCGTCCGCCGACCGTGCCGGCGGGGACGGCGCGGCTGCGCTTCGCCTTCAGCGCGGGTCATCCCGAGGCCGAGATCGCGCGGCTTGCCCGCGTCGTGCGCGAACGGGTTCTGTCATGAGCGCCTACTTCGTCACCGCCACCGGCACCGATATCGGCAAGACCTTCGTCACCGCCGGCCTGATCCGCCATCTGCGCCGGCTGGGCAAACCCGTCGCCGCGCTCAAGCCGCTGGTCAGCGGCTATGACGAGGCGAGCGCCGCCGCCAGCGATCCCGGCGTGCTGCTGGGTGCGCTGGGCGAAGCCGCGACGCCCGAGGCCGTGGCGCGGCTGGCGCCCTGGCGCTTCGCGGCGCCGCTATCCCCCGACATGGCGGCGGCGCGCGAGGGCCGCGGCATCGATTTCGCGGCGCTGGTCGGGTTCTGCCGCGACGCGGCGGCGGCGCGGACCGGCACGCTGTTCATCGAAGGCGTCGGCGGGATCATGGTGCCGCTCGACGGCACGCACACCGTGCTCGACTGGTTGGCCGCGCTCGGCCTGCCGCTGATCGTCGTCGCCGGCTCCTATCTGGGCACGCTCAGCCACACGCTGACGGCGCTCCGCGTCGTCGCCGCCGCGAAGCTCGACATTGCCGCGCTGGTCGTCAACGAGAGCGCCGACTCCACCGTCCTTCTCGAAGAAACCGCCGCCGCGCTCGCCCGCTTTGCGCCGGATGTTCCCATCGTCGCCTTGCGGCGCGGAGAGCCGGACTTCGCGGCCTTGGCCGAGCGCCTGAAATAATATTTCGCGCGCTGCCTGTTGCGGCAGGGGCCGGTCTCGCCCATCTATTGCGCGCCCCTGGAAAGACGGGAACGGTTTGCGCAAGGTCCTTTTATTGACGCTGGGTTGGGTGCTGACGGTCTTCGGCGCCGTGCTGTGCGTCACGCCGGTGCCGATTCCGCTGATCGGCCTTTTGCCGCTGGGCGCCGGCCTCGCCTTCCTGATCGAGAATTCGCGCACCATGCGCCGCGCCATCCAGCGCATGCGCCACCGCGTGCGCTGGTTCTCCTACATGCTGGAGCATTTCACCCATCGCGGGCCCAAGACGCTCGGGCGCATCCTGCACCGCTCGCATCCCGCGCCGATCCTGCGCAAGGAACGCTTCGACGCGCGGTCGCAATCGGACGGCGAGGACTGACATGGCGATCCCCTTCATCCGCGCATTCGAGCCGCGCTACGGCGAAGAGGTGCGGGTGACGCCGCTGATCAGCCGCGTCGTCGCCAACAATCCAGGCCCGTTCACCTTCATGGGCACCGGTGTCTACATCGTGGGGGCCAAGGACGTGGCGGTGATCGATCCCGGCCCGGACCTGCCCGAGCATGTCGAGACCCTGAAGCGCGTGCTGGACGGGCGGCGCGTGACGCACATCCTGCTCACCCATGCGCATAGCGACCATTCACCGGCCGCCAGGCCGCTGAAAGAATGGTCCGGCGCGCCGACCTATGCCTTCGGGCCGCACGGTTCGGGGCGCGACGACGGCCCGAAGGTCGAGGCCGGCGGCGACATGGACTTCACGCCCGACATCCGCGTGGAAGACGGCGAGATCCTGCGCGGCGACGGCTTCGCCCTGGAATGCGTCTACACGCCGGGCCACACCTCGAACCACATGTGCTACGCGCTGCAAGAAGAGAAGGCGCTGTTCACCGGCGATCACATCATGGGCTGGTCGACCACGGTGGTGACGCCGCCCGACGGCGACATGGCGCAGTACATCGCGAGCGTGGAGAAGCTGCAGGGCCGCGACGACGCCATCCTCTATCCGACCCATGGCGCGCCGGTGACAGATCCGGGGCCTTTCCTCGCCGCCTATCGCGAGCACCGGCTGGACCGCGAGCGTCAGGTGCTGGCCTCCATCGCGGCGGGCCGCGACACGATCCCCGCCATGGTCGCGCACATGTATGCGGACGTCGACGTGCGCCTGCACCCGGCGGCGTCGCGCTCGGTCCTGGCGCATCTGATCAAGCTGGAACGCGAGGGGCGGGTGGCGCGGGACGGCGAACGCTATCGCATCTCGGCAAGGTAACTGCGTAACTACCGCACCGCCCGCAGATAGGAGCGCACCAGCGCGGCGGCGGCGCCGGCGTCGTTCTCGCCGGTGCGGCTCTTGACGCGGATGTCGAGGCGCGCGCCGTACTTGCCGGCCTCCCGCACGCGGATCGCGATGTCCTGCTTGAGGCCGAACCAGAAGCTGGTATGCGTCGCCTCGATGGTCCCGGCCCTCTCGTCGAAGGCGGCGATGTCGAAGCCGGCATCCTTGGCCCGTTCGAAGGCGCGCCAGAACAGCGTGCCCTGCCGGTGCTGGCTCGTCGCGCCGAGCAGCACGTAATAGGGCTTGATGTCGGGATAGGCCTTCTTCTGCGCCGCCGCCACGGTGGTGCGCTTGCCGCCGACCGTTATGAGCTTGGCGCCGTCATAGTCCGGGCCGTTCTCGGCGCCGCCGCGCAGCGGCAGCAGCGCCACGAAAAGCGGCGGATATTCCGGATCGGTCGAGACGTCGTGGATCGGGGGCGAGACGAGATAGAGCCGAAGCTCGTTGAGCGGAATGAGGACCACGAGCAGCGAACCGGCCAGGCCGAGCACGCCGAACTTCCAGCCCGTGCTGTTGTTGCCGCCGAGCGCGCGCGCCAGCCACAGCCCGCCCGCCACGGCGCCGGCGAGGCCCAGCAGGAATCCCGGCGCCAGAATTTTGAGGCCGGTCGGATAATCCCACCAGCCGAACCCGGCGCCGTAGGAGGCGCCGAGCGCGACGGCGGCGCCGGGCACGAAACAGACAAGCGAGACGAGGGCCGCGGCGGATTGGGAACGCATGACATGTCCGGCTGCTTCGGAAGGGGTGAACTTAGCCGCCATTGTCATTCCCGCGAAGGCGGGAATCCAGTCCATGTGTAAACACCGTCCGGATGCCCGCCGGCGCGGGCGGGACGGCTCTTACTCCGCCGCGGTCGGCAGGCGATAGGCCGTGAACTGCTCGCGCAGCGCGGTCTTCTGAATCTTGCCGGTGGCGGTGTGCGGGATTTCGGCGACGAACTGCACGTCGTCCGGCATCCACCATTTGGCGATCTTGCCCTTCAGATAATCCAGAATCTCCTCCCGCGTCGCCGTCCTGCCGGGCCTCAGCACCACGATCAGCAGCGGCCTTTCGTCCCATTTGGGATGGCGCACGCCGATCACCGCGGCCTCGGCGACGGACGGATGGCCGACCGCGACGTTCTCGATCTCGATGGAGGAGATCCACTCGCCGCCGGACTTGATGACGTCCTTGGAGCGGTCGGTGATGGTCATGTAGCCTTCCGCGTCGATGGTCGCGACGTCGCCGGTGTCGAACCAGCCTTCGGCGTCGAAGGCGTCCTGCCCCTCGCCGCGGAAATAGCCGCTCGCGACCGCCGGCCCGCGCACCTTGAGGCGCCCGAACGCCTTGCCGTCATGGGGCAGGTCGTTGTCGGCGTCGTCGGTGATCTTCATCTCGACGCCGAACACCGGATGGCCCTGCTTGCATTTGTAGTCGAGCTGCCTGTCGTAAGGCATTTGCGCGACGTGGTGCTTGAGCGTGCCGAGCGTGCCGAGCGGGCTCATCTCCGTCATGCCCCAGGCATGGATCACCTGCACGCCGTATTTGGTCTCGAAGGCCTCGATCATCGAGCGCGGACAGGCCGAGCCGCCGATCAGGACGCGCTTCATGTGCGGCAGGGTCTTTCCCGTCTGTTCGAGATATTGCAGCAGCGCCAGCCACACGGTCGGCACCGCCGCGGTCATGGTCACCACTTCATCGGTGAGCAGTTCGCAAATCGACGGCCCGTCCAGCTTCGAGCCGGGCATCACGAGCTTGGCCCCGACCATCGGGGCGGAGAAGGCGAGGGCCCAGGCATTGGCGTGGAACATCGGCACCACGGGCAGGACGCTGTCGCGCCCCGAAATGCCCTGCGCGTCGGTCTGCGCCGCCATCAGGGCATGCAGCACATTGGAGCGATGGGAATAGAGCACGCCCTTCGGGTTGCCCGTCGTGCCGGAGGTGTAGCAGAGGCCGCAGGCATCCTTCTCGTCGACCGCCTTCCATTCATAGGTGCCGCTGGCGCCCGCGATGAACTCCTCATAGGCGACGAGATTGGGGATTTTCGCTTTCGGCAGATGCGCCGCGTCGGTCAGCGCGACATAGAGCTCGACCTTGGGCAGCTTGGGCGCGAGCTGCGCCACCAGGTCGGCGAAGGTGATGTCGAAGAAGATGACTTTGTCCTCGGCATGATTGGCGATGTAGACGAGCTGGTCGGGGAACAGGCGCGGGTTCAGCGTGTGATAGACCGCGCCGACGCCGGCGATGCCGTACCAGGTCTCGATATGCCGCCAGGTGTTCCAGGCGAGCGTCGCCACGCGGTCGCCGGGGCGGATGCCGAGCCGGTCGAGCACCTCGGCCACCTTGCGCGCGCGCACGGCGATCTCGCCATAGGTGGTGCGGTGGATCGGCCCCTCGACCGAGCGGCTGACCACCTCCCGGTCGCCATGCCAGATCGCGGCATGGTCGATGATCTTGTGGACCAGAAGCGGCCAATCCTGCATCAGCCCAAGCATGGCGTCGCCCCTTCGATATCTTTGCGCCATCATAGGAACGGGGACGGACAGGGGCAATGTCGGGCCCGCCGATCCACGGGCGATTTGCGCCGCGGGAACGCCGCGCGTTAGCGTGGGGACGCATCCTGCAAAGGCGTCCCATGTTCGTCACCGTCAACGGCGCGCGCATCTTCTTCGACACGGTCGGTTCCAAGCTTTCGCCGGAGGGCGAGCGGATGGCGGAGAAGCCGTCGCTGATCGTGATGCATGGCGGTCCGGGCTTCGATCACTCGACCATGCGGCCCTATTTCGACCGCTTCGCCGATACCCATCAGGTGGTCTATATCGACCATCGCGGCAATGGCCGCTCGGGCGGCGGGCCGGAGACTTGGAACCTGCCGCAATGGGGCGACGACGTGAAAGGGCTGTGCGACGTCCTCGGCATCGAGAAGCCGGTGGTGTTCGGCCAGTCCTTCGGCGGCATGGTCGCCATCGCCTATGCGAGCCGCCATCCCGGGCATGCGTCCAAGGTGGTGTTCTCCTCGACCGCGGCGCGAATCCGTCTGGACGAGACTTTCGCCATCCTGGAGGCGCGCGGCGGGCCGGAGGCGCGCGCGGTGGCGGAGAAATTCTGGCTGAAGCCCGACGATGCGGCCTTCACGGAGTATGTGCGCGTCTGCATGCCGCTCTACAATCCGCCGGGCACGCCGGCGTCCGACCAGGCGGCGGCGCGGCGCCGCGCCATCATGAAGCCGGAAGTGACGCGGCATTTCTCGCTGGGCGAGATGCTGGCGATGGACATGCGCGCGGACCTCGCGCGCGTCGCCTGTCCGGCGCTGGTGCTGGCCGGCGGCTACGATCCGATCACGCCGGTGTCCTGCGCGCGCGAGATTTTCGAGGCGCTGCCGAAAGGCATCGGCCGGCTCGAGGTCTTCGAAGGCGCCGGCCACGGCGTCTACCGCGACGAGCCCGACAGGGCCGAGGCCCTGCTGCGCGGTTTCTTCGCGGCTTGAGCCGCAGGCCTCTGGTATAGAAGACGCCCGTCTTCGTCCGGAGTCCGCCATGCCGCTGTCCAATGCCCAGATGCGCGACGTCGAGAGCGTCCTGCACCCCTACACCAACCTGGTGAAATTCCGCGAGACCGGTCCGCTGATCATCGAGCGCGGCCAAGGGGTGCGCGTCTACGACGAGAGCGGCAAGGATTACATCGAGGCGATGGCGGGGCTGTGGTGCACCGCGCTCGGCTGGGGCGACAACGAGCTCGCCGAGACCGCGGCGGAACAGATGAAGAAGCTCTCCTTCGGCCATCTCTTCGGCGGCAAGAGCCACGAGCCGGCGATCGCGCTGGCCGAGAAGCTGAAGGAAGTCGCGCCGTTCCCGGTCGGCAAGGTGTTCTTCGCCAATTCGGGGTCGGAGGCCAACGACACCCAGGTCAAGCTCTACTGGTATGCCGCGAACGCGCGCGGCGAGACAAGCAAGAAGAAAATCCTCTCCCGCACCAAGGCCTATCACGGCGTGACGCTGGCGAGCGCATCGCTAACCGGCCTCGCCAACAACCATCGCAGCTTCGACCTGCCGTTCGACTTCGCGCGCTTCGCCGAGTGCCCGCACTATTACCGCAATGGCGAGCCGGGCGAGACGGAGGCGCAGTTCTCCCAGCGCATGGGCGCCAATCTCGAGGCGCTGATCGAAAAGGAAGGCCCCGACACCGTCGCCGCGATGATCGTCGAGCCGGTGATGGGCGCGGGCGGCGTGATCGTGCCGCCGGAGGGCTATTTCGACCAGGTCGTGCGCGTGCTCGGCAAGCACGGCATCCCGCTGATCGCCGACGAGGTCATCACCGGCTTCGGCCGCACCGGCAACTGGTTCGGATCGGCGACCTACGGCTTCGAGCCCGAGAGCATGTCGATCGCCAAGGCGCTGTCGAGCGCCTATCTGCCGATCAGCGCGGTGCTGCTGTCGCCCGAATTGTCGCAGATCGTGGAGCAGGAATCGGGGAAGATCGGCACCTTCGGCCACGGCTTCACCTATAGCGGCCATCCGGTGTCGGCCGCCGTGGCGCTGAAAACCATCGAGATCTATCAGCGCCGCGATCTGGTTGGCCATGTGCGGCACGTCGCGCCCCTGTTCCAGAAGCGGCTGCGCGCTCTGGCGGAACATCCGCTGGTCGGCGAGGCGGCCGGCGTCGGTCTGATCGGCGCCATCGAACTGGTCGCGGACAAGGCGACGAAGAAGAACTTCGAGCCGGCGAAACAGGCCGGCGCGACGCTCGGCAATTTCGCCCAGGAGGAAGGGCTGATCGTGCGGCCGCTGCTCGGCGACCGCGTCGCGCTCTGCCCGCCCCTGGTGATCACCGAGGCCGAGATCGGCGAATTGTTCGACCGGCTGGAGCGCGCGCTGGCCAAGGCGCTGGACTGGACGACGCGGGAAAAGCTGATCGTCGCCTAGCACATTACCGCGATTCAATCCGTTCGGCGCGTCGCGCCCTTGTCCCGTGTCGCGTAGTTATGTAAGCACTTACGTAATAGCCGATACGGCATCGGATTGCGCCGACACACCAGGATCGAAGGAAAGACTCCCATGGCCCGTCTCGCCAAATGGATCGCGGCCGCGCTGTTGGTCTGCGGCTGCGCGCAGGCCGCCACGCCGGCCGCTCTCACGCCGGCCCAGGACCATGCGGTGATCGACGCGGTCGCGCGGCTGGTGTCGGCCCATTACGTGATCCCGGAAAAGCGCGATGGGATCGTCGCCGAGCTGCGCCGGCGCGAAGCGGCCGGGCGGTACACCATCGCCAATCCCGCGCAATTCGCGCAGGTCCTGAGCGACGACATGGTCGCGATCGCGCAGGACCGCCATATGTGGTTCCGCTACGACCCCGCCGCCTACCAGGCCGCGTTCCTGCCGCGCGACGCCGATGGCAGCGACCCGCTGTCCGACGCGGCGTCGGCGCGCGACAACCAGGGCTATGAGGAGATGCGCATCCTGCCGGGCAATATCCGCTATGTCCGGCTCGCCGGCTTCGAATGGAGCGGGGAGGCCACCGCCAAGGTGGTCGCCGACGTCGCGCGCTTCCTGCATGGCGGCGACGCCATCATCCTCGACATCGCGGGCAATGGCGGCGGCGCGGGCGAGGCGGTGCAGGCGCTCGTCAGCTATTTCCTCCCCCCGGACGGACGGGTGCTGATGAACTTCCACGACACCTTCGAGGGCAAGGACAATGCGACGCGGGTGATCGACAAGCTGGACGGTCCGCGCCTCACCGGCATCCCGCTCTATGTCCTGATCAGCGGGCGCACCGGATCGGCGGCCGAGGAGTTCACCGCCCATGCCCGTTATTTCAAGCTCGGCACGCTGGTGGGATCGAACACGGCGGGCGCCGCGAACAACGATCACGTGTTTCCGGTCGCGCCCTTCTTCGTGCAGAGCATCTCGACCGGGCGGCCCGAGCATCCCGTCATGCACGGCAATTGGGAGCGCACCGGCCTGGCGCCCGACATCGCCGCCGCGCCGGGACAGGCGCTGGCGCAGGCCGAGATCGCGGCCCTGACCGCCCTGCGCGCCAAGACGAACGATGCCGCGCGCCGCGAAGAATACGACTGGGCGCTGGTTGCCGCCAACGCCGCGCTGCATCCGGTGCGGCCGGACGCTGCCGTGCTCGCCGCCTATGCGGGCAAATACGGGACGCGGAAAATCTGGATCGCCGACGGCGCGCTGATGTACCAGCGCGAGGGCCGCGAGGCGACGGTGCTGACGCCGCTGGCGGACGACCTTTTCGCGATGGCCGGCACCGACGAGGTCCGGGTGCGCTTCCGCCGCGACGGCGGCCGGATCACGGGCTTCGACACGGTCACCGCCGATGGCCAGGCCGTCCCCGTCCCGCGCGATTGACGCGATTGAAGAGCACGTGGCGGTAGGATAAAGTAGCAAGTCTTCCTACCGGGTGTGTCATGGCCAAGGTCCGGAAAATCTCCATCGCCCTGCCGCAGGAGATGCTCGACGATATTCGTTATGCGGTGGATTCGGGGCAATACGCCTCGGCCAGCGAGGTCGTGCGCGAAGCGGTGCGCGACTGGAAGGGGCCGAAGAAGCATCCCTTCCCGCCGAACTATCCCTATGTCGACAACATGGATGACCTGCGCCGCATGGTGCAGGAGGGGATCGCCTCGGCCGATCGCGGCGAATTGATCCCGGCGGAAAAAGTCTATGCCGAGATGCGCGCCCGAATCCGCGCCGTCGCGAAGGCGAAAAAGAAGCGACGTGACTAAAGTCTACTACACAAATCGCGCGCGGCTGGACCTTGCCGACCTCAGCGAATACATCGCGCGGGACAGTCCCTCCAACGCCGAGGCATTCATCTCGAAGTTGATGAAAAAAGCGGAGCGCATTGCGCTTGCGCCGCGAATCTATCGACGGCGCGACGACCTGGCAGAGGATATGCGCTCTGCGGCGTTCGGGAACCACCTCATATTCTTTCGGGTCAGCGAAGAAGGAATTGAAATCTTGCGCATCGTCCATGGCGGGCGCGACCTGCCACGGCTGTTCGAGAAATAAGCCACGCGGACCGTCACCCCGGCGCCAGTCCGCGTCGCCCTAAGCGGGCGTCAGGCGATGACCGCGTGCCGTTCGGCGAGCAGTCGCGGCGCCAGGGGCCGCGCTTCCATGCCGATCTCGGGCCGGCGATAGACCAGTTCCTTGCCCTGCCACACTTCCAGCGTGTGGCAGTGCGCGGGCTTCATCGCATGCGCCAGGATCTTGGCCCGCATCTCGCTCTCGAACTGAACCGAGAAGGCGCAGGCGAGCGAGCCGTCTTCTTCGAGATAGCAGATTTCATAGGCCGTCATGTCAGTCCTCCAACGAAGCACCCCGCTGGTCCGGCGTTTCTCTATCGCCCGCGCGTGTAAGTCGAGTGACAATCGCCGCCACGATCATCACGAAGTTTCTACGACTGTCGCGCTTGGTGAAGAATTCGTCGCGGACGCGGAACGGACCGCCGCGTCGCGTTTTATCCTTCATGGGTCGCGGCGAGCATCGCTTCCGCGCGGCCGCCGTCATCAATCAAAGAGGCCCGCCATGACCGCACCATTCTCGCTCGCGCCGCTGCCGTGGGACGAAGCCGCGCTCGAACCCGTGATCTCCGCGCGCACGATCGGCTTTCACTATCACAAGCATCACAAGACCTATGTCGACACGCTGAACACGCTGGTGGCCGGCACGCCCTATGCCGACATGCCCCTGGAGCGCGTCGTCCAGCAGGCCTTCAGCGCGGCCGAGGGTTCCAAGGAAAAGAAGATCTTCAACAATGCCGGCCAGGTGTGGAACCACGATTTCTACTGGCGCTCGCTGGCGCCCAAGCCCGGCAAGCTGACCGGCAAGCTGGCGCAGGCGGTGGAGCGCGATTTCGGCTCGGCCGCCGCGCTGATCGAGCAACTCGCGACCGGGGGCAAGGACCAGTTCGGCTCCGGCTGGGTGTGGCTGGTGTCCAAGGGCGGCAAGCTCGCGGTCGAGAAGACCGCCAATGCGATCTCGCCGATGGCCATGGGCGTCAACTGCCTGCTGACCCTGGATGTGTGGGAACACGCCTATTATCTCGACTATCAGAACGAGCGGCCGCGATATCTCGAAGCGGCGCTCAAGACGCTGATCGATTGGGATTTCGCGGCGGCGAATCTCGGCAAGGAAGATCACGCGGTGCGCGCCGCGGCGGAGTGATCCTCCGCGCCTCTCCCCGCTTTGCGGGGAGAGGAAAGCGCATGCTTTACGCGCGTTCACCGTGTTCTTTCATTTTCCGTGAATGAAGCCGCCGTAATCTTCGCTGCTTGGGCAGAGGCGCGCGATGGCGGCGACATTCGGCAAACGGGCCGTGCAGACGACGATGCCGCGCGTTGCGGCGCACGCGCCGGTCGCTGCGGCGGCCGTCGCTGCCGTGCCGGTCGCGACGTCGCCCCGCATCGAGCTTCCCACGATCCGCTTCCCGCTGGTCACGATCGGCCTCCTGGTCCTGCTCAGCCTCGTCTTCCTCTGGGAAGCGCATGCCGCGCCGGTCCTGCATCGCGGGGTGTCGCCCGGCGTCGACGCGCTGATCGGCTTCGGCGCGATCGATCGCGCGCTGGTTTTCGCGGGCGGCTGGTGGCGCGTGCTGACCGCGCCGCTGCTGCACGCCAATCTCAGCCATCTGATCTCCAACGGCGTCGTGCTGGGCCTGATCGGCTTCATGCTGGAGCCGCTGATCGGTCCGCGCTGGTTCGCCGCGATGTATGCCGCCGGCGCCGTCGGCGGCTCGCTGTGCTCCATCGCACTCAACGAGGCGGACATTCCTTCGGTCGGCGCCTCGGGCGCGATCATGGGCGTGCTGGCCGGCGCCTTCTTCTGCGGCGCCAGCGCCAAGGCGGGACCCAAGGGCCGCAAGATGCAGACCTGGGCGCTAAGGCTGATGCTGCCGGCGCTCATTCCGCTCGCCGCGGATTCGCATGTCGACTATGCCGGCCATCTGGGCGGCGTCGTGGCCGGCCTGGCGATGGGCGTGCTGCTGCAGATGGCCTGGCCGCGCGGCGCCGAGCGGCCGGAGCTCGGCAACACCGCCGCCGCGGTCGGCGGCGTCGTCCTGGCCGGCGGGCTGTTCGCGCTGGTGCTCGTGCCCCATGGCGCCGTGACCGCGGCGATCGCCGCCTCGACCCCCTCGACGCTGATGCCCGAGGAGGAGGTGCCCGATATCGCGGCGGTGACGTCCGACCGCGCCCGCGATCTGCTCACGCGCTATCCGCACGATCCGCGCGCCCATCTGCTGCGCGGCTTCGCCTTCCTGCGCGACGACCGCGACCTCGCCGACGCGGAAGAGCAGTTCCGCCAGGCGCTGGCGGCCAAGGACGTCGCCGGCCTCGATCCGGATTTCGCCAAGACCGTCACGGTCTTCCTGGCGCTGACCGTCGCCTATGAACACCGCCCCGACGAGGCCCGGGCGCTGGGCGCGCCGCTCTGCGGCTTCGCGGAGCAGCACCTGCCGGAGATTTCCGGCAATCTGCGTGAAAAGGGCGTCTGCGTGTAGCGGGCGCGGCGCGGCTTTCGCGCCGTCGGAGCATCCTGTAAGTCCTTACCCATGACCGACTATGTCCGCCAGAAGGGCAGCGCCGCGTTCGGCACGCGCCTGCGGCGCCTGTCCGAACGCCTCGACCGCCAGGTGCTCGCGGTCTATCGCGAGCACGATTCCGCCTTCCAGCCGCGCTGGTTCGCGGTGGTCGGCGCGCTGCGCGAGAAGGAGTGCCTCGCGGTCGGCGAACTTGCGGCGCTGCTCGGCATCACCCATGCCGCCGTCAGCCAGTTGCGCGGCGAGCTGATCGCGGCCGGGCTGGTGCGCGCCAAGGCCGATCCCGCCGACGCCCGGCGCCAGCTCCTGGAGCTGTCGCCGAACGGCCGGCGTGCCGTGGCAAGGCTCGAACCGCTGTGGTCGGCGATCGCCACGGCCACCGGCCAGCTCGTGGCCGGCGCGGCGCCGCGCCTGCTCGACGACCTCGGCCGGCTCGAAGCGGCGCTGGACGAGACCGAGCTGGCGGAGCGGGTACGCGCAATACTAGCCTCGACGGCTAGACCGGACTGAACACCAAATCGGGTAGGAATTTTGACATAAAATGACACGATCAGTCGCGGCCATGAAATTTTCACGACGCGCTTGACGTTGACGTAAGCGCCGTTCCAATATTCAAGAACTGAGAAATTATCAGGGAGAGCGGGCGACAAGGCGTCAAGCCGAGCGACCCGCAAGGGAGACCATGAGCCACGTGAACCGTACCTACACCATCCGTCAGCTCACCAAGGAGTTCGACGTCACCGCGCGCACGCTGCGCTTCTACGAGGACGAGGGCCTGATCGCGCCGGAGCGGCGCGGCCAGACCCGGATCTACGGCAGCCGCGACCGGGTGCGCATCATCCTCATCCTTCGGGGCCGGCGCGTCGGCTTCTCGCTGAGCGAGATCCGCGAAATCCTCGATCTCTACGACACCCACCATGACGGCGGCGTGACGCAGACGCTGCACGCGCGCAAGAAGTTCGAGGAGCAGCTCCACAAGCTGGAGCGCCAGAAGATCGACATCGAGGATTCGCTGACCGAGCTGAAGCGCGCGATCTCCACGATCGACGATGCCATCGCCAAGGGCGAGCTCGCCAGGCCGATGCACCCGCACCAAGTCGCGGCGGAATAGGGTTACGGCGCGAGCGCGGCGGCGGCCGCCGCGTTCAGGCCGGCCGGACCGAACGGATTGCGCACGGTGACGGCGCCGAGCTTGGCGCCGTCCTTCATGTCTTCGCTCAGAAGCGTGGTGCATCCGGCTTCGGCGGCGGAGGCGAGCAGGACGCAATCCCAATAGGAGAAACGGCCCGCGGCGGCCTCGCGCGCGGCGATCCGGTGCGCGTCTTCCGTCGCTTGGAACAACGGGAATGTCGCGAGATAGCGCAGCGCGATGCGTCCGGCGTCGGCCGGCGCCAAAATCTTCTTGCGCGTCGACGCGGCATAGAACTCGCCTATGCCCTGCAGACCGAGCAGGCAATCCCGCAATGCAGCCGTGCGCACGATCTGCTCGGCGATCGATTGCTTCAGGGGATCGCGAAAATCCGCGGCATAGACCAGAACATTGGAATCGAGCGAGAAGCGCCTAGCGCTCATGCATCTCGTCGCGGGTCAATTTTCGTCCACGCGACTTGCCGCGAACCCGATGCGCGATGTCAAACATCTCCTTCAGAGCGGCCTCTTGTTCCGGCGTCAGTTTGCGCACGGCGCTCTTCTTCTCGGCAGGATGTATTTCGACGGCCAGTTCGCCATGCCGGTAGACCGAGACGGGCTCGCCGGTCTCCTGTACCTCGCGCACGAGCCGGGAAAAGCGCTGGTTCGCTTCCCTGAGATTGACCTTCCGCATTCCTGCTCTCCAATGTAGCACATATGTAGCACAACCTTGCCCGTGCGGCAATCGCGGCTTCGGCTATGCTCCGCGCCAGCGGCAAACAAGGGACGCGCCATGGCCTATAAGGAAATCCTCACCGAGCTCTCCGAGAACATCCTCACCATCACGCTGAACCGGCCGGAGAAGCTCAACGCCTTCACCGGAACGATGATGAACGAGCTGATCGACGCGTTCCGCGCCGCCAATGCGGATGACGCGGTTCGCTGCATCATCGTCACCGGCGCGGGCCGCGCCTTCTGCGCCGGCGCCGATCTGTCGGCCGGGGCCGCCACCTTCGATGCGACCAAGCGCGCCGACCGGCCGGAGCGCAATGCGGGGGCACCCGACAGCCCGGACTTCAATTGGTCCGACGAGCGCGTGCGCGACGGCGGCGGGCGCGTGACGCTCGAGATCTTCGAGAGTCTGAAGCCCGTCATCGCGGCGGTGAACGGCCCGGCGGTCGGCATCGGCGTCACCATGCAGCTTCCGATGGACATCCGCATCGCATCGGAGACCGCGCGTTTCGGCTTCGTGTTCGCCCGCCGCGGCATCGTGCCGGAAGCGGCGTCGAGCTTCTTCCTGCCGCGCATCGTCGGCATCGCCCAGGCGCTTTCCTGGTGCTTCTCCGGCAAGGTGTTTGACGCAGCGGAAGCGCTCAAGGGCGGCCTCGTCAGCGAGGTCGTGCCGCCGGACCAGCTCCTGCCGCGCGCCCGCGCCATCGCGCGCGAGATCGCCGACAACACCGCGCCGGTCTCGGTCGCGCTGATCCGCCAGATGATGTGGCGCGGCCTCGGCATGGATCACCCGATGGAGGCGCACAAGGTCGACAGCCGCGGCATCTATTCGCGCGGCGCCTCGGGCGACGTGAAGGAAGGCGTGGTCGCGTTCCTGGAGAAGCGCCCGGCGAAATTCCCCGACGTCGTGTCGAAGGACCTGCCGTCCTATTTCCCATGGTGGAGCCCGCGGACCTATTCATAAGAACCGGCGGCGCGACGCCGGGACAGGTTCGCGCGGAGACGCGAAGGCGCGAGCGGAACGCTCCGCGCCTTCGCGTGAATCGCACGTTGTGCCGAAGGTCCCGGGCTGTGCTAGCGTCGAATCCTCGTTCGAGGGGGAAATCCTGATGATGCGTAGGATCGGCGCAGTCGCCGCTTTGGCTTCGGCCGCACTGGCACCCGCGGCGCTCGCCGACGACAGTTCGGCGATGCTGGGCGCCGGCGGCATCGTGCTGACCAAGAGCGCCGATATCCGCATGGCGGTCGAGGATCTGTTCCTGAGCCCCACGGCGGTCAAGGTGCACTACGTTTTCGCCAATGACAGCGCCAACGACATCGACACCATCGTCGCCTTTCCCCTGCCGGACATCGACAATTACGAATATTCCGAATCCCCCATCGGCACGACGCTCGATACCACGCCGAATTTCGTCGGCTTCAAGCTCCTGATCGACGGCAAGCCGGTCGCCGCGACGGCGGAGGTGCGCGCCATCCAGGACGGGCGGGACGTGACGGCGCAGGTGCTGGCCGCCGGCGCGCCGCTCGATGTCGTGATCGGCGGCGGCTACGACAAGCTGCAGAAGCTGTCCAAGAGCGCGCGCGCCAGCCTGATCAAACAGGGCCTGCTCGAAGGCGACGACAGCTACACCCACGCCAAATGGACGACGACGACCAAATACTGGTGGAAAATGCACTTCCCGGCCCATGGCACGGTGAGCGTCGACCACACCTATCAGCCGGTGACCGGCCAAACCTTCTTCACGACCTATGCGCTGAGCGACAAGGAGCAGTGGAGCGACTATGCCAAGAATTACTGCATCGACGCGTCGACGCGCGCGACGATCGCCGGCGGTTTTGCCGCGATGAAGAAGGCGACCGGCAATGACGGACTGTTCAACCAGTACACCACGCAATTCGTCATCAAGACCGCCAACAACTGGAAGGGCCCGATCGGGCGTTTCCACCTGACGCTCGACAAGCTGAAGCCCTCGAACATCCTGTCGCTGTGCTGGGCCGGCAATCTCGCCAAGACCGGCGCGACGCGGTTCGAATCGACGCTGACGGATTTCGCGCCCAAGGCGGACATCAAGTTCCTGGTGCTGGAGCTGCCGGCGCCGGGGCAGCAATAGGATTTACCCTCCCTCAAGGGGAGGGTAGGCGGAAGGCCGTATTCGGGACCTACTGCTTCTTGAACATCGCGCGCAGGGCGCGGCGGAGGAATTCCGGCAGCAGGGGCGTGCTCGGGTGCGGCTCGTAAGCAGCGCGATTCGGAACCAGCAATCCCAGCATCGAAAGCTCCTCATAGAGAGCATTAGCGACGTACACGGATTATGTGACAGTTTGCCTGTCGGCTTACGCTGTCAAGCGTCCACGATGCGGAAAAGTGGTTAACCGGTCGTTAAGGCTTCGGCTCGATGCGCCTATCGCGCGCCCGGCGCGCCTCAACGCACGTAATGCGTCAGCCGCTCGCCCCAGGAATCGAGCAGCCCGCCGGCGCAGGCGCCGGTCGACATCTGGCTGGTCTCGACCCGCGTCCACGGCTCGGCCGCGACGCCGGCGTGCGAGCGGCGCGCCCGCTCCACCGCCAGCGCCCGGCAGGGATCGGCCTGGCCATAGGCGGCGAACAGCGAGCCGAAGGCGAAGAACAGCACGCCGAACAGCACCAGGAGCCCGGCGCGCAGCCGGGGCGTGCGCAACAGCGCGCTCACGGATTGGGTCTCTGGTCGGGCAGGTCGCTGGAATTGGGATTGCTGCTGCGATTGTACTGGTTGTTGCACAGCGCATAGCCGGAGCCCCAGCCGGAGCGATAGGGCTGCGAGGTGGCGTAGAGCGACTCGTCGCGGATCTTGTCGCCGCGATAATTGGTGCCGCGCGAATTGGCGCTGGCGCAGCCGTCCGAATAGCCGGCCTGGAAGGACGGGTCGTTGCGCATGGCGCGATCGCGCTTGCTCTCGAAGAAGATGCAGCCGGTGAGGGCGAAGGCGAGCGCGATCGCGGCGGCCCGGCGAAGGATGGTTCCATGGGTCATGCGCCAGTGTACCAGCCCCGCACGGCATCCGAAACTCGCCCGCGCCCCACTTAACCGCAGTTTAACGCGTCCTCGGTCATCCTTGGGCGTTGGGAACGGTGAACATGATCGGATCGGCGGATCTTCGCAATCTGCACGTGCTGCTCGTCGGCGGTCGGCCGGCCAGCATTCAAATCCTGCGCACGGCCTTCGGCCTTCTGGGCATGAAGCAGGTCACGGTGATCGGCGAGTCGGCGCGCGCCATCGAGACTCTGCGCGCCCAGACCTTCGACGCGATCTTCTGCGACGCCGGCGCCGAGCCGTACAAGAACATGAGCTTCCCCGCCGCGGCGCGCCGCGCCAACGGCATCCTCAATCCGATGGCGCCGCTGTTCGTCATCTACACCAATGCGCGCCAGCGCCAGGTCGAGCAGGCGCGCGACGTCGGCGTCACCGACGTGCTCACCCATCCGGTCAGCGCCTCGACCATCGCGCGCAAGCTCGAAGCCGCGATCGTGGCGCCGCGCCCCTTCATCGCCGCGCCGACCTTCTTCGGCCCCGACCGCCGCGCGCGGCGCGGCACGACGACCTGGAGCGGCGACGAGCGGCGCAAGCGCACCGCCAAGAAGACCAAGGTCTCGGTCGCCGAAGCGCCCGGCGCCGACACGACGTTCGTCTAGCTGCCGCTGGGACCACCCTCCCAAATCCGATTTCGCTCCCACAACCGGGAATAGTCCGTGCGCGGAACATTGCCCGGCGTCGACCCCTCCCGCCGGACCCCGTCGGCGGCCACAAACGGCGCGGTTCGGGTAGGCCGGGGTGTGGATAACTCGGCCGGAATCGGGATATTTTCCCGGGATTTTCTAGTATAAGTTGTATTTCTTATCCAACACACCCAGAAGTAGGATAATCTTCCTCCGAAGGCCGTCCTGAAGGAGGCGCGGCCATATCGGCAAAAACAGGGGTGTTTTCATGGATTCGTTCTACCGCAATGACAAAAGGCCCGGCGCGCTCGCGCCGCTGCACGCCGGCATGATCCAGATCGTCGTCGCCCACGCCTATGGCGTGACGCTCGACGACCTGCGCTCGCCGTCGCGCGTCGGCCATGTCGCGCTCGCGCGCCAGGTCGCGATGTATCTCGCGCATATCGTGTTCTCGATGAGCATGACGGAGGTCGGCCGCGGCTTCGGCCGCGACCGCTCCACCGCCTGCCACGCCATCCAGCGCGTCGAGGCGATGCGCGACGATCCGGAGCTCAACCGGACCCTGGGCTGGCTCGAAGCGACCTTGCGCGTCGTCGCGGAGAAGCGGCCGTGAGCGCGCAAGGCGAGGTCGAGCGCGAGGCGCGCCGCATCTTCCGCAAGCTGGCGGCGCCGGGCGCGCATCTTGTCCCGCAAGGGACCGATGCATTCCGGCTCGTCAGCCGCGACGAGCTCCATGCCGCGCGCGTCGCGCCGCTCAGCGCCGCGACGGTGGAGGCGTTCGCGCGCCAGGGCTGGATCCGGCGCGCCGGCGCGGCCAGAACCTATGTGCTCAGCGACGCCGGCAAGGGCTGGCTGGAGCGCGCGGGCGCCACAGGCGATCCGTTCGAGGAACAGCACCAGCTTCGCCGCACGCGGCTCGTCAAGGACGCGCGCGGCGTCGAGCGCCGCGTGACGGTGGACGAGGGCGAGTCGCCGCTGGCGCGGCTGAAGCAGCGCGGCCTGGTCGACGGGGCGCAGTTCGACGCGGGCGAAAAGCTCCGGCGCGACTTCACGCTGGCCCAGCTCATGCCGCGCCTCGGCGTCGACTATTCCGCGGCGGTGGCGATGGGCAAGCGCGGCCAGAAGAACGAGGCCGAGTTCACCGACATGGTGGTGGCGGCGAAGCAGCGCTTCGCCAACGCGATGCGCGCGGTCGGGCCGGGGCTGTCGGACCTTCTGTTCGACGTCTGCTGCCATCTGCGCGGGCTGGAAGAGGCCGAACGCGCCAATGCCTGGCCGAGCCGCTCGGCGCGCGTGGTGCTCGGCCTGGCGCTGGATCGGCTCGCCGATCACTACGGCCTGCGCGGCCAGACCCGCGCGCGGATGCGCGCCTGGGCGATGGAGGGGGAAAAAAGCGAGATCTAATCCTCGCTCTTTTTTTCCTCCGCGATGTCCGCTCCTGTGCCTTGATCGTATGCACCAACCATCGAGTGACCGGCATTGCCCAGTTCGGAAAACGGCCCTCATGGACGATTTGCCGATACCTGTTTTCAATCCTTTCAATTTCAAGGAAAGGCACCAACCTGGCGTGTTCCACGATGGATTTTCGATACGAATTATCGAAAAGGACAGTTTTCTCGCAAAGACCTATTGCGGCAGGCAAGAGCGCCAGCGATCGGTGATAGCGTTGCTTGATGCGATCCACCGGAACATCGTGGCCGCCAAGATCGACCCGCTGGGCTACACGCTCGACGTTCAACTCCGGCGAATCAGTGGCGATAAAGTACAGGACATTTCGAAATCCGTTCCGCTGCGCCTCGGCAAGAACGTCGATCTTGGAGGAGTGCGATGACCGTTTCGAACGAGAAGTCCCGCTTGTCTCGAATGCATTCGGCTCTCAATTCGTCCGCGATCGTCTGAGCGCTTGCGACACGCTTGTCATAAGCGCCTGTCAATTCGGCAGCGATGTCGTCGGGATTGATATACCGACCGAGATCAAGGCCCTCGGCGATCAATTGCTTCGTGAGAGTGGATTTCCCCGACCCATTCGGGCCGGCAATCATGAGCAGAAACGGCGCTTCGCTCACGCGACCTTGGATTTGTCTTGGCGCAGACTCTTTCGTCCAGTGTAGACCTTCCTACGCGGCGTTAGATCTGGAAGAGCCCGGGGCAATTCACCCTCAAGCGCGGCAGGAACGATGCCCTTCGCGCGGGCGATTTCGTCTGCGCCTTTCGCTGCCCGGTCAGCAATGACGGCCAATTCTTCAACCGTGAGGGATATGGGCGTCTTACGCATGCAAACGCTATAACTCAGTGCAGAATTGAAGCAATTCTTTTCAAGGGAATTCTCGCAGCCGCATCAAATACTTATGCGTCCCGTCCAGCACCAGTTCGCTTTTCTGGTTGTGCACGGTGGCGCGCATCGCGACGATGCCGGTGGTCTTCTGGCGCACCAGCTCGGCGACGGTCAGCGCCGGATAGAGCGTGTCGCCGGCAAAGACGCCTTTGAGGAATTTCGCGTTCACCTCGATGAAGCCGATCAGCGTCTCGCCGACGACATGCGGGAACAGCCCGGCGCCGGCGGCGGTGAAGCCGAGGACCTGGAGCCCATGGGCGAGCGGCGCGGGATAGCCCAGCCGCCTGCAGTATTCGACGTCGTAATGGATCGGATGATTGTCCAGGCTCACCGTCTGGAAGGCGGCGAAATTCGCCTCGGTCAGGGTGCGCGAGGGCAGGGCGAACACCTCGCCGATCGCGAGTTCGTCGAAGCCGCGCAGCGCGACGAGGCGGTGCTCTTTGGGATCGAAGCTCATGGCGGTGTTCTAGCGCGGCGCGCGGGGCGGGTCGATCCGACCTTACGCCGGGACGCGGCTAATGCACCTTCGTCCGGTTCGCCTCGATATCGGCGCGCACCTGGTCGAGCGAGCGCACCGCATAGGCCTGGAAACCGTCGAGGACGGAAAGGCCGCCGGCGCAGGCCTCCTTGTGCTGGGCGCAGGCATCCTGCACGTCGGTCGACTGGATCAGCGAAGCGATGGAGGCGGGCGAGACCGCCACGCCCGGCCGGCCGAAGCCGAGATCCGGCTCGCGCGGCATGAGAAACGAGACCAGTCCGATCCAGAAGATCGCGCGCATGATCATGAGACACCCTTCAAGGCTTACCCGCCTTCATGCAGCGATCATGCGCGGGCCGCTTTAGGGGGACCTGAAACGTTTCGGTAAAGTTCGAGACAATCCGGTTAATTCAGGGCCTTAGGCCGAAACTTGCAAAAAATTCTCTGCCGGTTTCGCGCAAATAAGACTCAAGCTTTGCGCCAGTTCGAGACGAATTTTGTTCGACTTCGACACAAGTTTTGCGCGTCCTTGATTCAAGTTTGAATCGAATCCTCGCGTGAAGGCCCCCGCGTGATAGTTCCGGGCAGACAAGGGGATGCGCGCTTGTCCGAGATACTGTCTCTCGACGCGGCCGCGCAGTTGCGGCGCTTGCCGGCGACGGCGATGCCGGCGGGCGTCATGCCGCAAGGACGTCCGGTCGGCGTGCAGCTCATCGGGCCGTGCGGCGGCGTTATCCCGCCGCCGGCAGATCGATCGTCGCGGTGAAGCCCAGGCCGGGAGCGCTCTCGACGGCGAGAAGGCCGCCATGCAGTTCGGCGAAGGCCTTCACCAGCGTCAGGCCCAGCCCCGCGCCGGCCGCATGATCGGTCGTGGCGCGCCCGACCTGCTCGAAGGGCTCAAGGATGCGGGCGAGGTCTTCCGCCGCGACGCCCGGGCCGTTGTCGCGGACGCTCAGGCAGACGCGCCCGCCTTCCGCCCGCGCGGCCAGCGCGATGTGTCCGCCCTCCGGGGTGAAGGCGATGGCGTTGTCGAGGAGATGGCCGATCATCTGGCCGAAGGCGTTCTCGTCCGCCTCGACGATCAGCCCGACCGGGCAGGCGTCGGCGTCGATCACCAGGCCCTTGGCCGCGGCGCGCTCGGCGGCCGCGTCCTTGGCGATCCACATCGCGCCGCCGGCATCGATGCGCACCTTCTGGGTCTCGAACCGTCCGGCGGCGACCTTGGTGAGGTCGAGGATATGGTTGATGAGCTTGAGCAGGTTGTGGCCGCCGGCATGGATGAGGCCGGCATATTCGCGCACCTGGGCGGTGTCGAAGCGCTCCGCCATCTGGCCCAGGAGGTCGGAGAAGCCGATGATCGCGTTGAGCGGCGTCTTGAGCTCGTGGCTCATGGTGCGCAGCAGCGTCTTCTTCGTCGTGTCGGCGGAGGCCGCGGCGGCGTCGAGACGCCTGGTCAGGTCGGCGAGATAGGTCGCCTGCTCGCGCGAGGTGGCGAGCTCCGCCCTTGTCTGCGCCAGGGCCTTCTCGACGCGGCGCTCGTCGGTGACGTCGGTCAGCACGACGACATGTCCGTCGCGGGTCTTGCGGTCGCGCACCAGATAGGCGGCGCCGTCCGTCATCTCCAGCGTCATCGCGCCGGACGCGGCGCGGTGCAGGTCGAGGCGGCGGCGCAGCCAGGCCTCGCCGTCGCCGTCGACGCGCACCCGGCCGTTTCCCACCGCCTCGCGCAGGATATCGCCGAAGGCCGCGCCGCGCATCGTCTCGACGCCGCAGCCGTGCAGCGCGGCATATTCCTTGTTGCACACGACCAGCCGCTCGCTCCGGTCGTAGAAGGCGAAGGCGTCGGCCGAGAGGGCGATCGCGTCCTCCAGCCGCCCGAAGACCTGGCGCGCGAAGGTCACGTCGCTCCACAGCGCGATCCAGCCGCCGGCAGGGGCGCGCCGCGACTTGATCTCGACGATGCGGCCGTCGGCGAGTTCCAGGTCGAAGGGCTTGAAGTCGCCGCTGGTGAGCTGGGCGCGCCGCCGCGCCACGAAATCCTCCACGCCGCGGCCGAGCGCCTCGGGCGCGATCTCGCCGCCCGCAGCCTCCAGCCGCACGATGTCGCCATAGCTTTGGCCCAGGAGCAGGGCGCGGGCGGGCAGGCCGCGGAACAGATAGTCGAAATGCTGGTTGGCGTAGGTCAGCCGCTCGTCGCAGTCGTACAGCGTGATCGCGATGCGCAGGCAGTCGAGCGCCGGTACCAGGCCCGCCGCCATGGCCGCTTCGACCGCGTCGTCCTCCGGCGCGCGCACCTTCTGTGCCGTCGCAGTTGCCACCCGGTCCCTCCTTCGACAGGGGCGGGATTGTTGGCCCAAGGCGTTGCCGTTTGGTTGCGCGATACCGGACTCCGCCCGAATCGCGTCATCATCCCTAATAAGCGGTGAATATGTCCCGCCACAGGTGTTGCCGATTAACGAACGAAGTTCCCGGGCGTTCAAGGTTCGTTAAGTTTGCGGACCCATCCTCGTGGCCCGGGTGGTGGTCCTTGAGTCGGCGAAGTCCTAATGGCGGTTAACGACGAAATCGCAAGCTATGCGGGCGACAGCCGCGCGCTGCGCCGCCTCTTCGTCTCGGTGCAGGCGTCGAAGGCGGTGGTCGGGGCGGTGCTGGGCCTGGCCTTCGTGTCCTTCATCGGCCGCCCCGACGCGGCGGAAGCCATCGCCATCGCCGGGCTGATGGCGCCGGCGATCCTGGCGCTTCTCGCCTTCACATCCGTTCCCCTCGCGCTGCTGGAACAGGCGGCGCTCGCCATCTTCGCGGTCCTGATCGGCTATCTCGCGGCGCTGACCGGCGGGGTGCTGTCGCCGCTGGTCGTGTGGTTCGCCCTGGTGCCGGCGGAAGCGGCCCTGGCGGGCGGGCGGCCCGCCGTGCTGCGCGCCGCGGCCGCGGCCTCGGTCGCGCTCATCATCGTCGCCGCCATCGGGGCGCTGGGCGCGCTGCCGGTGTCGCGCCTGCCGGTGCCGCTGTGGGAACTCTACGCGGTGTCGGTGCTCGCCGCGGTGGTCCAGGCGGCGCTCGTCGCCGCGGCGGCGCAGGACCGCCAGCGCGCCGCCGACGAGGCCGCGGCGGAGGGCGCCGCGATGTACCGCTTCCTCGCCGACAACGCGATGGACCTGATCACGCGCCATTCCTCCGACGGGCGGGTGCGCTTCGCGAGCCCCGCGGCGCAGACGATCCTCGACATGCCGCCGGAGAACCTGATCGGCGCGGCGCCGGCCAGCCTGGTGCATCCCGACGATCTGAAGCGCATGCAGGCCGCCTTCATGGAGTCGGCGTATTACGCGCGGCCCGCGACCGCGGAAGTGCGGATGAAGCGGCGCGACGGCTCTTATGTGTGGGCGGAGATCCGCTGCCGCCCGGCGCCGCCCGCCCATGGCGAGGCGTCCGACATCGTCGCCGTCACCCGCGACATCACCGAGCGCAAGGCGCAGGAGCGCGAGCTGATCGCGGCCCGCGACGCGGCGGAATCGGCCAGCCGCGCCAAGTCGAGCTTCCTCGCCAATATGAGCCACGAGCTGCGCACGCCCTTGAACGCCATCCTCGGCTTCTCCGAAGTGATGACGCATGAGATGTTCGGCCCGGTCGGCAGCGCCAAATATCTCGAATATTCGCGCCTCATCCACGAATCGGGCGGCCATCTGCTGGAGCTGATCAATTCGGTGCTCGACATGTCCAAGATCGAGGCTGGCAAGCTCGATCTCTACGAAGAGGTGTTCGACCTCACCGGCACGGCCGAATCCGCCGTGCGCTTCGTCAAGCTCCAGGCGGAGCGGGCGGGCGTCGCGCTGCGGCTCTCCGTCGGTCCCGGCGCCGGCACGATCTTCGCCGACAAGCGCGCCGTGAAGCAGATGCTGATCAACCTTCTGACCAACGGCATCAAATACACCCCGCGCGGCGGCGATGTGCGGCTGAAGGCGCAGCGCGACGAACGCGGCATCGTCATCGAGGTCGCCGATTCCGGCGTCGGCATCTCGGCCAAGGACCTGCAGCGCCTGGGCCAGCCCTTCGAGCAGGTCGAGGGCGAGCATGTGCGCGCCAAGGAAGGCACGGGTCTCGGCCTCGCGCTGGTCAAGGCGCTGAGCGCGCTGCATGGCGGCGAGGCGCGGATCGAATCGGTGCTGGGCGAGGGGACCACGGTGATCATCCGCCTGCCCTTCGCCTCGGTCGACGAGAGCGGCCAGGCGCTGCGCCCGCGCGAAGCCAAGATCATCCCCTTCAAGGGCGCGGCCTGAGCCCGCCTAAGTAGATTTCCCTAAGAGGAGATTTACCGGTCGTTCACCGGATGGGACGAGGTTTGCGGTATGCCGCCCAACCTCATGCAGCCGAACCGCCAGCCGCCCTGGGACGCATTCAATGCCCGCGCCGGGCGCGAGGGATGGACGGTCGTCTGCGATGCGTCGCTCGCCTTCGACTGCGCGCGCCTCAAGGAGCTGCTCGAGATCTGGCGCCGGGTGAAGGGGCCGCGGCACCTGCCGACGCGCGCGGATTTCACCGCCCGCGCCCTGGTCCGCCATCTCAAGGACATCGTCTTCATCGAGCGCTTGCAGGAGCCCGACCGGTCTCGGCGCTACCGCTTCCGCATGGTCGGCCGCGACCAGGTCCGCAGCGGCAGCGACGTCACCGGAAAATATCTCGACGAGGTCATCCTGCCGCCCTTCCTCGCGAGCTGGTACGACGCCTACGACATGGCGCTCGACATCGCCGCCCCGCTGCGTTTCGTTTCGCATCTCCGATCGCTCGGCCTCGACCATATGACCGCCGAAACCCTGATCACGCCGCTCGGCGACGCGGCGGGCGCGCCCTGGGGCCTTCTGACCTCCACGGCCTTCGAGCCGCGCACGGCATAGGGCGCGCAAATCGTCTATAGTCGGCGCATGACCGCCCCCCGCCTGAAAGCCGGCATCTTCGTCCGCGCCGTCATCCGCCGCGCCGAGGTCGAGGGTGCGCAGGCCTATGTCGCCAAGAAGGGGATCGAAGAGTCGGGCGCGGTGTTCCTCAAGATCAACCGGCTCGACGGCCATGTGCTGGTGCTGTCCCAGGCGCGGCGCGGCGACGGCGAACTGGTCTGGGCCCGCCCGCTCGGCGACTGGTCCGACGAGGAGAAGGCGCGCGCCTATCTCGACAAGCAGATGAAATTCGATCCGGACCTCTGGATCGTGGAGATCGAGGACCGCCAGGGCCGCGCTTTCGTCGACGATCCGGTCGTCTAGGCCGTGGAGGTCGTCGAAATCCGGCACGGCAAGGGCGCGTTGTGCGCCGAGATCCTCGCCGCGCTGCCGGAGTGGTTCGGCCTGGCGGAGGCCAATGCCGCCTATGCGCGCGACGTGGAGACGATGGCGATGTTCGCCGCGGTCGCGGGCGGCGAGACGCTCGGCTTCGCCGCGCTGAAGCGGCACACGCCCCACGCCATGGAGATTCATGTGATGGGGGTGAGCCCCGCGCATCACCGCCAGGGCGCCGGCCGTGCGCTGATCGACGCCGCGCTGCGTCATGCACGCGAACAGGGCGCGCGTTTCCTTACCGTGAAGACGCTGTCGGACCGCCATCCCGATCGCGCCTATGCCGGGACCCGCGCCTTCTACGAAGCCGTCGGATTCCTCGCCGTCGAGGAACTTCCGACGCTGTGGGGGCCGGACAATCCCGCGCTGATGCTGATCCGGCCGCTGGCCTGAAGGACCGCCGGCGATCTTGCCGACGCGGCGCGGGCTTGCTAAGCGCGAGGCCGTGACCACGCTGTACAACCGCATCGCCGGCCGCAACCGGGAGCGCCTCGCGGCGCTCTCCGACGGCGTCTTCGCCTTCGCGATGACGGTCCTGGTGCTCGACATCCGCCCGCCGCCGCTGGAGGACATCCACAGCGAGGCCGACCTGGTGCGCGCCCTGATCCATCTCGGCCCGCGCTTCGTGACCTTCCTGATGAGCTTTATGACCCTTGGCATCTTCTGGCTCGGCCAGCAGACCCAGCACGACGCGCTGGCGCATGCCGACCGCTCCTATGCCTGGCTGCATATCGGCTTCCTGATGGCGGTGTGCGTGCTGCCGTTCTCCACCGCGCTGTTGTCCGAATACATCGAATTCCGCGCGGCGCTGCTGGTCTACTGGTTCAACATCCTGCTGCTCGGCGTGTTCCTCCTGGCGGGCTGGTACCGCGCCAAATGGTTCGGCCTCGTCCGTCCCGACGCGCCGCCCGATGTCGACCGGGCCTTCGTGCGGCGTGTGCTGATCGCGCAGGCGCTCTATGCCGCCGGCGCGGCGCTGTGCGTGTTCTCGACCTGGTGGAGCATCGCGGTGATCTTCGCCGTCCAGCTCAACTACGTCATCGCCCCGCGCGTCTGGCCGTTCAACCGGATGTAGCCGCCGTTCAGTGCAGCGCCGCCTTGAAGCTGCCGGCGATGTCGGCCTTCTGCCCCGGCACGCAGAAATGGATCTTGCCCGCCAGCGTGTTGCCCGTCTTCTGCCCGAGTTCGACGCGGATCGCGGCGTTCTCCTGCGTGAAGCTGGTGTCGACATCGGCGGCCTCGAGCTCGAGCCCCCAGCCCTGCACTTCGGGCGTGCCCGGCGCGGCGGCGGGCTGGGCTCCGATGTCGCCGGTCGGCAGCACGCGGAAGACGCGGCCGGCCGGCGTCTTGCCGAGCGGCACCAGCATCGTCACGGTCATCTCGTTGAAGATGCCGTCGGTCATGATCGACAGCGTGTATTTGTCGAACTTGGCGTCGTCGATCTCCATGCCGTCCCGGGTGACGTCGATGCGGGTCTCCTTCGGCACGAAGGGCTTGCCGGCGACGGTGCCTAAGACCGGCGTGTCGGGGATCGCGCCCGTGCTGCAATCGGCCGCCGCGGCGGGCGCGGCGATGAGGGCACTGAGCACCAGGGCACGGGCGAACATCGTCATCGCGGTCTCCAAATCGGATCGCGCCAGCTTACGCCTTCCCGGGGGGAATATCCTCTCCGGCCGTTCCGCGAACGCGCCTAATTCGAAGACGGCGCTGCGGGGCTCCAGGCGTCGGCGCGCGCCTGCGCCTGCGCCCATGTCGCCGCGGTCAGGACGGCGTCCAGCCGCGCCTGCAGGTCCGCCGAGATGCCCGGCAGGCCGAGCGCGAAGCGCGCACCGTTCGCGCGATAGATCAGCGCCCATTTGCCGGCTTCGACGGGATCGGGCGCGACGCCGTTGCCGTCGAGATACAGCACCGCCAGGCTGAGCTGCGCCTTGGGGAGGTTTTGGCTCGCGGCTTTGAGGATGAAGGCGGCGCCTTCCTGCTTCAGGCTCGCAGCGCGCTGCGCATCCGGATCCGCCTTGCCGGTATCGAGCAGGCACAGGCCGAGATTGTACTGGGCAAGTTCGTGGCCGTCGCCGCCCGCCGCCAATTGGCGAAGGATCGGGATGGCCTCGTTGCATTTTCCGGCCAGCCGCAGATCCTCGGCTCTGCCCTCGGGATCGGGCGGGAGGCCGGCGGGGCGCGACAGCGTGCTGCCGTCCGGATCGATCACCTGGTCGGCCGGGCCGCCCTGCGCCTGGGCGGCGCCCGGAACGGCAAGGCAAGCCAGGATCGACAAGACCGCAAGCGCTGTTTTCCGTTTCATCCCGCATCGTCCCGTCGCCGCCGTTTCTTTCTAATTGGACGGCGGCGCGCCCGTCCACCCCGGCGAATATCGGCCGCGGCCGGCGGCGGAGATGACAGGGCTTTGCGATCCTGCTACGCCCCCGCCGTCATGAGTACGCCCGCCTCCCAAGCCGCCCGGCGCCGGACTTTCGCGATCATCTCGCACCCGGACGCCGGCAAGACGACGCTGACCGAGCATCTTCTGCTGCTCGGCGGCGCGATCCATGCCGCCGGCCGCGTCAAGGCGCGCGGCGAGGCGCGCCGGGCGAAATCGGACTGGATGAAGATCGAGCAGGAGCGCGGCATCTCGGTGACCAGCGCGGTCATGACCTTCGAGTTCGAGGATGCGGTGTTCAACCTGCTCGACACGCCGGGCCATGAGGATTTCTCGGAAGACACCTACCGCACGCTGACCGCCGCCGATTCCGCGGTGATGGTGATCGACGCGGCGAAGGGCATCGAGACCCAGACCCGCAAGCTGTTCGAAGTCTGCCGGCTGCGCGACATCCCGATCATGACCTTCGTCAACAAGATGGACCGCGAGGCGCGCGATCCGCTCGAGCTGCTGGACGAGATCGCCGACCAGCTCCAGCTCGAATGCGCCCCGATGGTGTGGCCGGTCGGCATGGGGCTGAACTTCCGCGGCACCGTCGATCTCTATACGGAGGAATTCTCCCCCTTCGGCGGCGGCGCAAAGCTCGGCGGCAACGCGGTGGCCGCGCTGCTGAGCGCCGAAGAGAAGGACAAGCTCGACGAGGACGTCGAGCTCGTCCGCGCCGGCATGCCGCGCTTCGACCACGGCACCTATCGCGAGGGCCACCAGACGCCGGTCTATTTCGGCTCGGCGCTGAAGAATTTCGGCGTGCGCGACCTGCTCTCGGCGCTGGCCCGGAACGCGCCGCCGCCCGGCCCGGCGCCGACCCGCGGGCGCACGGTCGAGCCGTCCGACGGCGAAGTCACCGGCTTCGTGTTCAAGGTCCAGGCCAATATGGATCCCAACCACCGCGACCGCGTCGCCTTCCTGCGCCTCGCGTCGGGAAAATTCCGCCGCGGCATGAAGCTCACGCAATCGGGCACGCATAAGAGCATCGGCGTGCACAATCCGATCCTGTTCTTCGCCCAGGAGCGCGAGACGGTGGACGAGGCCTGGCCGGGCGACATCATCGGCATCCCGAATCACGGCGTGCTGCGCGTCGGCGACACGCTGTCGGAGACCGGCGAGGTCGTGTTCACCGGCATCCCGAACTTCGCGCCCGAGATCCTGCGCCGCGTGCGGCTCGGCGATCCGATGAAGCAGAAGCACCTGACGCGCGCGCTCGAAAGCCTCGCGGAGGAGGGCGTCACGCAGGTGTTCAAGCCGCAGATCGGCTCGGCCTGGATCGTCGGCGTGGTGGGGCCGTTGCAGCTCGATGTCCTCAAGTCGCGGCTCAACGCCGAATACGGCCTGGACGCCGACCTGGAGCCGGCGCCTTACGAGACCGCGCGCTGGCTTTCCGGCAGCGACGCCGAGCTGGAGAAATTCCAGGCGTCGAACCGCGGCGGCATGGCGGCGGACCGCGACGGCGCGCCGGTTTTCCTGGCGAAGAGCGCGTGGGAAGTGGGCTATGTGGCGGACAAATTCCCGAACATAAAATTCGCCAAGACCCGCGAACGGCACGACGTGAACGCGGAAAAGTAGTTTTTGCAAAATAATGACTGACGCGTGACGCTCGTCACGGCGTCATGGCCACGCCCTTCTGTTGAATGCTCTTGCCGGCGGTTTCCGCAGGCATCGCTATGGGGGCGACCATGCTGTTCAAGGCCGACAAGGACAAGATTCTGATCATCGCGGCGACGCTGAAGCCGAACGCGATGGGTGCACGGGGCTGGTACACGCTGAACCGTTACGCGGCCGCGGGGCGGAGCGCGATCGGAAATTCCGGCGCTACCGGCAGCGAGCACTACGCTTTCACCTTCTCGCCGACCGACATCGCCGGCTGGGACAAGGCCACGCAACTGGAATTCGACGTGCTCGCGACCTTCCTGGGTGCCACCAGCGCGGATTTCCTGATCGATGTGCTGCAGATCGATCCAGCCACTGGCGCGCACGTCCCGTGCGGCAATCTCGACGCCGTTCCGGCCGGAAAGCCGCCGAACTACCGCTTCACGGTCGATACGCCCGATATGCTGCTGCCTTCGGGCACGTTTGCGGTCGTCTTCTGAGGAGCGGGCCGGTGAAACGTCTCCTGATCGTCTGCGGTCTTTCGGCCGCCGCGTTTCTCGCTTGCCTTCCGCCGTCCGCGAGCAAAGCCGCCGGACGTGCTCACGGCTCGGCCGATGACAACGCGGCCGCACCGGCCGGCGCGGCGCCCCTATCTGACGATCAGAAGGCATCCGACGCGACAATTACTCTGTTCAAATCCGATGCGCAGAACAAAGACATTTTTGCATTCGACTACGGTGTGCCGGTTTCGCCGGCGCTCGCACTGATCGGCACGAACGAAACGCTGTCCGGTTCCGCGGCGCTCAAGCCCTACACGCTTCAGGCGCCCGCGGCGGACGGCGGCGCAAAGGGTGCCCAGTCCTTCGCCGCCGACATAGCGCCGGCCTGGTTCCTGCTCGGCAGCGACGTCAATAACTATGACAACTATATCGGCACCGGGAATGGCGGCTACGACGGCGCCTATGGCCTGCGTCTCGCGAACCGCACGCGGTTCGGCACGTCGCTTTATCTTGGCGACAAGGGCGGCGGCGATCCTTCTAAGGCCAAAGACTCCCGCCTCGCGCTCGGTCTGAGCATCGCCGTCCTGGATCAGAGCGATCCGCTCGCCGCCATCTACGTGCCCGACAAAGGACCGAACAAGGGGCGGATCGAGCCAGTATGGGCGGAATGCGCCGACACCGTCTATGCGACCCTCTATCCGGACTACGACGCGAAGTATCTGGCCGCCATCAAGGACGAGACCGACGAGCAGCATTCGCTGCGGACGTACCGGGGGTCGTTCGATGGCCTTGCCGCGGAAGCGCATATCGATCCGGCCGGGGTCACCCAGGCGAATATCGATGCCGCAGCGCCGGACGTCGACGGTTGTCTCGACGATGTTTGCAACAAGTTTCCCGAACTGGCTCAAAGGCTTCACGACGCATTGCATGCCGACAGCAGACCGGCCGACAAGGCGATTGCCGTGCACGCCGTCTTCGAGGAGATCAACCTCGCGATTACCGACAGGGCGGGCGATGCCGCCAAGAAAATCGCGAACAGTCTCAACGTCACCAAGGCCTTCGACGTCTGTATCGCCAAGGCGAACGCCTATGCCCGCTTCGGCAGCAAACTCGATCTTGGCGGCGGCGTCGTATGGGACGGCGAGCCGGGCACGGCAAACGGTTTTTCCAAGACCAGCGGCGCGGTCTGGATCGCGGGACGCTATCCGCTCAACTTTCCCGAAGATCCGACCGCCGACATCGATCTTCTCAGCTACTGGATGATCGGCGGCACGGTGCGGGCGGGTCTGAACGAAACGGTGGCGACGGGAAACGCCGGGACGCCGAAATTTGACGCGAATACGGTCGATGCCTGGGTCGGACTCGAAAGCTATTCCGCGGATCTCAAATTCGCGGCGCTTGCCGGCTATAAGGACACGATGGCTGTGCATGCAGCCGATGCTGCGTTCGCGAGTTCCGGCTTCCGCTGGCAAATTTCCGGCGCGATCCGGTTGTCGCGCGTGCTGAGCGGCCTGGTCGGCCGATTCGGTCCGGACGGCAATGCCGCCACAACCGGCGCTTGGCTCAACGTGTCCTACGGCTCGGCCAATGGGACGGTAAAGACACTCGACGACAAGGCGATCCTCGTCACGCTGTCTTTCTCGCCTGGCCGGGACAATCTCTTGGGCGAAGGCGGCTGAGGAACGACTCGGCGCATCCGACCCGAATACCGCGCTATTTCTCCAGGAACGCCGTCACCATCGCAACCGTCGCGTCCGGGTTCTCTTCCATGATCCAGTGGCCGGAGTTCGGAACGATCCCGCCCGTGACGTCGCTCGCGGCCGCGCGCAGGATGTCCGCCTCCTGCGCGCCCATCGACTTCTCGGCGCCGAGCGCCAGCACCGGCATCGCAAGCTTGCCGCCGGCCGCCAGCAGGGCCTTGTCGTCGATCGCGTCCTGCGAAAACGCGGCGAACTGCTCGAACGCGTCGTGCATGGCATGGGGGCGGGCGTAGAGCGCCGCATAGTGCCGGCGCGTCGCTTCGTCGATGCGGCGCGGATCGGCCGACAATTCGTTGTAGAACCTGTCGAGATAGATGCGCTCGCGCCCCTTGACCAGCCGCTCCATGTCGGGCCCGCGGAAATTGAAATGCCAGAGGAGCGGGCTCTTGAGGATTTCCTCCCAGGGACCGATGCCGGGGATCGGCGCGTCGATCACCACCCATTTCGCGATCCGGGCGGGAAACTGCGCCGCCAGCGCGTAGCCGACCATGTTGCCGATGTCATGGGTGACGAGATCGGCGCGTGCGATCTTCAGCGCATCCATCACGCCGGCGATGTCAAGCGCCTGGTTCTTCTTGGTGTAGCCGGTGTCCGGATGCGCCGAGAGCCCCATGCCGCGCAGATCGGGCACGATCACGGTGTGATCCCGGGCGAGCCTGACGGCCAGCGGTTCCCACATATCGCCGGTGTCGGCGAAGCCGTGCAGCAGCACGACCGCCGGGCCGTGGCCGCCGACGCGGACATAAAGGCTGATGCCGTTGGTCGCGATTGTGCGGGCCTGGAAGCTCTTGGGGTAGGGCAGGACCTTGGCGGAGGCGGGAGCGGCGAGCATCAGCGCCCCGAACAGGGCGGCGGCAAGGCGGCGCGACATGGCGAATCTCCGAAGGAAGGACCTCCAGTGTCGCGCACTGCCGCGCGCGGCGATACCCACGGGGCCGGGCGATATTTTCCTTAAGCCGCCCGCTCGACCTGGGCGGAGCCTTCGCCGCGGGCGCGCCAGAACGCGACGAGCTGGCGGGCGCCGTTCTGCGGCACGCCGTCGAACACGCCCAGCATGGCGAAGTTCTCATGCACCGAGCGCGCCGGCCCCGCCAGCAGCGCCATGGCGGAGAAGGTGGCGCGGCTGACGCCGGTGGCGCGCGCCAGCGCGGCCAGCGCGCGCGCCGACGGATCGCCGAGCATCGCGGCGGCGACGGGAAGGGGAAGGCCGGCGACCTGTGCAAGCTCGGCCGCGAAGTCCCGCGCCGTCCGCGCCGCGTGAAGCAGGGCCTCGGCGTCGACCGGGGCGCATTCGATCGGGCCTTCGGCGTCGTTGCGCATCAGGATCGCGTCCTTCATCGGCGCCGGCGCGAACAGGAAGAATTCGTTGAGCAGCGACAGCGGGAAGTCGCCGCGGTCGCGGAAACGGGCCGCCAGCACGGCGCGGCCGGGCCCCGTCATCTCGCGCACGATCTTCTCCAGGAGCGCGACGAAGGTTGCGCGCATCCCTTCGGGGTACTGCGCCGGCCAGTCGAGCAGGAGGTCCGCGACCTCGTCGGCCAGATGGGCGCGCTCGCCCGCGCCTTGCGCGGCGAGTTCGAGAAGGTGGCTCAATCGCTCTTTCGGTGTCGGCATCATGGGTATCCCGAGAAGGACCCTAGCCGAAACACGTTAACGCTCTGTTGGCCTTGTAATGCCAGCTATTTCAGGGGTTTGACGGTCGAGGCGATCCGGTTGAGCAGGCCGACCACCGCCGCGTGGTCGAAGGCCGGCGGGGCGTTCGCACCCTGTCCCTGACCGTAAACCAGGATGTAATGCGCCGCGATGCAGGGCTGGCGCACCCCGATCAGCACGATGTGCTCGATGGTGTAGAGGTCGCCCGCCTTGGCCACGGTGCGCACCGCGTCCGGCCTGTCGACCGGCCGTTCGGTGAAATAGTCGGGCGGCGGATCGACCAGGAAGGCCCGCGCCTCGCAGCGGTCGGCCGGCCGCGCGGTCTCGATCGCGAGCACGAGCTGGGGGCTCTCCAGATTGGTTCCCGGCGCGAGATCGACGGTCGGCTTCAGCGCCACGCCGTCGCGATAATCGTCGGTGTCGCCCTGGAAGAAGCCATAGCCCTTGTCCTTGAAGCCGGGATCCACGGTCCAGCCGTCGGGATAGTCGATGGAAAAGCCGCGCTTGGCGTCGGTATAGGTGTGCCAGGCCGGCTCGGCTGCGGCGCCGGTCGCGAGGACGATGCTCAGCGCTATGCCGATGGCAAGGCGGTTCACTAATTCCCCACGATCGCCCAGGTGTCGGGGAAGAAGCCGTTGAAGGTCGTGCGCACCGCCACCGAATAGGCGCCCATATAGTCGAACACGATGAAATCGCCCGGCCCGACATTGGCCGGCAGCATGATCGGCCGGGGCAGTACGTCCAGCGTATCGCAGGTCGGGCCATAGACCCGGAACGGCAGCGTCGCGCCGGGCAGCGGCAGGGCGCGGCCCTTGCCGTCCAGGGTGAACACCCGCACCGGATAATCCGCGTTCCAGCCCGGCAGGGTCAGCTCGTCGAACGAGCCATAGACGCCGTCGTTGATATAAAGTCGGTCGCCCTTGCGCAGGATCACCTGGGTGATCAGCGACAGGCCCTCTGCGATCAGGGCGCGGCCGGGCTCGCAGATCAGCGGCACTTTGGGATTGGGCAGAGTCTCGAGCGCTTCCTTGATGGTGTCGAAATACCAGTGATAGGGCGGCACGTCGTCGCCCTGATAGGGCCCCGGAAAGCCGCCGCCGATGTCGAGCGCCGCGATCTCCACGCCGGCGATCTGCGCCGTGCGCCGCGCCATCTCGATCGCCTGGGCATAGGAGAAGGGCGAGAGGCACTGCGAGCCGACATGGAAGGTGATGCAGGGCGCGGCGCCGGATTCCTCCACGCGCTTGAGCAGCCGGGCGGCCTCGGCCGGGGGCACGCCGAACTTGCTCGACAGTTCCAGCACCGCGCCGCCGAGCGGCGTCGCGATGCGCACGAAGATGCGCAGCTTCCTGGGCGCCTTGGTCTCGGCCAGGAGCTTGTCGAGCTCGTAGTCGCAATCGACCACATAGTCGGTCACGCCGAACTGCTCGAACGCCTTCTTGGCGGCGCCGACCTGGCGCACCGGCGACATGAAATGGCAATGCGCCTCGGGAAAGCGGGTCTTGACGATCTCGATCTCCGGAACCGAGGCGGTGTCGAAATGGCGGATGCCCGCCGCCCACACCTGGTCGAGCACATGCGGCGCCGGATTGGCCTTGATCGCATAAAGCGGATCGCCCGGAAACGCGTCGAGGAAGCGCTTCGCCGCCGCGGCGAATTTCTCCGGAAAGATGCAATAGACCGGCTCGCCCGGCTTCATCGTGGCGATGGCCTTTTCGATCGTGCCGAAGCGGGGAAGCGTGTCGATGCGTGCGGGTGCGTTCACGGCCGGCACCTCATTTCCGTTGCGCGGCCTCTTTGGGGCAAAGGGGGGTGGGGGTCAAGAAATATAGTGTGACAGGTCTATTCGACCTTTGCCTCCAGCTTGTGGCCGTCGGGATCGATGACGAAGGCGGCGTAATAGTCGGCGCCGTAATGGGGGCGCAGGCCCGGCGCGCCGGCATCGGTTCCGCCCGCCGCGAGCGCCGCCGCATGGAATGCGTCGACGGCATCGCGATCGGGTGCCGCGAAGCAGAGATGGAACCCGGCGCCCGGCGCCCGCGCCGCGGCGCCGCGCGCGAACAGCGCCAGCCGGTCCTCGCCGCCCGCCGCGCCGAACCCGCTGCCGCGCGGGTTGCGCCACACGCAGACGAATCCAAGCGGTGACAACACCGCCTCGTAGAACGCCGTGGCGCGGGCAAGATCGTTAACGCCGAGAGAAAGATGGCTGAGCATTCTTGAACGGCCTCCCATCGGCGCGCGGTTCGTGGCCCAACCGCCGTCCGATGAGCTTTGTGTCGGAATTCGACATAGGGCGGGCATCGAGATGCGATTTGGCATTGCGCCGAAATCAGCCTAGCTTGACCGAAGCGCCGAGGGGATGGCGCTCCAGAGGTTCCTTGCAATGACGATTGCGCCGAACGCCTTTTCTCGCGGCCTCGATCTGCGCCGCGTCGGCGCCCATCCCGATTATTGGTATCCGCTCGCCTGGAGCGGCGAGGTCAAGGCCGGCAGGACGCTGGCGCGGCGCTTCGCGGGCGAGCCCATCGTGCTGTTTCGCGGCGCGAGCGGCACGGTGTCCGCGCTGGAAGACCGCTGCGCCCACCGCCAGGTCCCGCTGTCGCTCGGCGTCGTGCAGGGCGACACGCTGAAATGCGGCTATCACGGCTGGGCCTATAGCTGCGCCGGCAACTGCATCGACGTGCCCTATCTCGGCCGCGACCGGCTGCCCAACGGCGTGCGCGCCTATCCCACGCGCGAGGTCGACGGCCTGATCTTCGTCTTTCCCGGCGATCCGGCGCTGGCGGAGGACCGCGCCCCGGCCGCGCTCGGCTCGAAGGCCGACGCCGGCTACAAGACGCGCCAGCTCAACCGCGAGGTCGCCTGTCACTACAGCTTCATGCACGAGAACCTGTTCGACATGAACCATCAGTTCCTGCACAGGAGCCTGATGGGCACGATCAAGGCGACGTGCCTGGGCCGCCGCCAAGGCGACGATTGGTGCGAGGTCGACTACACATTCACGCGCACCGCCGGGCGCCAGTCGCTGGGCGAGGCGGCGATCCTCAACGTTATGCGCAGCGAGGATGAGGGCGTGAACGCCGATCTGATGACCATCCGCACCGGCTATCCGTATCAGAGCCTGAAAGTGTGGGTGAACGGCGGCGAGCCGGTGCTCGACGTCTGGCTCGGCTACACCCCGCTCGACCAGCAGCAGCGCACCAACCGGACCTTCGGTTATCTCTCGGTGAAGAAGCCGAAGCTTCCCGGCCTCATCCATGCGGCATGGCCGTTCATCACCTGGTTCACCGAAGGCATCTTCGCGCAGGACAAGCACATCGTGGAGCAGGAGCAGAAGGCGCACGACGCCCAGGGCGGCGACTGGAACAACGAGGTGTTCCCGCCGGTCAAGGACCTGCGCGCGGTTCTGGCGCGCTGCGGCGTGCCGATGGACGGCGCGGAGGCGGCGCCGTCCGCCGAGCGGCTGCCCAGCATCGCGGCGGCGGAATAGGCGCCGCGGCGCTAGCGCCGTGTATCGAACATTGGCCTCATGAGGTCGGCCGTCCAGGCGCCGATCCAGCTTCCGGCGACGGGAAACATCCATCGCATGTCGTCGAAGCCGCCGCGCAGCGGCGCGGCGACCGCCATGAAGAGAAGCAGAACGACCGGCGTCAATATCAAGCCGTAAGCCAAGGGCTTCGGCCATTCGACGTCGTCGGCGTTCTGCGCCGCGACGGATCGCGGCCGCAGAAGCAAAAAAATGAATGTGAGGACGCCGGCCAGGGATGGCGCCATCACGACCCAGGCGAGAAAGCCGTTCGTCGTCATGAAGCGCCAGGCTTCGTATGCGTCGCAGGCGTACAGGACGACGGTCGCGATCAAGGCGCCGCCAAGGACGTGTCTGTGACGGATGCTGTCCATTGTCCGTATGCCGTTTTGGTTCTCACGCCTCTATTATGCGCCGTCGACAGGTGCTCAAGGCGAAACAAGCGTCACGGTGGGGAAGTAGGTCTCTATGAAACCCCGGTCTCGGGTGAGCACCGCCGCGCCCGAGACGAAGGCATGGGCACCGATGAAAAAGTCGGGCAGCACGCCCGTCTTCGTGCCCCGCCGCCGGTATTGCCGAAAGGCATGTCCGGCCAGAAAGAGCGCCAATTTCGGCGTTTGCGCGCGCGCAACACGCAATGTCGCCAGCGCCTCGTCGAGCTTCGCCATCTCTCGATAGCCCGACGCGAGTTCGGCGTAGACGACATCGTCGATGAACAGTTCGTCTCCGCCGGCCGATTCTTCCAAAGCGGCCATGGACCAGAACCGCCAAGCCGAGTGGGTTCCCACCACATCGAGAATGACGTTGGTGTCGACGAGGATCAATCTTCTCCCCGCAACATGTCCATGTATGCGTCGACCGACATGCCGAGATCCAGCGTGCCGATGACGCTTTCGATGCGCTTGCGATAGTCGCTCTTGGTCGCCTTGCCCACCGGCTTGATCAGAACACCTCCGTCCCGATATTCGACCGTCACCTTGGTCCCGGCTTTCACGCCGGATGCATCGCGCACCCGCTTGGGGATCGTCACTTGGCCTTTGCTCGTAACATTCGTGGTGGCCATCGCGGTATTACCGGGGAGTTTCACGGTAATACTTATCACACGGGGCGGTGCGCTGCAAAGGCGCCTACTTTCCTGCTCGCAGCTCGCGGATCGTCTTCTTCCCGTCGGCCGAGGGCTGGTAGACGTTTGTCATCTCGGTCAGCGCGCGGTTGAAGTCGTCCGCGGTCAGCGGATGCGTCGGGTCGAAGCCGTCGAAGCCGACGCGCACCAGATAGGCGATCTGGTCGTAGATATAGTCGCCCACCGCGCGCACCTCGCCCGTATAGCCCAGCCGCGTGCGCAGCATCCGCGCCCAGGAGAAGCCGCGCCCGTCGGCGAATTTGGGAAATTCGATGGCGACGACCGACAGCCGCCCCAGGTCGGGGCCGAGGCCTTCCGGCGTCTCGTCGGATTTCAGCCGGACGCCGATCGGCGCGTTGCGCGCCAGCAGCGTCTCGCGGTCCTTGATGAAGCGCGCCAGCGAGACGATGGCGCCGCCGTCTTGCGGCAGTGCCGCGTCGTCGGATACGGACACGAAGCCGTCCTCGGCCGCCGCGGCGCGGCCGCCCTCAACCCGTATGAACGCCATGCGCCCCGGTCCCGTAAGCGACGGTCTTGAACGGCTCCATGCCGATGCGGCGATAGGTGTCGAGGAAGCGCTCGTCGCCTTGCCGCTCCTTCAGATAGAGGTCGACCACGCGCTCCACCGCGTCGGCGATCTCGTGCTCGCCGAAGCCGGGCCCCATGATGTCGCCGATGGCGGCATCTTCCGCGCCGGAGCCGCCGAGCTGGAGCTGGTAGAACTCCACGCCCTTCTTGTCGACGCCAAGAATGCCGATATGGCCGGCGTGATGATGGCCGCAGGCGTTGATGCAGCCGCTGATCTTGATCTTCAGCTCGCCGATATCCTGCTGGCGGGCGAGACCGGCAAACCGCCGCGACAGGTCCTGCGCGATCGGGATCGAGCGCGCATTGGCGAGGTCGCAATAGTCGAGCCCCGGGCAGGCGATGATGTCGGTGATCAGCCCGGCATTCGGCGTGGCGAGATCGAGTTCCTTCAGCCGGGCATGGATCGCCGGCAGGTCCTTCTTGCGGACGTGCGGCAGCACGAGGTTCTGCTCATGGCTGACGCGGATTTCCTCGATGCCATAGGCGTCCATCAGATCGGCCAGCGCGTCGAGCTGCGCGTCGGTCGCGTCGCCCGGCACGCCGCCGATGGGCTTCAGGGAGACCGTCGCGATGGCATAGCCCGGCGCGCGATGCGGATGGGTGTTGGTCTTTGTCCAGTCCGCGAAATCGGCGTCGCCCGCCGGAATCGTGTCCGGCAGCGTCTCGAATTTCGGCGGTGCGAAGTATGCGTCGATGCGGTCGAGTTCCTCGCGCGGCACCTGCAGCGTGCCGGCCCGGCTGATCTCCTCGAATTCGCGCATCACCTGGCGGTGCATCTCTTCGGGCCCGAGTGCATTGGCCAGGATCTTCACCCGCGCCTTGTACTTGTTGTCGCGCCGGCCGGACTGGTTGTAGACGCGCATCACGCTTTCGAGGAAGGCGAGGATGTCTTCCTTCGCCACGAACTCGCCGATGACGAAGCCGACATAGGGCGTGCGCCCCATGCCGCCGCCGACCAGCACGCGATAGCCTGTCTCGCCCGCCGCGTTCTTCACGATCTCGACCGCCATGTCGTGGAATTTCAGCGCCGCGCGGTCGTGCGGCGAACCGCTCACGGCGATCTTGAATTTGCGCGGCAGGAAGACGAATTCGGGATGCAGGCTCGACCATTGCCGGACGATTTCGGCCAGCGGGCGCGGATCCTCGATCTCGTCGGCGGCGGCGCCGGCGAAATGATCGGCGGTGACGTTGCGGATGCAATTGCCCGACGTCTGGATCGCATGCATCTCGACCGTCGCGAGGTCGGCCAGGATGTCGGGCACGTCGACCAGCTTCGGCCAGTTGAACTGGATGTTCTGCCGCGTGGTGAAATGGCCATAGCCCTTGTCGTATTTGCGCGCGATATGCGCCAGCATGCGCATCTGCCGCGCGTTCAGCGTGCCGTACGGCACCGCGATGCGCAGCATATAGGCGTGCAGTTGCAGGTAGAGCCCGTTCATCAGCCGGAGCGGCTTGAACTCGTCCTCGGTCAGTTCGCCGGAGAGGCGGCGCGCCACCTGGCCGCGGAACTGCGCCACGCGCTCGGCGACGAATTTCGCGTCGAACTCGTCATACCTATACATGCGTCGCCTGCTTGCCGAGGTCGTGGCGCACCGTCGGCCCGGCGGCGCGGATGACCTCGCGCTCCTTGACGGGGGTGACGCCGCCGCCGTTCCGCTTCACCTCGAACAGATAGGGCGCCACCACCACGTTCCCGGTCACATATTTCTGTGCCGCCGCCAGGGCCGCGTCGGCGTCCTTCGGGTCGGCGAACACGTCGCCTTCGACCAGCGTCAGCACCCAGTCGCCGCCTTTCCAATACAGAACGTCGCCGTCGACCAGACGGTTCGCGGTCAGCATCTGCGGATTCTGAACCTTTGACATGGCGGCTAGATCACATGCCGAGCCGCAAACTTCAATGCTTCACAGGGAGTTTGTGTGAATTTGAAAAAATAACATATTCTTTCGTGTGAATTTTGTGCAGCCGCAGTATATACGTGTATATACATGCAGCGTCCCCTGTGCTAGAATATTGTTCGTGGAGCAAATCGCCATGCGCAGCAAAGTCTTCCGATCCGGCAACAGTAACGCCGTTCGCCTGCCCGCCGAAATCGCCTATCCGGTCAACACGGAGGTGGAGATCACGCGCCACGGCGATACCGTCACGATCCGTCCGGCCGCGGGAAGCCTCCGGGAACTGGTCGCCATCCTGAACGGGATGCCGAAGCCGGACACGATCGAACCGCTCGAGCGCACGGACGTCCCCGAACGCGAATGGGACTGACCGCCTTTGCTCTATCTGCTCGATTCCAACACGGTCATATATGCGCGTGACGGATCGGGGCCTGTGCTCGCGAAGTTCGCCCAGTTCGACGGTTCGATCTCGATGTCGGCCATCGTCCTCGCCGAATTGCAACGCGGCTTCTTCAAAGCCGGATCGCAAGCCGACCTGCGAAAGGCGAGACTCGAAGAACTTGTCGCGCGCATTCCGGTCGTCGCGTTCGATGCGGACGCGGCACGCCGCTACGGGCGCATCATCGCCGATGTTGGCTGGGCGCGCGGGAAGGACTTCGATCGCATGATCGCCGCACACGCGCTCAGCTTGGGCGCCACGCTGGTGACGAACAACCAAGCCGACTTCTCCGACATACCCGGCCTTGTCCTGGAAAACTGGACCGTTCCCTAGCCGATTGCGCCGCCTGCCGCCTGCTGGCACGCTCGGCCCGGGATGGGCGAAGACACGGAATCCGATCGGCGGAACGAAGCTTCGGGGGCAGGGCCGGCGGTGGCTCTGGCCGCGGCCAGCCGCGCGCGCGCCGATGCCTTTCTCGCCGAGCAGACCGAACTCACCCGCCTGCAGATCGAGCGCGAGCACAAGGAAGAGCGGCTGCGCAACTGGTCGCAATTCGTCGACTACGCCAGCGCGGTCCTGAAGCTCGCCTTCGAATTCGTCGTCGCCCTGATCGTCATCGTGATCGGGGCCGCGGTCGGCGCCGCCCTGTGGACCGCCGCCCACGACAAGGGGCTCGTCATCGAGGCCTTCTCGGTGCCGCCGGACCTCGCCGATCGCGGCCTGACCGGCGAGGTCGTGGCCGGCAAGGTGCTCGACCGCCTGACCGCCTTGCAGGCGCAGACCGTGTCGAACCGCGCCGCTTCGAGCTACGTCAACAATTGGGGCACCGACATCAAGGTCCAGATTCCGGAGACCGGGGTGTCCATCGGCGAGCTCTACCGCTACATGGCGCAATGGCTGGGCCATGAGACGCACATCGCCGGCGAGATTTATCGCGACGACAAGGAGCTTTCCGTCACCGCGCGGGTCGGCGGCCAGCCGGCGACCACGATCCAAGGCACCGATGCCGAGCTCGACACGCTGATCCAGAAATCCGCCGAGGCGGTCTATCGCCGGACCCAGCCCTATCGCTATGCCGTCTATCTCGCGGCGCATGGCCGCGGCGCCGAGGCGACCGCGATCTACCGCGAATTGATCGCCGGCTCTTCGGTCGACGACCGCGCCTGGGCCTATATCGGCATCTCGGCGCAGAAGAGCGCCGCGGGCGAATTCGCCGACTCCAACGCCGCGCTCATGCGGGCGATGGCGATCAAGCCGGACATCCCGCTGATCTACGGCAACCTCTCGGCCAATCACGGCTCCCTGCAGCATGACGAGCTGTCGCTGTATTATATCGGCAAGACCCTGGAGACGACCGCGCGGCGCGGCCGCGACGCGTCGATGGGCGAGCTCGATGTCCGCATGCTCGATCTGCAAAGCCGCGGCGGGCGGGCGCAGGCGCTGGGAGACTTCGCCCAGGCGGCGCGCATCAACCGCCAGCTCGAAGCGATGGGCGACGACAATGGCAGCCTGCAGCAGCAGCGCATCAACGATATCGGCCTATGCGGCACGATGCGCGACTATGCCTGCTATCAGGTGGCGCTGGACGAGACCTCCGCCGCCGCCGGCGTGCCGGCGCTCAACCGCGCGGCCTCCATCCAGCAGGCCGCCTTCTTCTTCGAGAACTGGCGCGAGGCGATCGCCCAGGGCGATCTGCTCGTCGCGCGCCTGAAACGGCTCGGGCCGGTGGGGGCCATGTTCATCGCGCGGGCGGTCAGTCCGCTGCTCGCCTGCGCCCATGCGGGCGCCGGCGATTTCAAGGCCGCCGACGCCGCCCTGGCGCCGATGCCGCCCGATTGCGACACCTGCCTGCGCGCCCGCGCCCGCATTGCCGCGCTGAAGCATCGCTGGGCAGCGGCCGAATACTGGCTCGCGCGCGCCGCCGCGTCCGCGCCGTCGACCCCGTTTCCGTTCGGCGATTGGGGCGAGATCCTGCTGTGGAAGGGCGATCCCGATGCCGCCATTTTCAAATTCCGCCGCGCGCTGGACCGCGGCCCGCACTACTTCCCCGCGATGGAATTGTGGGGCGAGGCGCTGATCGCGAAGAACCGCTCCGACCTCGCCCTCGCCAAGTTTTCGATGGCGAACAGCTTCGCGCCCAATTGGGGCCACCTGCATCTCAAATGGGGCGAGGCCTTGCTGTGGACCGGCGACGCGGCCGGCGCGCAGAAGCAGTTCGCGCTCGCCGGCGCGCTCTTCCTCACGCCCGCCGACCGCGCGATCCTCGCGCGGCTGAAGGGAGACCATGTCTGAGGACGGCGACAGCGCGAGGCCGTCGGATGCGACCGGCGCGGCGGCGGCCGGTCTGGCGCTGGGCGCCGCTCCCGAATTCGCCGCGGATGCGCGCGCCTATCTGCGCGAGCAGACCGATCTCACCCGTCTGCAGAAGGCCAATCTTCTGGAGCAGAACGCCTTCGAGCTGTCGCACTTGCGCTTCCGCCGCTTCAGCGATTGGGCGAAGTTCGCGCTGGAGCTTTCCGTCGCGCTGGTCGTGCTGCTGCTCGTCTGCGGCCTGGGTACCATGGTGTGGAACGCGGCCCAGGATCGCGATCTCGTTGTCGACGCCTTCTCGGTGCCGCCCGATGTCGCGCAGACCGGCATGACCGGCAATGTGCTGGCGGCGCGCGTGCTCGACCGCTTCGGCGCCATGGACGCGGGCATCCTGACCTTCAGCGAGGACTTCTCCGGCTATCACGGCCGCGCCGCCGACGAGGTGCGGGTGGAGATTCCGTCGACCGGCGTCTCCATCGGCGAGATCGACCGGCTGCTGCGCGCCTGGCTCGGCCATGAGACGCATGTCTCGGGCGAATTGGTGCACACGGCCAAGGGCCTTGCCGTCACCGTGCGCTATGACGGACAGCCGGGCGTCACCGCCGGGGGGCCGGCGGACGGACTGGATGCGCTGATCCAGACCTCGGCGGAGAACATGTTCGCCGCGGTCAGGCCGCTGCGCTTTGCGGACTATCTTTCCTCGCACAACCGTTTTGCCGAGGCGCTGGCGATCATCCGGCGCGAGAGCGCGACCGGCGACGCCGCCCATCGCGTCGCCGCCTATTTGAGCTGGACCTATCTCGATTTCTGGGAGGGCGACAATGATGCCCTCGCCGTCCACAGCGCGATGGCGCTGGCGCTGGATCCGGCCAATCCGGTGGCCCATTTCGCCCATGTCGCGGCGGCGAACAATGTCGACCATAACGAGGCGCTCTATGTCGGGACGAAGGCTTTTCTCGCCGTCGCGCGTGACGCCGCGCATGGCGAGATCGATCCCGTCGCCGCCGCCGCGACCGCCGTCTCGATGCGCTCGGGTCTGCTGGCCGATCAGGGCGACGGGCTCGGCGCGATCGCGACGTGCCGGCAAATGGTCGGCCCGGGTCGAGGCGCCTGCGATGCGAGCGGATTTGGGTTTCTCTACGCCGGTATCCACGACATCGAGCAGGCGCAGCGCGCTCTCGACCGGGCGCCGCTCACCGACGGCCGGGGCCGGCTGAACTTCGCCGCGACGTTCACGCGCTCCTATGTCGCGCTCGCAGCCGGCGATATCCCGCGGGCGATCGCGCTATCCGCCAGGGCGGACGCGCTCAGCGCGGCGGACCCGGGCGAAAAACTGGATCGCGAGATATTTTTTTCCCCCCTGCGGGCCGAAGCGCTGGCGCGGGGCGGCCAGATCGCCGCCGCGCGGGCGATAATCGCGGCCACGCGGACGGATTGCGACGCCTGCGCCTTGGCGCGCGGCCGCGTCGAGGCGGCGGCGCGCGACTGGGCCGGGGCGGCGCGCTGGTTCAAGCTGGTGTCGGACCGCTCGCCGCATATTCCTTTCGCGGACGCCGATTGGGGCCGCATGCTGCTCGCCAAGGGCGATCCCGCCGCCGCCATCGCGAAATTCGCGAGCGCGCATGCGAAAGGCCCGCGCTTCGCCGATCCGCTGGAAATGTGGGGCGAGGCGCTGATCGCGACGAACCGCTCCGACCTGGCGCTGGCGAAGTTCGAAGAGGCGGCGCGCTACGCCCCCAATTGGGGAAGGCTGCATCTGAAATGGGGCGAGGCGCTGCTATGGGCCGGCGACCGCGAGGGCGCGGGGCGCCAGTTCGCACTGGCGGCCACGCTGGTCCTTGCGCCGAACGAGGCGGCGGAGCTGGCGCGGATGCGAGGGCGGAATGGCTGAGGAAAGCGATGCCATGGCCCCCGGCGCGGCCGGGGACGGCGCCGCGGAGCAGCTCGCGCTCGCCGGCGCCAGCCGCGACAAGGCGGACACTTATCTCGACAAGCAGGGCCGCCTCGCCGAGCTGCAGGCGCAGAACCTGGTCGAGCAGAACGCCTTCGAGCTGTCGCACCTACGGTTCCGCCGCTTCAGCGACTGGGCGAAGTTCGCGCTGGAGCTGTCCGTCGGCCTGGTCGTGCTCCTGATCGTCGCCGGCCTGGGCACGATGGTGTGGAACGCGGCGCAGGACCGCGATCTGGTGGTCGACGCGTTCTCGGTGCCGGCCGACGTGTCGTCCGGCGGCATGACGGGGGGCGTGCTGGCGGGCCGGGTGCTCGATTCCTTCGGCCGCATGCAGGGCTCGATCGCCCTATCGGTGCTGCAGGGGGCCGATTCCTACCGCGCGCGGGGCGGCGAAGAGGTGCGCGTCGAGATTCCGCAGACCGGGATTTCGCTCGGCGAGCTCGATCGCTATCTGCGCGGCTGGCTCGGCCACGAAACCCGCGTCACGGGCGATCTGGTGCGCACGGCCAAGGGCTATGCGCTCACCCTGCGCTATGGCGGCGCGCCGGGCATCACGGTCGAGGGCGCGGATCTGGATGCGCTGGTCGCCCAGGCGGCCGAGCATCTGTTCGCCGCGGTGCGGCCGCTGCGCTATCTCGATTATCTCGTGAAGGACAAGCGCTCCGCGGAGGCGCTCGCCGCCGTCGCGCCCTTGGCCCTCGATCCCGATCCGCAGCGCCGCAGCTCGGCGCTGGCCGCCTGGGCCGGGCTTCTGAGCGACACCGGCGACCTCGATGCGGCGGATGCCAAGGCGCATGCGGCGGTGGAGGCCGATCCCGCCAACCCGCGCGCCGTGGGCTGGCTCAGCGCCACCCGGGGCACGCTCGGCCATGACGATGCGTCCTATCTGCTGGCGGCGCGCAATATCGGCTTGTGGACGGGCGCCGAGGCCGCGGACCTCGATCCCGCCTTTGCCGCTCAAGCGCCGCTGTTCTTCACCCGCCGCGCGGCCAGCAAGATCGGCGATTACCGCGCCGCGATCGCGATCGACCTGGACGCAAGGCGCCGTGGCTATGACTTCTTCGATCCGCTCGAGGCGACCGAGGCCGCGGCGCCCAATCACGACATCGCGCTGGCGCGAAGCCTTGCGGCGGAGATACCTGCGACGGTCGACGGCAAGCCCAGCACCGACCTCGCGGCGGTGCGCCTCCATATTGCCCTGGCCGAGCGCGACTGGGGCGCGGCCGTCGCCGCCGGCCGCGCGGCGGAAGCGGTTTTCGGCACCGATCCGAGACTGTACCGGTATCTGCACCGTTATATCTGGCCCGGGCTGGCCGTGGCCCTTGCGCACACCGGCGATTTCAAAGCGGCAGATGCCATCGTGTCCCAACTGCGCGCCGACAATGACGACGGCACCCGCGCCCGCGGCGCGATGGCGGCGCTCCGGCGCGATTGGCGCGGCGCGGCTGAGTCCTTCGCCGCCGTCGCCGCGCGCGAGCCGCACATCCCCTTCGCCGACACCGATTGGGGCGAGATGCTGCTGGCCAAGGGCGACCGCGACGGCGCCATCGCGGAATTCGACATCGCCCACAGGAAAAGTCCGCATTTCGCCGATCCGCTGGAAATGTGGGGCGAGGCGCTGATCGCCAAGAACCGCTCCGACCTCGCATTGGCGAAATTCAGCGAGGCGGACAAATACGCCCCCCATTGGGGAAGGCTGCATCTGAAATGGGGCGAGGCCCTTTTGTGGTCCGGCGACACGCCCGGCGCGGCGAAGCAGTTCGCGGCCGCCGGCTCTCTTTTCTTGACGCCTTCCGAACAGGCCGAGCTTTCGCGCGTGAGGACATCGCATGGCTGAGCTGCCGCCCAAGATCAAACTGGTCGATGCCGCGCTTTACACGCTGGCGCTCGGCACCGGCATGCGCTGGATCGCGGTCGCGGCGGCGGTGGGTCCGTCCTCGCTGCCGCTCTGGCTGCTGGCGCTCGCGACCTTCTTCCTGCCGCTGGCAATCGCGACGGCGGAGCTGACGGCGCGGTTCGACGGCGAAGGCGGCATCTATGCCTGGACGCGCCATGTCCTGGGCCCGATGGCGGGCTATCTCTGCGGCTGGTCCTATTGGATCGCGCAGCTCCCCTATTTCGCCGGCATCCTCTATTTTCTCAGCGGCCTGATCCTCGCCGCGCTCGGCGGCGATCCCAAGGACACGCTGTCCTATCTGGCGATCTCGCTGGCGTTGCTCGCGCTCGTCACCGGGGTGCAACTCGCGGGGCTGCGCTACGGCAAATGGCTGCCGAATTTCGGGACGCTGGGCGGCTGGATCGTGCTCGCCGTCATTCTCGTCGTCGGCGTCGCGATCGCCGTGAAGGGCGAGGGCGCCACGTCGTTCCGCAATGCCGCCTACCTGCCGTCGCTGAATTTCGACACCCTGATCCTCTGGGGCACCATCGTCTTCGCCTATAGCGGGGTCGAGGCGGTCGCCTTCCTGCGCAACGAGGTCGAAGGCGGCATGAAGAGCATCCTGCGCGTGCTGACCATCGTCGGCCTCGGCACCACCTTCATCTACATCGCCGGCACCGTCGCGTTCCTGGTGATCTTGCCGCAGAGCGCGCTGACGCGGCTGAGCGGTTTTCCCGATGCGCTCCGGCTGGGCCTTGCCCATGTCGGTGCCGCCGGCTGGGCGGCGCCGGTGATCGGGCTCTTCGCGCTCTCGATGCTGGGGCAGTTTACCGCCTGGTTCGGCGTGGGCGCGCGGCTGCCCTTCGCGGCGGGCATCGATGCCTTCCTGCCGAAGGCATTCGCGCGGCGCCATCCGAAGACCGGTGCGCCGACCGTCTCCATCCTGTTCCAGGCGGCGATGACGGCGGTCATGGTGTTGCTCAGCCAGGCCGGCGCCAGCGTCGCCGGCGCTTACGACTTCCTGGTCGCGATGGGCGTGCTGACCGCGACCATCCCCTACGTCTTCATGTTCGCCGCCTATCTGAAGGCGGCCCGCCTCACGCCCGTCGCCGGCGCCTGGGCCCCGCCCGGCGGCCTGCGGACGAGCTTTGTCCTGGGCTGGATCGGCATGGTCTCGACGCTTCTCGCCATCGCCTGCACCCTGGTGCCGGGGCCGGGCGAGGCGCATCCCGTCGCCGCGATCTTCAAATTCGTCGGTTCGGCCGTCGCGATGGGCGCGGTGGGCCTCCTGCTCTACTGGCTCTCCAATCGCCGCCGCATCGCCGCGACCGGAGCGGCGGCATGACCGATGTTGCGTCGGGCGTCGAATCCTTCGGCTACAAGCAGGAGCTGAAGCGCTCCCTCAGCCTGTTCGATCTTCTGGTCTACGGCCTGGTCTTCATCGTGCCGGGCGCGCCGGTCGCGGTGTTCGGCATCGTGTTCAACGCCAGCCACGGCATGGTGCCGCTGGTCTACGCCATCGGTCTCGTCGCCATGGTGTTCACCGCGCTCTCCTATATGGCGATGTCCAAGGCGATCCCCGTCGCCGGCTCGGTCTATGCCTATGCCGCGCATGCGCTGGGCCCGGCGGCCGGGTTCTTCGCCGGCTGGGCGATCCTGCTCGACTATCTGCTGCTGCCGACGCTGAACTATGTCGCCTCCGCCATCGCGGTGCACGCGGCCTTTCCGTTCCTGCCGGCATGGACGGTCGTCGTCGCCTTCCTCGTCTTCGCGACGGTGGTGAACTATTTCGGGATCGAGACCACGGCGAAGACGAACGTCTATCTCCTGGTGTTCCAGCTCGTCATCCTCGGCATCTTCGCCGCGGTTGGGGTGTGGGCGCTCGTCCATGGCGTGGCGGGGGCGCATCTGTCGACGCTGCCGCTCTACAATCCGAAGGAGGCGAGCTTCGGCCTCCTGTTCGGCGCGCTGTCGCTGGCGGTGCTGAGCTTTCTCGGCTTCGACGCGATCTCGACCCTGTCGGAGGAATCGCGCGGCGGATCGCATGCCATCGCGCGCGCCACCATGGCCTCGCTCTGCGTCTCGGCGGTGCTGTTCGTGGCCCAGACCTGGCTCGCCTCGCTCTTCGTGCTCGGCCGCACCGGCTTCGCGCCCGGCGATCCGACCAATGCCGCGTTCTACGACATCGCCCAGGCCATCGGCGGCTATTGGCTGAAATTCCTCCTGACCGTGCCGGTCGCGGCGATGGCCGGCGTCGCGGGCGCGCTGACCGCCCAGGCGGCGACGGCGCGGCTGCTCTTCTCCATGGCGCGCGATGGCAAGCTGCCGCGCGTCCTCGCCCATGTGAACCCGCACCGCCGCGTGCCCGACCGCGCGATCTTCGCGGTGGCCGCCGTGACGCTGGTGCTCGGCGTCTTCCTGGTCGACAAGCTGGAGCTGCTCACCTCCATGGTCAGCTTCGGCGCGCTGGTCGGCTTTCTCCTGCTTCATGTCTCCGTGATGGCCTATTTCCTCGGGCGCAAGCAGAGCCGCGACTGGCTGCGGCATCTGGTTCTTCCGGCCATCGGCTTGGCCATCGTCGCCACCGTGCTCGTCAACGCCGAGGCCAACGCCAAGATCGCCGGCGTGCTCTGGATGATCGGCGGGCTGGTGCTGTTCGTGGTCCTGCGCCTGCTCGGCCGCTCCACCGTGCTTCCGGTGGACCAGGTGTGAGCGCCCCCGCTTGACGGTCCGTTTACCATCCTTGGTTAGCCTCCGGGACGGTCGTGAAGACGCGTTCGGGGGAACGATGAAGGCCAAGGTCCTGGTACCGGTCGACCGCGACGCCGCGGTCGAGGCGATCCGCGCGCTGGACGCGCTGGGCGATGCGTTGCGCGAGACCGGCTGGCCCAAGAAGCTCAAGCGGCAATACCGCCAGGCGCGGCGTGACCTGGTCGACGCCATCGGCTATGCCGCGCTGTTCGCCGGCATCGCGGACGCCATCGACTGACCGCGCCGGCGGCGGCGATGGACTTGCGCCGCCAAGATCGTGCAATGCTAGGCGCTCAGCCTCATCCGGAGCGCCCGTGTCAGACGTTGCCGCCGTCAACCCGCCCGTCATCAAGCGCCGCCATGTCGCCGCCGCGGTCGCGGGCAATGCGCTCGAATTCTACGATTTCACGAGCTACGCGTTCTTCGCCACCGCCATCGGCCAGGCGTTCTTCCCCTCCGGCCCCGCCGGTCTGACGCAGACCGAATTCGGCAGCCTGATGGCCTCGCTCGGCACCTTCTGGGCCGGGTTCCTGCTCCGACCCGTGGGCGGCATGGTCATCGGCGCCTATTCGGATCGCGTCGGCCGCCGCCCCGCCATGCTCCTCAGCTTTACGCTCATGGGCGTCTCCATCCTCGCGCTGGCGCTGATCCCGTCCTATAGCAGCATCGGAGTCGCGGCGCCCATCCTCGCCGTCCTGGCGCGCCTGGCGCAGGGTTTCGCGCTCGGCGGCGAAGTCGGCCCGACCACCGCCTATCTCGTGGAAGCGGCGCCGCCGGCGCATCGCGGCCTCTATGCGAGTTGGCAGGGCGCCAGTCAGAGCATCGCCAGCTTCACCGGCGGCGGCGTCGGCGTGCTGCTGTCGCTGGTCCTGGCGCCGCATCTGCTGGATGTCTGGGGCTGGCGCATCGCCTTCCTGATCGGCGCGGTGACGCTGCCCTTCGGCCTCATCCTGCGCCGCACGCTGCCCGAGACGCTGCACGCGCCGGACCACCTGCCGGTCTATGACGCAAAGCAGGCGGGCGCGGTGCAGATCGTGGGCGATCATGCGCGGCCCATCATTCTCGGCCTCCTGATCCTGGCCGGCGGCACGATATCGACCTATGTGCTGAACTACATGACGACCTTCGCGCGCACCACCCTGCATATGGGCTCGACCGTGGCGTTCTCCGCGACGCTGGTCCTCGGGCTGTTCGGCGCGCTTTCGTCGCTGGCCGGAGGCTGGCTGTCCGACCGCTATGGACGGCGCAACATCATGGTCTGGCCGCGCATCGTGTTCTGCCTGTCGATCATCCCGCTGTTCACCTGGATCGTGACGCAGCACAGCGCCTTCGCGCTGCTCGGCGGCTCGGCGCTGCTTGCCATCATCGGAAGCATCAGCAGCTCGGCCTTCTATGTCGCGTTCGGCGAAAGCCTGCCCAAGCATGTGCGCGGCGTCATTTTCGCCACCGTCTATGCCACCTCGATCACCGTGTTCGGCGGCTCGACGCAATCGGTCATCACCTGGCTGATCCACGTCACCGGCAATCCGATGGCGCCGGCGTGGTATCTGGTCGCCGCCACCGCCGTCAGCATCGTGGCGATGTATCTGATGGCCGAGACAGCGCCCGTGCGGCTGGCGAAACCGGAGCCCGCGGAATGACCGATCGCGCCGCCGATCCGCAACCGCTGTGGCACAGCCTCGGCATCGAGAAGGTGGTCGACCATGGCGCGGGCGGCCGCGCCGTTCTCCACATCCGCGCGCGGATGGAGATGTGCCATTCCGGCGGCATCGTGCAGGGCGGCTTCGTCACCGGCTGGATCGATGCGGCGATGGCCCATGTCGTGATCGCGGCGACGAATTTCGAATTCTCGCCGCTCAGCCTGGAAATAAAGGTCTCCTTCCTGCAATCGGCCGCGCCCGGCCTGATCGTCGCCGAGGCCTGGATCGAGCGCCGGGGCCGCAGCACGGCCTTCCTCGAAGGCCACATCAGGAACGAGACGGGCGAGGTTCTCGCCAAAGGCTCCTCGACCGTGCGGCTCGTGCCGATGAAGCGGGCAGGTTAGTTTTCCCGCTTCACCGCGCTCTCGTGCCAGCGGTGGAGCAGGGCCCATTCCAGGGCCGTCATCGCGAACAGGATCGCGATGCCCAGGATCGACAGCAGGGCCAGCGCGGCGAATTCCTGCGCCGTGTCGAGATTGCGGTTGGCCAGCGTGATCACCCAGCCGAGCCCCAGATCGGTGCCCGAGCCGGCGACGAACTCGGCCGTCACCGCGCCGATCAGCGCCAGCCCGCCGGAGATCTTCATGCCGGTCAGGATGTAGGGCAGGGCGCCGGGCAATTGCAGCCGCCACAGAACCTGCCAGCGCGACGCGCCATAGAGCTTCATCAGGTCGATCAGGTTGTGGTCGGCGGAGCGCAGGCCGGTGATGGTGTTCGACAGCACGGTGAAGAAGGCGATGATCCAGGCCAGCACGACCAGGACCTCGGTGACGTTGTCGTAGCCGATCCAGATCAGCAGCAGGGGCGCGATGGCGACCACCGGCGTCACCTGCAGGACCACGGCGAAGGGATAGAGCGCGTATTCGATCAGCCGGCTCTGGCTGAACAGGACCGCGAGGCCGACGCCCGCGACGGTGGCGAGCACGAAGGCGAAGGCGGTGATCCGCACCGTGAACAGCAGCGCCGGCAGGAGGATGTCGGCATGTTCGAAGAACGCGGCCCAGATCTCGTTCGGTGTCGCCAGCACGAGCGGCGAGATGCCCAGCGCGTGCACCCGCCATTCCCAGAAGGCGAGCGCCGCCACGAACACCAGCGCCGGCACGACATAGCGGGGCCAGGTCTTCATGCCGCCATCGCCTGTTTCAGCGCCGCCGAGACCCGCGCCGCCTCTTTGGCGAACTCCGTCGTGAGGCGCCAGCTCTCGTCGCGAACCGGCGGCGGCGCCAGCGCGATCTGGGCCGCCACGCGACCGGGCCGGGGCGTCATCACCACCACGCGCGACGACAGATAGGTGCTCTCATAGACGCTGTGGGTGACGAACAGCACGGTCAGCGCGTCCTCGTGCTTCAGCTTCAAGAGGTCGTCGTTCAGCGCCTGGCGCGTCAATTCGTCGAGCGCCGCGAAAGGCTCGTCCATCAGGAGCAGCTTCGGCCCGGCGGCGATGGCGCGGGCGATGGAGACGCGCATCTTCATGCCGCCGGACAGCTCGCGCGGGAAGGCTTTCTCGAAGCCGGCCAGACCGACGCGGGCCAGCGCGCGCGCCGCGCGGTCGTTCGCCTCGGAGCGGTTCACATGTTTGAGGTCGAGCGGCAGCCGCGCATTGGCGAGCGCCCGCGCCCAGGGCATCAAGGTCGGCTCCTGGAACACGAAGCTCATTTCCGGTTTGCCGGCCGGGAACGCCACCGTCCCGGCATCCGGCTTGAGCAGTCCCGCGACGATGCGCAGCGCCGTGGACTTGCCGCAGCCCGACGGCCCCACCAGCGACACGAATTCGCCGTCCGCGACATCGAGATCGAGGCGCGCGATCGCCTGCGTGCCAGAGTCGAACCGCTTGGCGATGGCGGAGAGGGAGAGGAGGGGTGCGTCTTCAGCCATAATTGTCATGGCCCGCAAAAGCGGGCCATCCAGCTGCGAGCGGCATGTCATTTGCCATTGGCGACGGCCGACGCGTTCGCTGCGATCAGCCAGTCGGGAGGCCCTGCGGGCGCGATCATGTCTTCGTACAAATCATGCCATTCTACGTTCGACGCCTGGACTAGATCGATCTTCCACTGGCGCCTCGATTTCTTTAGCCGCTTCTCGCGATGAATCGCTGCATGGACATCCTCGAACATCTCATAGTGCACAAGGTGCTTGACGTTATGTTCGCTCGTGAAGCCCGGGATATGGCCTTCCCGATGCTCCCAAACGCGCCGAAGGAGATCGTTGGTCACACCGATATAGAGCGTGCCATTGCGCTGGCTGGCCACGATGCAAACGTAGTAGAGCTTCGACATGGAAGGCAGCTTCAACTGGATGGCCCGCTTTTGCGGGCCATGACAACTATAGTTGAATCGAAATCCCCTTCTACTGGAAATTCATCGGCATGGCGCGCACGAAGCGCAGATCGTATGCCTGCTTGTACGGCAGGTTCTTGTCGTAGAGCCCGTCCTTCACCATCGTGTCGAAGAACTCCTTCCACCTGGCGTCCGTCATCGTGCCCAGGCCCAGCGTCACCGCGTCGCCCGAGATCGCGATGCCATAGGCCTTCAGCTTGGCGATCGCCTGGCGGATCAGCGCGTCGCTCTCCTCCGGGTTGTCGCGCTTGATCAGCGCGTTGGCCGGCGCGGGATTGCCGTTCAGGTAGTCGAGCCAGCCGTGCTGCGTCGCGTTGACGAAGGCCTGCACCGCCTTCGGATTGCCGTCGATCCAGCGCTGCGGCGCGAACACCATGTTGGCGTAGCCGGGAAAGCCGTTGTCGGCCAGAAGGAACACCTGCGGGCGGATATGCGCCTGGGTCTGGATCGTATAGGGCTCGCTCGACAGATAGCCTTCCTGGATCGCCAGGGGATCGACGATGAACGGCGCCAGGTTGAAGGTGTATTTGCGGATCTGGGAATCCGTGAAGCCGTATTTCTTCTTCAGCCACGGCCACCATGCCACCGTCGCCGCGTCGGACAGCAGGATGGGCTTGCCCTTCATGTCGGCGAGCCGCTTCACATCGGGGCGCGGATGGGTGATCAGCACCTGCGGGTTCTTCTGGAAGATCGCCATCACCGCCTTGATCGGCGCATGCTGGCGCACGAGGTTGAGCGCGATGAAGCAGTCCGAGCCGATGCCGAGGTCGGCCGCTCCGCCGGCCAGCATCTGCGGCACGTTCACCGACGGGCCGCCCTCGATGATGACGACGTCGAGCCCGGCCTTCTTGTAGAGCCCCTCGGCCAGCGCCTCGTAGAAACCGCCATGCTCGGCCTGCGCCTTCCAGTCGGTGACGAAGCGGATCCTGGTCAGCGGCGCGGCTTGGGAGGAGGCGATAAATAGCAGCGACGCCATGACGAACGCGGACAGCGATTTCATGTAAGCCCCGATTTCGATGCCGACAGTCTACCCTCCCCCGAGGGTGGGTCGAAATTTTCTTCGCACGAAGTGAGAAGGAAGTTTCGCGGAGGGGTCAACCCTCGCCGCCGGACCCCTCCCCGAAATGTCTTCGCCGCGCTACGACATTTCGAACCTCCTCGAGGGGAGGGTGGAACAATGCCTTCTGGCGGGACCGATTTGCGCGCATACTGTGCCATGACCCTACTGGAGCCCGTTCAGCAGTCCGCGCCGGTGCTGCGGGGACGCGCCCGCGCCGTGCTATTGGGCGAGCGCCTCGCGATCGATCGCGCGCGCTTCGCCAATGTCGTGTCGACGGCGCCGTTCGGCTATCGGGTCGGCGAGGGCTATGTCGTCGCCTTTCGCTACGGCGTGGTGGTCCTGGTGGGTCTCGACGAGGCTGCGGAGCAGGCGGCGCTGGCGCAGTTCGACGGCGATGTGCGCCATGCCGCGCCCGTCGAGGAAGAGAAGGTCCCGTTCGAGACCGCCGGCGCGGAAGACGGGCCGACGCCCGACGGCATCCTGCGCCTGAGGACGCTGAGCGTTCCCCATGTGCTGGTCCTCGCCGACATCCTGGCCAAGAGCGTCGCGCTCGCGCGCTATGAGCGCGAGATCGCGCAGGTCTTCGACACCATCGAATCCGCCGCCACCGAGCTTGCCGCCAGCGGCCGGGTGCCGAGCGAGAAGAAGCCGCTGCTGCGGCTGATCGGCTCGGCGCTGCTCGCCCAGCACCGCGTCTCGGGCCGCATCGCCTTCGCGGAGAAGCCGGACATCCTGTGGGATCATCCCGAACTCGGCCGCTTCTACGCGAGGTTGGAAGACGAGTACGAGATCGTGGAGCGCGGCACGCTGCTCAACGGCAAGCTCGACGTCATCGGTACGGTGGCCGAGACCTTCATGGACATGATCGACACCGCGCGCTCGACGCGGCTGGAGCTGCTGATCGTCGTGCTGATCCTGGCCGAACTCGTCATCGGCATCGTGGCGCTGTTCCGCTGACGCGGCGTCCCGGCCGATAGGGCTCGCACGCCGCAGCCCAAACAAAAAGGGCGCCGTTGCCGGCGCCCTTTCCGTGCCCACTGTTCGGACTATTCGTTACGCGGCGACCTCGTCGCCGACCGCCGGGTCGCGCAGGACATAGCCGCGGCCCCACACCGTCTCGATGTAGTTGTCGCCATTGGTCGCCGCCGCCAGCTTCTTGCGCAGCTTGCAGATGAACACGTCGATGATCTTGAGCTCGGGCTCATCCATGCCGCCATAGAGATGGTTCAGGAACATCTCCTTGGTCAGCGTCGTGCCCTTGCGCAGCGAGAGCAGCTCGAGCATCTGATATTCCTTGCCGGTCAGGTGCACGCGCTGGCCGTCGACCTCCACCGTCTTGGCGTCGAGATTGACGATCAGCTTGCCGGTCGTGATCACCGACTGGCTGTGGCCCTTGGAGCGGCGCACCACCGCCTGGATGCGTGCGACCAGCTCGTCCTTGTGGAACGGCTTGGTCATGTAGTCGTCGGCGCCGAAGCCCAGCGCCTTGACCTTGGCCTCGACGATCGCGTTGCCGGAGAGGATCAGGACCGGCGTCTGCACCTTGGCGACGCGCAGGGCCTTGAGCACTTCGAAGCCGCTCATGTCGGGCAGCTGGAGGTCGAGCACGATGATGTCGTAGTCGTAGAGCTTGCCGAGGTCGATGCCCTCTTCGCCCAAATCCGTCGTGTAGACGTTGAGCCCCTCGCTGCGGAGCATCAGCTCGATGCTGCGCGCCATGGCGCTGTCGTCTTCGATCAGGAGAACACGCATATCGAATAACCCCTCTCAGGCAGGTCGTCGCTTAAGGAACCCTATCCTTAACTGGTTAACATCTTGTTGCATTGATTAATGGCAACTCACTTCCGACTCATCCGGGCTTAAGAAACCGTTCGCGGGCGGGGGGCATCCCCTTGATTCGCTTTATTAAGTTTACCGCCACTTAAAACCTTGTCGGCAAGATCAACCCACATCGCCGGACAGAAAGTCTTCGCGAAAAGGGCCCCATGCACGCATTGCTCAAGGATATCGCCGCGATTACGCCGGTTCGCCGCTTCGGCCGCGTGGCCCGGATCGAGGGTCTGCTGGTCGAGATCACCGGGGCGGCCGGGGCCATCAGCCTGGGCGGACAGGTACGCCTAACCTCAGGTTCCGGCAAGCAGATTCCCTGCGAAGTGGTCGGTTTCCGCGACGGGCGGGCGCTCGCCATGCCGCTCGGCAGCCTCGACGGCATGACGCTGGGCGCGCGCGCCGATTTCGACAACCAGCCCGCCACCATCTTCCCCAGCCGCGCCTGGCTCGGCCGGGTGGTCGACGGCTTCGGCAATCCGGCCGACGGCAAGGGCGCGCTTGCCCGCGGCACCGAGCCCTATCCCCTGAAGGCCAATCCGCCGGCCGCCGCGTCGCGCGCGCGGGTCGGCGCCAAGCTCGACCTGGGCGTGCGCGCGCTGAACGCCTTCGCGACCTGCTGCCAGGGCCAGCGCATGGGCATCTTCTCGGGTTCGGGCGTCGGCAAGTCGACATTGCTTGCCATGCTGGCGCGCAATTCCGACGCCGACGCGATCGTCATCGCCCTGGTCGGCGAGCGCGGCCGCGAGGTGAAGGAATTCGTCGAGGACGACCTCGGCGAAGAAGGCCTGGCGCGCTCCGTCGTGGTCGCCGCGACCTCGGACGAGCCGCCGCTGGTGCGTCGCCAGGCGGCCTATGTCGCGATGGCGGTCGCCGAGAAGCTGCGCGACGACGGGCTGAACGTCCTGCTTCTGATGGATTCGGTCACGCGCTTCGCCATGGCGCAGCGCGAGGTCGGTCTCTCCGCCGGCGAGCCGCCCGCGAGCAAGGGCTACACGCCGACCGTGTTCGCGGAACTTCCCCGCCTGCTTGAACGCGCCGGACCGGGCCGGCAGGGCGAGCCGGGTTCGATCACCGGGCTCTTCACCGTCCTGGTCGAGGGCGACGATCATAATGAACCGGTCGCCGACGCGGTGCGCGGCATCCTGGACGGCCATATTGTCCTGGAACGGAACATCGCCGAGCGCGGGCGCTTTCCCGCGATCAACATCCTCAAATCGGTCTCCCGCGCCATGCCCGGCTGCAATAGCGAGGCGGAACAGGCGCTTGTGCAGCGCGCGCGGGCGCCGCTCGCGGTTTACGACGACATGGCGGAGCTGATCCGTCTCGGCGCCTACAAATCTGGCACAAATGCTGAAGTGGACAGAGCCGTAAAGGTTTATCCGCAGCTCGAAGCTTTCCTGGCACAGAACAAGGACGAGCGCGCGTCGTTTACCGAATGCTATGCCGGCCTTGAGAAGATCATGGGGCCGGGGAAAGGTGATGGATCATGAAGCGTGGGGACACTTTGATCCGGTTGCGTCGCTTCCGCGTCGACGAGATGAAGCGCCGCATGGCGACGCTCGACGGCATGAAGGCCGACGCCGAGCGCAAGCTCGCCGATCTGGAAGACAGCGTCGCGCGTGAGCGCCAGCGCGCCGGCGATTCCGACATCGGCCGTCTCGCCTTCCCGTCCTTCCTCCGCTCCATCGAGGCGCGCCGCGAAAATCTCCGTGCCACGCTCAAGGATCTCGAGCGCGAGCGCGTCACCGCCCAATCCGAACTCAACGTCGCCTTCCAGGACCTGAAGAGCCTGGAATTCGCCACCGAGCAGCAGGCCAAGCGCGCCCAGGAGATCGAGGAACGCCGCGCCCAGTCGCGCCTCGACGAAATGGCGCTGGTCCGGCACCTACGCAAACACGCCCTGCGCGGGGCGTAAAAACTGTCGTCCCCGACTGAGCGTTGCGATAGCAACGCGAAGGGAAGGGGACCCAGGCGGATAGACCGGGCCCGGTCTATCCGCCTGGGTCCCCTTCCCTCGCCGCGCTTCGCGCGGCTCGCCGGGGATGACAGCCATATATCGCGCTGCGCTGTACACTCCTCCCGCTGATTCGCACGGGCGCCTCGCCATGTCGTTCTCCGAATACATCTCTCCCCTGATCGGCCGGCTGATCCTGGCCTGGTTCTTCCTCAGCGCAGCGCTCGACTACGGCAACCAATGGGACGCGACCATCCAGCTCATGGCGCTCAAGGGCATTCCGGCCGCGCCGCTGCTCCTGGCGCTGGCCCTGATCGCGCTTGTCCTGGGCGGGCTGTCGCTGGTGTTCGGTTTCCAGACGCGCTATGGCGCGGTCATGCTCTTCGGCTTCACCATCGTCGCCTCGGTGGCGATGCACGACTACTGGCTGATCACCAATCCGATCGATCGCGCCGCCGATTTCCAGGTCTTCGCCCGCAACATGGCCATCGCCGGCGGCTTGCTGCTGCTGGTCGGCCTGGGACCTGGGCCTGTCGCGATCGACAGCATAAAGCCGAAGAAGCGGTAGCGGCCCGTGTCTGTAGTTTGCTGCATTCAATAACGATGTCATACCCCGCGAATGCGGGGTACCCAGTTGACGCTTGCACCGGCAGCGCAGGTTTCAGCTGGGTCCGCCGCATTCGCGGCGGATGACACCAAGTGATGTGAACTGCCGGTCAGGACCATAACATCTCACCAGCCGCCGCCGCCACCACCGCCTCCACCGCCGCCGGAGAATCCGCCGCCGCCCGCGCCCGAGCCCGGTGCGACCGAGGCCGACGCGACCGCATTGCCGATCGATGCGCCGATGGACGAGACGAACATGGCGGTGCCGAGCGTGCTGAACGAAGCGCCCTGGTACCACATCGGCATGTAGGGATGGCTTCCTCCGCCGGCATCGCCGGTGCCGGCCGCCGCCGTCATGGCTTCGAATTTGCGGCTCCACGCGTTCTCGCAATCGAGCGCGATGGCATAGGGCAGGTAGGCCTCGAACATTTGCGGCGTGACCTCGGGCGGCTGCAAGGCTTCGAGGCGCGGCTGCTCGGCGGTTTTCAGGAACAGGGCGAATCCGTCGATCTCGTCGCGCAATTTCTGGCCGGCCAGAGTCGGCGCGCGCAGCAGCGCATAGAACGCGATCGCCGCCGCGCCTTCCGCCGCCAGGATCAGGATGGTCAGCGGCTGGATTGCGTCGTTCAGGAAGAACGTCACGCCGATCAGCGTCGCCACGAAGGGCAGGGCGCACAGCGTGCGCAACAGCGCGATGCCGAGATGCACGATGCGCGAGCCGGCGCCGCTCACGACATTGCGCCACGCCTGAAACGCGAAATAGGCGAACATGCCGGCCGCCACGCCGAACAGTCCGCTCCACAGAAAGACGAGGAAGGCGCCGGAGGGATCGTCCGACAGCAGCGCGGCGGCGAGCGCGCTCAGGCCGATGACGCCCAGCCCCGGCCAGAACCAGGCCTGGTTGCGGTTGAAATAGACCTTCTCGTATTCGTCGCTCAGGTCTTTCTTCAGCGTCGCGATGGCGGCGGCGATGCGGCCATGGCTCGCCTGCGTCAACTCGCATTCGTCCTCGCCGAAGCCGAGCAGCGCGTCGAACACGCCGGCCTCGGGCGCCGAAAGCGTTTCGCGCGGCCCATCCGCGCGCCGGAGCGTGTAGACCGGTCCCAGGAAATGCTCGGTCTCCGCGATGGCGACGGCGCCCTTCACCGCCAATCCGACGAGCGTCGCGGCGAACGCCTTGCGGTCGTAGTGCATGCGATGGATAAAGCGCGCCGCGGCCGGCGAAAGCCCACGCGGCGGCGCGAACAGCGGCACGATGGTGCCGCGCTTCGGGTCGCGCCCGACCAGTCCCCACGCGACGAGAAAATAGACGAACAGCAGGGTCAACCCCGCCAACGCGCCGGCCGCGCCTTCATTGTCGCGCAAAAGGAAACGCGCCTTATCGCCTCGCGTCGGCGGCGCCACCGCGCCCTTGGCGAAGTCGATGGCGACCGTCAGGCCTTGATTGGGATCGAGGGCCGCCGTCGTCTCGAACGCCATGGCGTTCGGCGCCAGCTTCCGCGCGATGGCGTTGCCGGCGCGCGCGCCTTGCCCGCCGGTGAAGAAGTCCGCGCCGGTGATCGTCGCGCCCGGCGGCAGATGCACCTCCGCCCGCACTCGGTCGATCCGGAAATCCCAGCCATTGCCGGTGACGTTCCAATAGATCTCGTCATGATCCTTGAGGAACGCGACCTGCCGGTCGGTGATGTAGCGGAAGCGGAAGACATGCGTCCCGCGGCTCAGCGTCGTGTCGGCGTCGCCCATCCTGAGGCGCCGCCCGTTCTCGATGCCGGATATGTCGGTGGGCGTGTCGCGGCCGTCCAGCGTCGCGCCGACCACGTCGAACGCGACATGCACATTGCCCGAGGCGCGATAGATCGTCGGGAAGTCGCGAAAGATGCCGTGGACGATGAAATCGCCCTGGGCGTTGACCGTGATCGTCTCCTCGACGTCGAGCCGGCCGTCGCGTTCCACCGCGACGTCGGCGCGATAGTCGACGATGCGCTCGATATCGTCGGCGCGCGCCGCGGATGCGGCGCAGGCGATGGCGAGAAGGACGAGGGCGCGCAGCGCGCTACCAGCCGCCGCCGCCGCCACCGCCGCCGCCCCCGCCGGAGAACCCGCCGCCGCCCGATCCCGAACTCGATCCCGGCGCGGTCGAGGCGGACGCCGCGGCGCTGCCGATCGACGAGCCGATGGACGAGGCGAAGCCCGCCGTCCCGAGATTTCCGAAATTGCTTCCCGTGTACCAGACCGGCACGTAGCCGTAGTTGTTGTCCGCGCCCATGCCGGCAGCCGCGGCCTCCGCCTCGAATTTCCGGCTCCACTGGTTCTCGCAATCGAGCGCGATGGCATAGGGCAGGAATTTCTCGAACACCTCGGGCGTGACGTTGGGCGGGTGGAGCATTTCCAGCCGGTCCTTCTCGGCGGTGACGAGGAAGAGCTTGAAGCCGTCGATCTGGTCCAGGATCGCCGCGCCCGCCGCCGTCGGCGCCTTCAGCAGGTAATAGAAGACATAAGCGAGGACGCCGCCCGCCACCAGTGCCGCGAGGGAGGCGGACGAGACCGAGAGGCCGAACATGTAGAAGGCGAAGACGAGGCCGCCGGCGAAGGGGATCGCGAAGATGCTTGTCACCACCGCGCCCGCGAAATTCGCGACGCGCGATCCGGGGCCGGCGAACACGCTCACCCAGCCTTGCCAGGCCTGGTGCAGCAGGAAGGCCGCGGCCACCGACCAGACCGACACGAACAGCATGAGCGGGATCGCGGTGCCCGGCTCCTCCGCCAGCAGCGCCGAGGCGAGGCCCGTCAGGCCCAGGATCGCGAGGCCGCCGGCGAACCAGCCGGCATTGGTGACGAAATAATGCCGCTCGCACTCGTTCTTCAGCCCGTTCTTCAGCGCCGTGATGGCGCGCTGGATGACGGTATGATTGGTCTGCTTGAGTTCGATGGAATCCGTCGGGCTGTCGAACAGCGCATCCGCCATGGCGATCTCGTTCGGCGACAGCCCGCAATCGCCCACCGTCTTGCCCGTCCGCGTCAGCGTATAGGTGCCGCCGTCCTCCGAGATGGTGAGGAAACCCTTCACCGCCATGTTGATGAGCGCCGCCGCGAACGCCTTGCGGTCATAGGCCATCTTGTGGATGAAGCGCACCGATTCCGGCGACAGGCCGGCCGGCGGCGCGAACAGCGGGATGATCGTGCCGCGCCTGGGATCGCGCCCCACATGCCACCAGGCGGCGAGATAGAAGATGGCGAGCACCAGCACGCCGAGCAGGGCGACGAAGGTCCCCGCATTGGCGACGATGTAGTCGCGGCGCAATTCCTCCGCGCTCGGCGGCAGCACCGCGTTCTTGGCGAAGCCGACGGCGATGGTGAGGCCCTGATAGGCCTCCAGCGGCGCCGTCGTCACGAAGCGGATCGTGTCGCTCGAAAGCTGATCGGCGGTCGCGTTGCGGTCGGTCGAGCCCTGGCTGCCGGTATAGACCGCGTCCTGCAGGATGCTCGCGCCCTTGGGCAGGCGCACCGTCGCGGACGCCTTGTCGATCGGAAGCACCCAGCCATTGCCGGTGACGTTCCAGTAGAGCTCGTCGTATTTGACGAAGAAGCCGATCTGCCGCGCCGTGATGTAGGTCAGCACATAGGTGTGGTCGCCGACGTCGACATAGGTGTCCTTGTCGCCGATCTTCACGCGCACGCCGTTGTCGATGCTCTCGGTCGCATAGGGCTCGTCGTGCCCGTCCATCGTCACGCCCACGACGTCGAAGCGCACATGCACGTTCGCGCCGTGCCGGTCGGTGTAGCGGGTCGGGAAGTCGCGATAGATGCCGTGCTTGATCACGTCGTCCGCGGCATGGACCTGGATGGTCTCGACCACGGTCATCGTGCCGTTGCGCGCCACCGTGATGTCGCTGTCGAAGGCGATGATGCGCTCGGTGTCGTTGCGCGGATCGACCGCGGCCGCCGGCGGTTCCGCGGGCTCCGGACGCTCCGGCACGGTGCCGCGGCGATGCAGGGGTTCGCTGGTTTCGGATTGCTGGGCGGCGGCGGGTAGGACCGCGAGGGCGAACAGCAGCGCGAGCACGCTGCGCAGCATCAGCCGAACGAGACCTTCGGCGCGTTGCGGTCGGCGGGGTTGTCGAGCTGGAAGAACTGCGCCGCGGTGAAGCCGGTCGCATTGGCGACGAGGTTGGAGGGGAATTGCTGCACGCTGACGTTCAGGTTGCGCACCGCGCCGTTGTAATAGCGCCGCGCGAGCTGGATCTGGTCTTCGAGATCGGCAAGCTCGGTCTGGAGCTGCTGGAAATTCGTCGACGCCTTCAGCTCGGGATAGGCCTCGGCCACCGCCATGATCTTGCCGATCGCCGCGGTGATCGCCTGTTCGGACGCCGCGCGCTGCGCCGGGTCCTGGCTGCCGCCTTGGCTGCGCAGCCGCGCCAGTTCGTCGAAAGTGGTGCGTTCATGCGTGGCATAGCCCTTCACCGTCTCGACCAGGTTCGGGATCAGGTCGGCGCGGCGCTTGAGCTGGGCATCGATGCCGCTCCAGCCTTCCGCCACCATGGCGCGGCGCGAGACCAGGCCGTTATAGGTCAGGATCGCCCACAGGACGACGACCACGACGACGGCGATGACGAGGTAAAGGACCATGCGGCGAAGCTAGCCGCTTCGCCGCTCGGCGTCCATGCCGGAACGGGCGTCTCTAGCGGTCGAGGATCAGTGACCGCGCGGCATGCGCGATGGCGATGGCGACGGCGAAGATCACGCCATAGGCCAGAAGCGTCAGCATGTGCAGCTCCTGGAAGGCCTTCCAGTCGGCGGTCGCATAGGCCGAGGCGTTCTGCTTGCCGATGGTGATCGCCACCGCATATTCGACCAGCGCGAAGGCGACGAGGGCCACGACCGTGGCCGAGACCACTGAGCCGAAGCTCTGCATCAAATAACCGGCGCCCAGCGCGATGACCGCCATGATCGCCAGCGTCTTCCAGTCGGAGGACAGGACGACGTCGTGGATGGCGTGCCAGATATCCATGAGAAAAGGCATGAGACCCCCGTGTGACAGACGCTTCGCGCGAACAGCTTCGGGGCCACCCCGGACCCGTGCTGCTTGTTAAGGGATCATACACCAGTTCCGATCTGCCGAGAATTCAGGCAGCGGGAAAATCCATCAATGACGATTGAGGGTTAACGCAGCCCCGCCGCCACCAGAGGCGCCCCGGACCGGCCGTGCAGCTGCAGCGCAAGGGACTCGATGGCGGTCGCCGCGAGCGTCTGCGGGAAGAGCGCGAGCAGCGGGCTTTGCCGCCGGACGGCCTCGGAAACCCGCGCATCGTGGGGGATATGCCCGAGATAGTCCGGCGTGCATTTCAGGAAGGCGCGCGCCGAATTCATCAGCGCCTCGGCGATGCGCCGGCCCTCGGTGGCGTTCAGCGCCATGTTGACGACAAGTTGCGGCACGCGTGTCGTTGTGCGGCGCAGCAAGAGTTTTGCGAACGCGTAGGCGTCGGTCAGCGACGAGGGATCGGGCGTCACCACCAGAAGGACATCGTCGGCATGGGCGGCGAAGGTCATGATCCGCGCGTCGACGCCGGCGCCCAGGTCGATCAGCACGCGGTCGTACTGCCCCGCCTGCGCCACCGCCTCGATCAGTCTCTCGATCGCGTCCTCGCCGGCATCGGCGAGCGCGCCCGAGCCGGACGGCGCCGCGAGAATGTCGAAACTGTTGTGCGGCCCGCAGGCGACGCGCGCCACGGCCTCTTTCAGGGTCTTGCGGCCCGCGAGCAGGGCGCCGAGATCGCCGGTTTCGGAAAGCCCCAGATGCACGCCGGCATTTGACAGGCCGAGATCGGCATCGCACAGAAGAACGCGCTCGCCGCGATGCGCCAGCGCATGCGCGAGACTGACCGCGATCAGGGTCTTGCCGGTGCCGCCCTTGCCCGAGCCGATGGCCGTCAGACGAGTCGTCATTGTGCGCTCCGTTGTTCGTCGAGCAGGTGCCGCGCCAGCGTCAGCGAGGTCGGCAATTCCAATCCGCCCGCGATGAAGGGCGAGCGGGTGACATGGGCGAGGGGAAGGTCCTGCGCCGCCACCGCGATCAGCGCGCCGGCGCGGCGCGCCAGGTCGGCCTGGGTGACGATGAGGCGCTTGGCGCCGAGCGCCGCAAGCGCCTGCGCGATCTCGGCGGCCTCTTCCGCGTCGTTCAGCGCCGAGACGACGCCGATGGCTTCGAGCTTGGGCGTCTGGGCGAGGGCGGCGAAGGCGGTGCGCGCCCGGGCGTCGCGCGGATCGAAGCCGGCGGTATCGACGATGACGAAGGTCTTCTTGGAAATGCATTCGCCGACCAGCGCGTTCAGCTCGGCGGCGCTGTCGGCGGTGGTGACGGCGCAGTCGAGATGGCGCGCGAAGGTCTCCAGCCGCGCCACCGCGCCGGCCCCGGCGGAGTCGGAGGCGACGAGCGTGATGCGGCGGCCTTCGAGCCGCGCATGGGCCGCGATCTTGGCCGCGACGGCGGTCTTGCCGGCGCCATTGGGTCCGACCAGCAGCAGCGCCGTAACGGCGGCCATGTCGATCGGATGGGGCTTGAAGCGCTTGTCGAGAGCGAAGGCCAGCGCCAGCGTCATGTCGGTGAGCTGCGCCTTGGCGGCGGTTTCGGCCAGGCCGTGGGCGAGCGCGTCGGGCAGGCGGTGGCGGGCGAGCGCGGCGAGAAGCTCGGTGCGACCGAACGACAGGCGCGCCTTGGTTTCGCCGGCGCCGCGCAGGCGGCGCAGCAGGCCCTCGCGATAATGCAGGTCGAAATCGGCGACCGGCGATGCGGTCTCGGTCGGCGGCGCCGGTTCGTCGGGGTCGGAGGTATCCAGCGCCGCGCGCACCATAACGCCGCCGCTCTTGGCTTTCTCGGACGCGATGATGACCGCCTCCGGCCCCATATCGGCGCGCACGGTGGCGAGCGCTTCTTTCATGTCCTTGGCGAGGAAGGTACGAAGTTGCATCTACGAGACCTCACCCTGCGCTTTTCCTCCCCCGCTGTTGCGGGGGAGGTGCCGAGCGAAGCGAGGCGGAGGGGGCCCGCCGTGCCCCCTCCGTCGCGCCTTCGCTTCGCTGCGGCGCGCCACCTCCCCCGCAACAGCGGGGGAGGAAAACAAGTCGCGCGAACCGACCAAAATCATCACACCTGCCCCATCGTGCGAAGTTTTACCGAGGCGTGGATCTCGTTCTGCGACATCACCACGGTCTGCGAACGGAAGCGTTCGACGATGGAGCGCACGAAGGGCCGCACCTGCGGGCTGGTCAGCAGCACCGGCACCTCGCCCTTGCTGCTCGCCTCGTCGAAGCGGTCGCGCACCGTCTGGATGAACGCCTGGAGCTGCGACGGCGCCATGGCGAGCTGGCGGTCCTCGCCCTGGCCGACGATCGACTCCGCGAAGGCCTGCTCCCAGGCCGGCGACAGCGCGACCAGCGGCAGGTAGCCGCCCGGCGACAGGTTGGCGTGGCAGAGCTGGCGTGCCAGCCGGGTGCGGACATGCTCGGTGATGTACATCGCGTTCTTGGTGTGGCCGACCGCTTCGGCGATGCCTTCCAGGATCGCCGGCAGGTCGCGGATCGAGACGCGCTCGCCGAGCAGGGTCTGCAGCACGCGCTGCACGCCCGTCACCGCGATCTGCGACGGGATCAGCTCGTCCACCAGCTTCTTGTTCTCCGGCGGCAGGTCGTCGAGCAGCTTCTTGGTCTCGGCATAGGAGAGCAGCTCCGACATATGCGACTTGAGCACCTCGGTCAGATGCGTCGTCAGCACCGTGCCGGGATCGACCACGGTATAGCCCTTGAAGCTCGCCTGTTCGCGCAGCGCCTGGCTCACCCAGGTCGCCGGCAGGCCGAAGGCCGGCTCGGTGGTGTGCGTGCCGGGCAGGTCGACCGGCAGGCCCTTGGGATCCATGACCAAGAGGCTGCCCGGATAAAGATCGCCGCGGCCCGAATCCACTTCCTTGACGCGGATGCGGTACTCATTGGCGCCGAGCTGCATGTTGTCCAGGATGCGCACCGCCGGCATGACGAACCCCATCTCGGTGGCGAGCTGGCGGCGCAGCGCCTTGATCTGGTCGGTGATGCGGTGGCCCTTCACGTCGTTGATCAGCGGCAGGAGGCCATAGCCCAATTCGACGCGCAGGAGGTCGAGCGCCAGCGCGGTGGAGATCGGCTCCTCCTTGGAGGTCTCCGCGGTCTTGCTCTTTTCCTCCTCGGCGCGCTCGACGGCCGCGATCGCGTCCTTCTTCTTATAGGCGACATAGGCGAGGCCGCCGGCGCCGCCCGCCAGTCCCAGGAAGACCAGCGTCGGCATGCCGGGCAACAGGCCGATGATGCCCATCACGGCCGAGGCCATGCCGAGCGCCTGCGGGTAGTAGGAAAGCTGGCCGATCAGCGCCTTGTCGGTGGCGCCCTCGACGCCGGCCTTGGAGACCATCAGGCCCGCCGCGGTGGAGACGATCAGGGCCGGCATCTGGCTGACCAGGCCGTCGCCGACGGTGAGCAGCGTATAGGTCTGCGAGGCGTCCACGAAGCTGACGCCGTGCTGCGCCACGCCGATGATGATGCCGCCGATCACGTTGATCGCCACGATCATCAGGCCGGCGATGGCGTCGCCGCGCACGAATTTGCTGGCGCCGTCCATGGCGCCGAAGAAGTTCGATTCCGCCTCCAGGTCCTTGCGGCGCCGCTTGGCCTCCTTCTCGTCGATCAGGCCGGCGGAGAGGTCGGCGTCGACCGCCATCTGCTTGCCGGGCATCGCGTCCAGGCTGAAGCGCGCCGCGACTTCGGCGATTCGGCCCGAGCCCTTGGTGATGACGATGAAGTTCACGATCACCAGGATGGCGAACACGATCAGGCCGATGACGAAATTGCCGCCCATGATCAGCTTGCCGAACGCCTGGATGACATAACCGGACGCGGCGGTGCCCTCGTTGCCGTGGCCGAGGATCAGCCGCGTCGAGGCGAGGTTGAGCGCCAGCCGCAGCATCGTGGTGATGAGCAGGATGGTGGGGAAGGAGCTGAATTCCAGCGGCTTTCGGATGAACACCGCCGTCATCAGGATCAGGATCGAGAAGCTGAGCGACAGCGCCAGCGAGATGTCGAGCAGCCAGGGCGGCAGCGGCAGCAGCAGCACGACGAGGATCGCCATGATGCCGATGGCGAGCGCCAGGTCGGAGCGCTTGAGGATGTCGACGATCTGGCCGGCGCTGAAGTTGAACGCGCCGGCGGCGGGCGCGGCGGTCGTATTGGCGGCGGAAACGTCAGCCATGGATCACCGCGGTGTTTCCTCCCCCGCGTTTGCGGGGGAGGTGGCACGCCGAAGCGCAGCGTAGGCGTGACGGAGGGGGCCCCTCCGCCTCGCTGCGCTCGGCACCTCCCCCGCAACAGCGGGGGAGGAAAATGTATGCGCGATCGCGTTCATCCCGCCGCCACGCGCTGTTCGCCGTGGTTGGGGATCGCCAGGCCCGATTGCGAATATTCCCGCAGCTTGTTGCGCAGGGTGCGGATCGAGATGCCCAGGATGTTCGCGGCATGCGTGCGATTGCCCAGGCAATGGTCCAGCGTGTCCAGGATCAGGTCGCGCTCGACATCGGCGACGGTGCGCCCGACGAGGCCGCGCGTCACCGCGACCGCGTTGTTCACCGCGGTCTGCACCGGCGCGGGCAGATCGCTCACCGCCCGGTTTCCGACCTGGGTGCCGTCCGGAAGGCGGATCGCCTCGGGCTGGATGTCCGGCCCGCTCGCGAGGAGCACGGCGCGATGGATGGTGTTCTCCAGCTCGCGGACATTGCCGCGCCAGGGATGGCCGGCGAGCAGCCTCTCCGTCACGGGCGCGATGGCGCGATAAGCCACGCCGTTGGCCTGGGCGTATTTGTGCGCGAAATGCCGCGCCAGCGCCTGGATGTCCCGCGGGCGCTCGCGCAACGCGGGCAGCCGAAGGTTCACGACATTGAGGCGATAGAGCAGGTCCTCGCGGAACGTGCCGTGCTTCACCGCTTCGGCGAGGTCGCGGTTGGAGGTCGCGATGATGCGGATGTCGACCTTGACCGGCTTGGTGCCGCCGACGCGGTCGATCTCGCGCTCCTGGATGGCGCGCAAGAGCTTGGCCTGCAGCCGCGCGTCCATCTCGCTGATTTCGTCCAGCAGCAGCGTGCCGCCATTCGCTTCCTCGAACTTGCCGATGCGCCGCGCGATGGCGCCGGTGAAGGCGCCCTTCTCATGGCCGAACAATTCGCTTTCGAGCAGGTTCTCGGGGATCGCGGCGCAGTTGACCGAGATGAACGCCTTGTCCGCACGCTGGGACTTCCTATGGATATAGCGCGCCATCACCTCCTTGCCGGTGCCGCTTTCGCCGGTGATGAGGATCGAAGCCTCGCTCGGCGCCACCTGGTCGGCGAGGGAGATCACCGCTTCCATCGCGGGATCCTCGAAGATCATCTGGTGGCTTTCGTCGGCCACGGCCGCCAGCACGGCGGCGATCAGCTCGGGATCGGGCGGCAGCGGCAGGTATTCCTTGGCGCCGGCGCGGATCGCGTCGACCGCGCTCCTCGCATCCGTGCCGATGCCGCAGGCCACGACCGGCGTGCAGATGCGCTCGGTGGAGAGCCCGCGCACGAGCTGGCCGATGTCGCATTTGACGTCGCAGAGCACGAGGTCGGCGCCCTTGCCGCCGCGCAGGCTCGCCAGCGCCTGTTCGATGTCGATGGCGTGGGTCACCTTGGCGCCGCGGTCCATCGCGATCTTGGTCGCGGTGGTGAGCTGGCCTTGGAGCTGTCCGACGATGAGTAGTCTCATGGCACTCTTCCTTCCGCCGCTTACGACTGACCGGCTTTGATGATTTCCGTCATGGTGACGCCCAGGCGGTCCTCGACGAGGACGACCTCGCCGCGCGCGACCAGCCGGTCGTTGACGTAGATGTCGATCGCCTCGCCGACCTTGCGGTCGAGCTCGACGATGGTGCCCTTGCCGAGCTTGAGGAGCTGGCTGACCTCCATCGCCGACTTGCCGAGCACGGCCGAGACCGTGACGGGCACGTCGAACACCGCTTCCAGGTCCTGGGCGGTGCGCTTGATGTCGGCCTCCTGCGAGGCGTCGTTGGTCAGGAGCGCGTGGCCCGTGCCCGGCGCGTCATGGCCCAGATCGGGCAGATCGACATTGTCGCTGGCTGCCATGGTCTATTCCTCCGACGGATGTGAAAAACGCCGCGCGATCAGTTCGCCGATCGCGCTCTCGATCTGCTGGGCGGACCGTTCGGCCCCGCCGCCGCGCCATTCGATGCGGCAGTCCGCGGCGCCCATGGCCGCCTCGCCGCTGACCACGACGCGGCCCTCGAAGCCTTCCTCATGCGCGATCTCCGCAAGCTTGGCGCGCAGCAATTCGGCGACGAGCGGGCTGGTGTGGAGCACGATGCGCGGCTCGCCGAGGGCCTGGTGCAGGGCATGGCGCAGCACGTCCTCGACGTCGGCTATGGGCAGTGCCGCGACGGCGGCACCGGCAAGCTTGCGCGCCGCGGCGAGCGCGAGCATCGAGGCTTCCTCGCGCACCTCGTCGGTCGCTTTTGCCGAGCGCGTCACGACGGCCTTCAGCGCCTCGACCAGCTTGGTCACTTCCTGCGTTTGGGCTTCGGCGGCGCGGACCTGGCCGGCCTTCATGCCCTGCTCGCGCGCGCGGGCGGAGAGCTGGTCGATCTCGTCCATCGTATAGGCGCGCTTCTGGCGCGCCCGCGCGGCGTTGGAGACGAGGTCGCCCTCGGGGCGGAATTCGATGTCGAAGGTGTATTTCGCGGCTGTGCTCATCAGTACACCAGCTCGTCTTCGGCGTTGCCGTTGGCGATCATGATCTCGCCCTTGTTGGCGAGGTCCTTGGCGACGTTGACCATGCGCATCTGCGCCTCGTCGACGTCCTTCAGGCGCACCGGGCCCATCGCCTCCATGTCCTCGCGGAGAATCTTTCCGGCGCGCTCGCTCATGTTGGAGAAGAACACGTCGCGCAGCGTGTCGGTCGAACCCTTGAGCGCCAGCCCCAGCTTGTCCTTCTCGACATGGCGCAGGAGCGTCTGGATCGAGCCCGGATCGAGCTTGCCGAGGTCCTCGAAGGTGAACATCAGCGCCTTGATGCGCTCGGCGGAATCGCGGCTTCTCTCTTCCAGCGCGGTGACGAAGCGGCTTTCGGTCTGGCGGTCGAAATTGTTGAAGATTTCCGCCATGTGCTCATGCGCGTCGCGCTTGGCGGTGCGGGCGAGGTTGGACATGAATTCGATGCGCAGCGTCTGCTCGACCTTGTCGAGGATCTCCTTGGGCACCGATTCCATCCGCAGCATCCGCTGCACGACCTCAAGCGCGAATTCCTCGGGCAGCGAACCCAGCACGCGGGCGGCATGCTCCGGCTTGATCTTGGAGAGCACCACCGAGACGGTCTGCGGATATTCGTTCTTCAGGTAGTTCGCCAGCACGGTCTCGTTCACATTGGCGAGCTTGTCCCACATGGTGCGGCCGGCCGGTCCGCGGATTTCCTCCATGATCTGGGAGACTTTTTCCTCCGGCATCATGCGCGAGAGCAGCCGCTCGGTGGATTCGTAGGAGCCCATCAGCGAGCCGGTGCCGGACATCTGCGACACGAAATCGACCAAGAGCTTCTCGACCAGGTTGGAGCTGACCGAGCCCAGGGTCGACATGACCTGGGACACTTCCTTGACCTCGTCCTCGTCCATGAGCTGCCAGAGGCGCTGCGAATGCTCCTCGCCCAGCGACAGCATGATGATGGCCGAGCGCTCGGCGCCCGTGAGCTGGCGGACGTCTTCCTTGGTGGCGGATTTGCTGCGGGGTGCCATGGTCTCTTATGCCGGTTCGTGGAGCCAGGTGCGGATGATGGCCAGCGCTTCCTCGGGATGCGCGCTGACCACTTCGCCGACCTTCTTGATGGAGGAATCGCGCACCTGCCCCTCGAACTGCGCGATGTCGATGGAGGACCGTTGCGGCGCCGCGATGGCGAGCGGCTGGCCGCTGGCGTCGAGCTGCGGCGTGCCGGGCGAAGGCGCGGCGCCGGCCGGCGCGGGCAGGGCGCCGGCGACCACCGGGCCGCCGCCGACCGTCGTGGTGGTCACGGTGATCGGCGAGAACATGCGCGCGATCAGGGGCCGCGCCACGAAGAAGCCGATCAGGAGCGCGGTCAGCGACAGGATCGCCACCTCGATGATCTTGAACCAGTCCTGGCCGTCGAGGCCGAGCAGCGGCGTCGGCGCCGGCGTGCCGTCGCTCACATCCATGCGGGCGAACGCCATGTTGTCGACCTGCACGATGTCGCCGCGCTTGGCGTCGAAGCCGATCGCCGACTTCACCAGATCGGAGATCTGCTTCATCTCGGCGGCGGTGCGCGGCTTGTAGGCGCCGCCGGTGCCCGGCGTTCCGTCCACCACGACCGCGACGGAGAGCCGCTTGATCGCCCCGCCGTCGACGGTGGAGGTCGTGATGTCCTTGTTGATCTCGTAGTTGGTGGTTTCCTCGGTGCGCGAGGCGTCGGATTTTCCGGCGTCGCCGGCCGGCGTGGGAGGGGCGCCGGGAAGCGCGCTGCCGACCGACACCGCCGCGGCGCCGCTGCCATTGGAATCGGTGTTGTTGGATTCGACCGTCTGGGTCGAGCGGACCACCTTGCTGTCCGGGTCGAAATGCTCGCTCGTCGTCGAGGTATGGGTGTATGACATGTCGGCCGTGACCTGCACGCGGACATGGCCGGGCCCGACCACGGAGGCGACGATGGATTCGACGCGATTGCGCAGCCGGTCCTCGAAATCGCTGGTTTCGGTGGCTTCGCCGATCGAGGCCGCGTTGGGTCCGGTCTTGCCGTCGCCGCCGGCGAGCAGGTCGCCCTTGTCGTCGACCACGGCGACGCGCTCCGGCGTCAGCCCGGCGACCGCGGCCGCCACCAGGTGCTGCACCGCCAGGACCTGGCCGCGTCCGAGCACGCCGCGCGTCTTGAGCACGACGGAGGCGGTGGGCGACTGGTCGTCGTGCGAAAAGATCTCCTTCTCCGGGATGACGAGGTGCACGCGCACGCCGTCGACGCCGTCGATGGTCTGGATCGACCGCGCCAGCTCGCCCTCGAGGGCGCGCAGGCGGTTGATGTTCTGCACGAAGGCGGTGGCGCCGAAGGCGTCCGACTTGTCGAAGATCTCATAGCCGACGCCGGCCGCCGGCAGATTGTCGGAGGCCAGCGTCATGCGCAGCTTGGTCACGTCGTCGGCGGGAACCAGGATCGTGCCGCCGTCGCCCTTGGCCTCGTATTTGACGTTCAGCGAGTCGAGCTTGGCGGTGACGGCCGCCGCGTCGCGCGGCTCCAGGCCCGAGAACAGGATGGATTTGGGCGGCTCGGTCAGCGCGCCGGCGATGTACAGGAAGAATGCGGTCAGCGCCGCGGCGACGCCCGCCATGACGCCGAACCGCGCCGCACCGATCGCTTTGACGAATTCCGGCAAAGTGCCCTCCGCTCTCGAACGCGAAGCCGAAGGGGCCCCGCGCCGTGCTAGGCAAACATTGCCGTGCGGATGGTAAAGCCGGACTTAACGATGGACTGCGTCAAAGCGAATGGCGAATGGCCGATAGCGGGTAGGGATTCGATAACCTTTTTCGTCCCGCGCTCCCCCACTCGCTACTCGCCATTCGCTAGTTACGATACTGCTGCACGCGCGTGGCGCGCAGGCCCGGCATGCCGAAGCGGTCGATCGCGCGCTGCCAGGCGAGGAATTCCTCCACGGTCAGCGTGTAGCGCTTGCAGGCGTCGTCGAGGCTGAGCAGGCCGCCGCGCACCGCGGCGACCACTTCGGCCTTGCGGCGGATGACCCAGCGCCGGGTTCCCGGTGGCGGAAGGTCGGCGAGCGTCAACGGGCTGCCGTCCGGCCCGATAACGTAGCTCACGCGTCCTTTTCTTTCTTCGACCATGTTTTCTGGTCTCCCAACTTCATTACCCTCGCGCAAGCTACGCGCCCGGCCTCTAAGATTTTGCCAAGGGGCGTGGTAAACGAAGTCGTACGATTGCTCTTCCAATTTTACCGTTTGCGGAACTATCGGCGCCGCGCCTGCGGCGGGCGCCGATGTTTCCGCGACTGCGTTACTGGATTTGTTCCAGCGTCTGCAGCATTTGATCGGCCGTGGTGATGATACGGGCCGACGCCGAATAGGCGCGTTGCGTCGTGATCAGGTTGGTGAACTCGGCGGCGAGATCGACGGTCGAACCCTCGAGCGCCTTGGACTGGATGGTTCCGGCGCCGCCAAGAGAGGCTTCGCCGATGGTCGGCGCGCCGCTCGCATTGGACGCGGCATAGGCGTTGCCGTCCACCGCCTGCAATCCGTCGGGATTGGCGAAGGTGGCGACCGGCAGCTTGAACACTTTCTGCGTCAGGCCGTTCGAGAAGTGCGCCGACACGAAGCCGTCGGAATCCACCGAGACGCTCGACACCGCGCCGAACAGCGAGCCGTCGACCGAGGACGACACCAGCGCAGACGGGTTGTCGAACTGCGTCACGCCGTCGGAATTGCCCGGCGTGCCCATGTCGAGGGAGATCGTCTGCGGGTTGAGGCCCGAAGCGGCCGCCCAGGGGATGGTGACGTTGATCGACCCGGTCGGCGTCGCGGACGCCGTGTTCGCCGTCTGCAGCGTGCCGTCGGCGTTGAAGGCCATCGTGCCCGAGGCGATCAGGTTGTTCGTCGGGCTGCCGATATTCGCGCCCGCCCCCTGATAGGTCACTTCATACGCCCAGGTGTTGGCGCCGGTCTTGGTGTAGGAGATCTGCAAGGGCTGCGTGCCGCCCTGGCTGTCGTAGATGTTGATGGTGCGCTGGAAATCCGGCGTGACGGCGCCGGACGCCATGGCGCCCGCGGTGTAGGGCGAGGTGATCGTCGTGCTCGACTGCAGATTGGCCTTGAACGACAGCTTGGTGGTCGCTTCCGCCTTGCCCGACAGGTTGTTCAGGTTGATGTTGGTCAGGTCGTTGCGGTCGGTCGGCACATTGCCGCTGCCGTCGAGCGGCCAGCCCATCAGGTAGAGCCCCGCCGCGTTCTGCAGATTGCCGCTGGAATCGGGCAGGAACGAGCCCGCGCGGGTATAGAGGTAGGACTGGCTCGCGCCCGAGCCGCCCGAGGTCGGGCTGACGACGAAGAAGCCGTTGCCCGAAAGCGCCAGGTCGGTGTTCGACTGGGTCGAATTGATGCCGCCCTGCGCCGTGACGTTCTGGATGGTGTGTGAGATCACGCTGGCCGAGGCATCGCTGCCCGAGCCGGCGCTGGACGCCAGCAAGGTCGAAAACGCGCTGTCGCTCGTCTTGTAGCCGACCGTGTTGACGTTCGCGATGTTGGACGAGGCGACGCTGAGGGCCTGGCTGTTGGCGCCAAGGCCCGCGACGCCGATCATCATTGCGCCATACAAGCTCATTGTTTTCACTTTCCTTCCGCTGCGCGCCGGCTTCGGCCGACGCTGAGCGTTTCAGGCGCCCGTTTCTCGGGCGCAGGGTTTCAATCGAGGCTCTGGACGCCCGCGACGTCGGTGAGCTGCACCGGCATCGGGCCGACCATCAGCACGGGCGAGGCGCCGGTCATGTCGACCTCGCCCACCACGCCGGTGCTGGTCACGGTCGAGGTGACGGTGCTGCCGTCCGCCGCGGTCGCGGCTACCGTCAGCTTGTAGGTGCCGTCGGGAAGCTGCGTGCCGTTGGTGTTCTTGCCGTCCCAGGTGAAGGCGTGGGCGCCCGACGCGGTCTCGCCCGTGCCGCTATAGACCACGGTGCCGTTGGTGTCGGTGACGGTGAGCTTGGTGTTCGTCGCGGTGGTGTCGAGGTTGTAGGCCCAGATCGCCTGGCCCTTGGCGAGCGGCGCCTGGCCGTTCGCGATCGTCACCGCCTTGCCGAGATAGGATACCGCATAGGAGCCCGTCTGGCTCGAGCCCTGGCCGATCAGGGTCTTGAGGTTGTCGTTGGTGTTGATCTGCTGCTCGACCTGGCTGAACTCGACCAATTGCTGGGTGAACTGGTTGGAATCCATCGGATTCATCGGATCCTGGTTCTGCAGCTGCGTGGTGAGCAGCGTCAGGAAGGTGTCGAAATTTCCCGCGAGCTGCTGCTGCGCCGTCGGCGGCGTGGTGGCGGGGGGCGTCGTACCGGGGGGCGGTGTCGTGGAACTGGGAACGGTCGTCATGGCTGTGGCCTCAGACTCGGATGTCGAGCCGTGTGTCGCTCGACGACACCTGGCCCAGGGAAACGGTGGATGCGGCGCTGTCGACGGCCGCGATGGCGCGCGCGGCGAGCGTGCGGCCGCGCGAGGAGGCGGCGCTGCCGCCGCCATGGCCGCTGCCTTGCTGCTGGCCCTTGAGCGAGAAGGCGAGGCCGTTCTGCGACAGGTCGAGGCCGGCATCCTTCAGCGCGCGTTCGAGCTGCGGCTGGTCCTTCTGCAGGAGTTCGAGGGTCTGCGGCTTCTCGACCGACAGCATGGCCTGCGCCTTGCCGGCATCGTCCACCGTCAGGCGCACATCGACGCGGCCGAGCTCGGCCGGGTCGAGCCGGATGTCGAAATGCCTGGAGCCGCCTTCCGATTTCGATGCGATGTTGAAGGCGAGCGTCGCGATGTCGGGCTGTGCCGGATGGCCGATCTGAAGCTGGGCCGAGACCGCGGCGTTGGCGGCCGCGGGCTGCGACGGCGCGGCCGGCGCGGCGGCAAGAATGGGCGGCGCCGGTTGCGGCGGCGCGGTTTGCGCATGGGCCGGCGGCGCGGCGGCGGGCGCATCGGGAAGCTGCGGTGCATTCGAGGACGTCTGCGTCGCTTTGCTGTCCGGGTTCGGGGGAGCGGACGGATCGGTCGCGGGCGGCGTCGCCGGCTTCGCGGCATCCGCCGGCGCATGCACCGGCAGCGCGCTCGCCACCTTCTGATCGGTGAAGACGCGGCCCAGCGCCTTGCCGGCGTCGGCGAGTGCCGATGCGGCGGACTGGCGGCCCTGCGACTTCGCGTTGCCGATCTGCGGCTTGGCGGCGTCGCCCGGCTGGGCCGGTTTGGCGATCGTGCCGGCCGGCTGCATCGCCGCGGCGGCAATATCGGTGGCGGCCTCCTGCACGGGGACGGTGGGCAGCGGGGCAGCTTGCGGCGCGGCCGGGGGCGCTGCCGTTTCCGGGTCGGTCGCCGGCGCGGGATCGGAGGGCGGCGCCGTGGTCACCGTCGCCGGATCGACGACGTTCGGCGTCGCAGCGCTCGCGGGCTGCGGCGGCGTCTGCGCGAGGTTCGGATCGGTCGCGTCGGACTGGCGGTGCGCGGCATGCGATGCCATGCGCCCCGGCTGTGCGCGAACGCCGCGATGCGGCGCGTCCGCGGTCTTGAGCGGCTTGGCCGATGGGCTCTTCGACACATCGGGCGTCGCGTCCGGATCCTCGGCGGCGGCATCGCTGCGCGGTTTGGCGGACACCGCGTCGTCGCTATCGCGCGCCACGGCATCGTCCGCCTCGGTGGGGACGGTTTGCGCCGCTGCCGGTGTCGCAACGCCCGTTTGCGCAACCGGGGTCGACGCGTCGGACGGCGCGGGATCGGCCGCGACCGGCAGCGAAGGATCGCCGGCGGTCTGTACCGAAGGATCGGGCGCGCTCGGCGCATCGCTCGGCGCGGCGGTGACGTTCGCGCCGCCGGCGGCCTGCACGATCTCGTCGAGCAGGGCGGCGAACGCATCGTCCGTTGCCGTCGGCGGTGCAACGGCGCCGCCCGCGGCAATGGCTTGCCGTCCGTTGGTCACGACATTCGCTGCAAGGGTGCTCACAAGCCGATCCGCGCTGTTCCGCACGGCGTCGTAGCAAGGCCCGGACCAGATGGTTTTCGCGCGCCTTTGCGCGTCTTACGGCGAAAGCCGCCGCCGCGCGGTCGGCGCGAGGGGGCACGAACTGCCGCGACCGGCAAACTCTGCCGGCCCGGGTGACGATTCCTGCCGCGGCGACGGCGCAATGCCTGCGAAAATCGCGCGAAAGCCATGGCATAGGCCTTGCGATCCCGTCTTCGGCGGCAAAGCAATTCGCGGGATCGATCGCGTGAGTTTGAACGGCATCGCAGCGTCGGCGCTCAGCGCGCTCCAGACCAACAGCACGGCGCTGCGGGTGGTCTCGAACAACGTCGCGAACCTCAACACCCAGGGCTATGCGCGCCGCGTCGTCAACGAGGCGACGCTCAGCAATGGCGGCACGCTCGGCGGCGTCACGATCGCCGACATCCAGCGCGTCGCCGACCAGTTTCTCGATGCCGAGCAGCTCGCATCGGGCGCGTCGTCCGCGCGCTACGACACCCAGGCATCCGTCTTCGACCAACTGAACGGCATCTTCGGCCAGCCCGGCGACGGGACCAGCCTCACCGCGCAGCTCAGCAATGTGTCCGCCGCGCTCGGCCAGGCGGCCCTCGCGCCCACGTCCAGCGCCAACCAGGTCGGCACGCTGAACAGCCTGCAGAACCTCGCGGCCACGCTCTCCAGCCTGTCCTCGCAGGTCTCCGGCCTGCGGGGCCAGGTCGACCAGCAGGTCGCGGCGACGGTCACCGGCGCCAACGCGCTGATCAAGCAGGTCTACGACCTGAACATGCAGATCAAGACGGCGCAGTCCGGCGGCGACACCGCCTCGGCCCTGCTCGACCAGCGCGACACCGCGCTCCAGAGCCTGTCGCAGTTCGTCGGCGTCCGCACTGTGCCCCAGGACGACGGTCGCATCACCGTGATGACGAATGACGGCATCAGCCTCGTCGGCGACAGCTACGCGCAACTTTCCTATTCACCGGGCGCCAACAACGGCACCTATGGCTCGATCACCACCCAGGACATCAATCCGGCCTCGGGCCAGCCGATCTCGCCGCCGCAGAATTTCGAGCCGCACCTGGATTCGGGCAAGCTCAAGGGCCTGCTCGACATGCGCGACGGCACGCTGTCCGATCTCGGCCAGGAAATCGGCAATCTCGCGCGCACCACCGCGCTGGCTTATAATACGCAGCACAACGCCAACACCGCCTTTCCGCCGCCGGCCTCGCTGACCGGCCGCAACACCGGCCTCACCGCCGCCGATGCGCTGAACTTCTCCGGCAAGACGACGATCGCCGTGACGGATTCCAGCGGCACGATGGTCAGCCGCATCGACGTGAACTTCGGCGCCCGCACGATTTCGGTCAACGGCGCGCCCGCCACCTCCTTCGCCAACACCGTCGGGGGCTTCGCCACCGCGCTCAACACCGCGCTCGGCGCCAATGGCAGCGCCAGCTTCGCCAACGGCGTGCTCAGCGTCTCCGCGTCCGGCGGCAACGGCATCGTCACGCAGGACGACGCGACCACGCCGGCCGACCGCGGCGGCTCGGGCTTCGCGCAGTTCTTCGGCCTGAACGACCTCTTCCGCTCCGCCGCGCCGTCGATCCTCTCGACCGGGCTTTCCGCCGGCGATGCCAGCGGCTTCGCCGCCGGCAGCCAGATCAGCCTGCAGCTCAAGGGTCCCAATGGCGAGGTCGCCAAGACCGCGACGGTCACGCTGACCGCCGGCATGACGATCGGCAATGTGGTGACGGCGCTCAACACCGCGATGGGCGGGGCGGCGACCTTCACGCTCAACCCCGACGGCTCGATCGGCGAGACCCAGTCCAACAGTCTTTCGACCTATTCGCTGAACGTCACCAACGACACCACGGCGCGCGGCAACACCGGCATGAGCTTCAGCCAGCTCTTCGGCATCGGCACCAACCAGACCGCGCTCGCGGCCTCCGGCTTTTCGGTCAACAGCCAGATCGCGGCGGCGCCGCAGCGCCTCGCCTTCGCGACCGCGCAGATCACATCGTCGACCTCGGCGGGCGATGCGATCGTCGGCCATGGCGACAATTCCGGCGCGGTGGCACTGCAGAATGTCGGCTCGGCGACGCAGAGTTTCGCCAAGGCGGGCGACATGGCGGCGCAGACCGGCGCGCTCAGCGACTATGCGGCGGCGTTCTACCAGGACGTCGCGACCCGGGGCTCGGCCGCGGCCGCGAACCAGGCCGCGCAGGACGACCGCTTCCAGGAGGCGCAGTCGCGCCAATCGGCGAATTCGGGCGTCAATCTCGACGAAGAACTCACCAACATGATGACCTATCAGCAGGCCTATAGCGCGGGCGCGCGGATGCTGTCGGTCGTCCAGCAGCTCTACGACACGCTGCTGCAGATCCAGTAAGAGCGAGCCATGACGATCGAGCGCACCTCCACCTCCGGCCAGTCGCAATTCCTGCTGTCGCAGATCCAGTCCGCCGTGCAGCAGCTCGACAAGACCCAGGCCCAGGTCGCCAGCGGCAAGGCGTCGACCGACTATTCGGGCCTCGGCGACAAGGTCTCGGTGCTCGAAGCCGCGCGCACCGCCGCCAGCAAGGCCGACGCCTACCAGGCGAGCACCACCCAGGCGGTGAGCCAGGCCGATCTCCAGGATTCGCAGCTCAGCTCGCTGTCCGACCTCGCCAACCAGCTCCGCCAGGCGATCACCACCTCGGTCGCGAACGGCGACGGCTCGACGCTGATGGCGACCGCGCAGGGCATCTTCGACCAGGCGAGCCAGATCCTGAACACCAAGGACGCCAACGGCAATTATCTCTATGGCGGGGAGAAGGACAACACGCCGCCGGTCAACGTCACCTCGCTGTCGCAGCTCGCGGCGCTGCCGTCGGTCTCGGGGGCGTTCTCCAACGGCACGATGAAGAAGTCGGTGATGGTCGGCGACGGCCAGAACGTGCAGGTCGGCGTGCTCGCCTCCGACGTCGCCACCGGCCTGATGCAGACGCTGAAGGACCTCGCGAGCTTCGATGCCGGCCCGTCCGGCAATTTCGCCGCCACCCAGAACCTGACCCAGGCGCAGAACAGTTTCCTCACGGGCGAGATCCCGACCGCGGCGGACGCCGCGACCGGGGTGAACGCCGCCGCCGCCGCGAACGGCTTCGTCTACAACCAGCTCAAGGACGCGTCTGATCACCAGACCGCGCTGTCGACGCTCTACAAGGGCTTCGTCTCGGACATCGAGAACGTCGACATGCCGACCGCGATCACCCAGCTCAACCAGAACCAGATCGCGCTCCAGGCCGCGCTGCAGGTCACGGCACAGCTGAACCAGGTCTCGCTGCTGAACTATCTGCCGCAGTCCTAGCCCGTCTAGGCTTCCACCCCCGCCGGAATGACATAGCCGGCGCGCGGCAGCAGCAGGCGCAGCAGCGGTCCTGTCATCACCGTGGTGACGACCGCCATGATGACCAGCATGGTGAAGACGTTCTGCGGGATGAATCCCAGGTCGAAGCCGATGTTGAGGACGATCAGCTCCATCAGGGCGCGGGTGTTCATCAACGAGCCCAGGATCATGGACTCCTGGTGGTTGAAGCCGGAGATCCGGCCGGCGAGATAGACCGGAACGATCTTGCCCAGGATCGCCGCGGTCAGCACCACGGCCAGCCATTGCCAGTCCGACGCGCTCGCCAGCCCCAGCACATTGGTGCGCAGGCCCGTATAGGTGAAGAACACCGGTAGGAAGAACACCAGCACGAACTTGCCGATCTGCGCCCGCCAGGCCTCGACGAAGGTCTTGTCCTGGTGGAACAGGAGCCCGGCGAGGAAGCCGCCGAAGATCGTGAAGATGCCGAGCTTGTAGGTGCAGATGCCCATCACGAAGATCAGGCAGAGCACGACCGTCATCAGGTTGGGCGGCACATGGCCGTCGGCGACCGGTATCCTGGCCAGCAGCCATCTCACCAGCGGGCGCAGCAGCAGCCACGCGACGGCGGCCAGGACGAATATGCCGCCCACCTGCAAGCCGATGGCGCCGGTCGAGAACTGCGCCGAGGCATAGGCCGAAATGCCCGCGAGCAGCACCCAGCCCGTCACGTCGTTGCTGGCCGCAGCCGAGATCGCCACCACGCCGATCTCGGTGCGCGTCAGATCGAACTCGCGCAGGATGCGGCCGAGGATCGGCACCGCCGTGATCGCCAGGCCGACGCCGAAGAACAGGCTGTAGGTCAAAGGATCGATATGCGGCGCCAGGTAGGACGACGAGTATTGGCCGATGCCGAAGCCGAGCGCGAAGGGCACGGCGACCGAGGCCGCCGCGATGCCCAGCGTGCCGTTGCGATTGCGCTTGCGCGCCATATGGCCGAACTCGAAATCGGTTCCGATCTGGAACATCAGGAGCACCAGCCCGATCTGGCTGATGATGGTGATGGGCGGCGAGGCCTTGGCGCCGAACAGCGCCATCGAGGCGTCGGGAAAGAAATGTCCGAACAGCGAAGGGCCGAGCAGCAGGCCGGCCAGGATCTCGCCGATGACGCCTGGCTGTCCGAGGCGGCGCAGGATCTGATTGCCGATTCGCGCCGCGGCGATCATGACGATGAGCTGCAGCAGGACCGCAAACAGCAGGTTTTCCGTTTGATGGACCGACGAATGCATGGCGCTCCCTCCTGTTTCATCTCTTCCGAACTTGCGGCGCCGCTCAGGGCGTCTGTGCGGCGGACACCGGGGACTCCAGCTCGCGCAGGTCGCGCCCGCGCGTCTCGCGCCCGTAGAAGGCGACCAGCGCCAGACCCAGTATGGTCGGAACGGCGATCAGCAGGGCCGCGGCGCCCAGCGTCGGCACCGCCGCGGCCACGCTCAGGCCCTGGCAGATGAGCCCGCCCGTCTTGCTGCACCCCGCCACCCAGCCGGTCGCCCGTCCGCGCACCCGCACCGGATAGTTCTCGGCGGCGTAAGGCAGCAGGATCGAGATCACCCCCGTCGAGCCCAGGATCAGAAGCGTGATCGGCACCAGCGGATTGGACACCGCCGGCAGCCCGCTCTGGCGCAGCATCACCGCCAGCATGCCGAGCACGGTGATGCCGATCATCACGATGAGCGAGCCCCGCGTGCTCCATCGCGTGTAGAGAAAGGCGGCCAGCACCACGACCGGCGCCGCGATCAGCGAGGATTGCGCGATGATCTTGCCCGCCGCGCCCATGTCGCGTCCCTCGGCGATCAATTCGCTGGGCAGCCACAGCAGCAGACCGAAATTGACGAAGCCCCAGGACAGCGCCACGAGGGTGAGCGCGATTGTGGTGCCGAGATAGCGCCGATCCGCGGGCGGCAGGTGCGAATGATCCTGTCTGGCCTCCTCGTCCCAGTCCTCGCTCTGCGTCGCGATCACCGAGCCGAAGCGCGCCAGCACCGCATAGGCCTCCCTTGTCTGGCCGATATGCATCAGGAAGCGCGCCGATTCCGGAATGAAGGCGCTGAGCCCGATCAGCATCAAGCCGGTCGGCATGTTCAGGAACCACATGATCCGCCAGCCGAAGATCGGTTGCAGCAGCGACGCCAGGCCCGAAGCCGCGAGATAGCCGCCGACCGCGCCGATGCCGCCGACGATCACCAGGCTGAGGCCGCGATATTTGGTCGGCATGATCTCGGCCAAGAGGGCATAGGCCACGGGCAGCATGCCGCCGGCCGACAATCCCATGAGGAAGCACATGAACACGTTCCACCACAGCGACGGCATGGCGCCGCAGATCGACGTGCCGATGAACATGACGGCCGAGAGCAGGATCGTGGCGCGCCGCCCATAAATGTCCGCCAGCGCCCCCCAGATGAAGGAGCCGAGCGCCGTGCCGATCAGGGCGGAGAAGGGCAGGAACGCGACCACGGCTTTCGAGACGTTGTACTCGACCCGCATGCCCGGCGTGACCAGCCCCAGGCTGGCGGGTTTCATAATGTCGATGACGAGCGCCATGGCGAGCGCGATCGCCGCGAGCCAATGCGCCAAGGTGAGCGGCGCGTCTTCCGGCGCCATGATCTTCTGGTGCGGCAGCAGCGCGTGCGCGCTCGCCTCCCTGGGCACCAGGCCGTAAGCGGCGAAGCCGATGCCGGCGACGATGAGTGCCATCCCCCACAGCATGCCGGGATCCATCGGCATGCCGGCCAGGACAAAGCCCATGTCCTTCGCCATCAGGAACATCGGCAGATGCAGGACCACGCCGGCCGTGACGGCGGCGCAGCCGATCCAGAAGACGAGCGCATTGCGCCGCGCGGAAAACATGAACAATCCCATGGCGTGGCCTGCCGACGCGGGACGAAGGAACAGGTCGACCGCCGGCGGACGCCGCCCCTTCGCGCCGCGGAGCCGGTAACGGAACCGCCGCGGCCGAAAACGCCGGTACGTGCCCGTTGACGATTTTGGTGTTTGCGCCGCGGCCCTCGAGCACGCGCGCGCATCCCTGTATAGCGCTACCATCGCAAATGATGCAATTCTAAAATTGCAGGCGGCGGTGCGAGAGCGCGCCTTGGTTAAGCCGCCGCCGGGAGGGAGCATCGTTCATGACCGACACGCGCATCCGCAGCGTGGTGATCGTCGGCGGCGGCACCGCCGGCTGGATGGCCGCGGCCAGCCTCGCCAAATTCCTGGAGAACATGAACGTCCGCATAAGGCTGATCGAATCGGAAGAGATCGGTACCGTGGGCGTGGGCGAAGCCACCATTCCGCCGATCATCGATTTCATCCGCGTGCTCGGCATCGACGAGAACGAGATCATCCGCCAGATCAAGGCGACCTTCAAACTCGGCATCGGCTTCGCCGACTGGACGCGGCCGGGCGATTTCTACTTCCACCCCTTCGGGCCGACCGGCTTCGGGATGGGCTCCGTCTCCTTCCCGTCCTACTGGCTGAAGATGCGCCTCGAGGGAAAGGCGTCGCGGCTGGAGGACTATTCGATGCAGGCCGTGGCGGCCGAGCAGGGCAAGTTCATGCGCCCGGTGCACGCGCCGAACACGCCGCTGAACAAGATCACCTATGCGCTGCATTTCGACGCCTCGCTGTTCGCGCGCTATCTGCGGACCTGGTCGGAGGCGCGCGGCGTGGTGCGCACCGAAGGCAAGGTGCGGCAGGTCTCGCTCGGCCTCGAGAACGGCTTCATCGAATCGGTGACCCTGGAAAGCGGCGAGACGGTCGCGGGCGACCTCTTCGTCGACTGCAGCGGCTTCCGCGGCGTCCTGATCGAGCAGGCGCTGAAGACCGGCTATGAGGACTGGACCCGCTGGCTGCCCTGCGACCGCGCCCTGGCCGTGCCCAGCGAGAGCGTCGGCGCGCCGGCGCCCTACACGCTGGCCACGGCGCGCGACGCGGGCTGGCAATGGCGCATCCCGCTGCAGCACCGCGTCGGCAACGGCCATGTCTATTGCAGCGGCTTCATCGCGGACGACAAGGCGGCCGATGTGCTGCTCGCCAACCTGCAAGCCAAGGCGCTGCGCGATCCGATGCCGTTGCGCTTCACCACCGGCCGGCGCCGCAAGGCCTGGAACAAGAACTGCGTCGCCCTCGGCCTCGCCTCCGGCTTCCTCGAACCCCTGGAATCGACCAGCATCCATCTGATCCATCGCGGCATCGCGATGCTGCTGAAATTCTTTCCCGACCGCAATTTCGAACAGGCCGACATCGACCGCTACAACAAGATCTTCGAATTCGAGTTCGGCCGGGTGCGCGACTTTCTGCTGCTGCACTACACCCACACCGAACGCGAAGGCGCCTTCTGGGAGCATTGCCGCAACATTCCCCTGACCGACAGCCTTCAGGAGAAGATCGACCTCTTCCGCAGCCATGGCCGCATCCTGCGCGAGGACACCGAACTCTTCCCGATCCAGAGCTGGCTGTTCGTGATGAGCGGCCAGGCCATCGTGCCGCGCGGCTACGATGCGATGGTCGACAGCCTCGACGCGCAGAAGATCAAGGCCAATCTGGACGACATCCGCGTCGTGGTGCGCCGCTGCGCCGACGCCATGCCGTCGCACCAGGATTTCATCGACCAGAACTGCTCGTCGTTCCGGGTCTCTCTGGCCGAGCCGCGCCCGGTCGATCCGAAAGTGAGCGCCTACACGCTGGCGCGGGACGCCGGCACCTAGGGTCGGCGGATCGCGCGGCGCGGAACATGAACAGCGCGGCAATCATCGGTGCGCCGTTCTGCCTGATTTTCGATCAGAAACGAATCGGCGAAACCGTGACTCCGTTGCAGGCGTGACGAGTCATTGCTCCGGTTCCTCGCTTCTGTATCAATGGACCGGACGGCAAGGCTGGGGGCGATGTGGCGAGACAGATTGACGGGGGCGCCGGTGCCGGCCCGGCCGGCGCGCGGGCCCTCATGCGCCGGTCCATCGCCGCCGCCACCGTCGGCAACGCGCTCGAATTCTACGACTTCATCACCTACGCCTTCTTCGCGATCCAGATCGGTCACGCCTTCTTCCCGTCGCACAACGCCTATGCCAGCTTGATGCTGTCCCTGGCGACGTTCGGCGCGGGGTTCGTCACGCGGCCCATCGGCGGCATCGTGATCGGGGCCTATGCCGACCGCGTCGGCCGCAGGCCGGCGATGATGCTCAGCTTCACGATGATGGGCTGCGCCATCATCGCGATCGCGCTCATTCCCTCCTATGCGACCATCGGGATCGCGGCGCCGATCCTGGCGGTCCTGGCGCGCATGGTGCAGGGCTTCTCGCTGGGCGGCGAAGTCGGCCCTACCACCGCCTATCTGCTGGAAGCCGCGCCGCTGAACGGACGCGGACTTGCGGTCTCCTGGCAGAGCGCGAGCCAGAGCGTCGCCGCCACGGTGGGCGGGCTGGTCGGCGTCGGCCTCTCGGCGTTCATGGCGCCGGCGGCGCTGGATGCCTATGGCTGGCGCATCGCGTTTCTGCTGGGCGCGGTGACCTTGCCGTTCGGGCTCTGGATCCGGCGCGGCCTGCCGGAAACGCTGCACGCGCCGGATCCGACCGGACCGGTCTCCACCGCGCGCACCGGGCTGGGCGCCGTGCGCGAGAATTGGCGCATCATCGTGCTCGCCCTGATCGCGCTGGCCTCCGGCACGATCGGCACCTACATCTTCGACTACATCACGACCTTCGCGCAGGACACGCTGCACATCTCGGCGACCGTCGCGTTCCTGGCGGGCGCGCTCGGCAATGTGGCGGCCATCGTCGCGGTGCTGTGGGGCGGCTGGCTCTCGGACCGCATCGGACGCCGGCCGGTGATGATCTGGTCCAATCTCGGCTTTCTCGTCCTGATCCTCCCGATCTTCTTCTGGATCGTGGAGACCCGCAGCGCGGTGGCGCTGCTCGTCGGCAGCATCACGCTCGGCTTCGTGTGTTCGATCAATGGCGGGGCGTTCTACGCCGCGGTGACCGAAACCCTGCCCAAGCGCATTCGCGGCGCCGCCTTCGCGACCATCTACGCCACCTCGATCGCGTTTTTCGGCGGCACGACCCAGCTTGTCGTCACCTGGCTGATCCACTTCACCGGCAGCGCGCTGGCGCCCGCCTGGTATCTGTTCGGCGCCACGATCGTGGGCCAGATCGCCTATATGCTGATCCTCGAAAGCGCGCCGGCGAAGAACCCGGTCGCTCCGGCCCCCGCCTGACGCGTTCGCGCCGATTATCCTGTTGATCGCGGCGGCGCGGATGAAGTAACTTTAATTTTGGGCGGAAATGGCGGGGGTGGGATGCGCGGCAGTGTCCTCAGTTTCGATCCGAATCGGGGCGAGGGGATCATTCTCGCCGACGACGGCAATCGCCGCCCCTTCACCGAACAATATTGGTCGGACAAGGCGTCCCGTCCGGTGGCGGGGCTTACGGTCGATTTCGTGACCGACGGCGAATCCGCCAGGGACATATTCGCGATCCGGCAGGCCCCGGCGTCCGCGCCGCCCCAGGCGCCGCGCGGTCCCGCGGCCAGTCCGTCCACGAGCGACGGGTCCCTGCTCGGCGGCCTGTCGCTGGGCGCGGCCGTATTGGGCCTGCTTCCCGGCTTCGGCGTGCTGTTCCTGATCGCCGGCTTCGTTCTCGGCATCATGGCGCGCCGGCAGGCCAAGATCGCCGGAAACTCGACGGGCCTGATGCTCGGCGCGATCGGCATCGCGCTCTCGTCTATCGTCGTCGTCGTGGAGCTGATCTTCGTCGTGTTCCTCGGCGCCGTGCTGTTCGCCAGCAGCACCGGCAGTCCATGAGCGATCTCGCCGACAAGGCCCGGCGGGACTATGAGGTCGTGAAGGGGATCGTCACCGCCAGCTATGACGACTTCATGCGCGTCCGGAAGGAAGACGGAAGCACGCTCGGCTTCAAGATGAAGGGTCCCGCCACCGGGCTTCAGCCGGGAACCCAGGTCGGCATCGTGGCGCATCGCGGCACCGACCAGGCGATCTTCCTCGTCGATCGCCAATCCGGTCAGCGCTTCGATCTGTCGATCTGGCACAACCAGGCCAACAAGGGCCCAAGCGCCGGATCGATCGCCCTGCGCATCGTCTCGCTGGCGATCCTGCTTATCCCGTTCCTCGGCCAGTTCGGGGCGCTCTTCGGCGGGCTCGGCGCGATCGTCGGCGGGCTGATCGTCTCGTCGAGCATGCAGGGCCAGGCGCGCGCGCCGATCTCCCGGATTCTCGTATCGCTGGCGATCTATTTCTTCGGCAGTGCCCTCTTCTTCATGGGCTGGTTCGGCGGCGATTCGAACCAGGCGGTCCTCGGCTATCTCATCCTGGCCGGCGGGGCCTTTGCCTATGCCTTCTGGGTGCATCGTCCCGTCACCCAATATTATCTCGAAGTGAACAAGCTGCTCGACGAGGCCGCCGCTTAGCCGCGCGGCCTTCGCAGCCCGCCGCGCAAAAAGCGCAGGAACGTGCAAGCGGCGCGGTCGCGCCGCCGCTCGTGAACGGCGTGCATGACGGGATGATTCCCGTCCCGAACTCCTACCGGCTGGCGGAGAACCTTCCGAACGCGGTGCTCCCGACCGATCCCGACGCCGGCCACGGCTCTCTATTTCAGTATCTGGAATCGTCCACGCGCCAGGTCGCGGCGTTCCTCGCATCCGACTCTCCCTTTGCGCCTTATTGAGGCCGGACACCGGGCTGCGCGCGAGAGATATCGCTCAACCCCATATCGGGCCTGCGGAAACCCATCGCGATCCAGGCGAGGATCAGTTTCAGCATGAAACGACCCGGATAACCGTCGTAGTTCGGGACGTCGTCCCGCAGCACGACGTCCGCGCGGCGTTCTTTTGTGTTGATCCGCATTTCTATCGGCGGCGCGCCGTCGGGAAGCCGCTTGCGGTAGATCGACAGCCAATGTCCTTTCGTGAAGTCCAGGAACATCGGCGCGTTGCAGCAGGTTGCGATGACGCGCCGCGTCGGGGAATCGGGCTTGAGCCTGAACTCTTGGAGATGCTCTTTCCCCGCTTCGCACCGGACGCGATCCTTCCGATACAGGACCATGGGGGTGCCGCCATCGGCATCCATCGCCAGCGGCGCGGAAGGCAGATTCGCGAATTCCTGCCCGGCTTTCTGGCAACTGCCGCAATAGCAGGAGGCGGCCAAAATGGGCGCGCGGTCGGCGCTGAATAAGACCTTGCCGCATAGGCAGGCGACCGCGACGGATTCGGCTTGTTTCTCGCGCATCGATCTTCCCGGTCTCGTCTTGGCGCAGCTTCCGCGATCCGGCGAAGAAAACAAGAATCGTGTCGGCGGGCAAAGCAGGGTTGGCGTTGCGGCTGCTCTGCCCGCCCGCCATGCGGGCGAACATTTTGGGTTGGCGGGCGGCAAAATGTTCGCCCGCCGGACAGGATTAAACTAAGAACCGCGCGGGCGGGCAAAGTAGGGTTGGCGTGGCGGCTACTTTGCCCGCCCGCCATCAAAAGTGGCGCGCCCTAGGGGAGTCGAACCCCTCTTGCAAGATTGAAAGTCTCGAGTCCTAACCGATAGACGAAGGGCGCGTGGCGGTGCCTATACTAAGCAAGCCGCCGGCTTGCAATGGACCTTCGGCGGCCCTTGTCGCCGCTGCCGCCCTGACGTTAAGAAGGCGCCTCGACCAGGGAAAGGGCCGCGAAACGCGCCGCCGGTTCCGTTGGGGGATCGTCTAATGGTAGGACAGCAGACTTTGACTCTGCTTATCATGGTTCGAATCCATGTCCCCCAGCCAATCCCTTGCTTTGGACCGGCCATTCGCTATAAGCGGGCCGGCCGCCCGACGCCGTCGCCCGCGGGCGACACAGGCCCGTAGCTCAGCGGTAGAGCAACAGACTTTTAATCTGCCGGCCGTGGGTTCGATCCCCACCGGGCCTACCACCGCAACGCCGCCGCGCCGTTTCCGGCGCCCGGCAGTGTCCTAATGCGACGAGAGCCGCTATCGTGGCCGCGACGAGCGGAGGCTGCCGATGGCGCGCATTACGGCATTTGGTGGGGTCTTCTTCCATAGCGCAAATCCACAGGCACTTGCCGCGTGGTATCGCGACACGCTCGGGCTGACGATCGAGGATTGGGGCGGCGCGATGATCCGCGCGGACGGCGCCGGTCCATCCTACGGGGTATGGGCTCCTTTCAACAAGGACACGGGCTATTTCGAGCCCTCGTCGCGCGAGTTCATGATCAATTTCGCGGTGGACGACCTGGATGGATTCCTGGCCGGGCTCGAGGCCAAGGGCGTCGAGGTGAAAGGCCGTCAGCACATGGACGGCATGGGCAAGTTCGCCTGGATCCTCGATCCCGACGGAACGAAGCTCGAATTTTGGCAGCCGGAGCCGTAGCCGCCCTCAAATCGGACAAGACAGAACGCCCATTCGGCGCGGGTTCGGCGTTTGTCGGAAGGCCCTGCCGCATTATATTGTTCCTCGAGATCTCGCAGGGAGGCGGCGGCGTGAATCCGGTCGGCCATGCGCTGGTGGTCGGCGGCTCCGGCATGCTCGCGGGCCTTTGCCGCTCGCTGTGCGCGCATGCGGAGCGGGTTTCCGTCCTGGCGCGCAACGACCGGCGCATCCGCGCCGTGGCGCCCGATATCGAACCTGTCGCCTGCGATTACAATGACGGCCGGGCCCTGGCCGAGACCCTCGCGCTGATCGAGCCGCCCGATCTGGTCGTCGCCTGGATTCACGGCCGTGCTCCCGCCGCGCGGCGTGCCCTGGCCGAAAGCGTCGCCGCCGAGGGGCGTTTCGTCCAGGTGCTGGGCAGCGCGCATGGCGATCCCGCCCATCCCGAGCGCCTGAAGGAGATGGCGCAGGCCACCGACGGTCTTCCCATCGACTATCAGGCGGTGGTGCTCGGCTTCGTCGTGACCGAGGGCCGCTCGCGCTGGCTGACCAATGACGAGATTTCGGACGGCGTGTTCGCCGCGCTCGAATCCGGCTCGGCATTCTCCATCGTCGGTACGGTGGAACCGTGGAGCGCGCACCCTTAGCGGTTCGAGCGCCGCACCGGATTGCCGTCCGGGTCTTGCCGTTGCAGAACTGGAACGCGTCCGATGCGTTATCCCGTCATGAAGACGACGAAGGCGAAGACGACGAAGAAGACGACCAAGCGGACGACGTCCGCTGCGCGCTGGTCCGGCCGGGTCACGCGCGAGAGCCATGCGCTGACGCTGGAGGACAAGGTCTTCACCGGTTCCGATCCGAAGAAGATCGCGCATTCGCTGAAGCGCTCGGCCGAACGCAGCCATGCGCGCAAGACCTCGCCCTACCGCTCGGCGCTGTCCATGCTCACCTTCTACATCAACCGCGCCGGCAAGGCGCTGCCGGCAAGCCGCCGCCGCGTGCTCGAACGCGCCAAGGGCGAACTCAAGACGCTATTCGGCCGTTAGCCGCGCCTGGAGCTTTTTCGGCGCCGTATACCGCCAGGCGGCTTCGACATAGGCGCGCAATTCCTTCGGCCCGAGCTTGGTCACGTCGACATAGAGCCACAGCAGTGCGCCTGCCCGCATCGGCGCGAAGGTGTCCGGCGCGGCCTCGACCAGCATCGTCACCCGATCCTTCGGCAGGCGCAGGGTCCACCGCTCCGACCTGCTCCCGAACAGCGCGAAGGTCTTGCTCCCGATATTGAACCAGATGCCATGGCCGTCCTGGATTTCCCGCGTGCTGGGCAGGGCCAGCGCCGCCTTCTTGATGGCGGCGTATTTCGGCGGCGTTTTGATGCGCGGGCTCGGCATGGCGGGGCAGATTATGCCACGGCCCGGCCGCCGGTCCCATCGGCAGGCTTGCCTTGACAGGCTTTCCCCCCGCCCATTACATGCCGCGCCGCGAAAGGTTTGGCAGCGTAGCTCAGTGGTAGAGCAGGGGAATCATAATCCCTTGGTCGGGGGTTCAAATCCCTCCGCTGCTACCAGACTTGCGATGAGGTGACGCGTTGGACGCACAGACCGCCCCGATCACCATCGACGATGTCCGCGCCGCCGCGCGCGCCATCCAGGGCGCGGTCGAGCGCACGCCGACCCGCCATTCCGAGACGCTCTCGCGCATCGCCGGCGCCGGCCTGCACCTGAAATTCGAGAACCTGCAATACACCGCCTCCTTCAAGGAGCGCGGCGCGCTGAACAAGCTGCTCTCGCTCTCCGAGGAGGAGCGCAAGCGCGGCGTCATCGCGATGTCGGCCGGCAACCACGCCCAGGGCGTCGCCTATCACGGCGGAAGGCTCGGCGTTCCCGTCACCATCGTGATGCCGCTCGGCACGCCCTTCACCAAGGTCCGGCACACCAAGGATTTCGGTGCCCATGTCATCCTGGAAGGCGCCACGCTAAGCGAATCCTACACTCACGCCCTCGCCATCGCGAAGGAACAGGGTCTGGCCTTCGTCCATCCTTACGACGATCCGATGATCATCGCCGGCCAGGGCACGGTGGCGCTCGAGATGCTGGCCGACGCGGAAGAGCCGCTCGACACCCTCGTCGTGCCGGTCGGCGGCGGCGGGCTGATCTCCGGCATCGCCATCGCCGCCAAGGCGATCAATCCCGCGATCCAGATCTACGGCGTGCAGACCCGCGCCTATCCCTCGATGTACGACACCGTCAAGAGCGCGAACCTGCCGAGCGCCGGCCAGACCATCGCCGAGGGCATCGCGGTCAAGGACCCCGGCAAGATCACGCGCGAGATCGTGCGCGCCCATGTCCACGACATCCTGCTGGTCGACGAGGCCCAGATCGAACAGGCCCTGGCCGCGCTGCTCGAGATCGAGAAGACGGTGGTCGAGGGCGCCGCCGCGGCGGCCTATGCCGCGGTGCTCGACAACAAGCAGCTTTTCCACGGCAAGCGCGTCGGCATTGTGCTGTCGGGCGGTAATATCGACATGCGGCTGCTGTCCAACGTCATCCTGCGCGAGCTGTCGCGCGAGGGCCGCCTGCTCAGCCTCGAAGTCGAGATCGAGGACCGCCCCGGCCTTCTGGCGCGCGTCGCCACGCTGGTCGGCGACGCCGGCGGCAACATCCTGGAAGTCAGCCACAACCGCATGATGACCGACATGCCGGTCAAGTCGGCTTATCTGGGCATGGTGGTGGAAGCGCGCGACAGCGGCCACGCCGACGAGATCCGCGCCGCGCTCACCGGCGCCGGATTCACGCTCAGGACGACGGGCGTCTGATTTACCCTCCCTCAAGGCGAGGGTAGTCACCGGCTGAATTTCTCGCTCAACACGATGGACGACACCGTCCGCGCCACGCCGGCGGTCTTGCCGATGCGGTCGAGCAGGGCGTCGATCCGCGCCGGCGTCTCGGTCTCCACGGTCGCGATCAAATCGAAGCTGCCCGCCACCGCCGCAAGGGAGCGAACCTCCGGCATCTTCTTCAGTTCCGCCGCCACCCGGTCGGCGCGCTTAGGATCGCTCGCGATCATCACCACGGCGCGCAGCTTGCCCGTATCCGCCTCGTCGGAGAGGCGTACGGTATAGCCCTTGATCGTTCCCGCGCGCTCCAGCCGCGCGATGCGCTCCTGCACGGTGGAGCGCGCCAGCCCCAGCTTGCGCGCCAGCGAAGCGGTCGGCTCGCGCGCATTGGCGCGCAGCAGGGCGAGCAGCCTGGCATCGGACTCGCGCATGGGAGAAATCCGGCGAATTGCCGGATAACCCTGCGATTCGCCGGAAGGAAATGCAACCCTCGGCGCATTGCCGTCTGCGAAACGTCTCTTTCCTCCTTCAAACTCCGTCATCGCCCGGCCCACGCCGTCGCTAGGCCTGTCCGGGCGACCCGTTTTCGTTGCCGATTGGATCGCCCGCATGCGCGGGCGATGACGGCTTTGGAGGTACGTATGAAAAACGTCATGCTGGTCGGCGGCGGCAAGATCGGGATCGCGATCGCCGAGCTTCTGTCGGGCACGGGCGATTATCGCGTGACGGTCGCCGACCGCGACGCCGCCTCGCTGGCGCGCATGCCGCGGACGAACGTGACGACCCGCGTCGTCGAGATCGCTGATCCCGCGTCCTTCGCGGCCGCGGTGAAGGGCCATGACGTCGTGCTCTCCGCCACGCCCTATCATCTGACCGCCGTCGTCGCCGACGCCGCCAAGACGGCCGGCGCGCACTATCTCGACCTGACCGAGGACGTCGAGTCGACCCGCACCATCCGCCGCCTTGCCGCGGGCGCCGACACGGCGTTCATCCCGCAATGCGGCCTCGCCCCCGGCTTCATCTCGATCGTCGCCGCCGACCTCGCCAAGAAATTCGACAGCCTGCGCGAGGTGCAGATGCGCGTCGGCGCGCTGCCGGAGTTTCCGACCAACGCGCTCAAATACAATCTCACCTGGTCGACCGACGGGCTGATCAACGAATACTGCAACCCTTGCGAATCGATCCGCGACGGCCGCCGGGGCGAGGTCCCAGCGCTCGAAGAGCTCGAGGAATTCGCCCTCGACGGCACCGAATACGAGGCGTTCAACACCTCGGGCGGCCTCGGCACGCTGTGCGACACGCTGGACGGCAAGGTCGAGAATCTGAACTACAAGACCGTGCGCTATCCCGGCCACCGAGACATCGTGAAGATGCTGGTGCGCGACCTGCGCCTGGGCCTGCGCCGCGACGTGCTGAAGGACGTGCTGGAGACCGCGATCCCGATCACCTATCAGGACGTGGTGCTGATCTTCGTCACCGTCTCGGGCCTGCGCGAGGGAAGGCTGACGCAGGAAAGCTATGCCCGGAAGATCTACGCTCAGGAGGTCGGGGGCCGGCTGATGAGCGCGATCCAGATCACCACCGCGGCCGGCATCTGCGCCATGTGCGACATGCTGGTGGACGGCAAGCTGCCGCAGAAAGGCTTCGTGCGCCAGGAAGAGGCGAAGCTGTCGGACTTCCTCGCCAACCGCTTCGGCCGCTACTACGCCGGTGCGCAGTAGCGCTCCGCTATTCGCGCAGCTTCGCCAGCATCGCGCGGAAGATGTCGGAATAGTCGTCGCTCCAGGCGCGCTGCGCCGGCATCACGACGCGCCAGCCGGGGCCGAGCTTCAGCGCCTTCAGGTCTTCGGCCGAACGGGCGACGAGCCCGATCTCGGCCTGAAGGTGCAGCGTATGCGGCGTCGGCACCGGATCGCGCCGCACGACCGTGATCATGCCGTTCTCCGCCGCAGCCGCGGCGACGACCTCGGCCAGCCTTACGTTCTTGTTGGAGATGTTGACGACGATGGCGCCGTGCGGCGAAAGCCGGGCGCGATAGAGCGCGAAGGCCTCGCGCGTCAGCATATGCGTGGGCACCGCGTCGGACGAGAACATGTCGAGCAGCAGCAGGTCGATCCCCGGCGCGGTCTCGCGCAGGGTGAGCCTGCCGTCGCCGATCACCGTGGCGGCGCCCGGCGCGCAGGTCGAGAAGGAGCGGAACAGGCTCCGGTCGCGCGCGATGGTGTCGCTCATCGGATCGAGTTCGTAGAACGTCCAGCGCTCGCCCGGCGCGCTCTCGCAGGACAGCGCCCCCATGCCGAGCCCGACCAGCGCGACCCGCGCCAGCCGTCCGCCGGCGCGCGCCCGCACCGCCTCGATGGCGCCGGCATAGGAGCCGCCGCGATAGTAATAGGTGAGCGGTTCGGGCCGCGCGGTCAGCGCCCGGCCCCGATCGTCGCGGATCTGCTCGCCGCCATGGGCGACCGTGCCCTGGTACAGCACGCGATATTTGCCGCCGTCGATGTCGACCGCCCGGTAGACCGCGTAGAACGAGCGGCCGCGATACACCGCGCTCTGCGAGATGTCGTAGAGATCGGTCACCGCGAACAGGAGCGCGGCCAGGCCGATCAGGCGCGCCGGATGGGCGCCCTGGAACGCCGTCAGCACCGCCAGCGCCATCACCGCGACGGCGAAATAGGCGGCGCGCTGCTCGAGGAAGAGAAACGGAACCGCGACCGCCGCGCCCAGCACGAGCACGAACGCACCGTCCTTCAGCCAGGCCGCGCGCGGCGTCGTCCACATATTCGGCCGCACCAGCAGCGCGGCGACGGCGAGCAGCGGATATTCCAGCACGGTGGTGAAGATCTGCGGCGCCAGCAGGGCCGCGAAGGCGCCGCCGAGCACGCCGCCCAGCGACATCCAGACATAGAACGACGTGATCTGCGCCGGCGCCGGACGGCGGCGATAGAGCTCCGCCTGGCACACCATCGCCGCGACGAAGAACGCGGCGAGATGGCCGCAGATCGCCAGCCCCCAGCCGATATGTCCCGTCCACAGCAGGAGCACGATCAGCAGGGCCGTGGTGAAAGGCTGCGCCGCGAGCATCAGCCGGGGCGCGATCGGCGGCCGGTCGGAGAACGCGAAGACGAAGGTGAGCAGATAGAGCGCCAGTGGCATGATCCACAGGAACGGCGCCGAGGCGACGTCGGTGGCGATATGCGCCGTCACTGCGACCAGCAATCCGGACGGAATGAATCCGAGAACCGCCCAGGACAGCTTGTCGCGCGCCGCGACCTTCGTCCGCGCGGCGGGCGCGGCCGATGCGGCGCCGCTCCGGCGCATCGCCAGCGTCCCGCTGGCGGCGATGGCGAACACCAGCACGATATAGCCGATGCTCCACAGCCGCGACTGCTGCGTCAGGCCGAAGCTCGGCTCGATCGCGAACGGATAGGCGAGCAGGACCGCGAAGGAGCCGAGATTGGAGGCGCGGTAGAGGTGATACGCATTGGGCGCGCCGGTCTGCGCGAGCCAGGCCTGGAGCAGCGGCGCGTTGGCCGACAGCGCGAAACAGGGCAGCCCGACGGAGGCGAGGAACAGCCCGATCAGCCAGAGCGACACCCCCGATTGCGGCGGGTGGACGAAGCCGGCGCCGATCGCGATCGGCAGCAGCAGCGTCGCGAGCGCCAGCACCGCGACATGCACCAGCGCCGCATGGCGCAGCGGCAGCAGCCGCATCAGCAGATGGGCATAGACATAGCCGGCCAGCAAAAGGCCCTGGAACACCACCATCGCGACAGACCACACCGCGGCGGAGCCGCCGAGGACCGGCAGCACCATCTTGGAGAACATCGGCTCGACGAAGAACAGAAGGGCCGCCGACAGGAAGGCGCTCGCGGAAAACACGAGCGTGGGCGCGGCCGCGCCGGGCTGCGCGCGCGAGACGGTATCGGCGTCCAAGGCGGTCATGAGGGTTCCGTTCGGCTGGCCGGCAAGGCTACGCCGGCCGGGTTAAGGCAAGCTTTCCCGGCCGCATTGATCGGGCCGCGAAAGCGGAGTACTGAGCCGCAATTCTCCCGTTTTTCGAGGGTTTCATGACCGCGCGCGATGTTCTGCAAGTTCTCGGCGTCGAGAGTTCCGGCGACCATGTCGTCCGCTCGCCCATCGACGGGGCGGAGATCGGCCGCGTCGCCTTCGACGACGCTGGGACCGTCCAAACCAAGATCGCCGCGAGCGCCGAGGCTTTCCGCGCCTGGCGCGACGTGCCGGCGCCGCGCCGCGGCGAGCTGGTCCGCCTGTTCGGCGAAGAGCTGCGCGCCAACAAGGACGCGCTCGGCCGCCTGGTGACGCTGGAAGCCGGCAAGATCCTCCAGGAGGGCCTGGGCGAAGTGCAGGAGATGATCGACATCTGCGACTTCGCGGTCGGCCTGTCGCGCCAGCTTTATGGTCTGACCATCGCGTCCGAGCGCCCCGGCCACCGCATGATGGAGACCTGGCACCCCGCCGGTCCCGTCGCGGTGATCTCGGCGTTCAATTTCCCGGTCGCGGTGTGGGCGTGGAACGCGGCGCTGGCGCTGGTCTGCGGCGACAGCGTGCTCTGGAAGCCGTCCGAGAAGACGCCGCTCACCGCGCTCGCCTGCCAGGCGCTGTTCGCGCGGGCCGCCAAGCGCTTCGGCGACGCGCCGGCGCACCTGTCCCAGGTCCTGCTCGGCGAACGCGATGTCGGCGAGGCGCTGGCGAAGGATGCGCGCATCCCGGTCGTCAGCGCCACGGGCTCGACGCGGATGGGCCGCGAATTGGCGCCCGTGGTCGCCGCGCGCTTCGGCCGCGCCATCCTGGAGCTCGGCGGCAACAATGCGATGATCGTCGCGCCCTCGGCCAAGCTCGACCTGGCGGTGCGCGCCATCTTGTTCGCCGCGGTCGGCACCGCCGGCCAGCGCTGCACCAGCCTGCGCCGCCTCTTCGTGCATGACAGCGTCTACGACAAACTGGTTCCGGCACTGAAATCCGCCTATGCGAAGCTCGCCATCGGCAGTCCGCTGGAGCCCGCCACGCTGGTCGGACCGCTGATCGACAAGGCGGCGTTCGACGCCATGGAGCGCGCCCTTGCCGCCGCGCAGGCGGAAGGCGGCGGCGTTACCGGCGGCGGCCGCGCGCTGACGGACGAATTCCCCGACGCGCGCTACACCCGTCCCGCCATCGTCGAAATGCCCGCGCAGACGCCCACAGTGTGCCGCGAGACCTTCGCGCCGATCCTCTATGTGATGCGCTATGCGAAATTCGCGGACGCGCTGGCGCTGCACAATGCGGTGCCGCAGGGCCTGTCGTCCTGCATCTTCACCCTGGACATGCAGGAGGCCGAGCGTTTCCTCGCGGCGTCCGGCAGCGATTGCGGCATCGCCAATGTGAACATCGGCCCCTCCGGCGCGGAGATCGGCGGCGCCTTCGGCGGCGAGAAGGAGACCGGCGGCGGTCGCGAAAGCGGCTCGGATTCCTGGAAGGCCTATATGCGGCGCCAGACCGCGACCATCAATTATTCCAACGCCTTGCCGCTCGCCCAGGGGATCGAATTCGGGGTGTAGCCGGGTTGTCATGCCCGCGAAGGCGGGAATCCAGTGCCGCAAGCTGGATGCCCGCCTTCGCGGACATGACAGCGGAGATTTGGCCGGATCGGCATTGCTCTGGAAATCCCCCGCGGCCTCCCCATATCTCGGCTGTCGCATTGGGGAGGCTGGCATGCTCCACGCGCTTCTGTTCTGGCCTTTCGCCTTCTGGGTGTTCGGACCGTTCCACGGCCTTTTGAGCCTTTTGGTCCTCATCCTGATCTTCGGGCTGATCTTCGGCCGCCGCCGCTACTATTACGGCTATCCCTGGTGGTGGCACGAGCCGGCGCCCGACAGCCGCGCCGGCGCCAGGCGCATCCTGGAAGAGCGCTACGCCAGGGGCGAAATCCAGCGCGACGAGTACCTGCAGAAGCGCCAGGACCTCGGCGGCTGACGGATTAACTCTTCCTTCACCAGTTCCTTCACCTCGCCGCGTCCTTCGCCTAGCCTCGGTGCGTTCACTGGGGGACGCGTGGGATGCCGAGGACCGTGGCGCAGCTGGCCGGAATGATCGTGACGTCGATCGTGGTGTTCGGCACCGATGTCGACGTGTTCACCGCGCTGCCGCTGGGCATCGTGGCCGGCGCGCTGGCGACCTTCTTCGTCGCGCTGTCGGACGAAAAGCGCAAGCTCGCGAAGGCTTAGCCGCCGTCCGGCGGGATGGTGTTCAGCGCCTCTTCCAACTCGGCGAAGGAAGGCTGCGCCTCGCTCGGCACGCTGCCGCGGCCGATCTCCACCGACACCTGCGCCGCGTTGCCGTGCAGATGCGCGACCAGGATGTCGCGGATGACGTGATAGAACTGCGCGTCCTCGTCGACGATGGCTTTCAGCCGCGCGCCCATCGGGCCGACGATGCCATAGGCCAGGAACACGCCCAGGAAAGTGCCGACCAGCGCCGAGCCGATCATGCCGCCCAGCACCTCGGGCGGCTCGCTGATCGCGCCCATCGTCTTGATGACGCCCAAGACCGCCGCGACGATGCCGAGCGCCGGCAGGCCGTCCGACATCGTGGTCAGCGCATTGGCGCCGACCAGCGCTTCGTGATGATGCTTCTCGAGCTGCTTCTCCATCGCGGTCTCGACCTGGTGCGGATCCTCCAGGCTCATCGTCATCATGCGCAGCGTGTCGCAGATGAAATCGAGCGCGAAATGGTCCTTCATGATCTTCGGATAGCGCTTGAAGATCGAGGATTCTTCGGGTTTCTCGATATGCGCTTCCAGCGCGATCAGGCCCTTGGACTTCATCGTCTTGGTGAGCAGGAACAGAAGGCAGAGCAGGTCGCGATAGTCGCCCGGTTTCCATTGCGGCCCGGAGATCACCTTGCCCAGGGAGCCCGCGACCTTCTTGACCGAATACATCGATCCGGCGATCAGCATCGCCGCGATGGCGGCGCCGAAGATGGTGAGCATCTCGTGCGGCAGCGCCTCGAACACGACGCCGAGCGAGCCGCCGGTCATCAGATAGCCGCCGAACACGCATGCGAAGAGAACTACGATGCCGCCGATCTGAAGCATGGCCCGCCCACGAGAAATCAGGCCGTTAGTATTAAGAAAAGGGCTTAAGAAGCGCTGAATGCTGTTCCAGCGCGATCCCGCGCCGGGTTCAGCGCCGTGCCGAAACCTTGGCCTCGGCCAGCTTGCGCGCGACCAGCGCGGCCAATTGCTGCGCCACGGCGTCGCCGTGGCGCGCCGCGTCGTCCTCGGTGCGGGCGGAGCGGATCACCGCGTCGAGATGCAGGCCGGCGACCGCCGCGTCGGGCTCGATCCCGAGCTGCGCAATCGAATCGAGATAATGGCAAAGCCCGTTGGCGATGCGCCCCGTGGCGACCAGCCCCGCCGTGCCGGCGAGGCCGCGGATTTCGTGCGTCGCGGAGAACACTGTGGGCCAGTCCCGCGCCCGCATCGCGGCGCCCAGCTCATCGACGAGCGCCAGCACCGCGCCGCGCAGCTCGGCGGTCTTCAGCGCGATGACGCGGCTCGCCCGGGCGAGCGTCTCGCTGCTCTTGAGCTTGGCCATCGCCTGCTTGCGCCCCGCTTCGGAAAGAAGCGGCGGATAGTCCCCGGCGGGGCCGGCATCGTCGGCGCGTCTGGCCATGATTTTCCTCAGCGGACCGCGACGTCGTTCTCGAAATCGTCGCGGCGGCGGAACGGCCCGGCATAGTTCTCCACGGCGTGGCGCCGTCGGTCGGGCCCGAAATAGCCGGTCGTCGCCTTCACGAAGGGGCGCGGCCGGTCGAGGATCTCCCCGATGCGCTGGAACAGGTTGGCCGCGGTGATCGGCTTGGCCAGCACCTCGGTCACGCCGGCGTCGCGCGCCGCCTCGATGCGGTGGCGCTCGGTGTGGCCCGTCACCATGATGATCGGGATATAGGGATTGGGACTGTCCTTGGACATGCGCACCCCGCGCGCGAAATCCAGCCCGTCCATCGGCGTCATCGACAGGTCCGACAGGATGATGTCGGGCTGCTTGTCGCGCAGAAGCACCAGGGCGTCCTCGCCGTTCGCGGCCTCGAACACCGTGTCGATGCCGAGCGCGTTCAGCAGCGAGCGCAGCAGCATGCGCATATGCTGGTTGTCTTCGACGACCAGCGCCTTCAGGTGATCGAATGCCCCCCCGGACATGGCTACCGCCCCGTGTCGCGCAATGGACTCATGACCAATCCGCGCCGCCGCATGCGATGCGGCCGGCCCTTTCTGACGATGTACCCAGCAACGTCAATATAGGCTTCGCTTTGTTTGGTCCCGGCAGGTTAGAAACAGCGGGTTATTAATTGGTTACGCAGGCCGCCCTCGGAGGAACGACATGCTTTCGCGACTGGGGCTCCGGGTGAGGCAGTTCGTCTTGGGATCGCTGGCGACGACGGTCCGGGCGCTGATCGCGCCGGTCGCCCTCGGGGCGCACGGTCTTCTGGTCGACGAAAGCGGCCGCGTCGGCCTGGTGCGCCACTCCTATCACCCCGGCTGGTCGTTTCCCGGCGGCGGGGTGGCGCGCGGCGAGCCGGCCGTCGCCGCGATGCTGCGGGAACTCGGCGAGGAGTTGGGAAGCGTTCACAGCGATCCGCCTCGGTTTTTCGGGCTTTACACGCGGTCCGCCGGTTGGGCGACCAACGTGATCGCGCTCTATCTCCTGACGAATGCACGGGTCCAGTTTCGGCCCAACCTCGAGGTTCGCGAGCTCATTTTCGTCGATCCGGCGGCGCCGCCGCCCGGAACCTCGCCCGGGACCCTGCGGCGCCTCGCCGAATTCGTCGGCAAGACGCCGCCCGACCCATATTGGTGATCAGCCCGCTGTCGCCGGCGAGACCGGAAAGAATTTTTCTTTCATCTGCTCGAAGCACTCCGTCGCGATGTCTTCCGGCGTCCAGCCGCCGTCCCTGGTCAGGTTCAGGATCGCGCGCGGCTGGCTGTAGAGCTCGATCGTGTCGCCGCGGGCGCCGAAGATCTGCCCCGAGACTTGCCCGGCGAGGTCCGACACCAGGGCCACGGCGAGCTTCGCCGGCTGATCGGGGCGGATGGTTTGCGCCATCGCTTCGCGCCGCTTGGCCTGCGCCTCGTCGCGGATCGGTATCGACTGGGTCATGCGCGTCCAGGCGACCGGGGCGATGATGTTCGAGCGCACGCCGTATCGCGCGCCTTCCATCGCGACGACGCGCGACAATCCCATGATGCCGAGCTTCGCCGCCGCGTAATTCGCCTGGCCGATATTGCCGATCAGGCCCGAGGTCGACGTGAACAGCGCATAGGCGCCGGCCTGCTGTTCGCGGAAATGCTCGATCGTGGCGCGGCAGACGTTGAAGGAGCCTCTGAGATGGACCTCGATCACCTTGTCCCAGTCGAATTCGGTCATCTTGTGAAACATGGCGTCGCGCAGGATGCCGGCGGGATTGATCACGCCGTGCAGCCCGCCGAACTCCGTCAGCGTCCGGTCGCGCAAGGCTTCCATCGCGGAAAGCGACGTCACGCTGTCGGAGTTGGAAAACGCCCGGCCGCCGCCGGCGCGGATTTCGGCCGCCACCTGCTCGGCCGGCGAGGCGGAGCCCTGGTCGGTCGCGTCGCCCTTGAAGCCGCCGCCCAGATCGTTGACGACCACGGCCGCGCCTTCCTTGGCGGCGATCAGCGCCGTGTCCCTGCCGATCCCGTTGCCGCCGCCGGTGACCCAGACGACCTTGCCCGCCAAGATGCCCATGACTTCCTCCGTTTGGCCGTTATGTCCTGCGTCGCGACAAGCGCCGCGTCCTACCCTCCCCTTGAGGGAGGGTCGAAAAATTCGCAGCGCAGCGAAGAATTTTTCGGGGGAAGGGTCGGTACGGTCACCTCACCCTCCTCCGAAATTGCTTCGCGACGCTCGGCCGGGATGACAGCGCCGCAGACGTCGCTACACCGGATCCCAGCCGAACGTGCCCGTGGTCGGCAGAAGGTCGGTGAAGCTCGGCTTCATCGCCGCCATGCAGTGCTCGGCGATGGTCGCCGGCGTCCAGCCCTCGATCTTGCCCAGGCCGCGCACCGGGCGCGGCTGGCTCATCAGGAAGATCTCGTTGCCGCGCGCGGTGAAGATCTGGCCGCTGACGTCCTTGCACCCCGGCGAGGCGAGCGAGACGGCAAGCTGCGCCACCTGGTCGGCGCGCATATAGTTCTTCATGCGCTCGACGCGCTTGGCCGAGGCTTCGTCCTTCACCGGGATGGTGGCGATCATGCGCGACCAGGCGAAAGGCGCGATGGTGTTGGAGCGCACATTCTTGGCCGCGCCCTCCATCGCGAGGATGCGCGACAGCCCGACCACGCCCATCTTCACCGCGGCATAGTTCGCCTGCCCGATATTGCCGATCAGCCCCGAGGTCGAGGTGAACAGGACATAGGAGCCTTCGTTCTGCTCGCGGAAATGATTGATCGTGGCGCGCGTCACGTTATAGGCGCCGTTCAGGTGGACATCGACCACCATGTCCCAGTCGGCGTCGCTCATCTTGTGGAACATGGTGTCGCGCAGGATGCCGGCGGGATTGATCACCGCGTGCAGGCCTTTGAATTCGTCCATCGCCTGTTCGATCATGTGCGCGACGCCCTTGCGGTCGGTCACGCTGTCGGAGTTCGACACGGCGCGCCCGCCGCTCTTGCGGATCTCCTGCGCGACCTGTTCGGCGGGCCCGGCCGAGCCTTCGTCGCCGCCCGCGACCGCGCCGCCGAGGTCGTTGACGACGACCGCCGCGCCTTCCTTCGCCGCGAGCAGCGCGCATTCCTTGCCGATGCCGTTGGCGCCGCCCGTCACCAGAACGACCTTGCCATCGAGTACGCCCATGTGCTTCCTCCGCCGGAATTTCCGTGAACCCCAAGACTACCGAGCCCGGCTTGAGCGACGCAAGCGAACCCCGTTGGACGATCCGGCCGGAGCGGCCCGAGGACGCGCCCCTGGTCGAGGCGCTGAACGAGGCGGCGTTCGGTCCGGGCCGCTTCGCGAAATCCGCCTATCGCCTGAGGGAAGGCGTGTCGCAGGTCGCGTCGCTGGCCTTCGTCGCCATCGAGGACGCGCAGTTGCGCGGTTCCGTGCGCTTCTGGCCGGTGATGATCGGCGGCCACAAGGCGCTGATGCTCGGCCCGCTTGCCGTTACGGCGGACCAGCGCGGCCGCGGCATCGGCGTGGCGCTGATGGAGCGCGGCCTCGAAGCGGCGCGCGCCGCCGGCTTCGAAGTCGTGGTCCTGGTGGGCGACGAGCCTTATTACGCGCGCGTCGGCTTCTCGAAGCTTCCGCCGGGTCGCATCCGCTTTCCGGGACCGGTGGACCAGTCGCGGATTCTGGGATTGTCGCTGAAGGCGGGTGCCGCGCTGACGCTGTCGGGCGAGGTTCGCCGCGCCCGGCTCGACGACACCGTCTGTGCCGACGGCGCGGGGGTGGGGTAGCTATTCGGCCGCGACCTTCTTCGGCCGGCCGCGCCCACGGCGCGTGACGGGCCGGTAGTGTGCCGCAAAGACGGTCGGATCGCTGTCGAGCGCCCGAAGCGCGATGGAGACGGTCTCCGGCAGCGCATCGGCATTGCGATAAGCACGAATGGTCCTTTCGGCCACATGCAGCAGTGCTGCCGTTTCGGCCGTGTTCAGATCATGCTTTTGCTCGAAAGCGATGAGATGCTTTCCGGACTGCGCCTGTTGCTGCTCGGACAGGGTCCGCAGCGTCGCCGCGCTATAGTCCAGGCCATTGTCCCAGCCGATGCCGGAGCCATGGCCGACCGGCTTTACCCGGCGGAACGCGGCCTGGTCCTCGGCGAAGCCCGCGAAATGCCGCGAGCTGTGCACCAGGCCGGTCAGGTCGACGCGCGATTTCGTGCCGTCGTCCCAGGTCACGCGCAGCGACAGCGGTTCCTTCGCGGCTTCCACGGCCCTTACGCGGGCCAGGTTCTTGCTCTTCGTCAATGCAGCTCGTCCCATTTTCGCAACAGCGTCTCGCGGTTGTCCGCGATCCACGTCATCGCCGTTCGTCATGCCCGCGGCGGCGCGGCACCTGCCAGAACGGCACCGTCCCGGATCGCCACGAGCATCTCGAATTCCCGCCCGACCACATGGACATGGGGCGGGTTGTGATCTTCGAAATACATGTCGATCTCGAAATTCGCGAAGCGCGAAAGCGTCGGCATCGTAAAGGATATTACGGCATATTCTGCCGGATTTCAAGAGAAATAACGGCAGATATTGCCGCCTTTATCGCCCCTCGACCCGCCACGCGATCAGCAGCGTGCCCAGCAGCAACAGCAGCGCCAGCCAGGCCGGCAGCAGCGGCTGCTGCTCCACGCTCGTCACGCGATAGGCGCCGTTGGCCCGAAGCCCGATCCAGTTCGATCCCGCCGCATTGCCGCCGGCGCCGACGCGGCGCACATCCGGCACGCCGTCGCTCAGCCAATGCACTGAGCCGCCGCTCGCATCCGCGATCGGCGACAGGATCGCCTGCGTCGCGCGCATGTCGGCGACCTCTTTCGGGTTCAGCGGTCCCGCCGCCGCCACCGCGGTCAGCGTCCCGTCGGTCAGCCGGTAGAGCCCGAGCTCGTCGGCCTTTGCGGTGGCGCGCCACACGCCGGGCTCGACCTTGGTCAGCGTCAGCGTCGCGGTCTTGCCCGACGGATAGGTCAGCGTCACCGGCGCCGCATGGTCCGCCATGGTGCGCCGCTCGACCGCGATGCGGCCGTCGGCGATGGTCGCGGCCAGGCGCTCCTCTTCCAGCTCCGGCTCCTTCATCAGCCAATGCGCCAGCCGGCGCAGCAATTCGGCCTGCGGCCCGCCGCCCTCGAAGCCGCGCGCCCACAGCCAGACCTGGTCGGACAGAAGCTCCGCGACGCGGCCCTTGCGCACTTTGTCGAGCACCAGCAGCGGCCGGCCGCCCGGCCCGCTCATCAGCGTCTCGCCGCCCACCTTGTTGGCGCCGATGACGCGGAACCAGCGGCCCCAGCTCGGGGCCGCCGTCTCGGTGTTGGCGCCGGGCAGGTCGCGCGTCACCGGATGCGCCATGCCCTGCGCCGTTACGACGGGCTTGTAGCCTTGCGTCACGATCTCGCCGGTCGGCTGCGCCGGCAGCACGGCGGCGAGCGGCGTATGCGAGATGCTCATCGGTCCGGCGAATTCCGGCCCCGACGACACCAGCAGCGCCCCGCCATTGTCGACATAGTCGGCGAGGTTCTCGAAATAGGGCAGCGGCAATATCCCGCGCTCGCTGTAGCGGTCGAAGATCACCAGGTCGAAACTGTCGAGCTTCTCGCTGAACAATTCCTGGGTCGGAAAGGCGATCAGCGACAGCTCGTTGACCGGGATCGTCGGGTCCTGTTTCGAGGGCGGCCGCAGGATCGTGAAGTGGATCAGGTCGACCGACGGGTCGGACTTCAAAAGATTGCGCCACACCCGCTCGCCCGCATGCGGCTCGCCGCTGACCAGCAGCACGCGCAGCCGGTCGCGCACGCCCGACACGGTGACGACGGCGCGGTTGTTCTGCAGCGTCAGTTCCGCCGGCCCCGGCTCGGCCTCGACCTCCACGACGTTCTCGCCGCCGTGGCGGACCGGGATCTGCAGCGTCGCGTTGCGCCCGACCGGCACGGTCTGCGTTCCCAGCGTCGTCCCGTCGATGCGCAGCACGATCCCCGCCGTTCCGCCGCCGCCGGAGCCGAAATCGTCGACCCGCACCACCATCGGGGCGCTCTGCGCGACGATGGCGAAGCGCGCCGCGTTCACGATGGTGAGCTTGCGGTCCTTCTCGCCGCGCCGCCCGGCGATCAGGGCATGGATCGGCGCATGGACGGCGAGCTTGTCCGGCGCCGGCGCGTCGTGCACCTCGCCGTCGGTGATCAGGATCGCGCCTGCGATCCGTTCCGGCGGCACGTCGGCGAGCGCGGCATTGAGCCCGGCGAAAAGCTGCGTGCCGTTGTCCTCGCCCGTCGCGGTCGTCGTCACCACGCTTTCGCGGATTTCCAGGGTCTTGTCGCCGGCGAGCTGTTTCTTGATCGCGGCCAGCGCCGCGTCCTCCTGCGCCTTGCGGTCGTCCACGCCCATGCTCTGCGAGCGGTCGATCACGATCGCCGCGACATCGGGAAGAGGACTGTGCGTCTCGTTGACGATGAGCGGATTGGCGAGCACGAAGATCAGCGCCGCGAAGACCAGCGCCCGCGCCCAGGCGCCGCGCGCCCGCAGCGCGAAGGACAGGATCGTGAGCGCGACGGCAATCCCCACCGCGGCCCAGAACAGCGCGAGCGGCACATGCGGCGCGAAGTCGATGCTGAGGTTCACGGCTGGCGGCCCATGCGCTTGAGCAGTGCCGGCCAATGCACCATGTCGGCCTTGTAGTTGCCGGTGAAGGCATACATCACCAGATTGACGCCGAAGCGATAGGCCATCTCGCGCTGGCGCTCGCCGCCCGGCACCACGTCGACCATCGGCGCGCCGTCGGGCCGCACGGCCCAGGCCGCCGCCCAGTCATTGCCGCCGATGATCACCGGCGAGACGCCGTCGCCGCCGCGCGCCGGCGCCGCGCCGGCATTGGGATCGGCCGGCGGCAGCGCCTCGACCCATACCTTGCCGCCGTCCCAGCGGCCGGGAAAATTCTGGATGATGTAGAACGTCTTGGTCAGCACGTGATCGGACGGCACCGGCTGCAGCGGCGGCAGGTCGAGCTTGGCGACCAGCCTTCGCAGCGTCTGCTCCCCCGGCGACTGCGCGCCACGCGCCGCGCCCAGCGTCAGGTCGCGGGTGTCGAACAGGATCGTCCCGCCGTTGCGCATATAGTCGCTGATCTTCGACAGCGCCTCGGGCGAAAGGTCCTTCTCGCGCGGGTCCATCGGCCAGTAGAGCAGGGGGAAGAACGACAGGTCGTCCTTCGCGACGTCGACGCCCATCGGGTCCTGCGGCTCGTAAGAGGTGCGTGCCCGCAATTGCAGCGCAAGGCCGGTCAGCCCTGCCCGGCTCATCTCGTCGACATCGGCAAGCCCGGTGACGACATAGGCGAGCCGCGTGTCGTCCGCGGCTTTCAGGTCGAACGCATCGTCCGCGCGCGCGCTGTGCCCGCGCACCGCGAACAGGAGCGCGAGCGCGACCGCCGCGATCCGCGTCAGCCGCAGCCGCGAAAGATAGCCGCGCAGCCAGAGCGACAGCAGCGCGTCGAGGAACAGGAGCGCGAGCGCCACGCCCAGGAACCACGGCGCCAGCGCCGTCACCGTCGATTGCGGATAGGGCTCGGTGTCGATGCCGGCGAAAGGCAGCAGCACCGTATCGGCCTTGACCGCGTTCAGCGCATCCTCGGTGCCGGCGACGCCGTAGAGCCCCGGCGGGTGGACCGGCGACGGCACGGTCTTCGCCAGATCGGCGGCGCGGATCGGCAGCACTTCGGCCGGCGGCTTGCGGGCCCGGCCGAAGCCGTCCAGCGTCGTCACCGGCGGCAGCGTCGTGGCGCTCTTCATGTCGCTGGCCTTGGCCCCCGCCGACAGCGCCAGCAGCCGCCGCATCATGTCGACGTAAAGTCCGGACAGCGGCAGCGATGACCAGCTCGGCCCCGCCGTGATGTGGAACAGGACGATGAATCCCTTGCCGCGATTCTCCGCGGTGACAAGCGGCGTGCCGTCCGCCAGCCTTGCCCAGCTCCGGTCCGCCAGTTCGACCGACGGCTCCGCCAGCACCTGCCGCGTCACCGATACGTCGGCCGGGATCGTCAATCCCGCGAAGGGACTGGAATCGGAGAACGGCGCCAGCTTCTGCGGCTCGGCCCAGGCCAGCGCGCCGCCGAGATAGCGCCCGCCGACCCGCAGCTTCACCGGCACCAGGTCGTCGGTGCCGCCGGTCATGCGCCCGCCCGCGAAGCGGATCACGAGCCCGCCGCCGGCGACGAATTTCGCCACCTTGTCGTAGTCGCTGCCCGTCACCCGTGCGACATCGGCCAGGATCAGCACCGACACATTGCGCGCCAGCACGGCGCCGATCGTGCCCTTGCGCACCTCGGCATAGGGCGCCAGCGCGCGCTCCAGATAATACGTGTCGGAGAGCAGCGGCTGGGTGTCCTCGGCGACGTCGGCTGCGACAAGGCCCACGGCGCGGCGCGATCCGCCGCCGCCCAGGAGCTGCACCGCCCCTGCCGAATCCGCGTTCGCGACGGCGATGCGCGTCGTCTCGTTGCGCACCTCCAGCGGAAGGCTGATATGCGCGTCCGCCCTGGCGCGCGCGCCTTCGAAGCGGAAGGCGCCTTCCGCCAGCATCTCGCCATGGCTGCCCAGCGCCTGGACGCGGCCGCCGCGCGCCCCGTCGGTGTCGGCGCGCAGCACCGAGACGTCGAAGCCGTTCGCCTTGTTGGCCGGCGGCAGCAGCGCCAGCGCCCCCTGGCCCGGCGCATCGGCATAGATCGTCAGCGCGCCGGCCTTCGCCAGCGCGTCGGCGGTGGCGCCCGCCGTGCCGTCCTCGATCCCGTCGCTCAGCCACAGGATCTGCGGCGGCGCCGCGAACTTCGCTCTGGCGATCGCGGCCGCGGCGCGACGGCGGTCCGGCAACCAGGGCTGCGGCACCAGCGCCTGCGCGATGCGCGCCGCGCGTCCCGCATCCATCAGGCTCACATCGGGAATGTCGGCGGTCGGCACGATGGCGACGGCGCGCCTCTGCTGCGTCGCGCTGCGCAGCACGTCCGCGATCACCGCCTGCCGCGCGTCCCAATTCGCGGCCGAGGTCCAGCCATTGTCGACCACCAGCACGACGGGTCCGGTTCCGGCGACGGTCGGGCCCTTGCCGAACAGGGGCTCGGCGAGCGCCACGATCACGCAGGCCGCCGCGATCAGGCGCAGCAGCAGCAGCCACCAGGGCGTCCGCGCCGGCGTCTCTTCCTTTCCGGACAATCCCAGAAGCAACCGCAGCGGCGGGAATACCAGCCTTCGCGGCAGGGGCGGCGTCACGCGCAGCAGCCACCACACCGCCGGCAGCACGATCAGGGCGCCGAGGATGAAGGGCGCGCCGAAACTCAATCCCGCGAGCAATCCGGCCACGTCAGGTGCCGCTCATGTCGGCATAGAGCGCGATCAGCGCGGTCTGCGGCGGCTTGTCCGTGCGGTGCGCGATATAGGACCAGCCCAGCCGCCGCGCCAGCGCGCCCAAGGTCTCGGCATGTGCCTTGAACCGCGCGCGATAGGCGCCTGCCACCGTCTCGGCGCGGCCGATCGTTTCGCTCAAGTCGCCCTTCGTGTCCTCGAAGCGCACGCGCCCGGCATAGGGAAAATCCTCTTCCGCCGGATCGATGATGTGCACCACCTGTCCCGTCACCGCCGAATGCGACAGCCGCCTGAGCGTCGCCTCGATATCGATCAGCGGCGAGAGAAAGTCGGAGAACCAGACGAATTGCGCGTTCTTGGTGATCGCCGCGTCGGGCGGCAGCGCGATGTCGCGGTCCGGTCCGTCCAGCAGCGTGTGCCCGATCCGCCGGAGCGCCGCGCGCGAACTGGCCGGCGCGTGTCCGTCGCCATAGAGCGCTACGCGCTCGCCGCCGCGCACCAGCAGCGACGCCAGCGCCAGGCCGAGCAGCTTGGCCCGCTCCGCCTTGGTGGTCTTGGCCGATGCGAATTGCATGCCGGCCGAGGCATCGCACCAGAACCACACCGACTGCGCCGCCTCCCATTCGCGCTCGCGCACGAAGAGATGCTGCGACTTGGCCGATTGCCGCCAGTCGATCGCGCTCGCTGCGTCCTCCGGCGTATAGCGGCGGAACTGCCAGAAGCTCTCGCCCATGCCGGCCTTGCGCCGTCCGTGCACGCCGAGACTCACCGCCGCGGCCAGCCGCTCGGCGTCGAGCAGGAGCGGCGGCAGGCCGGCGCCGAGCGCCTCGGCTTCATATTGGAGATTCGAACTCAAAGAATGCTCCGGCTGAGCCTTTCGATGACGGAGGTCACCGTCATGCCTTCGGCGCGCGCCGGGAAGGTGAGCGCCATGCGATGGCGCAGCACCGGCTGCGCCAGGGCCTCGACGTCGTCGGTCGACGGCGCCAGCCGTCCCTCGATCAGCGCCCGCGCCCGCACCGCCAGCATGAAGGCCTGGCTCGCGCGCGGACCCGGACCCCAGGCCACGGCGTCGCGGACGTCCTTGGGCCCTTCTTCGCCGGGCCGTGCCGCGCGCACCAGCTTCAGGATCGCGTCGACGACCTTCTCGCCGACCGGGATGTGCCGCACGATCTGCTGCGCCAGCATCAGGTCGGCGGCGCTGCACACCGCGACCGGCTTCTCCTCCTCGCCGAAGGTCGTGGCCGCCAGCATGCGCCGCTCGGCCTCCTTGTCGGGATAGCCGATGTCGATCTGCAACAGGAACCGGTCGAGCTGTGCCTCGGGCAGGGGATAGGTGCCTTCCTGCTCCAGCGGGTTCTGCGTCGCCAGCACATGGAACGGCTTGGGCAGGTCGTAGCGCTGGCCGGCCACCGTGACGTGCCGCTCCTGCATCGCCTGCAGCAGCGCCGATTGGGTACGCGGGCTGGCGCGGTTGATCTCGTCGGCCATCAGCAATTGGGTGAACACCGGACCCGCGATGAAGCGGAAGCTGCGCTTGCCGCCGGCCTCTTCCAGGACTTCGGAGCCGATGATGTCGGTCGGCATCAGGTCCGGGGTGAACTGGATGCGTTTCCAGTCCAGGCCGAGCACGATGCCCAGCGTCTCGACCAGCTTGGTCTTGGCGAGGCCCGGCACGCCGATCAGAAGGCCGTGCCCGCCGGCCAGGAGCGTCACCAGCGTCTGCTCGATCACCGCATCTTGGCCGAAGATCGCCCGCCCGACCGCCTCGCGCACCTTGGCCAGCGTGGCCGCGGCGCGCTCCAGATGGGCGGCGGCGCCAGAACTCTCAGCCACGGTATCGTTCATGAAGGGGGTCCGGATGCTTGGTTGCCGGTCCACGGACCGCACCTTATCTTCCGGGTGCGCCGGGACCGGACCTATCTACCCCGGCGATGCAGGCGCAACAAGGAAAACACCCGGTCCGCACAGGGCTGTGAAGGACGTGGTCCGATCGACATGAGCAGCTTCCCCCTCGGCCTCGCAAGCCTGCAGCGCGACGCCGCCGCCGGCCGCGGCCTGCCGCCCGTGGAGACGTGGAACCCGGCCCATTGCGGCGACATCGACATCCGCATCGCGCGCGACGGCACCTGGCATCACGAAGGCAGTCCCATCGGCCGCAGGGAATTGGTGCGCCTTTTTTCGACCATATTGCGCCGCGACCCCGACGGCTTCGTCCTCGTCACCCCGGCCGAGAAAATGCGCATCGTGGTCGAGGATGCGCCGTTTCTTGCCGTGCTGCTGGACGTCGAGGGCGAAGGCCGCGACCAGAAACTCGTCTTCACGACGAATGTCGGCGATGAGACCGTTGCCGGCCCCGCCAATCCCATCCGCGTCGAGACCGATCCGGCGACGGGCGAACCCGCGCCCTACGTCCATGTCCGCAAAGGGCTGGAGGCACGCATCGCGCGGCCGGTATTCTACCAGCTCGCCGATCTCGCCGTCCCCGGCGAAGGCGAACATCGCGGCACGCTCGGCGTGTGGAGCAGCGGCGTCTTTTATCCCCTCGGCCGTCCCGAATGAGCGCGCCGGAGGAATCTCCCGCCGCCATCGGCCGGCGCATCGTCTGCGGCGGCATCGATCTTTTGCGCTCGCGCCTGCTGCACGAACCGCCGCTGCTGCCGCTGATGCCGACGCGCGGCGACTACGACCTCAATCCGCAGAACCGCCCGGCGAAGACGCCCGATCTCACGCCCGCCGCGGTGCTGCTGCCGCTCATCCTGCACCGCGAGCCGCATGTGCTCCTGACCCAGCGCACCGACAGCCTCACCCGGCACGCCGGGCAGGTCGCCTTTCCCGGCGGGCGCGTCGAACCGAAGGACATATCCCTCGTCGAAACGGCCCTGCGCGAGACGCAGGAGGAGACCGGCATCGAACCCGCCTTCGTCACCGTGGCGGGCTTCCTCGACGCCTATGAGACCGGCACCGGTTTCGCCATCCTGCCCGTCGTCGGCATCCTGAGCGAAGGCTTCGCGCTTGCGCCGGACGCCAGCGAGGTCGCCAGCATCTTCGAAGTGCCGCTCGACTTCCTGCTCGATCCCGCCAACCGCCAGAAGCAGACCCGCGAATTCCAGGGCCGCATGCGGACCTTCAACGCCTTCACCTACGAAGGCCACTACATCTGGGGCGCGACCGCGGCCATGCTGATCGATTTCGCCGAGCGGATCACCGCGCCATGACCCGTTCCATTCTCGAGCGCATCCTGCTCTTCGCGGTTCCGTTCCTGCTCTATGGCGCCTATCTGCTGCTGCTGCGCCTGCGCCCGCCCGTGAACCGGCCCGTGACGCCCTGGACCTGGCTGACCATCGCCGGATTGTCGCTGGTGGCGCTCAGCTTTCTCGTGGTCGGCTTCCTCGAAGGCGAGCCGATCACCGGCCTCTATGTCGCGCCGCATGTGGTGAACGGCAAGATCGTTCCGGGCTATGTTGCGCCGGCACCGGAGAAGACGAAGTGAAGCTCGACCCCAAACGCCATCCCTGGATGACCGCGCGCGAAACGCGCGCCGTGCTCGATGCGCTCGGCGGGCAGGGCCGGTTCGTCGGCGGCGCGGTGCGCAATGCGCTGCTCGGAAAGCCGGTCGCCGATATCGACATCGCGACGCCGCTCCTGCCCGACGATGTGACGGCGCGGCTGAAGAAAGCCGGCCTCGGCGCGGTGCCGACCGGGATCGAGCACGGCACGGTGACGGCGGTTGCGAACGGCAAGCCCTTCGAGGTGACGACACTGCGCCGCGACGTCGCGACCGACGGCCGCCGCGCCGTGGTGGCGTTCACGACCGATTGGGCGGAAGACGCGCAGCGCCGCGACTTCACCATGAACGCGCTCTATGCCGATGCCGATGGCGCGATCCTCGACACGGTTGGCGGCATCGCCGATCTCGAGGCCCGTCGCGTTCGCTTTGTCGGCGATGCCGCGCGCCGCATCCGAGAGGATTACCTACGCATCCTGCGCCTCTTCCGCTTCCATGCCTGGTACGGCAAGGGGCCCATCGACTCGGACGCCCTGCATGCCGCCGCCGCGGAGAAAGGCGGTCTCACCATGCTCGCCGGCGAGCGCGTCTCGAAGGAGATGCTGCGCCTGCTGGAAGCCGACGATCCGGTGCCCGCGCTGCGCCAGATGGCGGCGAGCGGCATCCTGGCGGATATCCTGATCGGCAATCTGAACGTCCACCGCCTCGAACGCCTGGTGCGGATCGACGCCGAAGCCTTCTTCACGCCCGACGCGATCCTGCGCCTTGCCGCGCTGCTGCCGGCCGAGGCCGCCGAGGCGCGCGCCGTCGCCAAGGAATGGCGGCTATCGAACGCCGACGCCGACCGCCTCGCCGACATCGCCGGCGCGCGCGAGAAGATCGTCTCCTATCTGTCGGTGAAGGAGATGCGCAAGCTGCTCTACCGGCTGGGCGCCGGGCCGTTCAAGGACCGCGTCTTCCTCAAATGGGCGGAGGATCCCAAGGAGTCGAACGCCATTCAGTGGCGCATGCTGCTCGCCGTCGCCGACGCCTGGGCGCGTCCGCGCTTCCCGCTGACGGGCCGCGAGGTGATGCTGGCCGGCGTGCCCGAAGGCCCGCTGGTCGGCCGCATCCTGGAGGAGGTCGAAGACTGGTGGGTCGACGCCGACTTCATCGAGGACGAGTTCTCCCTCGCCGAACGCCTGAAGGCGGTGGTTCAGGCCATGGTATACTGATGCCCTTCCAAATCCTCGACACGATCTCCCTTCCCGGCGATCCCTATAAGCCGAACGACGACTCCTTCGGCCATGCGGACACCGCCGCCGTGGTCCTCGACGGCGCCACCAGCCTCGGCGATCCCCTGATGCCCGGCGACAGCGACGCCGCCTGGATCGCGCATTTCGGCGCGCGCCGGTTGATGGCGCATTGCCGCGACGGCGACGCGCCCAAGGACGCACTGCGCCACACGCTCGCCGACGCGGAGAAGTCGTTCATCGCGCTGCGCCGCCGCGCGCCGGAAGCGATGTGGGAGATGCCCTTCGCCTCCATGGCCTTCGCCGCCGAGGCGACCGGCGGCTTCGATTTCCTGTGGTACGGCGACTGTGCCGGCCTTCTGCTGCGGCCCGGCGAAAAGGTCGAGGTCCTGGGCGAATCCTTCGCCAAGAAGGCGCAGGAATCCGCCCATGTCGCGCGCCTCGCCAAGGAGAAGAACCTCTCGCCCGCCTCCGGCGCCAACCGTCCCGAATATCTGCCCTCGCTGCGCAAGGCGCGCGACCGGCTCAACAGCGGCAGCCATTGGGCCTTCAGCCCCGACGAACGCGCCGCCGGCCATGTCGCGAGCAGGCATGTGGCGGCCCCGGCGGGTTCGAGCCTGCTGCTCGCCTCCGACGGCTTCCTGGCGCTGACGACGGACTACGGCGCCCACACGGTGGATTCGCTGATGGCCAAGGCCCTGGACAAGGGCCTTGCCGCGCTGGCCGAGGAGCTGCGTGCCGCCGAAGAGGCCGATGCCGAAGGCCACAAATTCCCGCGCTTCAAGAAAAGCGACGATGCGACCGCGGTGCTCCTGCGGCTCGGCTAGCCGGTCGTTCCCTCGACCAGCATCCAGCCGCCCTGCCAGACCATCTTGATCGCGACATAGAGCACGATGAACAGCCCGGCATAGCTGATCCACGGATAGCGGCCGAGCGCCTTGGCGATCACGCTGGCCGCGATGCCCATCAGCCCGATCGACAGCATCAGGCCGACCGCCAGCACCGCATAGTTCTTCTGTGCCGCGCCGGCGACCGCCAGCACGTTGTCGAGCGACATGGACAGATCGGCGGCCGCGATCTGCACGATCGCGCGGCGCACCATCGCCGCGCTCGCCTCTGTGCTGTAGGGCCCGCCGAGCTTGCCCGGATCGGTCTTGAGCGTCTCAAGCGAATGGCGCTCCTCGGCCGCGTCGCGGATGTCGCGATAGAGCTTCCAGCACACCCACAGGAGCAGGATGCCGCCCGCGAACATCAGCCCGATGATATCGAGCAGTTCGACGGTGATGGAGGCCAGGAAGACTCGCAGCACCACCGCGGCGACCAGGCCCCAGAAGATCACCTTGCGGCGCACCACCTGCGGCACGCGGGCCGCCGCCATGCCGATGACGAGCGCATTGTCGCCGGCCAGCACGATGTCGATCAGGACGACTTGCAGGAGCGCGAACAGGGAGGCGTGACTGAACGAAAGCTCCAAAACAACGCACCTCGTCGAAAGATAAGGATCAGGGCCAGCGGGCTTCCGGCGGCATCGAAACCAGGATGGCGTCGATATTCCCGCCGGTCTTCAGGCCGAATTGCGTGCCACGGTCCCACAAAAGATTGAATTCCACGTAGCGACCGCGGCGGATGAGCTGGTGATCGCGGTCCGCCGTGGTCCAGGCCAGCTCCATTCGCCTGCGTACGATCTGGGGATAGATCGTGGCAAATGCGAGTCCCACGTCGCGGGTAAAGGCGAAATCCTTGTCCCAATCGCCGCTGTCGAGCCGGTCGTAGAAGATTCCGCCCGCTCCGCGCGGTTCGCCGCGGTGCGGCAGGTAGAAATATTCGTCGCACCATTTCTTGAAACGCGCGTAATAGTTCGGATCGTGCGCATCGCAGGCCTGCCGCAGCGCAGCATGGAAATCGGCGGCATCCGCTTCATTGGGAAACATCGGCGTCAGGTCGGCGCCGCCGCCCCACCACGACGTCGTGGTCACCATATGGCGGGTGTTCATGTGCACCGCCGGCACGTGCGGGTTCTGCATATGCGCGATCAGCGAGATGCCCGACGACCAGAAGCGCGGATCCTCCTGCGCCCCCGGGATCGTCTTGGCGAATTCGGGCGAGAATTTTCCGTACACGGTCGAAACATTGACGCCGACCTTCTCGAAAACCCGCCCCTTCATGACGCTCATCACGCCGCCGCCGGCATCGGCGCCGTCCTCGCCGGGCCGGGACCACGCCTTGCGCTCGAACTTCCCCGGCGGCCGGTCGGAAAGCGGACCGGCATGCTCTTCCTCGATCCGCTCGAAATCGGCGCAGAGGCGGTCGCGCAGGGATTCGAACCAGGCCCGCGCCTGGGCCTTCCGCTCGTTCCTGGGATCCTGTGTCGTCATGGAAACAACCCTGTCTGTCGCATCGCCTCGCCCAATACCATCGCGCCGGCCTGCGCCACGTTGATCGAACGCAAGCCCGATTTCATCGGAATGCGCAAGCGGGCGTCGGCCCGGTCGTGCACGAAATCGGGCACGCCGGCGCTCTCGCGCCCCAGCAGGATGCTGTCGTCGGCCGCGAAAGCGAAGTCCGTGTACGGCAGGGCACCCTTGGACGTCAGCAGCACGATCCGTCCCGTCTTGTGCTGCGCCAGATACGTCGCCCAGGAGGCATGCCGGACCATGTCGGCCTGTTCCAGGTAATCCATCCCCGCCCGCCGCATCCGCGCCTCGCCGAGCACGAAGCCGCAAGGCTCGACGATATCCACCGCGATGCCCAGGCAGGCGCCCAGCCGCAGCAAACTGCCGGCGTTCTGCGGAATATCGGGCTCGAACAGGACGAGACGCATCCTTGACAAGTTCCTATTTATTCCTTAGGTTTATTCCTGCAAATTAGGAACACAGGAACTATGCTGACCTATGAGCCTCTCCAGAACTATCTGTCCCGTCAAACGGAGGATGTCGTGGCGCTGACGTTCGAGGACATAGAACGAATCATCGGCGCGGAATTGCCGGCGTCGGCAATTCGGCGAAACGAGTGGTGGTCGAACAACGCGACCGGTCACTCGCAGGCAAAGGCGTGGCTCGACGCCGGGTTCGTCACCGCGAATCTGGATCGGAAAGGCAAGACCGTCGTCTTCCGGCGCGCATCCGGGCGGATTGCCCGCGGGGGCGGCTTGCGCGAGGAACCGGCAGAATTCAGGTCCGCAATGGAGGCTGATATGAACGCAACGCATCACCCGGCGTTTGGCGCGATGAAAGGGACTTTTACGATCGAGCCCGGCTATGACATCACCAAGCCGGTCTACACGGACGAAGAGTGGAATGAGATCGAGAGCGAGGTACTCGCGAAGTTCGATCGCATGTTTCCCGGCGATGCCAAATGACCTTCCCTTTCCTGCTCGATACCTGCGCCGCGATGTGGTTAGTCGACGGCGCGTTGCGCCCCAATGCTGCGGAAGCTCTCGCGGCTTCCTATCGTGCCGGCCGCACCACTTTTGTTTCGCCGTTCACGGCTTGGGAAATCGGCTTGCTGTCGGTATCGGGCAGATTTCGCTCGACATATTCCGTGGAAGGCTGGCTGAAGCGCGTCACAAGCCTTCCGGGAATTGCCCTGGCCGACCTACCTGCAAGGGTTCTGCTCGATTCCTGGAAACTTCCAGGCAAGCTCAATCGCGATCCTGCCGACAGGATCATTGCCGCGACAGCGCGCGAATTCGGCTACACGGTGGTGACGCGCGATCGCGCAATGCTGGCCTATGCGAAGCAAGGACATGTAAGCGTGCTCGAATGCTGATGCGTCGCTTCGTGCCAAGTCTGTGAATCTCCGGCATTTTCTGCGTCATCGTGCCGCAAGACCCACCAAATCCGTCTCTCTATTTTACCCCCGCAAAGCGGCGCGCGCTTGAGAGTCCCGGGGGTGGTGCGCACGCGGTTTCCCGCCGCCCGGAGCGTCTCGAACGATTGATAAAGGTGAAGCCTTGGCCACCACGACGACCGCCGAACCGACGCGGCGCGACTTCCTCTACATCGCCACGGCCTCCGTCGCCGCCGTTGGCGCCGCCGCTGTCGCCTGGCCGCTGATCGACCAGATGAACCCGAGCTCCGCCGTCCTGGCGCTCGCCTCCATCGAGATCGACCTGACGCCGATCCAGGTCGGCCAGTCGGTCACGTTCAAATTCCGCGGCCACCCGCTCTTCGTGCGCCGCCGCAGCCCGGCCGAGATCGCGACGGCCAAGGCGGTTCCGGTGTCGGAGCTGATCGACCCCATCGCCCGCAACCTCAACCTGCCCGAGGACGCCCCGGCGACCGACGCCAACCGTGAGACCCATCCCGAATGGCTGGTGGTCTCGGGCGTCTGCACCCATCTGGGCTGCACGCCGACGGCCTATGAAGGCGATTTCGGCGGCTGGCTTTGCCATTGCCACGGTTCGCAGTACGACGTCGCCGGACGGGTGCGCAAAGGCCCGGCGCCGCAGAACCTCGAAATCCCCGTCTATTCCTTCCTCTCGCCCACCCGCGTCAAAGTCGGTTGAGGAGCATCCAGATGTCCGGTCCATCGACTTACGTGCCTCAAACGGGCTTCACCCGCTGGCTCGACGCGCGGCTGCCGATCCTGCGCCTCAGCCACGACACCATGCTGACCTTCCCGACGCCCAGGAACCTGAACTTCTGGTACGCCTTCGGCGCCATCCTCACCTTCTGCCTCGGCGTGCAGATCGTCACCGGCATCGTGCTGGCGATGCATTTCGATCCCAGCGCCAATGTCGCCGCCGTCCCCGGTTCGAGCGCGGCCTTCGACAGCGTCGAGAGCATTATGCGCGACGTGAATTACGGCTGGCTGCTGCGCTATGTGCACGCCAACGGCGCCTCGATGTTCTTCCTCGCGGTCTATGTCCACATGTTCCGCGGCCTTTATTACGGCTCCTACAAGGCGCCGCGCGAGATCCTCTGGATCCTCGGCGTGATCATCTATCTGCTGATGGTGATGACCGCGTTCATGGGTTACGTGCTGCCCTGGGGTCAGATGTCGTTCTGGGCCGCCACCGTCATCACCAACCTGTTCTCCTCGCTCGACCAGGTCACGGGTGGGCTCAAGGTCGGCAGCCACATCGCCACCTGGCTGTGGGGCGATTTCGCGGTCGGCGGCCCGACGCTGAACCGCTTCTTCTCGCTGCACTACCTCCTGCCCTTCATCATCGCGGCGGTGGTCGGGCTGCACATCTGGGCGCTGCACGTGCCGGGCAACAACAACCCGCTGGGCATCGACGTGAAGGGGCCGCAGGACACCGTGCCCTTCCACCCCTACTACACCGCGAAGGACGCGTTCTATGTCGGTCTCTTCGCGATCCTGTTCGCCGTGCTGGTGTTCTTCGCGCCCGACTTCGTCGGCAATCCGGACAATTACATCCCGGCCAATCCGCTGGTGACGCCGGCCGACATCGTGCCCGAATGGTACCTCTTGCCGTTCTACGCGATGCTCCGCTCGATCCCGCAGAAGCTGATCGGCGTGCTGGTGCTGGGCGGCGCCATCGTGACGCTCGCCTTCATCCCCTGGCTCGACACGTCGAAGGTGCGCTCCAACCGTTTCCGCCCCCTGATGAAGCAGTTCTTCTGGCTGTTTGTGGTCGACTGCCTCGTGCTCGGCTATTGCGGCTCGCAGGGCGTCGATGCCGCGGTCGTCGGCATTCCGCTGGTCTGGGTCGCCCGCCTCGGCACGGCCTATTACTACGGCTTCTTCTGGGTGCTCATGCCGCTGATCGGCCTGATCGAGACGCCGAGGCCGCTTCCCGACTCCATCGCCAAATCCGTGCTGGGCGCCGCCCCCGCACCCGCCGAGTGAGGACTTCCATGCGCTTCGCGCTCGCAGCCGGCCTTATCCTGGCTCTCTCCGCCGCTTCGCCCGCGCTGGCGGCGGACGGCGATCCGTATCCGCTCAAGACCCCGCCTCAGGGCTGGTCGTTCGAAGGCCCGTTCGGCAAGTACAACGAGGCCGACCTGCAGCACGGCTTCCAGGTCTACAAGGAAGTCTGCTCGGCCTGTCACAGCCTGAACCGCGTCGCCTTCCACACCCTGTCGGAGCCGGGCGGCCCCGGCTTCAGCGACGCGCAGATGAAGGCGATCGCCGGCTCGTACAAGGTGCTCGCCGGCCCCGACGACAAGGGCGACACGGTCGACGACAAGGGCAATCCCCTGACCCGTGCCGGCACGCCGGCCGACACCTTCCCGCCGCCCTTCCCGAACGAGGAAGCGGCCCGTGCCGCCAATGGCGGTGCGTTGCCGCCCGACCTCTCGCTGATCGAGAAGGCGCGTGCCGGCGGCCCGAACTACATCTACTCGCTGATGACCGGCTTCCACGAGACGCCGCCCAAGGGCTTCGCCGTCACGGCGAACAAGTACTTCAATCCGTATTTCATCGGCTGGGACATCTCGATGCCGCCGCCGCTGGCCGACGGCCAGGTGACCTTCGTGGACGGCGCGCCGAACAAGATCGCCGACGAGGCCTATGCCGTCGCCAACTTCCTGGCCTGGACCAGCGAGCCGCATCTGGACGACCGCCACCGCATCGGCGTCGGCGTGATGCTGTTCCTGATCGTCCTCTCGGGCCTGCTCTACCTCTCCTACCGCAGGGTCTGGAAGGACGAGGCGCACTAACTTCGAACTCTTTCCTCCCCCGCTTGCGGAGGAGGTGGCACGCCGTAGCGCAGCGGAGGCGTGACGGAGGGGGCCGCCGCCCCGCACAGTCCCCCTCCGCCTCGCTTCGCTCGGCACCTCCCCCGCAACGGCGGGGAGGAAAATGTTGAGGCACCTATGACCAAAACCGTCCTCGGCGTCATCGGCGGCAGCGGCGTCTATGACATTCCCGGCCTGGAGAATCCGCGTTGGAAGAAGATCGCCTCGCCCTGGGGGGCGCCGTCGGACGCGCTCCTGTTCGGCACCTACAAGGGCACCGATCTGGTCTTCCTGCCGCGCCATGGCCGCGGCCATATCCAGACGCCGTCCTCGATCAACTACCGCGCCAATATCGACGTGCTCAAGCGCGCCGGCGTCACCGACCTGATCAGCGTCTCCGCCTGCGGTTCGCTGAAGGAAGAGCTGCCGCCTGGCACCTTCGTCATCGCCGACCAGTTCATCGACCGCACCTATGCGCGCGAGAAAAGCTTCTTCGGCCCCGGCCTCGTCGCCCATGTCTCGATGGCCCATCCGGTCGACGGCCATATCGCGAACGCGCTCGGCCTCGCCTGCGCCGAGGAGGGCATCGCCTATGCCCGGGGCGGCACCTATATCTGCATCGAGGGTCCGCAATTCTCATCCCTGGCGGAGAGCAATCTCTACCGCTCCTGGGGCTGCAGCGTGATCGGCATGACCGCGATGCCCGAGGCCAAGCTCGCCCGCGAGGCGGAGCTGCCCTACGCCATCGTCGCCATGGTGACGGATTACGATTGCTGGCATCCCGACCACGACCATGTGACGGTCGACGCCGTGGTGAAGATCATGCATGCGAATGCCGAACATGCGCGCAAGCTGATCATGAACGTCGCCGGCAAGCTCGGTCCGGCGCATGCGCCGTCGCCGGGGATCGAATCGGTGCTCGACACCGCGCTCATGACCGCGCCGGCCAAGCGCGATGCGCGCCTGATCGCCAGGCTCGACGCCGTGGCGGGGCGCGTCCTGCCGAAGCGGCGGCCCGCGAAGACGCCGGCGAAGAAATCTAAGCGCCGGAAATAGCGCGGCGCAGCGCGGCGATCAGCGCGTCCGCATCGTCCGCCGGCACGAGCGTCAATCCATTTTGCGGCGGCAATCCGCAAGCTTGCGTCGCGACGACCGGAACGCCGCTCGCCAGCGCCTGAAGCAGGCGGCGCGGCGCGTCTTCGAGCAGGGCAGGCTGCACCACCGCCGCGACACCATCGAGCCAGTCTTCCGAAGTCGCCTGGCGGGAGCGCACGCCGTCCCAGAAATCCGCGCCTTCCAACGCGCTGCCGACGAGCATGATCTCCAGATCGAGCGCCTTCGCCGCCTCGCGCAATTCGTAAGCGCCCTTGCGCGCGATGGTCGGGCCGGGAAACGTGATGCGGCGCGGCACGACGGCGCCCGCCCGCGCACGGGCTTTCGGCATTGCCCAGTCGAGCCGCACGGCGCGTTCGCCGAACAATTCGGCGATGGCCGCATGCGGCGTGACGATCGAATCCGCCGCCGCCAGGGCCTCGCGCTCGGACGCGACCAGCGCGGGATCGGCGCGGAAATCCGCCAGCGTGCGCCGCCCGGGATGCCGCGCCGCCGCCGCGTCCAGCCGCGCCTCGATCTGCTCCATCGGCATCCGCGTCATGAGGACCGAGAGCCGCCGCCCGCCCAGATGCCTCTCGCGCCACAGGAAGGGCAGCAGCGATTGCGCCGCCACGACTTCTGTCACGTCCGGCGTCAGCGCCTGCGCCAGCCGCCGCGCCAGCGCCTCGGCGCCGCGCATGTCCGCCGCGCGCCGCTCCGCCCCGTCCTTGGCGAAGCGCAGCCGCAGGCTGCGCATGAGGGCCGTCAGGCTCGCCGGCGCCACGCGGCCGAAGCCGCCCGTGTCCCAGGCATAGCGCGCCGCCCTCCATCGCGCGCCGTCGAGCGGCAGCGCCAGCACGTCGCCGTCCCGCCGCGTTTGTGCGACATGGCGGCGAAATTCCGGCCAGTTCTCGTCGACCAGGAACGCGGTGCGCCCCTCCGGCGCCGCGTGCCCGCCTTCATGCCGGAAGCAGCCCGTCTCCGCGCAGATGCCGCAACTCTCCGTTCCACCTCCCGGCATCGCGGGGAGATCGAAAATCGTGAAGCGATTTTCGGGCGGGGCAGCGACTCCCTGCGCAACCAGCCGCACCACCAATTCGTCCCGCTCCACCGCCACCCGCAGCATCGCCGCGCGCGGCGCCGCGAACCGCAGGTCGACATAGTTCCACGCCACCGTCGCATCGCGCCCCGTCGTGCCGCGCGAGCCCGGCACGATCCGCGAATGCGCATGGCGCTCGACGATCGCGCATCCGGCCGTCAGCGCCGCGTCGTAGAGCGCGTTGGAAAGCTGGCACAGCCCGCCGCCCGTCGCCGGCACCAGGCAACCCTCCTGCAGCATCCGCCCCGCGACGAAGCCGCGCCGCGCGCTCGCCCGCCCCATTTGCCGCCAGAAGCTGAACACCGCGCCCGCCGGCAGCACGGTCCGGTCGAGCAGCCGGGCCGCCACCCGCAGGTTCTGCACCTTGCCCCATTGCAGCGCGCGCTCGCCGGCGCGCGGGTCGCTCCACAGGGGCGAGCGGCTCTCGGCCAGGACCGCGGCGAAGCCCGCCGGATCGCCCTTCTTGAGCCGCGCCGGCGCCCGCCCGAGCTCGGCCGCGAAGCGCCGCGCGCGGAACAGGTTGGCCTTGAGCTGGAACAGCGCCGCGCCGAGCCGCGTGGGAACGCTCCGCTCCGGCAACCGCGATCTGGCCTCGGCAAGCGCCATCTGTGGAGGAAATCCCCGCTTCGACGGTGCCGATTGTCGCGCCGGATCGTGTCCAAAGCCAGGCGGACTTGGGGAATTGCCGCGATCTGTATAGAACGTCTCGTCATCCGCCCGAGACCGCCATGAACTTCAAGGACACCATCCGGACCATTCCGGATTATCCCAAGCCCGGCATCATGTTCCGCGACGTGACGACCCTGATGGGCAATCCGCGCGCCTTCCGCCGCGCGATCGACGAGCTGGTGCAGCCCTATGCCGGCGTCGACATCCACAAGGTCGCGGGCATTGAGGCGCGCGGCTTCATCTTGGGGGGCGCGGTGGCGCACCAGCTTTCCACCGGCTTCGTGCCGGTGCGCAAGAAGGGCAAGCTCCCCTTCACCGTGCTGGGCGAGGACTACGACCTCGAATACGGCACCGACCGGGTCGAGATCCATACCGATGCCGTGCACAAGGGTGAGAACGTGATCGTGGTCGACGACCTGATCGCCACCGGCGGCACCTGCGTGGCGGCGATCAAGCTGCTCGAGCGGGCCGGCGCCAATGTGGTGGGCTGTTCCTTCGTGATCGACCTCCCCGAGCTCGGCGGCGCCGACAAGATCAGGAAGCTCGGCAAGCAGGTGACGACGCTGGTGGCGTATGAAGGGCATTGATTTTCCTCTCCCGCTCGCGGGGTCCGTAGCGACAGCGTAGGGACGCGTAGCGAAGCGGAGCAGGAGGACGCAAAATCCTGCACTTAGCGGAGCGAAGCGCAGCCAAGTGCTTGGATTTTGCTAGGTGAGGGGTAAGGCCGCGCGACAGCCCCTCATCGCCTCGCTTCGCTCGGCACCTCTCCCGCAAGCGGGGGAGGACATCGAAGTCATAGTGGCGACAGGTTTGCAATGAAGCTCTACACCCACCCCGCATCGCCCTTCGCGCGCAAGTGCCGCGTCGTCGCCCATGAGCTGAATCTCAAGCTGGAGGAGATCGTCGTCGCCAATGCGCGCGACGACGAAAGCATCCGCCGCATCAACCCGCTCAAGAAGATTCCGATCCTGATCCTCGACGACGGCTCGGCGCTGTTCGACTCGTCCGTGATCTGCGAGTACCTGAACAATATCGGCGGCGGGAAGTTCTTTCCCGGCATGACGATCTGGCGCAGCGTCTCCGGCCGCTGGCGGGCGCTCGGGCTCCAGGCGCTGGCGGACGGCATCATGGATGCCGCGGTCGGCTGCCGCTATGAGCGGCTTGTGCCGGAAGAACGTCAGAACCAGGACCACATCGCCCGCCACATGACGACCGTGAAGGCCGGCCTCGACGCGCTGGAGCGCATGAAGCTCATCGACCCGCCGACCATTGGCGAAGTCGCGACCGGCTGCGCCCTGGGCTATCTCGATTTCCGCTACCCGGACCTCGCCTGGCGCGAGGGACGGCCGAAATTGGCGCAATGGTACGAGGGATTCTCGAAGTTCGCCTCGATGCAGGCGACGGTGCCGCACTGATATCCTCTTCCGCGCGCGGGAGAGGACGCAAAATCCTGCACTTAGCGGAGCGAAGCGCAGCTAAGTGCTTGGATTTTGCTGGTGAGGGGTAAGGCCGCGAGACGGGCCCTCACCGTCTCGCTTCGCTCGCCACCCCTCCCGCTCCGCGGGAGAGGACAAATCGCGCTAGAGCCCGCCAACTTTTCCCGCTAAACACCGCCCCATGAAAATCAACGGCAAGCACTACCGCTCGGTCTGGCCCGTCGGCGAGGATGCGTTCGGCATCATCGACCAGACCAAGCTGCCCTTCGCGTTCGAGACCCTGACGCTCACCTCCGCCGCCGACGCGGCGCACGTCATCAAGGCGATGATCACCCGCGGCGCGCCCTTGATCGGCGCCGTCGCCGCCTACGGCCTGGCGCTCGCCGTCCGCGCCGACCCGTCCGACGAGAACCTCACCGCCACCCACGACATGCTGGCGGAAACCCGGCCGACCGCCATCAACCTGCGCTGGGCGCTGAAGCGGATGTGCGACGCGCTCCGCAACCACCCGCGCGCCGAACGCGCCGCGCTGGCGTGGAAGGAAGCCGCCGCCATCGCCGACGAAGACGCCGCGATGTGCGAAGCCATCGGACGCAACGGCCTCGCCATCATCCGCAACCTCTACAAAGAGAAGAACCGCAAGCTCAACATCCTGACCCATTGCAACGCCGGCTGGCTGGCGACGGTGGACTGGGGCACCGCGCTGGCGCCGATCTACATGGCGCATGACGAAGGCGTCCCGCTCCATGTCTGGGTCGACGAAACCCGGCCGCGCAACCAGGGCGCCTCGCTGACGGCGTTCGAGCTCGGCGGCCATGGCGTCGCCCACACCATCCTCGCCGACAATGCCGGCGGCCATTACATGCAGCACGGCCAGGTCGATCTCGTGATCGTCGGCACCGACCGCGTCACCGCCAACGGCGACGTCGCCAACAAGATCGGCACCTATCTGAAGGCGCTCGCCGCCAAGGACAACGGCGTACCGTTCTATGTCGCGCTGCCGTCCTCGACCATCGACTGGACGCTGGCGCGCGGCGCAGACATCCCCATCGAGGAAAGATCGCAGGACGAGGTCTTGAAAATGACCGGCCGCACCCCATCTGGAACCATCTTGACGGTCGAGATCGCGGCACCCGGTTCGGGGGCGGCGAACCCCGGCTTCGACGTCACGCCGCAGCGCCTCGTCACCGGTTTCATCACCGAACGAGGGACTTGCGCGGCGACGGAGCAGGGCCTACGCAGCCTTTTCCCCGCCGCCTGATGGCCCTGTGTTGGGCGGCGGGGACTCTCACCGAGACCTCGAAAACAATACGATGTGTTCCGGCCGATCCGACGGCCCCAAGATGTGGTGGTTGAACGACGATGAAGTCCCGCTGGGTTGAGTCCGACGCCGACGATTTCGTGACGCGCTACGCCGAGAAAGGCGTCAACGCCGATCTCGCGATCCGCACCTATACCACGCGTCTCCTGGGCTCCGATCCGAAGCTTGTGCTCCATGGCGGCGGCAACACGTCTGTGAAGACCACCGCCAAGGACCAGCTCGGCGAAGACGTCGAGGTCCTGTGCGTCAAGGGCTCGGGCTGGGACATGAGCAATATCGAGCCGCAGGGGCTTCCCGCCGTGCGCCTCGCCGAGCTGCGGCGCCTGCGCCGTCTCAATACGCTCAGCGACGAGGACATGGTCAATTTCCAGCGCATCAACCTGCTGGACGCCTCGGCACCGAACCCCTCGGTGGAGACGCTGCTGCACGCCTTCCTGCCGCACAAATTCATCGACCACACCCATTCCACCGCCGTGCTCGCGCTGACCGACCAGCCGGACGGCGAGGCCATCGCGCGCGACATCTACGGCAAGCGCGTCGCCTATGTGCCGTATTTCATCCCGGGCTTCACGCTGGCCAAGGCGGTCGCCGACGTGTTCGACGCCAATCCGGACGTCGAAGGCCTGATCCTGCCGCGGCATGGCATCTTCACCTTCGCGCAGGACGCAAAGACCGCCTATGAGAAGATGATCGAATTCGTCACCCTGGCGGAGGACCGCCTCAAGCAGAACCGCAAGCCGCTGAAGCCGGCCGCGCTGCCCGCGCACCTCGCCCGCGTCGCCGACATCGCGCCGATCCTGCGCGGCGCCGTCGCCATCGCGCGCAACCCGATGGCCGGCACGGTCAAGCGCCAGATCCTCTGCTTCCGCACCAGCCCGGCGATCCTCACTTATGTGAACGGCGCCGACCTCGCGCGCTATTCCCAGGTCGGCGTTGTGACGCCCGACCACACGATCCGCACCAAGAACTGGCCGCTGGTCGTGCCCGCGCCGGACGCCCACAAGCTCGACGACTGGAAGAAGTCCGTGCACGACGCGGTCGAGGCCTTCGTCGCGCGCTATCACGATTATTTCCGCCGCAACAACGAGACCTCGAACCCGAAGAAGAAGGAGCTCGATCCGCTGCCGCGCGTGATCCTGGTCCCCGGCCTCGGCCTGTTCGGCATCGGCGCCAGCGCCAAGGACGCGGCCATCGCCGCCGACATCGCGGAGAACACGGTGGAGGTCATCAGCGACGCAGAGGCGATCGGCGAATATCGCTGCATCTCCGAGAACGACATGTTCGAGGTCGAATACTGGTCGCTGGAGCAGGCCAAGCTTGGCAAGGGCGCGGAGAAGACGCTGGCCCGTCAGGTCTGCGTCATCACCGGCGGCGGCTCCGGCATCGGGGCGGCGACGGCGCGCGCCATGGCGGCGGAGGGGGCGGAGATCGCCATACTCGACCGCGATCATGACATGGCGGTGAAGGCCGCCAAGGCGGTGCACAGCCACGCGCTGGCGATCCAGTGCGACGTGACCGACCCGGCCTCGGTGAAGGCGGCGTTCGACAAGGTGGTGGAAGCCTTCGGCGGCGTCGACATTGTCGTCTCCAACGCCGGCGCGGCCTGGCAGGGCGCCATCGGCAGTGTCGACGACGCCGTGCTGCGCAAATCCTTCGAGCTCAACTTCTTCGCGCACCAGTCCGTGGCGCAGAACGCGGTTCATATCATGCGCGCGCAGGGCACCTATGGCTGCCTCTTGTTCAACACGTCCAAGCAGGCGGTGAACCCCGGCAAGGATTTCGGCCCCTATGGCCTGCCCAAGGCGGCGACGCTCTTCCTGGTGCGCCAGTATGCGCTCGACCACGGCAAGGACGGCATCCGCGCCAACGCGGTCAACGCCGACCGCATCCGCTCGGGCCTTCTGACCGACGAGATGGTCGCCGCCCGCGCCAAGGCGCGCGGCATGTCGGAAGACAGCTATATGTCGGGAAATCTGCTGGGCCGCGAGGTCTATGCGTCGGAAGTCGCGGAAGCCTTCGTCTACCTGGCCCATGCCGAGAAGACGACGGCCGCGGTTATCACCGTCGACGGCGGCAATATCGAGGCGGCGCTTCGCTGAGCGATGCGCCGCGCCCGGACAAAATAGGGCCGGCCTGTACGGCCAGCCCTACCGGTCTTACCAGCTGCGGCAATAGCGGTGATGATGGCGATAGCCCCAGCCGCGGCAGCCGTGATGATGGTGGCCGTGCACGCCGAGACCGATGCCGAGACCGCCGACATGGACGCCGATACCCGCCGCGCTCGCGGTACCGGACAGGAGCGTCAACGCAACAATGGATGCGAACAGGGTTTTCATGTTTCGAGCCTTGGTTGGTTCCACCGTTAACCCCGGCGCGCACGGATAAGTTCCGGCGCCGGGCCATGTTAGGCGCCGCCATCGCGAAGATGCCGGCGCCCACACCGCGGGTTCAATCGCCGTCGTCATCGTCGTCGCCGCGATAGGCCGATTGCGAATAGCCGGACTCCCGCGCATCGGCGATGGCGTCATGCGCCTGGTCCATCGCGTCGCGATAGGCGTCGTGCTCGCAGCGTCCCATATCCATCCGGTTCAGGTCGGTGGCGCTGTCGGTCCGGTCGCGCAGCTCGGCGCAGACCTCGCGCGCCGTGTCGCGCACCCGGGAGCGCAATTCGCGCGCGCCGGCCCGCGTCGAAAGATCGAGATCGGCGAAGGACACTTCCCGCGACAGCGTCACCGTGCCGTCCGGATAGCGGCGAAGATCGTCATAGGACGGACGCACGATCACGCGTTCCGTGCCGTCGGCGCCATAGACGACATCGCGATAAGCACCGTCCTGTGCCTTTGCCGCCGTGGCGGTCAGGCCGAGGCCGATGGCGCCCGCCAGCAGCGCGAGGCGCAAGGGATTGAGAGAAGATCGGAAGGACATGAGCAACTCCTAAGCTTGCTTGTGCCCCGTTGCCCGACTCCCAAACGATCATGCCACGCGTGCCGTTCCGGTTCCGGAATCCGGCACAAATGCGGCGCGCTATCCCCCGTGCGCCCGGAACAATTCCAGCGTCCGCTTGCGCGCCAGCGCGGCGGCGTCGGGGTTGAAGTCGGTGCGGCGGTCCGAATTGAATCCGTGGCCGGCGTCGTAGAGGAACACCTGCACCTTGGGATGCGCCGCGGCGATCTTCTGCACCGTCTCCATCGGGATGCCGTGATCCTTCTCGCCGAAATGCAGGATGGTCGGGCATTTCGGTTCCAGGTCGATCATCTGGCCGATATTGCCGCCGTAATAGCCCGCCGCCGCCGCCAGCCCGGTGCAGCGCCCTGCCGCTGCCCAGGTCACGCTGCCGCCATAGCAATAGCCGGTGATGAACACCGCCCCGCGCGCCTTCAGGTCGTCGATGCAGGTCTGCGTGTCGGCGATGGAAAGATCGAAGGGATGTTCCGCCCGCGCCAGCTTGATGCCGGTCTGGATGTCCTCCGGCGAATAGGTCGCCTGGAAGTTCGGATGCTCGCGGTCGTAGAGTGCCGGGCCCAGCACCTCATAGCCGTCGGCGGCATAGCCGTCGCACAATTCCATGATGTGCTCGGTGACGCCGAAGATCTCCTGGATGAGCACCAGCCCGCCGCGCCGCGCCCCTTCGGGCTGCACGCGATAGACGCCGATCTGGGCGCCGTCGCTCATCGTCATCTTTTCCATCTTGCCTTTGGGGGCCATGGTCCGTTCCCGCGTTTTATCCGGCCGGAACGATGGCCTTTTGCCGCCGCCGAAACAACCGCCACAGCCACGAGACCGTGTAAATTCCCGCCGCCAGGATCGGCAGCCACGGGATCGCGGCGATGACGAACAGCACCGCGCCCGCGGCGTTCTCGGCGAGGACGTCGCCCGCGTTTTGCAGCATGCGGCCGAAAGGCCCGACGGGCACGATGCGCTCCGACAATTGGACGGTCACGCTTTCCCGCGCGATACCCGCGTTCAGCCCGCGCGCGGTCGTCCGCGCCGTGTCGAGATCGTCCTCGACCCGGGCCCGCTCCGCCTCCAGCTTGATGATGTCGTCGATGGCAAGATTGGGCCGCATGGCGATCTCCGCCAGCCGGTCGCGATAGGCGGAAAGCTGCGCCGCCTTGCGCCCCGCATCGCCGGCTTCGGTCTCGACGCTCTGCGCCTGGGTGGAACGCGACGTCATCGCGGCGTCTCCGGCCGCCTCGCCGGCCACCGGCGCCAGCAGCGCGCGCTCGAACGCCTCCAGCCCGGCATGCGGCAACTGCACGGCGAGCGAAGCGGAGACATAGCCGTCGTCGCCGCTCGTGAGATTGGCGGTGACGAGCTTGCAATCCAGCGCGCGGTCCTTGAGGCAAAGATCGCGCGCCCGCCGGAAGCGCGGCGCCACGGCGGCGCGCGCCATCTCCACCGTCCAGGCGTGGCTGTAGCTGAATTGCTGGGATATGCCCGGGACGAGGGACGGCGGCGGCGCGACATCCGGAACGGGAGCAGCAAGGTTCATGACTCCGCGGCGTGCGTCCGCGAGGCCGTACGGATTGCGGCTACCCGGCGGGCCGGAGCGGTCGCCGCAACCCGCCAACAGCAACACACAGCTGACGAGAAAAATGGATCGACGAACCATGACGCATCCCCTCCGTTCGGTTCGACCGAAAGGCTGGGCGCGCAATGGGGCGCGACTTGGGTGCGATTGCGGCTTCTTTATGCGTTGAAGCGGAAGTGCATCACGTCGCCGTCGGCGACGACATAGTCCTTGCCTTCCAGCCGGAATTTGCCCGCGTCGCGCGCGCCCGCCTCGCCGTTATTGGCGACATAGTCGGCGAAGGCGATGGTCTCGGCCCGGATGAAGCCGTGCTCGAAATCGGTATGGATCACGCCCGCCGCCTGCGGCGCGCGCGAACCTTTCGTGACGGTCCAGGCCCGCGCCTCTTTCGGCCCCACGGTGAAGAACGTAAGCAGGCCCAGCAACGCATAGCCGGCGCGGATCAGCTTGTTGAGGCCGGGCTCGTCGAGGCCCAGGCTCGCGAGAAATTCCTCGCGCTCGCCGGCCGGCAATTGCGCGACCTCTTCCTCGATGCGGCAGGAGATCGTCACCGTGCCCGCGCCCTGCGCCTTGGCCATCGCTTCCACCGCAGCCGAGTATTTGTTGCCCGTCGCCGCCGACCCTTCCTCGACATTGCAGACATAGAGCACCGGCTTGGCGGTCATCAGCCCGAGCTGGGAGAACGGCGCGCTCTCCTCCGGCGTCAGCGCGGCGTCCCGCGCCGGCTTGCCTTCGCGCAGCAGGACGATGGCCTTCATCATCAGCGCGAGCTGTTCCTTGGCTTCCTTCTCCCCCGAGTTCGCCTTCTTCTCGAGCGGCTTGATGCGCTTCTCCAGGCTCTCCAGGTCGGCGAGCATCAGCTCGGTCTCGACCGTCTCGGCGTCGCCGACCGGATCGATCCGGTTCTCGACATGGGTGATGTCGTCGTCCTCGAAGCAGCGCAGCACATGCGCGATGGCATCGACCTCGCGGATATTGGCGAGGAACTGGTTGCCGAGCCCCTCGCCCTTCGACGCGCCGCGCACCAGCCCCGCGATGTCCACGAAGGTGATGCGGGTCGGGATGATCTCCTGCGACTTGCCGATCCGCGCCAGCGTCTCGAGGCGCGGGTCCGGCACCGCCACGTCGCCGACATTGGGCTCGATGGTGCAGAAGGGATAATTCGCCGCCTGCGCCGCCGCGGTCTGCGTCAGCGCGTTGAACAGCGTCGACTTGCCGACATTCGGCAGCCCGACAATTCCACACTTGAAGCCCATCTATCTTCTCTCTCTGAATGGACTCACGCGGAGACGCGGAGTCGCGGAGGATTGTAACTCCGCGTTCTCCGCGGCTCCGCGTGAATCATTCCGGCTTCGCCGGTTTTTCTTTTTTCGCCGGCGGCTTCAGGATCAGCGCCACCTTGCTCATGAACCCCGCATCGTCGTCCTTGGCAAGCATCGGCGCGGCCTCGGCGATGGCCGACAGCATCGGCACCAGCCAATCCTCGTCCGCCTTGCTGAAATTGCCCAGCACATGGCCCATCACCCGGTGCTTCTCGCCCGGATGGCCGATCCCGATCCGCACCCGGCGGTAGTCCGGCCCGATCGCCGCGGTGATCGAACGGGCGCCGTTGTTGCCCGCATCGCCGCCGCCCGTCTTCACCTTCAGCTTGGCCGCCGCGAGGTCGAGCTCGTCATGCATGACGACGATGGCCGACAGCGGCAGCTTGAAGAACCGCATCGCGTCGCCGACCGACCGGCCGCTCTCGTTCATATAGGTCGTGGGCTTGAGCAGATAGGTCTTGCGGCCGTCGAGGCTGCCTTCGCTGATCAGCCCGTGGAAGCGCGCCCGCCACGGTGCGAACGGATAGCTCGCCTGGATCGTGTCGACCGCCATGAAGCCGACATTGTGGCGGTTGCGCGCATACGCCGCGCCGGGATTGCCGAGCCCGGCGATGAGGAGAGGCGTATCGGCCATGGAAGCGTCCTGCGCCGGCGCGCGAGGTTACTTCTTCTCTGGAGCCTTGGCGGCGGCGGCCGGCGCGGCACCCGCGGCGGGGGCGGCACCCTCGGCGGCGGCGCCTTCCTCGGCGACCGGCGCGGACGCGGCGGCTGCTGCCGCGGCGGCTGCGGCCTTCTGCTCTTCGAGCACGCTGGTCGGCGCGACGATGGAGCAGATGGTGAAGTCGCGGCCGCGGATGATCGGCTTGACGCCCTCGGGCAGCTTCACGGAGTTGATATGCACCGAGCCATGGATGTCGAGGCCGGTGAGGTCGATGTTGATCTCTTCCGGAATGCTTTCGGCCGGGCACAAGAGCTCGATCTCGTGGCGCACGATGTTCAGCACGCCGCCCTTCTTGAGGCCGGGGGAGTCGCCCTGGTTGCGGAAATGCACCGGAATGGCGAGCCGCACCTTGGCGCCTTCGCCGAGCCGCATGAAATCGACATGCACCGGGCGGTCGGTCACCGGATCGACCTGCACTTCGCGCGGGATCACGCGGGTCTTCTTGCCGGCGACGTCGAGCATCACCAGCGAGGTCGTGAAGCTGCCGGTCTGGTAGGCGCGCTCCAGCGTGCGGTAGTCGACCGAGACGTTCTCGGGGGCGTCATCGCCGCCATAGACCACGGCCGGCACCTGGCCCTGCAGACGGGTCTGGAAGGCCGATCCCTTGCCGGTGCCGCTGCGCGGCTGGGCGACGAGTTCCTGGGGCTGGCGCATGATCTGGAATTCCTTGGGCTTTTTCAGGCTCTGACGCATGAAGAGCCCGCGAAGGCGCGGCTTTTAGCGGATGCGCGGGCCCCGCGCAACGGGGCTTTCCCCATCCCTTGCCCCGTCATCGCCCGCTTTACGCGGGCGGCCCAATTTTCCTTGGCCGGAAAAAATGGCTTGCCCGGACGAGCCTGGCAATGACGCCGTGTTATATTGCGGCACGCTTGGCCTAACTATTTGATAGGATTATATTTTACAGCTCCGCATGGCCAACAAAGCCGCCCGCGCCCTGGAACGTCTCGCCTATGCCGTCCAGGACGGCGCGCTGAAACTCGCCCTCCCGCTCATCGACAGCCGCGTCCCGCGTTCCGGCTACCGCGTGCTGGCGGACCTCGCCTACGGTCCGGCCGCCCGTCAGAAGCTCGACCTCTACGTCCCCGACGGCCTGACGGCGCCCGCGCCGGTGCTGCTGTTCTTCTACGGCGGAAGCTGGCAGAGCGGCTCCAAGGCGATCTACCGCGCCTTCGGCCAGGCCTTCGCGAGCGAGGGCATCGTCACCGCGGTCGCCGACTACCGCCTCTATCCCGAGGTCCGATATCCCGCCTTCGTCGAGGACGGCGCGCTGGCCTTGCGCTTCCTGCGCCGGCAGGCGGGCGCGCAGGGCGGCGATCCGGATCGCCTCTTCGTCAGCGGCCATTCCGCCGGCGCCTATATCGCGACGATGCTGGCGGTGAACGCGGATTATCTGAAAGCGGTCGACCTGTCGCCCGCCGCCATTCGCGGCGTCATCGGCCTCGCCGGTCCCTACGACTTCCTGCCGCTCTACGATCCGGCGCTGATCGACATCTTCGGCGGCGCCCGCGTGATGGCGACGCAGCCGATCAAGCATGTCGCCCCCGGCGCGCCGCCCATGCTGCTGGCGCACGGCACGGGGGACACCACGGTCGGCGCCGGCAATTCGCGGCGCTTCGCGCGGCGCCTGGCCGCCGCCGACAACGCGGTCGAGCTGATCGAATACAGGGGGATCGGCCATCTCGGCATCATCCTGTCGCTGGCGCGCGACCTGCGCCGCCGCACGACGCTCCACGCCGACATGCTGCGCTTCATCGCGGCGCTTTAGATTTTGTCGTTGCCGTCTTGGCCTTGGGCGGCGGCGGCAGGTTCTTCGTCCACGCCTCGCGGATCAACGCCTCCAATTCGCGCTTGGAGATCTTGTCGATCTGCACGATCACATTGGCGGTCTTGCCCCACATATATTTGACGAAGACCTTGGGATCGGCCTCGAACAGAAATTCCTTCCGCGCCTCGTCGAGATTGAGATAGAGCCCGTCCGGTCGCATCACCGCGAAAATGCGCTTGGCGGTACGATAAGCCGGCCGCCCCCAGTGATCGACCTCCGTCACGCCGTCGAGGGACAGCGCGATCTTGCGGACGTCCGACGTGCTAGGCATTTGCCGCTCGCCCTTTCGTTATCGCCGGCTGACCGACCTCAGGTTTCGGCAGTGGGAGCTGCCACATCCGCAACGGAGGAAGTCGTCGCTTCCACGTCGGCCGCCGACCTGGGCGCTCTCGGAACCCTGTTGAGTTTCCTGACGGCTTTCGCCGCGACCTTCGCCTCATCGGCTTCAATCAGCTCGCGCTTGATGACCTGCGTCTCGATGATATTTCGAACGTCATCGATATCGGGATTGATTCCGTCCGCAAGTTTGCGCAGTTCACGGCGGACCATGCCGACGACCGGATCGGACAGGAGAAGCTGTGCGATGGAATATTTGCTCATGGCCTGTTTGGCCTTGAACATTTGCGACATCGAATCGGGCGTGAACACCTCGCGACTCAAGCCGCCGAAGAGATCGAACAGCTCCTCTTCCTTTAAATTGCTCGTACAGATGTCGACGTCCAGCACGAGGGTGCCGGCGATGGGCTTGTTGAAATTGACCTTGTAGGCCTGCCAGCGCGCGCCGTTGGTCAGAACGACCCAATCGGCGGGAAGATTTGCCGCGTAGTTCACGATCTGGGTGACGTGCACTTCCTTTAATTCGATATTGATCGCCTTGACCTCCACCAGAAAGCGGAAGGCATTGCCGACTTTTACGGCGAGATCGGCGAATGTGCCTTTGATCGCCTTCTCCGAGGTGATCTCCTCGATTTTCTTGTAGCCGAAGACATCGCATAGAATGTCCATCGCGAGATGAGCGGTGTCGGCCTCATTGATGTCGCGCTTGCGCGCATCGATTACGGTTGCCTGATATCGCTTAAGCTGCTGAGCGACTCGGCCCTGGACCTTTGCAGGAATTTTGATCGACATCTTCCACCCCGATAGAAGCCCTATTGGGGTAGACTACAGGTTGTGGCGCGCGAGTAAAAGGACGCCAACGAGAGTCAATCGAACAGGCTCGACACGCTCTCTTCGTGGTTGATCCGCCGCATCGCCTCGCCGATCAGGGGGGCGATGGAGATGCGCCTGATGTTGGGGCATTTGCGCTGCTCCTCGGTGGCGGCGATGGAATCGGTCACCACCATCGATTTGAGCTTCGATCCCGCGATGCGCGCCACCGCGCCGCCCGACAGCACGCCATGGGTCGCATAGGCGCAGACGTCCTTGGCGCCGTTCTTGAGCAGCGCCTCCGCCGCGTTGCAGATCGTGCCGCCCGAATCCACGATGTCGTCGATCAGGATGCAGCTTCGCCCCCGCACGTCGCCGATGATGTTCATCACCTCCGATTCGCCGGCCCGCTCGCGCCGCTTGTCGACGATGGCGAGTTCGGTGCCCAGCCTCTTGGCCAGCGCGCGCGCCCGCACCACGCCGCCGACGTCGGGCGACACCACCATGAGGTGATCGCCGGTGCCCAGATAGTCCTGGATGTCGCGCACCATCACCGGCATGGCGAACAAATTGTCGGTCGGGATGTCGAAGAAGCCCTGGATCTGCCCGGCATGGAGATCGACGGTGAGCACGCGGTTGGCGCCCGCCTCGGTGATCAGGTTCGCCACCAGCTTGGCCGAGATGGGGGTGCGCGGGCCGACCTTGCGATCCTGCCGGGCATAGCCGAAATAGGGCAGCACCGCCGTGATGCGCCGCGCCGAGGCGCGCCGGAGCGCATCGATGATGATCAAGAGCTCCATCAGGTTGTCGTTGGCCGGGAAGCTGGTCGACTGGACGACGAAGATGTCCTCGCCGCGGACGTTCTCCTCGATCTCGACGAACACTTCCATGTCGGCGAAGCGGCGCACCGTCGCCTTGGTGGAGGGCAGCTTCAGGAAAGCCGCGATCGATTTGGCCAGTTCGGGGTTGGAGTTGCCCGCCAGCAGCTTCATTCCCGTCGATCCGTTCGGTTCGGTCATGAAAGCGGCCCCGCGCATGTGATGTTTTGATGACGGGCTTGTAGCAAGTGACATCGAAGATGTCATCCCGGACGCGCAGCGTAGCGGAGCGATCCGGGATCCAGAACACCGAATCGCGGGAAGTGTCAGCGCAGCACGATCGCCGATATTTCGCGTCCGTAATCGGGTTCCTTGGCGTGGGTGGCGCGGCGGAAGCTGAAAAAATCGGCGCCGCGCGCATAAGTGCAGGCGCCGAGCGCGTCGACGTTGTCCACACCGGCCCGCCTCAGCCGCGCCGCCGCGAAACCTTCCAGGTCGAAGCGGTGATGGGCGTCGCGGTCGCTGGGGATGAAGAACCTCGTATTGCCCGCGTCGGCGGCGGCGAATCGCGCCGCGAATTCCGGTCCGACCTCGTAATTCGCCTGCGAGATGCAGGGGCCGATGGCGGCGGCGATCCGGCCGCGCCGCGCCCCCAGCGCCTCCATCGCGTCCAGCGTCGCCTCCAGCACGCCGCCGAGCGCGCCCGTCCATCCCGCATGCGCCGCGCCGATCACCCGGGCCTCGGCATCCGCGAACAGCACCGGCGCGCAATCGGCGGTCAGGATGCCGAGCGCGATCCCGGGTGTCGCCGTCACCATCGCATCGGCTTCGGGGCTTTGCGCCAAATCCCAAGCCGCCGACACGCAAACGACTTTCGCGCTATGGATCTGGCTCAGGGTGACGATCTGCGCTCCGCCGAGTGCGTCGGCGACGCGGCGGCGGTTCTGCACCGCGGCGCCCCAGCCGTCCTTCTCGCCGGCCAGCCTGCTGAAACCGCAATTCAACGACTCGTAGATTCCGGTGGAAACGCCGCCGGTCCGCCCGAAGAAACCGTGCGCGATGCCGGGTAGGTCGGTGAGGTTGGAGGACGTGAGCGTAAGCATCTTTACAACCAATCCGTCATCGCCCGGCTTGTCCGGGCGACCCAATTTTCTATCTCGGCCGGCGTCATCGTTTTCGGATACCACGTCTCGGCCAGGTCGTTCCAATCGGGATTGTCCGTGCGGATCAGGTTGATCTTCCACGCACGGGGCCATTTCTTGATTCGTTTCTCGCGCTGGATGGCAGCGTGCGCCTCGGCATGTTCCTCGAGGTAGACGAGCGTCTTCACGTCGTACTTCTTGGTGAAGCCATCGAACCGTCCTTCGCGATGCTGAAAGACCCGTGCTTCGACGTCGCTTGTCACGCCTGTATAAAGCGTGCCCCATGGCTTGCTGGCCATGATGTAGACCCAGAAGCGCTTGATCATCGAGATTGCCCGCCGACAGCGGCGTATTATAGCAAAGACGAAATTGGATCGCCCGCATGCGCGGCGATAACGATCATATTTTTATCTCAAAGAAATCTCGTCATCGCCGGGCTTGTCGGGCGACCCATTTTTCTTTCTTCTTGGGGCCAAATTGGATCCCCCGGATCGCTCGCTGCGCTCGCGACCGGAGGATGACGGGATTTGTCAAAACCCCGCCGGTGTCGGCGCGCCCTTCGGCACGATCGCCAGCGCCTTGAACAGCCTACCCATCTGCTCGGGCAGGATCAGCCGCTCCAATTGCCGCCGCACCTCCGGCGCCTCGCTCGGATGGCCGGTCCAGCGGCCGCGCCGCGCCAATCTCTCGGCCCGCGCGACGATGCCGAGCGCCGTCAGGAACGCGCCCTGTTCCACCGGGCCGCTGGCGCTCGCGCCGCCGCGCACCGCCGCCTCGGCGAGCGCGTTGAAATCGACATGCGCCGACAGATCGCGCGTGCCCGGCGCGTCCAGCACATCGGCGAAGGCGTGCCCCGCCACCGCCTGCAGCGTTTCCCCGAACCCCGGCGCGTCATAGCCGTAATCGACGATCAGCGCCGCGCCGCCCTGCGCCGCGATCCGATGCCCGATCTCCTCCGCCACCGCCGCGCCCGCCGGCGAGATCTCGTGGACGCCGCCCGGCGGCGTGTCGTCGCGGCCCGGCGGCGTGGACGGCAAAGCCACCGGCGACAGCGCGAAGGCGAGCGCGCCCTCCGCGTCAACCGTCACCATCCGCTCGCACCAGCCGCGCGCGGTCTTCACATATTGATGGATCGGCAGCGCATCGAAGAACTCGTTGGCGATGAGGAACAGCGGCCGGTCCGCCGGCACCGCGTCGAAGCTCGCGACCGACCGGATCGGAACGTCGATGTGCGCGAGCGCCGCCTGCTGGATCGTCTCCAGCACCGGGCTCGCCTCGACCAGCACGACGTCGATCTGGCCGCGCAAATCCGGCACCAGCTTGAGCGCCCGCAGCACGTCGCCCATCAGCGTGCCGCGTCCCGGCCCCAGTTCGACCAGCAGCGGCCGCGCCGGCCGGCCCTGGTCGGTCCAGGCCTGCGCCAGCCACAGTCCGATGAGTTCGCCGAACATCTGGCTGATTTCCGGCGCGGTGATGAAATCGACGCGCAGCGGATCGCGCGTCGCATAATAGCCGTCCTTCGGATCGAGCAGCGCCATGGTCATGAACTGCGCGATCGTCATCGGCCCCTGGGCGTCGATCGCGACCGCGATGCGCGCGCCGAGCGCCGTCATGCGCGTCCGTTTGCGTGTGGCTTCAGCGCCGCCCACAGGAAATAGCCGGCCGCGATCCACAGCGGGATCGACAGCGCCATGCCCATGCTGAACCAGCCGATGAACGGCCCGTCCGGCTCGCGCCAGAACTCGACCACGAAGCGGAACACGCCATAGCCGGCGAAGAACAATCCGGTCAGCAGGCCCGGCCGCTCGTTCGCCTTGTAGACGCGCAGCGCGACCTGCAGGATCGCGAACAGCACGAGGCCTTCGAGGAACGCCTCGTAGAGCTGGCTCGGATGGCGCGCGATGGGCCCGGCCGGGCAGACTCCATGGATCGCCTCGATATATTTGTTGCAGAACACCATCGCCCAGGGCACGTCGGTCGGCTTGCCCCACAATTCGCCGTTGACGAAATTGGCGATGCGGCCGAAGAACAACCCGATCGGCGCCACCACCGCGATCATGTCGGCGACCGGGAAAAGCTGCAGCTTGTTTTTGCGGCAGAACAGCCAGATCGCCACTGCCACGCCGGCGAGCCCGCCGTGGAAGGACATCCCGCCCTCCCAGATCGTGATCAGGTGCATCGGGTGATAGAGAAAGCCGAGCGGCAGCGGCGGCCCGCCCGCCACATGGCACATCGCCGTCTCCGGCGACGCCGCGCACAGCGCGATGCCGTAGAACAGGATCCAGCCCAGCCGCCCGCCCAGGATCACGCCGAAGGTCGCCCACACCACCAGGTCGCCGATCTGCTCGGCGGTGATCGGCGCCTTGCCGGCGAAGGTCGGGTTCGTCCACAGCCCGCGTTCCCGCGTCGTCCGCGACGCCGCCCACCAGCCGAACAGCAGGCCCGCGATATAGGAGATCGCGTACCAGCGGATGGCGAGCGGCCCCAGCTGGACCAGGATGGGGTCGATGGCGGGATAGGGCAGCAGGGCCGGAATCATGGGCGAACCACGTCTGTTTCGCGCGTTCCTGTCAAGCGTCGCGCCTTGTCGGACTTCGCTCGAAGCGCCATATCAGTTTCCTCCCCCGCGTTTGCGGGGGAGGTGCCGAGCGAAGCGAGGCGGAGGGGGTCGTCGTTCCCCCCCCACCGCTTCGCGGTCCCCCTCCCCCGCAAACGCGGGGGAGGAAAGATGTTTATCGGAGGCTTGCATGGCTCAGACCGACAACCCGTTCCTCGACGGCATGGCCCGTCTCTTCACCGACGCGGCCGGCGCGGCCAAGAGCGTGCGCGACGAGATCGACACCTTCGTGAAGCACCGGCTGGAAAAGCTGGTCGCCGACATGGATTTCGTGCCGCGCGAGGAGTTCGAGGCGGTCAAGGCAATGGCCGCCAAGGCCCGCGCCGAGAACGAGGCGCTCGCAGCGAGGATCGCGGCGCTGGAGTCGAAAGCGGCGCCGCCTGCCGCCACCGCATAACCGTCATCGCCCGCTTCATGCGGGCGACCCATTTTTCTCGCCGCTCCAAGATGGATCACCCGCATGCGCGGGTGATGACGAGTGTGGGCAAAGGGCGATATCCCCCGATTCAAATCGCCGCATCCCGAACCCTGTGGATGCCCCGGACTGTCCAGAGTCTGTTGGAGTCGGACTCTTGTGCCGCCACAAAATCTTGTGCCAGTTTGATTCACGACTGCTTCGCGTTGCGTCGCGGTCGTATCCGGAGCACGCGATGACCGTCATTCACCACGACGAGGCCCCCGCCGCCATCCATCCGATCGACATGCTCGAACGGGCGGTCGAGGAGAACGGCTGGGCGTTCGAGCGCGCCGGACGCGACGAGCTCAACCTCTCCGTCGCCGGGCGCTGGAGCGACCATCATTTCAGCTTTTCCTGGCGCGAGGATCTGCAATCGCTGCATCTGTCCAGCGCCTTCGACATGCGCATCACGGACGGCACGCGCCGCAGCAACGTCGCCGATCTCTTGATGTACGTGAACGCGCGGCTGTGGATCGGTCATTTCGACCTGTGGCCCGAGGACGGCACCATCGTCTTCCGCCATGCGATGATCTTCCCCGACGCGCGCGCCTCCGCTTCGCAATGCGAGGCGCTGCTGAATCTCGCGCTCGAATCCTGCGAGCATTATTATCCGGCCTTCCAGTTCGTGCTGTGGGGCGGCAAGACCGCCGAGGAGGCCGTCGCCGCCGCGGTGCTGGAGTGCGCGGGGCAGGCGTGAGCCCGATCCTCCTGATCGGTGCCGGGCGCATGGGTTCGGCGCTCCTGAAGGGCTGGTCGGCGCGGGGGCTCGGCCCCGTGATCGCGGTCGAACCGTCGCCGTCGCCGGCGCTGAAAACCCTCGCGAAGAAGAACCGCATCGCGCTGTTCGCGAGCGTCGCGCAGCTCGACACCGTCCGCGCGCGAGCCTGCGTCGTCGCGCTGAAGCCGCAAGTTTTGAAGACCGAGGCCGCCGCGCTCGTCCCGCTGGCGCGCAGCGGCGCGCTGATGATCTCCATCGCCGCCGGCACGACGATGGGCGCGATGCGCAAGGCCTGGGGGCCGCGCACCCGCATCGTCCGCGCCATGCCCAACACGCCCGGCGCCATCGGCCGCGGCATCACCGCGCTCTGCGCCGCCAAGGGCGTCACGGCACAGGACAAGGCGCTCGCCAGGAGCCTGCTGTCGGCCTTGGGCGAGACCATGTGGGTGACGCGCGAATCCGACATGGACACCGTGACCGCCGTCTCCGGCTCCGGTCCCGCCTATGTCTTCCTGCTGGTCGAGTCCCTGGCCGACGCCGCGCGGGCCGAAGGCCTGCCGCGTGCCCTCGCTGAAAATCTCGCCCGCGCGACGGTGGCCGGCTCCGGTGCCTTGCTCGACGCCGATCCGTCCGCGCCCGAAGCGCTTCGCCGCGCCGTCACCAGCCCCGGCGGGACGACCGAAGCGGCATTGGAAGTGCTGATGGCAAAGAACGGTCTTGCACCGCTGATGCGCAAGGCCATCGCCGCAGCCCGCAAGCGCGCCAGAGAACTCGGACAATAGCGATTCGCGCTGCCCGTCCATCCGGCGCGCACTCGCGCGCCAAAGATTCACGCGGAGCCGCGGAGAACGCGGAGTTTTTCCTGAATCTCCGCGTTCTCCGCGGCTCCGCGTGAATCACATCGCGCTTCGCGCGATGGGGGTTGCTACACCGGCAACCTTATCGTCGCCCGCAATCCGCCCATCGGGCTCTTGTCCAGGATGATGTCTCCGCCATGCGCCCGAGCGATATCCCGCGCGATCGCCAAGCCCAAGCCGGACCCGCCGGTCTGCAGGTTGCGCCCCTCATCGAGCCGGTGGAACGGACGGAACGCCTCCTCGCGCCGCTCGGCGGGAATGCCCGGCCCGTCATCGTCGACGACGAGCCGCGCGAAACGGTCGTCGCGCGCCACCGTCACCTTCGCCTGTCGCCCGTATTTCAGCGCGTTCTCGATCAAATTGGTCAGGCAGCGGCGCAGCGCCTTGCGCTTGACGTCGAGCAGGATTGGCCCCGGCGCCTCGACCGAGACATTCGCCTGCTCCATGCCGAGCGCTCCGGCGCAGGCCGCCGCCGCGTCGCGCGCCAGATCGCTCAAATCTTCCGGCGTCGACTGCTCGCCGCCCTCGCCGCGCGCGAAGTCGAGATATTCGTTCAGCATGTATTCCATCTCGGCGATGTCGCCGCGCAGCGCCTGGATGTCCGGGCTCTCCTCCATCATCGCGAGCTGCAGCTTCATGCGCGACAAGGGCGTCTTCATGTCGTGGCTGATGCCCGCCAGCATCTCGGTGCGCTGGCCGACATGGCGCTCGATGCGCTGGCGCATGGTGAGGAAGGCCTGCGCCGCGCGCCTGACCTCGGTCGCGCCATAGGGCTTGAAGTCCGGCACGGCGCGGCCCTTGCCGAACGCCTCCGAGGCCAGCGCCAGCCGCTCGATCGGCCGCACCTGGTTCCTCAGGAACAGGATCGCGATGGCGAGCAGGATCAGCGAACACCCGGCCATCAGTCCGATGAAGATGTCGGGGCTCGTCACCGTCACGCGGCTGCGCGGCACCAGCATCTGCAGCACGCCGTCATGCACCTCGATCCTTATGTCGATGGTGCGGTCGCCGCTCGACACCTCGAAATGCCGCTTGACCGCGATCTGCGCCACCACATCGTCCAGCGCCCGGTCGATGGTGCTGCGCCGCTGCCGCGCCGGCGGCTCGATCTGCCGGCCCGGCAGGAAGACGACCGGATAGTCCAGCATGCGGGCGGCCAGCGCCCGCAGCCGCACCCGCTCCGCCGGCGGGCTGGTGTCCTCGATCGCCACCAGGAACGCGGCGTCGGCGGCGATGTCGCGCGCCATCCAATGCGTGGTGGTGTCGAGGTGCCGCTCGAAGAAGACATAGGTCATCACGCCTAGCAGCAACACCATCGGCATGCCGATGATCAGCAGCGATCGCCAGAACAGCCCGCGCGGCAGGACGCGCTTCACATAGCGGAACGGATCGTAGCGCGCGAGATCAGCTGACACGGTCGGGCACCAGGACATAGCCGACGCCGCGCACCGTCTGCAGATAGAGCGGCAGCTTGGGGTCTTCCTCGATCTTGCGGCGCAGCCGCGTCACCTGCACGTCGATCGAGCGTTCCAGCGCCACGCCCAGCCGCGTGCACAGGTCGCTGCGGGAAAAGCTGCGCCCCGCATTCGCCGCGAACAGCTTGAGCAGTGCGCTTTCCGAGCTCGTCAGGTGCACCGGCTTGCCCTTGCGGCGAAGCTGGCCGCGCTCGGGATCGTAGACCGCCTCGCCCATCCGCACTTCCGCATGCGCGTTCGCAGCCGGCGGGCCGGCGCGGCGCAGCAGCGCGTTGACGCGCAGCACCAGCTCGCGCGGCTCGAACGGCTTGGGCAGGTAGTCGTCGGCGCCCAGTTCGAGGCCCGCGATGCGGTCCTCCGCCTCCGCCTTGGCGGTCAGCATCAGGATCGGCACGGTGGAATTCTCGCGGACGGATTTGGTGAGGTCGAAGCCGGATTCGCCCGGCATCATCACGTCCAGCACCAGAAGGTCGAAGGCGAAGCTTTTCATCAGGGCGCGCGCTCCGGCGGCATCCGCCGCCGCCGTCACGCGATAGCCGTTGGAGGTCAGATAGCGGTGCAGCAGCGTGCGCAGCCGCTCGTCGTCGTCCACGACAAGCAGGTGCGGGTCTTCCATCGAAGACTGGGCGGCGGTCATGGCAGCTATTCCCGATGCCTTGTTTGCATGCCCTTGTCCGGCGCTATAATACCGAGAAAGGACGCTAACCCCTTGCGATAACTAGGCTGAACCCGCCCTGCGGGCAAGGCCGGAGAGACCCCGATGGCCGACATCCTCCCCTTCGATCAGCGCGAGGGCCACCTCTGGTATGACGGCCATATGGTGAAATGGGGCGATGCGAAGACCCATGTCCTGACGCACGGCCTGCATTACGGCTCCTGCGTGTTCGAGGGCGAGCGCATCTATAACGGCCGCATCTACAAGCTGGAGGAGCATACCGCCCGCCTGTTCGCCTCCGCGAAAATCCTCGGCATGCACATCCCCTTCAGCCAGGAGGAGATCAACAAGGCCTGCATCGAATCCGCCGCAATCCAGGGCATCGTCGACGGCTATATCCGCCCCGTGGTGTTCCGCGGCAGCGAGCAGATGGCGGTCAGCGCCCAGAACAGCCACATCCATGTCGCGGTCGCCTGCTGGCAATGGCCGAGCTATTTCGATCCGAAGGAGAAGCTGAAGGGCATCCGCCTGACGATCTCCGACTGGAAGCGGCCGGCGCCCGACACCGCCCCGACCCAGGCCAAGGCCGCCGGCCTCTACATGATCTGCACGCTGTCCAAGCACGCCGCCGAAGCGGCCGGCTATGCCGATGCCTTGATGTACGACTATCGCGGCTATGTCGCCGAGGCGACGGGCGCCAACGTGTTCTTCGTGAAGGACGGGGAGCTGCACACGCCGACGCCGGATTGTTTCCTGAACGGCATCACGCGCCAGTCGGTGATCGAGCTTGCCAAGGCGCGCCAGATCCCGGTGAACGTCCGCCATATCGAGCCGAAGGAGCTGATCCATTTCACCGAATGCTTCATCACCGGCTCGGCGGCGGAAGTGACGCCCGTGAGCGAGATCGGTCCCTACCGGTTCAAGCCCGGCCAGATCAGCGAGACGCTGATGAACGACTATGCCGACGACGTGCGGGCGGAGAAGAGCCGCGTCGTGCTGCCGAAGGCGGGTTGACGGCCTTCAGGATTTCGGCGGCACCACGCCTCCCGGCGTCATCGCGTCAACCGCGTGCGGCAGCACCTCAGCCAGCTTCGCCGCCAGCTCCTGCGGCGTCATCCCCGCCTTGGCCGCAAGCTCGTTGATCGTCTGGTCGCCGAAGGTGCTCTGGACGTGCTGCGGCGTGATCGGCGTGTTCGGGCCTTCCTTGACCCAGGAGTTCACCGTCGCTCCCAGGCCCTGGGTCTGGAACTGGTTCACGATGCCTTGCACGCCGCCATGCTGCTGAATCAGGTTGTTCACGATCGGCACCATCGCCGCCCCGACCATGCTGCCGACCATGCTGTCCAGAAATCCCATGCCCATGCTCCTTCGTCGCTTCCCGGCGCCAGGATAGGCCGTCCGGGCGGCACAGGTACACAGGCTTGCCGCGCGGATTTCCGCCGCGGCGCCCCTGAAAGCCGCCTTTGGCGGCCGCCAGGGACGCACCCATTTAGCCTACGGGGCGTTGTCAGGTCTGGGAACTCTGTCAACTCAGATCTCCGCGACATCGAGCCGTGGATCACTCACGGACGAAGACATGGAGACTGCAGTCGTGCTGGTTGTCGAGAGCGAAGCGCTGATTCGGATGAGCGCCGTCCATATCGTGGAGGATGCGGGCTACCCGGCCCTCGGCGCCTCGAACGCCGACGAGGCGATCGCGATCCTGGACGCCCGCCGGGACATCCGCGCCGTCTTCACGGACATCCGCATGCCAGGCACGATGGACGGATTGCGGCTGGCGCATGCGATACGCCATCGCTGGCCGCCCATTCGCCTGCTGGTCACGTCGGGACTGAATGTGTCCCCCGACGAGGAATTCCCGCCGAATTGGCGGTTTATTCTCAAGCCCTACACCGCCGAACATGTCGCGGCCGCGTTGCACGACCTGCTCGGCTCGCATCCCGCGCCGCTGCGATTGGTCGCCGACAGTCGCCGGAACGATGGTAAGCTCGCGCGACGATAATGTATGGGCCGCGCACGGCCCGGACGATTTGCAGAATTTGTCCCGGGGTACGGCTTTCGCTTCGCGAGCCTCCGGTTCTCAGAAAGGGGTAGCCATGGCTCCCCACTCGACCGATGTGGCACGCAATCTCGCTTTGGCGGTCATCGCCTCATCGACCGCGCCTCTATTGCTGCTGGACGGCGACCTGACGCTGGTCGCCGCGAGCAAATCGTTCTGCCGGTCGTTCCAGGTCGATCCGGCGGGCATCGCGGGGCGCGCGCTGCACGAGCTCGGATCGGGCGAATGGGCGGTGCCTCAACTCATGGCCCTCCTCAAGGCGACGGCAGCCGGTTATGCCGAAGTCGACGGCTATGAGATCGACCTCAATCGCGCCGGCCGTGAGGGCCGCCGCCTCGTCCTGAACGCCAAGAAGCTCGACTACGGCAGCCCCGACGATATCCGGCTTCTCGTATCGGTCTCGGACGTCACCGAGGCCCGCATCGCCGAGAAGCTGAAGGACGAGATGCTGAAGGAGAAGGCGGTCCTCCTCCAGGAGCTTCAGCACCGCGTCGCCAACAGCCTGCAGATCATCGCCAGCGTGCTCCTGCAGAGCGCGCGCAAGGTGCAGTCCGACGAGACCCGAAGCCATCTGCACGATGCGCATCAGCGCGTCATGTCGGTGGCCGCGCTGCAGCAGCAGCTCGCCGCCTCCAAGGTGGGCGATGTCGAGCTCCGGCCCTATTTCATCGCCCTGTGCGCCAGCATCGGCGCCTCGATGATCCGCGATCACGCCCAGTTGGCGCTCGACGTGAACGTCGACGACAGCGTGACCAAGGCCGACGTCTCGGTCAGCCTCGGCCTGATCGTCACCGAATTGGTGATCAATGCGCTCAAGCATGCCTTTCCCGGCGATCGCGGCGGCAAGATCAAGGTCGACTACCAGTCCCACGGGCCGAACTGGGTGCTGAGCGTCACGGACAACGGAATCGGAATGCCGGCTGACGCGGTCGGCGCCAAGCCCGGTCTCGGCACCAACATCGTCCAGGCGCTGACCGCCCAGCTTCAGGCCACGGTCCAGATCGCCGACGCCAAACCGGGCACGGCGGTGACCGTGGCGCACACGCAGATTTCCGCCGTGCGGAACAGCGCGACGGCGGACCGCGCGCTATAGCTCAAGGCTGCCCGCCGCCGCCCGCCGCGCCGTAGATCTGACCCGTCGCATAGCTCGCATCGGCGGCCGCGAGCTGCACATAGATCGAAGCAAGTTCCGCCGGCTGGCCGGGCCGTCCCATCGGCGTCTGGCCGCCGAACTTCTCCAGCTTCTCCATCGTCGCGCCGCCCGAGACCTGCAGCGGCGTCCAGATCGGTCCCGGCGCCACGCCGTTGACGCGGATGCCCTTGGGCGCGAGCTGCTTGGCCAGCGATTTGACGTAGTTCATCGTCGCCGCCTTGGTCTGCGCATAGTCGTAGAGCTCGGGCGATGGGTCATAGGCCTGCTCCGACGCCGTGGCGATGATCGCCGATCCCGGCTTCAGATGCGGCAGCGCCGCCTTGATGATCCAGAACGGCGCGTAGATGTTGGTCTTCATCGTCGCGTCGAAATCCTCGGTCGTCACGTCCAGGATCGATTTGCGCGTCTGCTGCCGCGCCGCGTTGCACACCAGGATGTCGAGCCCGTCCAGCCCGCGCACCGCCTTCTCCACCAGCGCCTTGCAGAACGCCTCGTCGCGCAGATCGCCCGGGATCGAGAGCCCGATGCGTTTCTCGCGAAGGATGAGATCGATCACCTCGCGGGCATCCGCCTCTTCGGCCGCCAGATGGTTGATCGCGACATCGGCACCCTCGCGCGCGAAGGCGATCGCCGCCGCGCGGCCCATGCCGGAATCCCCGCCGGTGATCAGCGCCTTGCGCCCGGCGAGCCGTCCCGAGCCCTTGTAGCTCCTCTCGCCGTGATCGGGCGGCGGCTCCATCCTGCCGGCAAGGCCGGGCCAGGGCTGTTCCTGCTTCTTGAAGGGCGGCTTGGGATATTTGTCGTTCGGATTGCTATCGGACATGTGAACCTTCCGCGAATGACCCTGCTGGAACGGCTCAGGCCGGCGAAAAGTGCCGTGGAACTTCAGCGGTGCGAATAGACCAGCAGCACGGCGCCCGCGACCAGCAGCACGATCCCCGCCGCCTCGCGCGCCGTGGTCTTCTGGCGGAACACGATGTGGCTCACCATCTGCGCGAACAGCACGTCGATCAGCCCCAGCGTGCGCACGCTGGCGGCCGTCGCCAGCGCGAAGGCGAGAAACCAGAATTCGCTCGCCGCCGCCCCCATGAAGCCGGCGAACAGCGAAGGCCGCCACAGCCGGACGATCGCGCGCAGCACGGCAAAGTCGCGCACCGCCAGATAGAGCGTCAGGATCGCCGCCTGCGCCACCAGCCCCACCGCCAGGGTGAAGGTCGCCGGCATCACATAGCCGGGCATGTGCAGCGAAAGGATCGCGCCGCGATAGCCGATGGCCGAGACCGCGAACATCGCGCCGGCCGACAGGCCGTAGAGCGCCGAATGGATCCCGCCGCCTTCCGCGATGCGCCCGCGCAGCGAGATGAGGACCACGCCCACCGTCGCGATCACGATCGCCGCGCCCATCCCGAGGGTCAAAGGGTCGTGCAGGAAGGCCAGTCCCAGCCCCGCCACGAACAGCGGCTCGGTCTTCAGATACGCCACCGTCACCACGAAGGAGCGCTCGGTCATGGTCTTGAGCATCAGCGCGGTGCCGCCGATCTGGGTCAGCGCCCCCGCCAGCACCCAGAGCCAGAACGCCGCATTCGTCGCGGGCAGGGCTGTGTGGGTGAAAAGCGATGCCGCCGTCAGGAAGATGAGCGCGAAGGGAAAGCCGAACAGGAACCGCACATGCGTGGCGCCGACCGAGCCCAGGCTCGCCGTCAGCTCGCGCTGCATGGCGTTGCGCGCCGTCTGGCCGGCGGCCGCGACGACGGTGAAAAGCACCCAAAGGAAATTCATGTCTTGCGCCAGCGCCCCGCCGCCGCATCGTCGGAAGGCTTGGCCTCGACCCAATCCGCCGCGCCGCCGCGCTCTTCCTGCTTCCAGAACGGGGCGCGGGTCTTCAGGTAATCCATCAGGAACTGGCAGGCCTCGAAGGCGCTGCCGCGATGTGCGGCCGCGACCGCAACCAGCACGATCCGCTCGCCGACCTCGAGCCGCCCGACGCGGTGGATGACGGTGATGCCGCCGAGCGTCCAGCGCCCCTCAGCCTCCCGCGCGATGCGCGCGATCTCGCGCTCCGTCATGCCAGGGTAATGTTCGAGCGTCAGCGCCGTCAGCCCGTCGCCGCCGCGCACCAGGCCGACGAAGCTCGCCACCGCGCCGGTCCCGTCGCCGCTCAGCGCCTCGATCTCGTCGTTGAGGTCGAAGTCTTCGTCCTGGATGTGGATATTGACGATCATCCGCCGGTCACCGGCGGAAAGAACGCCACTTCGTCGCCCGCGGCCAGGATGGCGTCCATCCCGGCATGGTTCTGGTTGACCGCGGCGCGCAGCCGGCGCAGGTCGCCGAATGCCTCGCCATAGCCGCCGCCGCGCGCCCGCAGCATCGCGGCCAGGTCGCCCACCGTGCGCAGGGCCGGCGTGTGCTCGATGGTTTCCTCGGTGCGCCCCGTCTTCTGCCGGACCCAGGCGAAGTAGAGGACGTTCATGTCGGCTTGCGGCTGTCCGCGATATGCGCGAAGGCCACGACGACATGGTCGACGAGATAAAGGACGGCGCTCGCCACCGCGAGCCAGAACAGCGTCATCGTCACCGGCAGTCCGCGGACCGGCTGCGCGCTGCCGCCGGCCACCGCTTCGATGATGATCGCCGCCTGCGCCACCAGATAGACCGCGATGCGCAGCCGCGCCGAGAAGCGCACGCCGACCGGCCGCCCCGCCTGCTGCGCGAAGACCCGCAGATAGGGCGGAATGAACTCGCAGATATAGATGACGATGAAGCCCCACACCGGCAGCCAGTGATTGCCCAGGAACACGACGAACAGCGTCAGGCAGAAGATCGCGATGGAGGCGCGGCCCAGGGCGGCGAAGGCGCGGGGCCAAGCCTCGCCGCTGCGTTGGAATCCGAACAGCGCCATCGCGCTGACGCAGGCGGTCAGGACGAGAGCGACGGCCAGCGCCAGCCGGTTGTCGGTCAGCAGCAACAGGCCCGCCGCCGGCGCCAGCAGCGCCGGAACGGTCGGATAGTAGCGGGCCAGGGTCGGATGCAAGGTGCGGAACCGTCTTGTGTCGCGCCAGCCTAACCCGGCGGGGCGCGATTCTCTATGACGTTTCCTGCAGGACCGAACATCAGCGCCTCGTGGCGCATCAATTCCGCGAAATCGCCATGGAAATATCCCGCCTTCGCCCGCCACAGCCGCGACAGCCGGTATTGTTCCAGGTCGTGGAGGCGCGAGATCAGCAGCGTCTTGCCGGCGCGGTGCACGTCTTCGCTCGCGCGCCGGATGCGGTCGGCGCTCCCCCACCAGCGGACCGCGATGCCGTCGATCTGGGGCATCTCGGTCAGGGGCACGAAGCGCGGAACCACCTGGTCCGGCGCAAGGACCATGGCCTTGCCACCGCTCACATACTCGCTGTGCAGCGTGACCGTCAGGTCCGGGCGCATCGCCTTCACCCGGCTCGCCAGCTTGAGCGAGAACCCGTCGATCCAGTATCGCCCCGCGAAATCGCGGTCGAGCAGGCCCAGCAGCCGCTCGATCGCCCCTCGGCCGCGTCCGACCTTCAGCTCGATGGCCAGGAACACGGAGGCTGGCACCAGCGCCGGCAGATCCTCCACTCGAATCAAGGCGGTTCCGGCCGCGTCGATGGCCCGCGCGTCCAGGCTGTCGAAGATGCGGCGGGGATGGCGGAAATAGAGATCGCTGCGCCCGTCGGCGAAATTCCAGCACACATCGCCTTCGAAGACATGCGTCACCTCGGGGAAGGCGGCGGCGGCGCGGCCGGCCGCGGCCAGCGCGGCGCGGTCGTTCAGGGCGCGATGATGGATATAGCCATAGGTCCCGAAGCGGGAGAACGGCATGCCTCAGCGGCCCGCCGGCTGCGGCCCGAGCACGCTCAGCGTGTAGTCGACGAAGGAATAGGCGGTGACAAGAACGGCGATGGTCAGCATCGCCGAGCGGAGAACGGCGAAGGTTTCGGGATGGGCGGTGCCGAACAGGGCGAAGAAGCCGACGATGCTGAGCTGCGCCGCGGCCTGCGCCACGGCCTTCCACTTGCCGCTGTCGCGCGCCCCCAGCGTCTGCTGGCGCGCCTCGGCGAATTCGCGCAAATGCGAGACGGCGACGTCGCGGATCAGGATCACCGCCAGCATCCACATCGGCATCCAGCCGATGGCGAGGAAGGCGATGAAGATCGACCCGCGATAGAGCCCGTCCGCCATGGGATCGAGGATCTTGCCGACCTTGGTCACCTGCCGCGCCGACCGGGCGACATAGCCGTCCAGGGCGTCCGAGATCTCGGCCAGGATCATCAGTCCCAGCACGGCCCAGATCGAGCCCGCCATCGGATAGGCCAGCAACAACAGGCAGAGCGGCCCGGCCACGAATCGATAGCCGGTGATCGCATTGGGCAATGTCCACAATTCCCGCGCCATGCGCCGGCAACCTTCTCTGCTGCGTGCGGCCGCGAGCTTAGACGAATTCCATCGGCGGTGATAGAAACCGCGACAAGAGGACATCCCGCTTGCCCGACGCCATGCTCCCGCTGTCCCGCCTGTCGCCGAGCCGGGCGGCCCGGTTCCGTTTCGTCCTGAGCGACATCGACGACACGCTGACCGAGGACGGAAATCTTTCGGCCGCGACCTACCGCCAGCTGGAAAAGCTGGGCGACAGCGGCCGCAAGGTGATCCTGGTCACCGGGCGCCCGGCCGGCTGGTGCGATCTCATCGCGCGCTTCTGGCCGGTCGACGCCGTGGTCGGCGAGAACGGCGCGTTCTATTTCCTCTACGACCGGGCGGGACGGAAGATGATCCGCCGCTTCCACCGCAGCGAGGCCGAGCGCGCGGTCGACACGGCGCGGCTGAAGAAGATGTTCGCGAAATTGCGCAAGGAATTTCCCGGCATCGAACTCGCCGCCGACCAGGCCTTCCGCATCAGCGACATCGCCATCGACGTCTGCGAGGACCGCGCGCCTCTGCCGGCCGAGACGGTGGCGCGCCTCATCGCGCGGCTGGAGGCGATGGGCGCGACGGTGAAGCTCAGCTCGATCCACATCAACGCCTGGATCGGCGATTTCGACAAGCTGGGAATGATCCGGCAATTGCTGCGCGGCGTGTATCGGCTGAGCGATACCGAAATGCAGCGCGCCTGCGTCTATCTCGGCGATTCCCCGAACGACGAGCCGATGTTCGCCCATTTCGAGAATTCGATTGGCGTGGCGAACATCCGCGCCTTCGCGTCCCGGATGAAATCCCTGCCGCGCCACGTCACGCGAAAGCCCGGTGGCCGTGGCTTCGCCGAATTCGCCAGGCTGGCGCTGCGGCCCGGCACCTAAACGGTATCATGGCCCGCAGTCGCGGGCCATGACAGTGTTGGGTGTGGCGGCAGTGCGCTCACCCGCTCGGATGGAAGAAGTCATAGATCTTCTTCGCCATATTTCCGCTGACGCCCTCGACCGTCTCGATATCGCTGATCCCCGCCGCCGCCACCGCGCGGGCCGAGCCGAAATGCTGCAGCAATGCCCGTTTCCGCGCCGCGCCGATGCCGGCGATTTCGTCCAGCGGGCTCGCTCCGATCGCCTTGCTCCGCTTCTTGCGATGGCTGCCGATGGCGAAGCGGTGCGCCTCGTCGCGCAGGCGCTGCAAATAATAGAGCACCGGGTCTTTCGGATCGAGGCGGAACGGCTCCTTGCCCGGCAGGTAGAAATGCTCGCGCCCCGCGTCGCGGTCCGGGCCCTTGGAGATGCCGACCAGCGCCACGTCCTCCACGCCCAGATCGGCGAACACCTGGCAGGCGATGGCAAGCTGCCCCGGCCCGCCGTCGATCAGCGCGATGTCGGGCCATTTGGTCTTGGGATCGTCGCCTTCCTTCACCAGCCGCGCGAAGCGCCGCGTCAGCACCTCGCGCATCATCCCGTAGTCGTCGCCGGGCGTGAGCTCGGTCGATTTGATGTTGAACTTGCGGTACTCGCCTTTTTCGAAGCCCTCCGGCCCGGCGACGATCATGCCGCCCAGCGCATTGGTCCCCATGATGTGCGAATTGTCGTAGACCTCGATCCGCTTGGGCGGCTGTTCCAGGCCGAAGACGTTCGCCACGCCTTCCAGCAATTCGCGCTGCGCCGAATTCTCCGCCATGCGGCGTCCGAGCTGCTCGCGGGCATTGGTGAGCGCCATCTCGACGATCTCGCGCTTCTCGCCGCGCTGCGGCACCGAAATCTCGATCCGGCGTTCCGCGCGCAAGCTCAGCGCCTCGGCCAGCAGGTCGTCATTGGGGATCGCATGGCTGAGCAGCACCAGCGCCGGCGCGGTGCGATCGTCATAGAACTGGCCGATGAAGGCCTCCAGAACCTCGCCTTCACTCTCCTCTATCCCGGAGCGCGGGAAATAGGGCTTGTTGCCCCAGTTCTGCCCGGCGCGGAAGAAGAACACCTGCACGCAGGTCTCGCCGCCCTGGGTGTGGAGCGCGAACACGTCGGCGTCCGAGAAGGTCGAGGGATTGATCCCCTGGTTGAGCTGGATATGGCTCATGGCGCGGATGCGGTCGCGCAGGCGCGCCGCCTCCTCGAACTTGGTCTCCTCCGCCGCGCGGGTCATCTCGCGCACCAGAAGGTCCTGCACCGCGCGGCTCTTGCCGGTGAGGAACTGCTCGGCCTCGCTGACCAGCTCGGAATAGCCCGCCCGGTCGATCCGCCCGACGCAGGGCGCGCTGCAGCGCTTGATCTGGAACAGAAGGCAGGGCCGGGTGCGCGACTCGAACACCGAATCCGAGCACGACCGCAGAAGGAAGGCGCGCTGCAGCGTGTTGAGCGTGTTCGTCACCGCCTTGGCGCTGGCGAAGGGCCCGAAATAGCTGCCCGCGGTCGATTTGGCGCCGCGATGCTTGAGGAGCTGCGGATAGTCGTGATCCTCGCGCAGCAGGATGTTCGGGAAGGACTTGTCGTCGCGATAGGAGACGTTGTAGCGCGGCTTGAGCTGCTTGATCAGGTTGGATTCGAGCAGCAGCGCCTCGATCTCGCTCTTCGTGGTGACGAACAGCATCTCGGCGGTATCGGCGATCATCCGCGTCAGCCGGTCCGAATGCGGCCGGCCGCTGGCATAGGCCGCGACCCGCTTCTTCAGGCTCTTGGCCTTGCCGACATAGAGCACGTCGCCCTTGGCATCGAGCATGCGGTAGACGCCCGGCGCGTCCGGCAGCGTCTTCAGATAGGCCGCGATGCGCTCGGCGCCTTTGAGGGGCGCGGCCGAGGATGTCTGATCGGAATCCATGTCACGGATATAATAGCGGATTTCCATCCGGCACGGGTCAGCAGCGACGCGCCTAGGGCCGCGCCCGCTCGATCTCCACGCCGCCGGATTCGGCACCGGGGAGCGCGTGCAGCTTCTCGACCCGGATGCGCGCGGTCGCCACGCGGGCGTCCTCGAAACAGGCCGTCGCGATCCGCTCCGCCAGCGTCTCGGCCAGGTTGATGTGCCCCGCCGCCAGGATCGCGCGGATCTTGCCCGTGATCGCGTCATAATCGACCACGACCTCCAGCCGGTCCTCCAGGATGGCGGCATCCTCGACCGCGAGGTCGACATTGATCCGCACCGGCTGGAGCTTGCCCTGCTCGTGGCCGTGCACGCCGATATGCGCCAGCACTTCCAGATTGCGGATGAAGACGTGCCGGATCGCCAGCGCCGCGCTGGCGATGGGAAGGCGGCTGACATTTGCGTTGCTCATGGGGTCGAGTTGTACCCCTTTGGCCGCGAATGCTAAAGCGGGACCATGAAGAAAGCGCCGAAGCCGGCTCCCACGCCCGCCCATTGGACCGCGGACCGGGGCTATGTCCGCATGATGATCCGCGACCTCGTGACCGAGGTCCGGCTCGGCCTGCATCCCTGGGAGCGCCATCCGGAGAAGCCGCAGCGCATCGTGGTGAATGTCGAGCTCTACGCCGCGCCGCAGACGATCGGCTACAGTCACGTCTCTTCCGTCGTCGATTATGACTATATCCGCGACGCGCTGAAGAAATGGCCCCGGCGCAAGCATACCGTGTTCATCGAAACGCTGCTCGACGAGCTGGTGAAGCTCTGCTTCAAGGACAAGCGCGTGCAGGCGGCCCGCGTCTCGATCTTCAAGCCGGACATCTACAACGAGGCGGCCGGCGCCGGCGTCGAGATCTACCGCGTGCGACCATGACCGGGTTCCCCGACGCCAGAGGCTATGCGCTCGTCACCGGCGGCGGCGCGCGCATCGGGGCGGCCCTGGTGCGGCGGCTCGCGGCCGACGGCTGGGCGGTGGCGATCCACCACCGCAGCTCCGCGCAGGGCGCCGAAGCGCTCGCAAGGGAGATCGTCGCCGGCGGCGGCCGCGCGGTCGCGCTCGGCTGCGATCTGGGCGCGGCGGCCGAATTCACGGATCTCTTCGCCCGCGCCGGCGCGGCGCTCGGCTTCTGTTCGCTCCTCGTGAACAGCGCATCCGCCTTCGAGTATGACGACATCTCCAACGTCACCCGCGAGCATCTGGAAAAACTGTTCGCCGTGAACCTGCATGCGCCGGTGCTGCTCGCCCGCGACTTCGCCGCGCAATTGCCGGAGGGCGCCAAGGGCCTGATCGTCAACCTGCTCGATCAGAAAGTGTTCAATCTCAATCCCGATTTCCTGTCCTACACGCTGACCAAGTCGGCGCTGGAGGCGGCCACGCGTCTGCTGGCGCAGGCGATGGGTCCGCGCATCCGCGTTTGCGGCATCGCGCCGGGCCTCACGCTGAAAAGCGGCGAGCAATCCGAAGCGGGCTTCGAGGCCGCGCACGGCCAGACGCCGCTCGGTTTCGGCAGCCAGCCGTCCGACATCGCCGAGACGCTATCCTACTTGGTGAAAGTCCCCGCGATCACCGGCCACACGATCCTGGTCGACGGCGGCCAGCACCTGCAGCCGCGCACGAGAGACGTGATGTTCACCTACGGCATCCCGGAGGATGCGCCGGTGGGAAAGCAATAACGCCTGTCATCCCCGTTCCCTCGCGCCGCTTCGCGGCGTTCGGCCGGGGATGACAGGCGGAACGCTTAAACCGCGAACCCCACAACCTTCTTCACCTCGGCCACGATCGGCCCCGCGATGGCGCGCGCCTTCTCGGCGCCGTCGGCCAGCAGCCGATCGATCTCTCCTTGATCGGCCATCAGCCGGCGCATCTCCGCGGTGATCGGCGTCAGCTTGGCGACCGCGAGGTCCGCCAGCTCGTTCTTGAAGGTCGAGAATTGCTGGCCGCCGAACCGCGCCAGCACCGCCTTCGCGTCCTCGTCCGCCAGTCCGGCATAGATGTTGATCAGGTTCTCCGCTTCCGGCCGCGTCTTGAACTCCGCCGCGTCGGAGGGCAGCGGCAAGGGATCGGTCTTCGCCTTGCGGATCTTCTGCGCGATCGTGTCGGCGTCGTCGGTCAGGTTGATGCGCGAATTGTCCGACTCGTCGGTCTTCGACATCTTCTTGAGCCCGTCGCGCAGGCTCATCACCCGCGTGCCGGGCCCGGTGATCACCGGCTCGGGCTGCGGGAAATAATCCGCCACCTGATAATCGTTGTTGAACTTCTGCGCGATGTCGCGCGCCAGTTCCAGATGCTGCTTCTGGTCCTCGCCCACCGGCACATGCGTCGCCTTGTAGACGAGGATGTCCGCCGCCATCAGCACCGGATAGGTATAGAGCCCGACCGAAGCGCGTTCCTTGTGCTTGCCGGATTTCTCCTTGAACTGCGTCATGCGGTCGAGCCAGCCGATCCGCGCCACGCAGTTGAAGATCCATGCCAGTTCGGCATGCTCGGGCACGCGGCTCTGGTTGAAGATCGGCGAGCGCTTGGGATCGATGCCCGCCGCGATATAGGCGGCCGTCACCTCCAGTGTCGCGCGGCGCACGTCGTCGGGCTTGGCATAGCCGGATTCCTGCGTCAGCGCGTGCATGTCGACGACGCAGAACAGGCAGTCCATCTCGTCCTGCATGCGCACCCAGTTCTTGAGCGCGCCCAGATAATTGCCCAGATGGAGCGTGTTGGTCGGCTGCATCCCGGACAGGACGCGCTTGGTATGGCTTGTGGTCATGGGGAAGTTCCGAAAAGCAAGAGGGTGGTTCGAAAAGGCGCGATTACGCGCGCCACCACCGCCGCGACGGCAGGGGCGAACCGGACAGGATGTCTGTATGCCGTACGCGCACGGAACGACCCGTCGATGCTTGCAGGGCCGGATATAGCCTGTCGGCGGCCCGGTTGAAAGGGCCTCAGCTATTGTCCAGGGCGGCCAGGAGCTGCTCGCGCACCGCCGCCAGCCGCGCCTCGTGCCGCACCTTGTGGCCGAAACCGTCGCGGACATAGAAGACGTCGACCGCCCGCTCGCCATAGGTCGACACCATCGCCGACGAGATCGACAGCCCCGACTGGAAGATGGCATCGGTCACGTCGTAGAGCAGGCCCGGCCGGTCGAGGCCCTCGACCTCCACCACCGTCGCGCGCGCCGACGCCTCGTTGTCGAAATTGACGCGCGGGGTGACGCGGAACGCGCTGGTGCGCTTCCTCGCCGTCCGCTTGGCGATCGCGTCGCGCGGATAGCTCGCCCCGCGCAGCGTCCGCTCGATCGACTGGCGCAGCCGCTCGATCCGCGCCGCGTCGCCGAACGTGCCCCCCTCCGCGTCCTGGACCGAGAACACGTCGAGCGCGAAGCCGTCGGACGTGGTGAACGCCTTGGCATCCACGATGCTGCCGCCCGATCCCGACACCGCGCCGGCAAGCTGCGAGAACAGGCCGGGATGATCGGGGGTATAGAGCACGATCTCGGTCACGCTGCGGAAATCGTTGCTCTCGGCGTTGAGGGCGAACAATTCGCCCTTGGCGTCGGCCTCGGCCATCATCCGCGCATGGCGCTCATGCGCCGCGTCGTCGAAGGCGAGCCAGTAATGGTCGTAGTGCCGCGACAGCAGCCGCTCCTGCTCCGCCTTCGGCAGGTCGCCGATGCGTCCCGCCAGCGCGATCTTCGCGGTCTCGACGCGCGCGGCGCGGGCCGGCGCGCCGTCGCCGCCGGTCATCACGCTTTCGGCCTCGTAGTAGAGCTCGCGCAGGAGCTGGCCCTTCCAGCCGTTCCACACGCCGGGACCGACGGCGCTGATGTCGGCCACCGTCAGCACCAGCAGCAGGCGCAGCATCTCCGGCGTCTGCACCAGCGCGACGAAATCCTTTACCGTCTTCGGGTCCGATATGTCGCGCCGCTGCGCCGTGTCGCTCATCACCAGATGGTTCTTCACCAGCCACATCGTGGCGTGGGTGTCCTCGGCCGACAGGCCGAGCCGGGGGCACAGGCCCTGGGCGATCGCCTCGCCGACGTCGGAATGATCGCCCGGCAGGCCCTTGGCGATGTCGTGCAGCAGCATCGCGACATAGAGCGTCTCGCGCGACTTGATGCGCTTGATGATGTCAGTCGCCAGCGGATGCTCGGCGCGATGCTCGCCGCGGTCGATGGAGGCGATATAGCCGACGGCGCGGATCAGGTGCTCGTCCACCGTATAGTGGTGGTACATGTTGAACTGCATCAGCCCGACGACGCGGCCGAACTCCAGCACGAAGCGCCCGAACACTCCGGCCTCGTTCATCAGCCGGAGCGCCCGCTCCGGATCGTTGCGCGAGCTCAAGATGTCCAGGAACAGGGCGTTGGCGGCGGGATCGCGCCGCACCTCGTCGTCGATCAGGTCGAGGCTGCGGGTGATGGTGCGCAACGCGTCGGGATGGATGTCGACCTTCTTGGCGTCGGCGATATGGAAGATGCGGATCATGTTGACCGGATCGGCGCGGAAGATCTGCGCCTTGGCGCACAGCCTGCCGTTCTCGACATAGAAGTCGTCGCCCGAGGTGCGCGGGCGCAGGAAGCCCGGCAGCATGGAGGCGAGGCTGGGCCGGCGCTTCCTGTTCTGGTCCTCGAGCGCGGCGCAGAAGATGCGAGTCAAATCGCCGACGTCCTTGGCGACCAGGAAATAGGCCTTCATGAACGCCTCGACGGCGCGGCGCGGATTGTCGCCGAAATAGCCCATGCGCGACGCCAGCTCCGGCTGGACGTCGAAGCTCAGCCGCTCCTCCGCGCGCCCGACGAGATAGTGCAGCTTGACGCGCACCTCCCACAGGAAGGCCTCGGCCTTCTGGAAAGTCTTGTACTCGTCGCGGGTCAGCACGTTGTGGTCGACGAGGTCGGCCGCGTCCTCCAGGTGATAGACGTATTTGCCGATCCAGTAGAGCGTCTGCAGGTCGCGCAGCCCGCCCTTGCCCTCCTTGATGTTCGGCTCGACGAGATAGCGGCTCTCGCCCTGGCGGGCATGGCGCTCGTTGCGCTCGGCGAGCTTGGCCTCGACGAAGTCCTGGCCCGTGCCGGTCGCGACCTCGCTCCAGAACTTCTTGCGCAGCTCCTCGAACAGGTTCTTGTCGCCCCAGAGGTAGCGGGCTTCCAGGATCGCGGTTCTTATCGTTATGTCCTGCTTGCTGAGGCGCACGCATTCGGCGAGCGAGCGCGTGGCGTGGCCGACCTTCAGCCCCAGATCCCACAGCATGTAGAGGATGAATTCGATGACGCTTTCGCCCCAGGGCGTCTGCTTGAAGGGGCGGATGAACAGCAGGTCGATGTCCGACCCCGGCGCCAGCTCGCCGCGGCCGTAGCCGCCGGTCGCGACCACGCAGATGCGCTCCGCCGCGGTCGGGTTCTGCGCGTAGTAGAAATGTTTGGTCGCAAAATCGTAGAGCACCTGGATCGTCGCGTCCTGGAGCACCGAGAGCGCGCGCGCCGCGGCGAGCCCGCTCAGCGTGCCGCCCTCGACCCCCGCCTTGACCCGGGCGCGGCCGTCCTGGAATTCCGCTTTGATCAGCGCAAGCGCCTCGGCGCGCAGCCGGGTCTTGTCGGTCGAGGCTTGCGCCAGCGCGGTCAGCGCGTGCCGAAGCGCGTCGCCGTCCAGAAGCGTGGCCAGGGCCGGTCCTTCATATCCCATGCAAACGCCATATCACGGCGGGGCAAGCCCGTCTCCACGGCACGATTCCGGCAACATAATTGCCGCACATGCAACGGGCGACAGCAGCGATCCGTGTGGCGGGTCCTACGTCGCGAGCTTCTGCGAGGTCTGCCGTTCGGTCTGGTGCGACACCAGCCAGCGCTGGACGAGCCCGGCGAGACCCGCGCCCACCAGCGGCATCACCCAGAACAGCCAGAGCTGCTCGATCGCCCAGCTTCCCTGGAAGATCGCGACGCCGGTCGCGCGCGCGGGATTGACCGAGGTGTTGGTCACCGGGATCGAGATCAGGTGGATCAGCGTCAGGCACAGGCCGATGGCGATCGGCGCATAGCCCGGCGCCGCCAGCGTCGAGTTCAGGATCACGATCAGGAACATGAAGGTCATCACGCCCTCGCACACCGCGCAGGCGAGCAGCGAATAGTGCTGCGGCGAGTGATCGCCGTAACCATTGTTGGCGAAGCCGGCGCCCGGATCGAAGCCGGCGGCGCCGCTCGCGATCACATAGAGCACGGCGCCCGCCGCGATGCCGCCCAGCAGCTGTGCGATCCAATAGGCCGCGATGTCCTTGGCCGGAAAGCGTCCCGCGACATAGAGGCCGAAGGTCACCGCCGGATTGAAATGCCCGCCCGAGATGTGCCCGAAGGCATAGGCGCCGGTGAGCACGGTCAGCCCGAAGGCGAGCGCCACGCCGGCATAGCCGATGCCGACATCCGGCACGCCAGCCGCCAGCACCGCGGCGCCGCAGCCGCCCAGCACCAGCCAGAACGTGCCGAGAAACTCGGCGGCGATCTTCTTCGAACTGTCCATTGGTCACCCCTCGTGTCGGCCGCAGTCTGAAGCGGAATCTTCGGCGTTGTCTATCCTCCGGCCGATCGCGGCGAGGCGATTTGCTGCAAAGCAAAACGGCGCGGGATTTCTCCCGCGCCGTTCGCTTGTCGAAAGTTCGTCCGACTTAGACGAGCTTCAGATTGACGGCCTTGGGGCCGCGCTTGTCGGCTTCGACGTCGAAGTTGACGCGCTGGCCTTCGTTCAGGCCGCGAAGACCCGCCGCCTGGACCGCGGTGACGTGCACGAACACGTCCTTGCCGCCGTCTTCCGGAGCGATGAATCCGAAACCCTTCGTGGTGTTGAAGAACTTAACTTGACCGATCATTACGGCTTTCTCCTGAAAGCATTTGAGCTACCGCGAAGGACACCGTGTCCCACGCGATCGTCGAACCCGCGACTTTTTTCAGGAAAAGCGTCGTCGTCACTCCAGCACTGTTCCCCGGTGGAATGGGGCCTCGCTTGGGCACGGCTCTGAACTTCTCTAAAGGCTGCGCGGCCTCGACTGCGCGGCGATATAGTCACTCGGCCGGAGCAAGGCAAGTCACCAGCGTTCACCGAGCGGGATGTGCCCGGGCTGCTCGGCGACGCGCGCCAGCCAGCGCGAAACCGCCGGATAATCCGCCAGTTCGAACCCGCCATCCGCCGCGCTGTGGGTGTAGCCGTAAAGCGCAATATCCGCGATGGAGCAGCGGTTCCCGGCGAACCAATCCTGCGTCCCGAGATGGGATTCCATCACGCACAGGGCCGCATTGCCCTTCGCGTGCCATTCCGGAACCAGATGTTTGCGCTTCTCTCGTTCCGCCTCGGGCGCGAAGGCGAGCCAGAAGCGCGCCACGGCGATATAGGGCTCGTGGCTGTACTGTTCGAAGAACATCCATTGCAGCATCTGCGCGCGATCCCAACTGCCCTCCGGGATCAGGGCCGAGCCCTCGGCGAGGAAGGACAGGATCGCGCCGGACTCGGCGAGGAAGCGGCCGTCCTCCAGTTCCAGCAGCGGCACGCGCCCGTTCGGGTTCTTCGCGAGAAATTCCGGCGTCCGCGTCGCGCCGTCATGCAGGCCGTATTCGCGCAGCGCGAGCGCGATACCGAGCCGGCGCGCCGCCAGCCGCACCTTGTAGCAATTGCCCGACATCTGCATCTGATGCAGCGCATACATGACCGCCTCCGCCTCGCACGGCGCGATCATGCACGAAACGCCGTGCGCTACTTATGCGCTTTGCGCTTGCCCGGCTTGCGCGACGCCGGTCCGACGGTGCGCATGATCACGCCGCAGGCGATGCGGTCGCCGGAATTGCCGGCGGGCTGGCTGATGTAATCGTCGGCGCGCGCATGCACGATGATCGATGCGCCGTCGCGGTCGAAGATCGATTTCTTGCCGTTGCCGAGCGAGAAGGCGTTGCTGATCGTGCTCGCATGCAGCGTGCCGTCGGCGGCGGCGAACTCGTTGGGCAGATCGCCCGGATGCGGGCTGTGCTGCGCCATATAGCCGTGCATCTTCGTCGGATCGGGCGAGAAATGCGGTCCCGCCGAGGCGAAACCGACCTTGGGATCGCAATTGCCCGAGGTGTGGATGTGGATCGCATGCGCGCCGGGCGTGAGCCCTTTGAGGTTGTATTCGATCAACACGCCATGCGATGTTGCGGCGAAGGTGATCGTGCCGACGGGGCTGCCGTCGCGCGCGATCGGTCTGGCGATGGCACGGGCTTTCGATGCGGCTGCCCCGGCCGGTGCCGGCGCGGCCAGGATCGCCGCCAGGCCCAGGAAAATCATCGCCTTTCGCATTTGCACGTCCCCGTTGCTCACCGGTGGCACAATACAACTTTCGCACCGCGCGCCAACGTCAAGGAGAGCTTGACAAAACTGTCAGGGTGATCTTGACTGTCAGGGTCTCCTTGACAGAGGGTCCGATGACCGCGAAGCCCACCCCCCTCCTGTTCTGCTCGTTCTGCGCCAAGTCCCAGCACGACGTGAAAAAGCTGATCGCCGGTCCCGGCATCTTCATCTGCGACGAATGCACTGCGCTTTGCGCCAGGATCGTCGCGGAATCGCCCGCCGCCGATCCCGAGGCGAGGATCGACTGGCCGTCCACCGTCGAGACCGCGCAATTGCTGACCTATCTCGGCGCCGCCGATTCGGTGCTGCAGCGCATCCGCGACCGCGTCCAGGAAACCGTCGACATCTTGCGCCGGCGCGAGGTGAGCTGGGCCGATATCGGCGCCGCGCTCAAGGTCTCGCGTCAGGCGGCCTGGGAGCGGTTCTCCTGAGCCGCCGGAACAATTGATCGGCCGCAACGTTTCTGCCATGCGAGTCGCCCATCCTTGCCGGCGATCTGCAGGAGGATTCCATGATGATGTTTCCCGCCGCCGCGATTCTGCTCGCCCAGGCCGTGACCGCGCCCGCCATGCCCCAGCCCATGGCGATGGACACGCCGGTCTCCTTCGGCGGCGTCCAGGCCGCCTGCACCGGCGTCGGCTCGGCCAAGGACGATCCGCAATGGTCCTCCTATCCGATCCGCATCGAGTTCTCGAATGGCGGCGCGCAATATCTGTCCGGCGCGCATGTGACGCTGACGAGCGGCGCCAGCGCCGTCGCCGACATCAACTGCGCCGGCCCCTGGGTCCTGGTGAAGGGCACGCCCGGCGCCTACCGCGTCAGCGCCACGATCAACGGCTCGCAGGCCAAGCCCGTGACGGCGGCGTTCACCCTGGGCACGGGCGCGCAGAAGCGCATCGTGCTGCGCTTTCCCGATTTCCAGGCGAACGAATAGCCGTCTCGAACCGCTGATCGGTTGACGCGCCGCGAACGGCGCTGAATATCTGCCCTGCGGACACGCGGGGGCGATCATGTTCGGCAGGATATTGACGGCCGGTCACGGCCTGGTGTCGATCGCCGTGCAGATCTGGGCGATGATCACCATTCCGCTCGCGGTCGTCAGCGCCGTCCACGATCTCACCCATGCGCGCGGAATCCTGTTCGGCCTTTCGAAGGAATGGAGCGGGCTGTTGCGGACGCAGTTGCCATGGCCGTCCCATCTCCCGGACTGGGCGATGTCGCTGTCCTATATCGCGATCCTGTGCGCCGGGCTGGCATGGCTTTATTGGACGAGCGTCGTGCTCGTCTCCAAAAGCTACTACGCCGCGGCGCTGCACGGCGATCTCGGCCCCGTTGCGCCGCAGATGACCGGCCCTTCCGGCGCCGAATCCGCGGTCGCCGGCGTCGGTATCCTCGCGATCCTCGGCGGCACGCTCGCGGGTCAGTCCGCCGCCGCCGCGGGCCTGGCCCTGATGGGGCCCGTCGGCATCAGCATCGTCGTGATCGCCGGCGGCTGGGCCATCCTCGTCGGCGTGAGCAAGAGCGAAGAGGCGCGCAACGAGGCCATCAAGGACCAGGCCCGGCAAGCCACCGAGGAGCTGGTGCGCAAACGCGAGGCGCTCGCGGCCGAGGCCGTCGAACAATACAAGTCCCAGGAAATCCGACGACTGAAAATGTCCGGTGTCGTCGTCTTGGCGCTGGTGGCGATCAACTTCGCGGCGCCCCTGATCCTGCCGCTGTTCGCCGGCCGCTAGACGACCACCTGTTCGCTGACCTCTTCGGCCTCGACCTCCGCCTCGGTCAGGCCGTCGATGATGCGCCGCTTCTTCCAGTCGCCGCGGGAGAACCACAGGAAGCTCATGACCGCCGTGATCACATTGGCGACCGGGAACGCCCACCAGATGCCGTGCGCGCCCAGATGGGCGCGGTGCGACAGCACGAAGGCGAGCGGGAAGGTCAGCATCCACTGCGATACCAGGCTGATCGTCATCGCCGCGAACATGTTGCCGCTGGCGCGCAGCACGCCCATCAGCGCGAACTGGACGCCGATGAAGCCGAAGCTCCACGACACGGTGCGGATGAACACGCTCGCCTCGTGGACCACGGCCTTGTCGTGCGGCACGAAGAACGCCGCGATGTGGTTGGCGAAGGCGAAGGCGAACAGCCCGAAGGCCGTGAGCACCGAGAAGGTGATCAACGTCGCGAGCCGCGCCACGGCTTCGGCGCGCTTGATGTTCCCGGCGCCGATGTTCTGGCCGACCAGCGTCGAGGTCGCCATGGAGAAGCCCATCGCCGGGATGACCGCAAATTGCAGCATGTTGCCGCCGACGCCATAGGCCGCCGTCGTCACCGTGCCGAAGCTGGTGATGAGGAACATCATCACCGTCACGCCGAGGCCGCGGGCGGAGCCCTCGATCGCCGCCGGATAGCCGAGGTTGACCGCGCGCTTGATGAACGCGAAATCGGGCCTGAGCTCGCGGATCCTGAGCTGGATGCCGTAGCGGCCCTGGACCAGCAGCACGATGGCCGCCGCCGCCGCGATCGTCTGGCTGATCACGGTCGCCAGCGCCGCGCCCATCACGCCCCAGCCCATCCAGAAGATGAACACCGGATCGAGCACGAAATTGACGAACACCGTTCCGGCCGTGAGATAGAGCGGCACCGTCACCTGGCCCATGCCGCGCATCTGCGACTGGAAGCAGAAGAAGACGAAGGCGAGCGGCAGGCCGATGAACTGCACCCGCAGAAAGCCGAGCGCGGCGTGGTAGACGTCGGGCGCCACCTCCATCAGTTCCAGCAGGTAGGGCGCGGCCACGAAGCCGAGCAGGCCGAGAACCGCCGATACGGCGACCACCGTCAAAAGCGTCTGACCGGCGACATGGTCGACCATGGCGCGGTTGCGCGCCCCGACATATTGCGCGATCAGGGTCGAGCCGGCGATGGTGAAGCCCATGCCGATCGCCATCATCAGGAACCAGAACGGCAGCGACACCGACACGGCGGCGACCGCCGTCGCGCCCAGCCGTCCCACCCAGAACGCATCCACGAGCTGATAGGCGATCTGCAGGAGGCTGCCGCCCGTGATCGGGACGGCGAGCAGGAACAGGGACCGCGAGATCGAGCCCTCGAGCAGTCTCGGATCGAAGGCACGGCCTCCGATGCCGCGCCCGCCGGGCATATAGGCGGCGGGTCGCGCCGGCGGCGACTGATCCTTGTCGGAAGACATGCCGTCATTTTCGGCCATTCGCGGGGTCTTTGGCAAATCGCGGGGCTCGCTATAATCCTTGATCGTCGCCGACCTCGAAGAGCCCGCGCCCATGCGTCCTGCGTTCCTGATTTGCGCCGCCGTCCTCCTTGCCGCGACCTCGGCCCGCGCCGAGAGTTGGCAGCACACCCGCGACAATGGCGGCGGCTATCCCATGTGCTTCGACAAGGACAGCGTCACGACCAAGCCCGACGGGCTCACCTACTACGCGGTCAAGATGTGCAAGGATGCCGTGCCGCAATACTACGCGGTCGACTGCACGAAGAACTTCAAGGTCGAGCTGCTGGTGCGCATCTACGACGTCGGCTCGACCACGCATTTTCGCGAGATAACCGCCGACTATCCGCAATCCGGCATGGCGCTCGACGCCGACATGGCCTGCCGCAAATAGCGCGGCCCCGAAACGAAACGGCCGGCGGAGGTCCGCCGGCCGTTCCATTGAAAGCGTGGCCGCTCGTCAGACCGCCTTCAGGTTCACGGCCTTGGCGCCGCGCGCATCGGGCTGCACGTCGAAGGACACTTTCTGCCCCTCATTGAGACTGCGCAGGCCCGCCGCCTCCACGGCGGTGGCGTGGACGAACACGTCCTTGCCGCCGCCTTCCGGCGCGATGAAGCCATAGCCCTTTGCTGTGTTGAAGAACTTCACGGTTCCGATCGTCATGTCTCAGTCGTCCTGCTCACGAAGTTTCCACACCGGCCTCATGCCGCCATGGGACGAAAAACGGCCATCGGGGAGAGGAAGGGAGGCTGTCTCGTCCAGCGGAAGGAAACGGTAACAGTCGAGCGCTTTCTCTGACGGGACGCCGTCCACGCGCGCAAAGGCTATCCCAAACCGGAGAGCAGTCAATCTCTCGGCCGGGTTCCTTGCTACGCGGTCTTTTCGGTCTTCTTCTTCGCCGCCGCGGTTTTCTTGGGCGGCGCTTCGGCCGCCAGCTTGATCGCCTGCGCCGCGTCCGCCGCCTCCTTGGCGAGTCGCAGCGCGCGCAGCTTGGCGGTCTTGACCTCGAACGCCTGGCGCTCGGCCTCCAATTCCTTCTTCACCAGCGCGTCGCGGGCCTCGGACGCGGTGAAGGTCGCGCCGGTCTTGCGGCGGCCCAGATCTCGGATCGGTTCGGACATGACGGGCTCCTCTGCTGACGCGGGGTCCGGGTCCGCCCAGGAGGCGGGCAGGGGCTCTGCGGTGGGCCGGCGCCGAAGCGCGGGTCCGCGAATGCGATTATAGCCGAAAATGCTGCGCTGCGGTGCGGAAATATTCATGCGTGTACGCAGCATTTCCGCGCCGGCGCGCCGTTTGGCGCGCTTTTTTTGGCTACCGGGCCGCCCGATTTTCGCAGGCCGCCGGCGAAGATGTCTGGGACATGAACGGCGGCGCGCGGACGCCGTTCATTTCGAAGGGATCAGTGTCGCCGTCTCGATGCACTCAAGGAGAACGACATGACCAAGGCCAGACTGCTCAAGACCGCGATCGTCGCCGCCATCATCGGCGTCGCCGGCGCGGCGTCCATCGCGCCCGCCAGCGCGCGCGACCACGACCGGAACAATGCCAGCTTTCGCGGCGATCACCGCGACAACGATCGCTTCGACCGCGGCAACCGCCACGATCATCGCTGGCACCATCGCCGTCACCACCGCTTTCATCGCGGCTGGTACTGAACGCGACGGGCGGGCGCGGCGGCTGGGCCGCGCCCGTTTCGCCGCCCCTTGCGGCGGCGCGAAATGCTCATAAAGTCACCGGCGCATCGTCCGGAGACACCGTCATGATCCGTGCAATGATCTTCGCCGCGGCGCTCCTCGCCGCCGCGCCGGCGGCAGCGTCGGACCAGGGCGATCTCGCCGCCGCCGTCAACGCCTATAACGACACGCTCAACAAGAACGATTTTCCGGGCGCCGCCGCCTTCTACACGGCATCGCCGTCCATCGTCGACGAGTTCTCGCCGCATGTCTGGTCGGGCGCCGACGCCTTCGCGCAATGGGGGGCCGATTACGGCGTCTATGCCAAGGCGGAGCAGATGACGGAACCCTTCATGGTGCTCGCCAAGCCGACCCATGTCCTGGTCGAGGGCGATCGCGGCTACGCCGTGTTTCCCGCGAACTTCACGTTCAAGCGCGCCGGCAAGCCGGTGCGCGAGCCCGGCATCATGACCTTCGCGATGCAGAAGATCGACGGCAAATGGAAGATCGCCGGCTGGTCGTGGACTGTGAAATAGCGTCTACGCCTTCGCCGCCTTCAGGAACGCCGCCGCCGCGGCCGGATTGCGCACCTTCGCGCCGGCGATGAAATAGACGAAGACGTCGCGCTTCTTTTTCGCCGGTGCCTTGGCGAGCAGCGTCATGCCCTTGGGCGCGCCGCCCGCCTCCCAGGCCTTCGCGGCGGCGACCCAGTCCTTGATCGCGGCGGGGCTGTAGCCGGTCTCGATCTTTTCCTGCGATTCCTGCAGCCGGCAATAGACGAAGTCGGCCGTCGCGTCGGCGATCGTAGGAAACTTTTTGGCATCCGCGAACACGATCGCCGCGCCGTATTTGCGCGCCAGGGCGACGAAATCCCCCGTCTTGAAGCTCTCGTGCCGGGGCTCGACCGCGTGGCGCAGCGCGACGCCGTCGATGCTCTTCGGCAGGAGCGCGAGGAAGGCCTCGAAATCCGCCGGATCGAATTTCTTCGTATGCATGAACTGCCACAGGATCGGTCCGAGCTTGTGCTTCAGTTCCGACACGCCGCTTTCGAGGAAGCGCGCGATGGAAGGCCCCGCCTCGCCCAGCACCTTGCGGTTGGTCGCGAAGCGGTTCGCCTTCAGCGAGAAGACGAAATCCTCCGGCGTCTCGTCATGCCATTTCTTGAAGGTCGGCGGCTTGAAGGTCGAATAGAAGGTGCCGTTGACCTCGATGCTCGAAAGCTGGCGGCTGGCATAGGCGAGCTCCTTGGCCTTGGACGTGCCTTTCGGGAAGAACACGCCGCGCCACGGCTCGAAATTCCACCCGCCGATGCCTGCCCGGATCATGTCGTCGTCGCCCGCCTCGAACCGCGTGCGAGCTTAGTCTATCTCGGCGGCGTCGCCCAATCGGCGAAGCCCGGCATCGTGCCGAACACGGTGCGCAGGCCGCGCGACAGCGCCGCGGGATAGACCGAATGATGCGTCTCGCCCGCGAACACCTCCAGCGCCAGCCGAAGCTTGCGGTAGCGCCGCCGGCGCAGGCGCGCATCCAGCTCGTAGACATTCGATACCATGCGCGCCGCGCCGTGCTCGGCCTCTTCCAATCCGCCGACCGAGAGGAAGAGATTGACGGCCGGCTCGCCGCCGCGCGCCGCGCTGGCGGATTCCTGCTCCAGGATCGCGCGGCCGTTCCACCAGATCGATGGGCTGGCGACGACATAGCGCTGGAAATTCCTGGGTGAGTCGAACAGCGTGTGGAGCGCGAACAAGCCGCCCAGCGACATGCCGGCGAGCGTCTGGTCGTCGGTATCGACCGGATAGCGTTCTTCGATCAGCGGCTTCACCTCGTCCTGGAGGAAAGTTAGAAACGCCGCCGCGCCGCCAAGCGGCAGATCGGCCGGTACCGCGTTCGCCGTGCCGGCCACCATGCCGCGATAGGCGGGGTCGTCGGTCGGCGTGAACTCGCGCAGGCGAAGCTGGCCGATGCGCGCCGCGTCGAATTCCGCCGGATAGCCGATGCCGACCAGGATCGCCGGCGGCAGGGCACCGCCGGACCGCAGCAAGTCCACGATCTGCGCCGCCATGCCGAAGCCGGAACTGCTGTCGAGCAGGTAGATGACCGGCAGCTTGCGATCCGCCTCGGCGGGCGGCGCGAGAACGTCGATCTGGAAAATCTGGTCGATCCCGCGCGCGGCGAGCGCGAAGCTCTCGGCGCCGCGGATGACCGTCGGCGCCGGATCTTTCAGCACCGTCACTCCGCCGCCACCGCCAGGCGCGCGCCGAGTTTCGCCTTCGTGTCGTCGTATTCGCGCTTGAGCCGCGCCACCAGTTCGCCGGCGGGGACGACCGCCTTTACCCGGCCGATGCCCTGCCCGCAGCCCCAGATGTCCTTCCAGGCTTTCGCCTTGCTGCTCCCGCCCGAGCCGAAATTCATCTTGGAGGGATCGCTGACCGGCAGATTGTCCGGGTCCATCCCCGCCGCGACGATCGACGGGCGCAGATAATTGCCGTGCACGCCGGTGAACAGGTTGGTGTAGACGATGTCGTCGCCCGCCGACCGCGCGATCATCGCCTTATAGGCCTCCTGCGCATTGGCCTCCTCGGTCGCGATGAAGGCCGAGCCGATATAGGCGAAATCCGCGCCCAGCGCCTGCGCCGCCAGCACCGCGCGCCCCGTGGAGATCGCGCCCGACAGCGCGAGCGGTCCGTCGAACCATTCGCGGATTTCCTCGACCAGCGCGAAGGGTGACAGCGTGCCGGCATGGCCGCCGGCGCCCGCCGCCACCGCAATGATGCCGTCGGCGCCCTTCTCGACCGCCTTGTGGGCGAAGCGGTTGTTGATGATGTCGTGCATCACGACGCCGCCATAGGAATGCACCGCGGCAAAGACGTCCTCGCGCGCGCCAAGCGAGGTGATCACGACCGGCGCCTTGTACTTCACGCAGAGCGCCAGGTCCTGCTCCAGCCGGTCGTTCGACTTGTGCACGATCTGGTTGACGGCGAACGGCGCCGACGGGCTTTCCGGATGCGCCCGGTCCCACGCCGCCAGTTCCTCGGTGATGCGCGCCAGCCATTCGTCGAGCATCGAGAGCGGCCGCGCGTTCAGCGACGGGAACGAGCCGATGATGCCGGCCTTGCACTGCGCCAGCACCAGTTCGGGGCCCGAGATGATGAACAGCGGCGAGCCGATCACCGGCACGGACAGCTTTTTGGCCAATGCGCCTTTGAGAGTCATGGGATTTTCTCCGGTTGCGGTTGCGATTTGAAGCGCGGCGTCCTGGTGCGCGTCGCGGGGGTGCGCGCGCCGCGGAAGGTGAGCCGCATGGTCTCGAAATAGAGGTCCTCGACCTTCATCCCGGCCGGCAGGCGCCCGGCGAGATGCAGCACGATGACGCCATGCGACGCCGCCCACAGCGCGTTGCCGATGACCTTGGGATCGCCCTGCACGATGCCGGCGGCGACAAGGTCCTTCACATGCCGCGTCACCGTCTCGCCGGCACGTTTGCCGGCGCGGCGCAGATCGGGATGCCGGGCTTCGTCCGGCGGATCGAGGTCGAACATCAGCCGGTAGGCGTTGGGATGGGCGAGCGCGAAATCGAGATAGGCGCGGCCCACGGCGCGGGCCCGCGCGAAGCCGTCGCCGCCGGACGCGAAAGCGCCCTCCAGCGCATCGGAAAAACGGTCGAACGCATCGGCGCGCACGAAGGCCAGGATCTCCTCGCGGTCGGCGAAATAGCGGTAGAGGCCCATCGGGCTGCGGCCCAGCTTCTTGGCGATATCGCGCATCGTGATCGCGTGGACGCCGCCGGTCGCGTAAAGCGCCGCCGCCGCCTGGCCGATCCTGGCGCGGACGGCCTCGAAATCTTCGCTGGAAAGCTCGCGCGGCATAGAGTCTCGTACGATGTACGCGTACCCTGTACGGGACGGCCGCCGCGAGTCAAGACCGTTCAGGAAAGCGAGTGGCGCAGCACTTCGGCGATCAGGATCGCAACCCGCGTCCAAAGTTCGGCGCGCAACAGATCGCCGGTGCTGCGATTGTCGTGGGCCAAGGCGTCGGCGATGCGAAGCGCGTCCTGCGGAAATCCCTCGGCCAACAGCAAGGCCGTCCGGCGGACTTCCTCTTCGTCTGGTGCGTTCGCTGCCAACACGCGGCCCCCCGGCCCAGTCTGGTGGTTCACCGCGTAGCAGAATGAAGAAGGCCGCGCTGATCTGGAAGGGACTCGGCTCGGCTCCAAGTGCGATTAGGGTGAGCCGAATGTCTTCGTCGCTAGTCAAAATGGGGAAATCGGGATAAGCGGGTTCCGGCGCGCATGCCGCCGGGGCCGGCGCCGCGCACGGTTTATCGCCGCGCGACAATCATCGTAACCTGCGACATGAACTTGCGCTCCTTCCCGCTTGCCGCCGTTTTCTGCCTCGCGGCCACCGGCGCCTCGGCCGGGGTCGAAACCGTCGTGGTGACGGCCAGCCCGCCCGATCCGGTCGGCAACGCGGCATTCTCGGTGGTGACGCTGGGGGCCGCCGATATCCGCGGCGCGACGGAACTCGACCGTGCGCTGGGCCAGGTGCCCGGCCTGTCGCTGTTCCGCCGCGACTCCAGCCTCTCGGCCAACCCGACGACCCAGGGCCTGTCGCTGCGCTCCATCGCGCCCTCCGGCGCCGGCCGTGCCCTGGTGACGCTCGATGGAGTGCCGCAGAACGATCCGTTCGGCGGCTGGGTGATCTGGTCCTCGCTGCCGCCCGAAGACATCGGCGGGGCCGAGATCGTGCGCGGCGCCGGTGCCGGCCCTTATGGCGCCGGGGCGCTGACCGGCGTGGTCGCGCTCAGCGAGCAGCGCGGCGACGGATTGGTGGCGGGCGATGCCTCGCTGGCGCAGTTGAACGGCAAGCGCCTCGCCGCCGCGGGCGGCACCGCGATCGGACCGGTCACGCTGTTCGCCAGCGCCTCCGACGAGGACAGCGACGGCTGGATCCCGGTCGATCCGGCCCAGCGCGGCCCCGCCGACGATGCCGTCACCTATCACGCCCGCAACGTCTCGCTGCGCGCGGAAACCATGCCCTGGACCGACACGCTGCTGTCCCTGCGCCTCGGCGCCTATGGCGAGAACCGCGATTCCGGCCTGGTCGGCTCGCGCTCCTCCGCCGACGGCGTCACCGCGAGCCTGACCCTGGCGCATCCCGAGAGCGACGGCGATCTGGGCTATCGCCTGCAGGCCTGGATGCGCAATTCTGGCTTCTCGAACACCTCCGCCACGGTCATCCAGCCCGGCCGCAGCGGCACCACGCTTTCGAACGACCAGTTCTCGACGCCAGCGCTCGGCTGGGGCTTCAACGCGGCGCTGCGCGGCGCCTGGTCCGTGATCGATTGGGAAATCGGCGGCGATGCGCGCTTCACGCAGGGCGAGTCGAAGGAGCATTTCCAGCCGGTCGCCGGCGTGTTCAGCCAGGGGCGCATCAGCGGCGGCCGCACCTTCGTCGGCGGCGTCTATGTCGAGACCGCGGCCCGCTTCGACGGCCTGCTGCTGACCGCCGGCATCCGCGCCGACCGATGGGCCTCGACCGGCGGCCATCTGATCCAGACCACGCTCGCGACCGGCGCCGTGACGGTGAACCAGCGCACGCCTTCGAAAAGCGGCGTCGTGCCGACGGCACGGTTCGGCCTGCGCCAGGACCTGGGCGACGGTCTCTTCATCCGCTCCGCCGCCTATGGTGGCTTCCGCGCCCCGACGCTCAACGAGCTCTATCGCCCGTTCCGGCTCGGCAGCAATCTCACCGAAGCCAATCCCGGCCTCGCGCCGGAGAAGCTCTACGGCGCCGAGATCGGCGTCGGCCAGACGGCGGAGCGCTTCGATTGGAACGTGGCCGGCTTCTACAACCAGCTTCACGGCGCCATCACCAACGTCACCGTCGCGCGCGGCCCGGTGACCGTGCCCGGCCTCGGCGCCGTGCCGGCCGGCGGCCTTCTCATCCAGCGCCAGAACGCCGGCAATATCGACGCCTATGGCATCGAGTCCGAAGCGCATTGGCGGGTGCGCGACTGGCTCGGCCTCAACGCCGCCTTCGATTATGTCGACGCCCGCGTCCAGGGCGGGACGGCCGCGGCCCAGCTCACCGGCAAGCGCCCGGCCCAGGCGCCGCGCTTCACCCTGACCGCCGGCATCCGGGCCGAGCCCTTGGAACGGCTGACCGTAACCGCCGACATCCGTCACGAGAGCACGCGCTTCGCCGACGACCAGAACACGCTGGCGCTGGCGCCGGCCACGACGGTCGATGCCCGCATCTCCTATCGCCTCTGGGAAGGGCTTTCCGCCTATCTCGCGGGGGACAACCTGCTGAACGCCCGCGTCGCCACGACGGAGAGCGCGGACTTCGTCACGAATTTCGCGTCGCCCCGCGTGTTGCGGGTGGGCGTTTCCTGGACGGAATGACGCGCGCGCGCCGCGCGGGCCCGCGCTATAGTCGCCGCCGCTCTCTGCCGGGTCCGCCATGAAGAAAAAAATCCATCCCGACGCCAAGGCCGCGCTCGACGGCCTTCTGTTCGACGGCATGACGATCATGTCCGGCGGCTTCGGCCTCTGCGGCATTCCCGAGAAGCTGATCGCCGCGCTGGTGGACTCCGGCGTGAAGGACCTGACGGTGATCTCCAACAATGCGGGGGTCGACGAGTTCGGCCTCGGCCTTTTGCTGCAGACCCGCCAGATCAAGAAGATGATCTCCTCTTATGTCGGCGAGAACGCGACCTTCGAGCGGCAATATCTCGCGGGCGAGCTGGAGCTCGAATTCAATCCGCAAGGCACGCTGGCCGAGCGCATCCGCGCCGGCGGCGCGGGCATCCCCGGCTTCTACACCAAGACCGGCGTCGGCACGCTGATCGCCGAGGGCAAGGAGCACAAGGATTTCGGCGGTGTGACCTATGTCCTGGAGACCGGCCTCGTCGCCGATCTGTCCATCGTCAAGGCATGGAAGGGCGACGCGCAGGGCAATCTCGTCTTCCGCAAGACGGCGCGCAACTTCAACCCGATGATGGCGACCGCCGGCAAGGTGACGGTGGCGGAGGTCGAGGAGCTGGTCCCGGTCGGCGCGCTCGACCCCGACACGATCCATACCCCCGGCATTTTCGTCCAGCGCATCGTCGAGGGCGCCAACTACGAAAAGCGGATCGAGAAGCGCACGGTAAGGCAGACCGCCTGACGAGCCGGGTGTTTATGCGCTATAGTCGGGCGGAAAGGACGATGCCATGAACGCGCTGCTCAAGCGCATCAACTCCGGCCCCAAGATCATGGTCGGCAAGCCCATCATCCGCGGCACGCGGATCATGGTGGAGCAGCATCGATGACGGGACGGTATTCAGCCTCGCGCAGGATGGAGGCCGCGTCCTTCTGGCGAACGATCGGGATTTCGGCCTGATCGCCGAGCGCGCGGAGACGCGGCCTCCGGCCGTCATGCTGATGCGGCTGGAACGGCCTCGGTCTTCCTCGCCGTACGGAGATTGTGCTGCGTACTTCGCCGAGCTGGGCGACGGCATCGATAGTCGCTTCATCGTGATCGAACCTCATCAGGTCCGAACGCGGGTTTACGAACCTTAGGAGACGCCCATGCCCTGGACACGTGACGATCTCGCAAAGATTGCGGCGCGCGAATTGCGCGACGGGTTCTATGTCAATCTCGGCATCGGCATCCCGACCCTGGTGGCGAACTACATCCCCGAGGGCATGGACGTCACGCTGCAGTCGGAGAACGGCATGCTCGGCATGGGGCCGTTCCCGACCGAGAACGAGGTCGATCCCGATCTCATCAATGCCGGCAAGCAGACCATCACCGAGCTCGACCGCACCTCCTATTTCTCCTCCGCCGACAGCTTCGCGATGATCCGCGGCGGCCATATCGACTTGTCGATCCTCGGCGCGATGGAAGTCTCGGAGACCGGCGATCTGGCGAACTGGATGGTGCCGGGCAAGCTGGTGAAGGGCATGGGCGGCGCGATGGATCTGGTCGCCGGCGTCAAGCGCTGCGTCGTGACGATGGATCACACCGACAAGGCCGGCAATTCCAAGCTCCTGAAGGCCTGTACGCTGCCCCTGACCGGCAAGGCCTGCGTCCATCGCATCATCACCAATCTCGGCGTCTTCGACGTCGTCCCCGGCGGCCTCAAGCTGATGGAACTGGCGCCCGGCGTGACGGGCGACGAAGTCACCGCCAAGACGCAGGCGAAGCTGGTTTAACTTCCCGGCCCGCTGACCGTCAGTCCGGCGGCCTCCAGCCGCTCCAGCACGCCGCCCTTGCGCAGGAAGAAGCCCATCGGCATCACCGCGAAGGTCTTGCCCGGCGTCTTCAGCGCGGTCAGGATCGCGTTCGTCATGTCGCGGTTGGCGGTCTCGCGCAGCGCGCGATAGGCCGAATTCTGCTGCAGGCAATCGTCGAGGCGCGTCTCGAAATAATGCGCCTTCATCCCCGCCAGGTCGCCGACCGCCCAGGCCTGCGCCGCGGCCGCCGCATGCGCGGTGGCCGTGTCGATGTCCGTCAGCGCGAAATCGAGGCAGGCCAGATGCGCCGCCGGCGTCATCTTCGGCACGTCGCGGATCACGTCCATCGCCGGATAGGTCGCGGTCGTGCGCACCGGCACGCCGGCATGCGAGGCGATGTTCTCCACCGTCTTCTGCGGCCCGTTCGGCGTCAGTTTGGCATAGCTGAAATAATCGCCCTCCAGCCGGAGCGCCGCGACGCCGCCGAGAAACTTCGCATAGCGGTCGGCGTCCTCGCCGATGCGCGTGCGCGTCGCGACGAAGCGGCCCTTCAGCGGCTCCGGCAGGGTCGTTTCCAGTTCGACGCCGTCCGGCTGCTCGAGCTTGTCCATGCCGGTCATCCAGAACCACAGGCCCTCGAACACGCCGAGCGTCGCGCGCGGCGGCAGCAGCAGAACCTTCGAGCCCTTGATCTCGCCGGAGACGAACTTGCCGTCCCATACGAGGTCCTTTGGCACCGGCGAAACGGTCGGTAGGATCCAGACCTCGGCGGTCGGCGTCGCGATGTGCCACAGCGCCGGGCCCGCCGCCTCGGGCGTCACGACCACCGTCTCGACATTGGACCAGTCCCGGGTCGGCGGCGCGTCGGGCACCGGCGCCGCTGCCGTCAGCGCGACGAGCCCGGCCAGGGCCAGGGGACGAAATCGCGAGAAACGCATGCCTGCTCCGATCGAGAATTCGATGAAAACTCTTCGCGAAACCGAGTCAATTGCACGGCCGCCTTTTCAACGCACCGTAACGCCTCGCGCCGATGATGAAGGTTAGCACATCTGGCCGGTGGGTCCGGCGAAAGGGGCGGGATGCACGTTCTGGTATTGGCCTCCCAGAAGGGCGGCTCGGGCAAGACCACGCTGTCGGGCCATCTGGCGGTCGAGGCCGAGGCCGCGGGCGTCGGCCCCGTCGCCCTGATCGACACCGATCCGCAGGGCTCGCTGTCGCATTGGTGGAACGCCCGCCAATCCTCGACGCCGCACTTCGCCAAAGTCGGGCTGCGGGATCTCGGCGACGCGCTCGGCCAGATGAAGGCGAGCGGCATCCGCCTCGCGGTCATCGACACGCCGCCGGCCGTCACCGCCTCGATCTCCCAGGTCGTCGCGCATGCCGATCTGGTCGCCGTGCCGACGCGGCCGAGCCCGCACGATCTGCGCGCCGTCGGCGCCACCGTCGACATCGCCGAGCGCCACGGCAAGCCTGTGATCTTCGTGGTGAACGGGGCGACGCCGCGCGCCCGCATCACCGGCGAGGCCGCCGTCGCGCTGTCGCAGCACGGCACGGTCGCGCCGGTGACGCTGCATCACCGCGTCGATTTCGCCGCCTCCATGGTCGACGGGCGCACCGTGGGCGAGGTCGTTCCCAAATCGCAATCGACGAAGGAGGTGCGCGATCTGTGGCTCTACATCCAGGAGCGCCTGGCGCGGCTGACCGGCGACCTGGCGTTCCTGCCCGAGGTGCGCCCCATCCATTTCGCCACCGATGCGCTCTCCGCGCTCGGCGACGACAAATCCCTCTCGATAGAGCCCGAGGTGCCGCCGGCGATGGAAGACCTGGCGCCGCCGCCCTTGCCGGAGCGCCGCTTCGTTCCCGAGCGCCGCGGCAATGTCACGCCGTTCGGCGGCGTCGACCGCCGCGTCCATCCGTTCGGCCGCCGCGCCGCCGACCGCCCGCAATAGGAGCAACCGACTTTGAGCACGCAGCGTTTCGCGCCCTTGACCTCGAACCTCTTTGCGCGCAAGGGCGATGCCGCGCCGTCCGCGCCCAAGCCGTCGCTCTTCTGGACGCGCGAGCCGCCGCCGGCGCCGAAGCCCGACATGCCGGCCCCGCCTCCGCCGCCACCGGTGGACCGGCCGCACCGCATGATGGTGACGCTGTCGCCGACAGAATACGAAAAGCTCGGCATAGCCGCGGTGAAGAAGGGCATGACGCGCCACCAGGTTCTGCGCACCGCGCTTGACGCGCATCTGGACCGCCTGAAGCGCGAATATGGCGGCTGCGGCTGCATGGCGATGCCCTGCCAGGACGGCTGCCCGTGAGTCGACCCTCCCCTTGAGGGAGGGTAGGCGCCATGGGAGGGCAGGCGGTATGCTCCATCCATGGACTACAAAACACTCGGCCGCACCGGCCTGAAGGTCAGCGTCGCGGGATTGGGCTGCGGCGGCCACAGCCGGCTCGGCCAGGCCTACGGCAACACGACGGAACAGAGCGTCGCCGTCGTCCGCGGCGCCATCGATCTGGGCATCAACTGGATCGACACGGCGGCCGCTTACGGCACGGAGCCGATCGTCGGCGCGGCCGTGCGCGGCCTGCGCGACAAGGTCTATATCTCGACCAAGACGGCGATCGGTTCGTGGAGCGGCGGCCAGACGCCGTCCTTCACCGGGGCGCAGGTGCTCGAACATCTCGAGCAGAATCTCGAGCGTCTCGGCACAGACTATATCGATCTCTACAATCTGCACGGCATCGTGTCGGCCCAGCTCGACTATGTCGCGGCGGAGATCGTGCCGGCGCTGATCAAGGCGCGCGAGCAGGGGAAAATCCGCTTCCTCGGCATCACCGAACATTTCGGCAGCGACACCTCGCACAAGATGCTGACCGCCGCGGTGCCGACCGGCATGTGGGATGTGGTGATGGTGGGCTTCAATCTGCTGAACCCGTCGGCCCGCCGCGACGTCCTGAAGCTTACCCAGGCGCACAAGGTCGGCGTGCAGGACATGTTCGCGGTGCGCCGTGCCCTCTCCGATCCGCGAGGTCTCAACGATGCGCTCTCCGAGATCGAGAAGGCCGGCCAGATCGACCGCGCCAGGCTCGACGCCGCCGATCCGCTGGGCTTCCTGAAAGACGGCACCGAAGGTATCGTCGACGCCGCCTACCGCTTCTGCCGCCACGAGCCCGGCATCGACATCGTGCTCACCGGCACCGGCAAGGTCGAGCACCTGAAGGAGAACGTCGCCTCGATCCTGCGCGGTCCGCTGCCGGCGAAGACGCTGGCGAGGCTGGAAGAACTGTTCGGCCGGGTCGATTCGGTATCGGGGAATTAGGCGACGGCCATGCGCGTCGAGACACCGCGATGCGCGTCAGATCATGATCTCGGCGATGCCGCGGGCGAGCAGCGGCGCGATGTCGTCCACGCCGGCGGCGTCCAGCACGCGTGTCGGCACGTCATAGATCGCTTCGAGCGATGGACCGCGGTGCGGATGCGGCTCGACCGTCACCAGCCAGTCGATCTGCGGCGACAGCCGCGCGGCGAACAGCCGGGACGACGGCGCCTCGCCCGAAGGCCGGTCCGGCCGCATATCGGCGGCATAGGGCGCGACCAGCCCGACGCTGGCGGCGCCCAGTTCGCTCGCCGTGCGGGCCGCGAACAGCAGCGGCAGGAATTTTGCGTCCGGATCGTCCAGCGCGCAGACCAGGGCCACGCGCCGGCCATGCAGGTCGATGTCGAGGCGGAAACGGGGCTCGCCGTCGGGCAAATGCCGCATCTCGGGAATGCGCAGTTCGCCGTCGAGCAGTCCGGCCAGCCGAGCCGCGATGGCCTCGTTGCCGGAAAGCGGGATGAGGACGAGCCTGCTCGTGGTTGCCATGGCACACTTAAGGCCCTGTCTCGGAGCGTCCGATTGATCGAACGCAAGGCCTTGGGGATTTGACGCGCCTCAATGACCGGCAAACCCGATCCGCGGGAAGCTTCCGGTCGGTTTGCAGGGATACACATCATGAGCGCGGCGAGCATCGCGAAACGGCATTTCGACCTGGCGATCTCCGAAGCCGTCGCCGCCGGTTATGACGCGGAAAGTACGGCGCGTTACATGCTAAACTGCGTGGTGGAGAAATATCTGGAGACCCGCGGCGTGGCCGATGTGAGATCCGAATTGCAATTCGTCGCCGAGAACTGCGATCCCGACGCCGATTTCATGTTCATGCGGCCCTAGTGGACACGCTCGTCATCCTGCAGCGGCTGCTTCTGGCGCTGGCCATCGGCCTTCTGGTCGGGGTCGAGCGCGGCTGGCAGGAGCGCGACGGCAAGGAAGGCAGCCGCGCCGCTGGCGTGCGCACCTTCGCCCTGATCGGCCTTTTGGGCGGCGTTTCGGCGCTCCTGAGCGGGTTCGCCGGGCCGCTCTTCCTCGGCTTTGCCATCGTCGCCTTCGCCGCCGGGCTGCTGCCTTTCGTGTGGCGCGAGGCCGCCGCCGCCGGCAGTTCCTCGGCCACCGGCATGATTGCCGGCCTCGTCACCTTCGCGTTCGGCGCCTATGCCGTGATCGGCGACGCGGCCGCGGCGGCTGCGGCCGGCATCGCCGCGACCATCGTCCTGGCCGAGCGCAAGGCACTGCACGATTTCGTGTCGCGGCTGCGCTGGAGCGAGCTGCGCGCCGCGCTCCTCCTCCTCACCATGACCTTCGTGCTGCTGCCGATCCTGCCCGACCGCACCGTCGATCCGTGGGATGCGCTCAATCCGCGCCAGCTCTGGCTGATGATGGTGGTGATCGCGGCGGTGTCCTATGTCGGCTATATCTGCGTGCGCGTCGCGGGCGAGCGTGCCGGCCTGATCTACGCCGCCGCGGCCGGCGGGCTGGTGTCGTCGACGGCGGTGACGCTCGCCTATTCCCGGCTTTCGAAGAAGAGCCCCGCGAGCGCCGTGGCGTTGGCCTCCGGCGTGACGGCGGCGTGGACCGTGTCGCTGCTGCGCCAGTCGACCATCGCCGTCGCGATCGCGCCGGCGATGCTCGTGCCCCTGGCCGCGACGCTCGGCCCGCCCGCGGCGCTTCTGGCGATCGTCGCCCTCGGCCTCTACATCCGCGCCGGCAAGCACGAGGAACCGTCGCCGCTGGTGCTCGCCGATCCGTTCGAACTGAGCGAGGTGCTGCGCTTCGGCCTGCTGCTCGCCGTCGTCCTTCTGGCCGCAAAGCTTTCGGGGTCGTGGACCCACGAGATGAGCCTGGTGCCGCTCGCGGCGGTGTCGGGTGCGGTCGACGTCGATCCGATCACGCTGTCGGCCGCGAAGCTGTCGGGGGCGGGTATCGCGCCGTCTTACGCCGCGACGGTCGTCATGGTCGCGGCCGGCGCCAATATCGTGTGCAAGAGCACGGTCGCGCTGCTGCTGGGCTCGCGCGTCTTCGCGGCGATCGTGCTGGGTTCGGCGGCGGCAGCGGCTGCCGTGGCTGCCGCCGCCTGGTTCGTTCTCGGCTAGCGCTTCGGCTTGCCGGGCGCGACGACCGAGCCATAGGCCAGCGCGAGCCCGAAGGTGACGAAGGACACGACGAGAATGATGAGAAAGATTTCGCTCTCGACCGGCATGAGCAACTCCTCTTGGGAAGATCGAACGGGCCGATCATTCACAATCGGGACGCCGCAAACCTTGAGCGAGGTCAAGGACGCGGCGAGTGCCCGAGCGCGCGGATATAGGCGACGATGTCGTCGAGATCGCGCGGCACGAAGCGTTGTTCGCGCATCGGATGATCGGGCGCCAGGATAAAGGCGCGCAAACCTGCCGCGTCGTGGCGGAATTTGCCGCCGATGGCGGCGAAGGACGGCGCCGCGACGGCCTCGGCGGTGTCGGGATCGGCGACCGGCGCCGGGCGCGGCTGGCGCGCCGTCACCTGGTGGCAGGCGGAGCAAGCCTCGATGGCGAGCCCGCGGCCGCGCGCCGCATCGGGCATGCCCGCCGCGGCGGCGGTGGCAAAGACAAGCGTGAGACCGAGAGTGCCGAAGAAGACGCGCATGGCCAGTTTCCTTCCAGCGCCCGCCCCCGCACGGGAATGCGCTTCCACATATGGCAAGTTAACGGGTAAAGACGTTATTCGCCTTGACCGCAATCAACACGCCTTCGAAAATCGCGTCCGCCCATGACCGCCAAGCCGATGCCCCCGACGCGCCTTGCGACCGACGACGGCGGCTCGCTGTTCGACGCGCTGATCGGCATGGCGGTCGACGGCATCATGATGATCGACGAGAAGGGGATCGTCCGGGTCTACAACAAGGCGTGCGAGACCCTGTTCGGCTACGAAGCGCCGGAGGTGATCGGCCGCAATGTGAAGATGCTGATGCCCGAGCCCTATCATGCCGAGCATGACGGTTATCTCCACCATTATGTGAAGACCGGCGAGAAGCACATCATCGGCATCGGCCGCGAGGTCTCCGGCCGCCGCAAGGACGGCACCACCTTCCCCTTGCGGCTCTCGGTCGGTGAGGGCGTGGTGCGCGGCGACCGTATTTTCCTGGGCATCATCACCGACATCTCCGAAGGCCTGGAACAGGACCGCCGGATCGAGGAATTGCAGGCCGAGATGCTGCATGTCAGCCGCCTCACCGACATGGGCCAGGTCGCCGCCGGACTGGCGCATGAACTGAACCAGCCGCTGACCGCGATCCTGAACTACACCAATGCCTGCATCGATATCGCCGAGGAGCGCGGCGACGCGCGGATGCAGGAGATCTTCGCCAAGGTCGCCGAGCAGGCGACGCGCGCCGGCAACATCATCCGCCGCCTGCGCGGCTTCCTCGAGAAGCGCGGCCCCAACATGGTGCCGGAGGACATCGCGCGCACCGTCGATGAGGCGATCAGGCTCGGGCAGATCAACGCGGCCGAGCGCGGCATCAAGCTCAAGGTTGCGATCGAGCCCGGCCTGCCGCCGGTCCGGATCGACCGCATCCAGATCCAGCAGGTGCTGATCAACCTGATGAAGAACGCCGCCGAGGCGATGGAGACATCGCCGCGCCGCGACCTGTCGGTGACGATCGCGCGCGCCGCGCCCGAGCAGGTCGCCGTCTCCGTCGCCGATAGCGGGCCCGGCATCTCCAAGGAGGTGTCGGAGAAGCTGTTCCAGCCTTTCGTCACCACCAAGGCGCACGGCATGGGGATGGGGCTTTCCATCTGCCGCGGCATCGTGGAGGCGCATGGCGGCAAGCTCACGCTGGCGGACAATCCCGGCGGCGGCGCGCTGTTCCGCTTCACCGTCGCCGTGGCGCCGGAGGATCCGCATGACGCGTGAACGCACCGTATGCGTCGTCGACGACGATCCGGATGTGCGCGATTCGCTCGCGGTCCTTCTGGCGCGGCGCTATCGCGTTCAGGCCTTCGAATCCGCGCGCGCCCTGCTCGATGCCGGCATCCAGGCGCGCGACACCTGCGTCCTCGCCGACGTCCGCATGCCGGAGATGGACGGGCTGGCGCTGCAGCGCGAGATCAACCGGACGATCCCGGGCCTGCCGGTGATCATCATGACGGGCCACGGCGACGTGCCGATGGCGGTGCAGGCGATGAAGGAAGGCGCGGTCGAATTCCTGGAAAAGCCGTTCGAGCGGGCGGCTCTGCTGGGCGCGCTGGAAAATGCGTTCGCGCACGCCGCCCTCGCGACGGCGGCCGCGGTCGGCACGGCGGCGGTCGATGCCGCGGCGCGCCGGGCACTGACCGGCCGCGAGCAGGACGTGTTCGATCTCCTGGTCGAAGGCCACCAGAACAAGGTGATCGCCCACAAGCTCGGCATCTCCGCCCGTACGGTGGAGGTCCACCGCGCCCGGGTGATGGACAAGCTCGGCGCGCGAAGCTTGGCCGACCTGGTGCGGCTGTCGCTCGGACGCGGCGCGAAGTAGCCGCTACGTACGTAGTCCCCCTAAGTAGCGCGGCGGATTCTTCGCCCGTTACGTACGAAGAACTCCCAATTTCTGCGGACATTGCGGGCTGTCAATTTGCTCTCGTCGAACACGGAGAGAGCCATGAGCGCCGCAGGTTATCTGACCCCCGCAAGAGTCCCGCTGCCCGCCATGCCCCGCGCGCCCGAGGCGCGTTCGACGTTGGCCTCGCTCGGCACCATCGGCCATTTCGACCGCAATGCGACGATCTTCAGCGAAGGCGACGACGCGGACTATTCCTACAAGGTGCTCGCCGGCGCGGTGCGACTCTCCAAGATGATGTCCGACGGCCGTCGCCAGATCGCCGAATTCGCGCTCCCCGGCGACTTCATCGGCATCAACTGGCTCGCGGAGCACGCGATGACCGCCGAGGCGCTGAACGACGTCACCGTGGTCGCCTATGCCCGCGGCCGGCTGGAACGGCTGGGCGACGAGAACCGCGAAATCCGCGCCGAGCTCTTCGCCAATCTGCGCCACGATCTGTGGTCGGCGCAGAACCATCTCGTCATCCTGGGACGCCAGAGCGCGCTGGAGCGCGTCGCGAATTTCCTGGCGCAGCTCCTGGAGCGCAGCCGCAGCGCCGACAAGACCCGTCTCGACATCCCCATGACGCGCCAGGACATCGCCGACTATCTCGGCCTCACCATCGAGACCGTCTGCCGGATGCTCACCAAGCTGAAGCTGTCGGGCATCATCGGCATTCCCGACCGGCACACCATCACCGTCCGCAACGCCGCGGGCCTCAGGCGCGCGGCGCAGCCCGAAGAGTGATCTTCCCCACGGGAGCCTACCCATGCCTTACAGCGTCGAAGGATATGCGGATCGCGCGCAGGAATGCGTCACGCTCGCCAACCAGGCGAAGGATCCGATGATCCGGATGGAGCTGCTCAAGCTCCGCCAGACCTATCTGACCATCGCCGAACGCCTGCGCCGGCAGGGCTTCGAGGCCGCATCCGCCGAACGCGCCAGGGGAGCGGCCCATTGACCGCCCGTCCGTTCGTCGGTCCCTACAGGCAGCACCATGCGCTGGCCGTCGCTGGCCTGCTTCTCGTGGCGCTCGTCCTGCTGTTGTGGAGCACGCGCGGCCTTTCCCATCCCAATCCGGCCGACACCCGCGCGCCCGCCGCCGCGCTTCAACGGCAAGCGGAGTCCGAGCGCGATGCCGCGGTCACGCGCCTGACGATGATGTGCCTGGAGGCGCTGGCGCGGGGCCAACTCAAGGCGGCGGTCGGCCATTGCGATCTCGCCATCGATCTGGATCCGAACAACGTCACGCTCCTCGATCTGCGCGGCAATGTGCGGCTGCTGGCCGGAAATCCCGGCAAGGCGCTCGCCGACTTCTCCCGCGCCGTCGCGCTCGCGCCGACCAATCCGGAAGCCTATCGCTACCGCGCCAACGTCTATTTCACCCAGGGCCGCGATGCGCTGGCGCTCGCCGACTACGACCGCGCCATCGTGCTCGATCCCAAGAACGCGATCGGCATCGAACTGCGCGGGCACTTCCATCAGGCGCGGGGCCGCTACGCACTGGCGATCGCGGATTTCTCCCGGGCCATCGCGCTCAAGCCCGGCGAGGCGCGGACATGGAATTCGCGCTGCTGGACGCGCGTCCTCGCCAATAGCGGCCTCGATGCCGCGCTCGCCGACTGCGATCGTGCCATCGCGCTCGCGCCGCGTTCGGCCAGCGCCCATGACAGCCGCGGCTTCGTCCATGTGCGCATGAATAGATTCGCGGCTGCCATCGCGGATTTCGACCGCGCGCTCGCGCTCGAGCCGAAACAGGCCTCGTCCCTGTTCGGCCGCGGCCTCGCGAAACAGAGGATCGGCGACGCCTCGGCGCGCGTCGATCTGGCGTGGGCGCGCCTCCTCGATCGCACGATCGAAGCGCGGTTCGCCGCGATGGGCTTTCGTTTGAAGCCAAACGGCGTCTCGGGCGCCTGAAGGAACGGCCATGAAACACGCGGTCATCGTCGCCCACCCCAATGCGGACAGCTATACCGCCGCGCTGGCTTCGGCCTATCGCGAAGCGGGACTCGCCGCCGGCCACGAGGTGATCTTCCGCGACCTCTACGCGATGGGCTTCGATCCCAGGCTCGCCGAGAGCGAGATTCCCTGGTCGCCGCATTTCGCGCTGAAGGACGACGTGATCGCCGAGCGTGCGCTGCTGCAGGACGTCGACGTCTTCGCCTTCTTCTATCCGCTCTGGCTCAATTCGCCGCCGGCGATCCTCAAGGGCTATCTGGAGCGCGTCTTCGGCCTCGGCTTCGCCTATCGCCGCGAGGGCGCGGGCAACGCGCCGCTGCTCAAGGGCCGCAAGATGATCAGCTTCACCGCCTCTGGCGCGCCGACCGAATGGGTCATCCAGTCCGGCGCCTGGGCCGCGATGCGCACGCTGTTCGACAGCCATTTCGCCACGGTGTGCGGGCTGGAGGTGGTCGACCACGTCCATTTCGGCGGCATCCATCCCGGCATTCGCGCCGATTCGGTCCGCAACGATGGAGACACCGTGCGCGCCACGCTCGCCAGGCATTTCGCGGCACGTCCGCGCCTCGCCGCCGCGGGTTGAGAGAAATCAAGGGCATCTCTCCAGATTCTGCTAGTTTGGTGCTGTCATCCCCGCGCAAGCGGCAATCCAGTCTTGGTCGCCGGCGACCTGGATGCCCGCTTGCGCGGGCATGACAAAGGCTGCCCGGAGAGACTCGTGACCGTCCGCAATCTCGACATCTTCTTCAAGCCGAAGAGCATCGCTCTGATCGGCGCCAGCAACAAGCCGCACTCCATCGGCGCGGTCACGGCCGACAATCTGCGCCTCGCCGGCTTCGACGGGCCTATCCTGCCGGTCAATCCGTATCATGCCGCGGTCGCCGGCGCGCTGTCTTATAAAGACGTTGCCGCCCTGCCGCTGACGCCCGATCTCGCCGTGATCTGCACGCCGCCCGAGACCGTGCCCGGCCTGATCGCGGAGCTCGGCGCGCGCGGCACCAGGGCCGCCATCGTGATCACCGCCGGCTTCAAGGAGGCTGGCAGCGCCGAGGGCCACCGCCTGGAACAGGCGATGCTCGACGCCGCCAGGCCCCATCTGATGCGCATCGTCGGGCCCAATTGCCTGGGCGTGATCTCCACGCCGCAGAACGTCAACGCGTCCTTCGCGCAGGCCATGCCGGCAAAAGGCGGCGTCGCCTTCGTGGCGCAATCGGGCGCCATGGTCACGACCGTGCTCGACTGGGCGAACGGCCGCGGCATCGGCTTCTCGCACCTGGTCTCGCTGGGCGACATGAGCGACGTCGATTTCGGCGACATGCTCGACTATCTCGCGACCGACGATTCCACGACCGCGATCCTGCTCTATATCGAGGCGGTGACGAGCGCGCGCAAATTCCTCTCCGCGGCGCGCGCCGCGGCCCGGCTGAAGCCGGTCATCGCCATCAAGGCGGGGCGTGCCCCGGCCGCCGCCAAGGCCGCGTCGTCGCACACCGGCGCGCTCGCCGGCATGGACGCGGTCTACGACGCCGCTTTCGAGCGGGCCGGCATCCTGCGCGTCAACGATCTCGACGAGGTGTTCGACGCGGTGGAGACGCTGTCGTCGCGGCCCGACATCAGGGGCGGGCGGCTGACCATCGTGACCAATGGCGGCGGCGTCGGCGTGCTCGCCACCGATTCGCTGATCGCCCAGGGCGGCGCGCTGGCGGCGTTGTCGCCGGAAACCGTCGCCAAGCTGAACGCCGTGCTGCCGCCGACCTGGAGCCACGCCAATCCCATCGACATCATCGGCGACGCCGGGGCGAAGCGTTACGCCGACACGCTCGCCATCCTCGCCGGCACGCGCGAGCAGGACGCGATCCTGGTGCTCAACTGCCCGACCGCCGTCGCTTCCGGCGGCGAGGCGGCCGACGCGGTCGCCGCAGCGGCGAAGACCTCGAAGATCCCGATCCTGACCAATTGGCTGGGCGCCCGTTCGGCGGAGCAGGCGCGCCGCACCTTCGCCGCCGCCAGACTGCCGGGCTACGACACGCCGGAAAAGGCGACGCGGGGCTTCATGCACATGGTGCGCTACCGCCGGCTTCAGAACCTGCTGATGGAAGTGCCGCCCTCGATCCCACCGGGCGAGCAGCCCGACCGCGCGCGGGCGCGGGCGATTCTCGCGAAGGCCGAACCCGGCTGGCTCGATGCGCTGTCGGTGCAGGCGCTGCTCGAATCCTACCGCATCCCGCTCGTGCGCCTGATGCGCGCCGCGAACGCGGACGAGGTCGCGGCGGCGGCGGCGAAGATCGGTGGGCCGGTGGCGCTCAAGATCTTTTCGCCCGACATCACGCACAAATCCGACATCGGCGGCGTGGTGCTGGACATCGTCGGCGCCGAGGCGGCGCGTGCCGCCGCGCGCGACATGCATTCCCGCATCGCGAAGGCCGTGCCTTCGGCGCGGCTCGAAGGCTTCCTGGTGCAGGAGATGGTGCACCGGCCCGACGCCCATGAGCTGATCCTCGGCATGGCGTCGGATGCGACCTTCGGACCGTTCCTGCTGTTCGGCCAGGGTGGCGTCGCGGTTGAAGTGATCGACGACAAGACGCTCGGCCTGCCGCCGCTCAACCTCAAGCTCGCGCGCGAGATGATCGACAAGACGCGCGTGAGCCGACAGCTCAAGGGCTATCGCGATCATAAGCCGGCGGCGATGGACGCCATCGCGCTGACGCTCGTCCATCTCTCGCAATTGATCTGCGATTGGCCGCAGATCGCCGAGCTCGACATCAACCCGCTGCTCGCCGACGAGACCGGCGTCATCGCGGTCGATGCGCGGGTCAAGATCGCGCCGGCCGCCCGTCCAGACCGCATCGCCATCCGCCCCTATCCGGAAGAACTGACCCACGCTGAAGCTGTGCCGGGCATTGGCCGGTTCACCCTGCGTCCGGTGCGCCCCGAAGACGCCCCGGCGTTCGAACGCTTCTTCGAACGGCTCGCGCCCGAGGACATCCGCATGCGCTTCTTCACAGCGCTGACCATGCTGCCGCCCGCCATGCTGGCGCGGCTGACGCAGATCGACTACGACCGCGAAATGGCGCTGGTCCTGTTCGACGATGCTGGCGCCATGGCCGGCGTCGTCCGCCTGGCCGCCGACCCCGACGGCGCCCGCGCCGAGTTCGCCGTCCTGGTGCGCAGCGACCTGAAGGGCCATGGCGTCGGCACGCTGCTGATGGCACGCCTCATCGCCTATGCCCGCGCCCGCGGCATCGGCGAATTGTGGGGCGACGTGCTGCCGGAGAACCACATGATGCAGGCGCTGTGCCGCGACCAGGGCCTCGTCCTGGCGCCGTCGCCGCACGATCCCGCCATGCTGCGTGCGACGCTGAAGCTCTGAGAATTCCGCGCGCGTTCCTGACCTCGGTCAATGCCCTTCTGGCGGCGACGCGCAAAGGTTCCGGCGTCATCGGAGTCCCATATGTCGATTGCCAAGATCCTGGTGCCGGTCAGCGGTGCCGCCTGCGATGCGGCAGCCATTGCCACGGCCATTGCGGCGGCGCGGCCTTTCGGCAGCCATATCCAGCTTTTCGCGATCCACGAAGACCCGGCGCTCGCGGTGCCGCTGGTCGGCGTGCCGCTGCCGCCCGATGCCATTGCCTCCATCATCGAGGGCCAGACGCGCCACGGCAACGATGCCGCGTCGCGCGCCCGCGCGACGATGCGCGAGGTCTGCGGCCGCGAAGCGGTGCGCATCGTGCCGGCGGCGATGCGGGACGCGGCGCCGACCTGCTCCTTCCGCCAATGCTGGGGCAATGTCGCCGTCGGCATCGGCAACGCGGCGGCGCTCAGCGATCTCGTGGTGCTGGGACCGATCTGCTGGGACAACGACCAGGCCTTCAACGAAGCCTTTCTCGACGTGCTGCGCGATGTGCGCCGTCCGATCCTGGTGGCGCGGGGCGCGCCCCGCGAACCCAGGCGCATCGTCCTCGGCTGGGACGGCAGTTCGGCGGCGGCGAATGCGGTGGCGAGCGCCATGCCCTTCCTCGAACGCGCCGAGGCGGTGACGGTCGTCACCGTCGCCTGCCGCGGCGCGATCTGCGCGTCCACCGCACCGTTGGCCGATTATCTCGTCCGGCACGGCATCGCCTTCGAGCATCGCAAGATCGACGCCGGCGAAGCGTCGGCGGGCGAGGCGCTGCTCGCCGCCGCGAAGGATGCGGGCCTGCTGGTGGCCGGCGCCTATGGCCACGATCATCTCGGCGAAACGCTCTTTGGCGGCGCCACGGAAACGCTGGCGGCCGGGGCCGGGCTGCCCGTGCTGCTGGCGCATTGAACGGACGGGCACGATGACCATCGCGGAAATTCTCCTGGCCTTGAGCGGCACGCCGGCCGATGCGGTGGCGCTGGACACGGCCTTCGCCGCCGCCGCGCCCTTCGGCGCGCATGTCACCGCGCTCTACGCGGTCCAGGACGCGCGCGAGGCCGTTTCGGCCGCGGATCTTCGAGAGGCGGTGCCGGCCCGCGGCGAACGGCTCGCCGGCGCGCGGGAGGAAACGCGGCTCGCCTTCGCCGGCGCGGCGCGAAAGGCCGATGCCGCCATCCGCGCCGGAGCGGCACGCTGCGGCACGCTGTCGGCGTCCTATCGCGAGGTGCCGGGCGCGCTGGCCGGCGTTTTTTCCGACGCGGCGTTGTTCGCCGATCTCGTCGTCTTTCCGCACGGCGCGGCGGAGGGCGCGCAGCGCGCGGCCTTCGTCCGCCTCCTGACGCAATCGGAGAAGCCGGTCCTTCTCGCGGGCAAGGTCGCTGCCCGGCCGTCGCGCATCGCGGTCGGCTGGGACGGCAGTCTTCCCGCCGCCCGCGCGATGACGGCCGCATTGCCCTTGCTCGAGAAGGCCGGGACCGTGGAACTTCTCGTCGTCGGCGAATGCACCGGCATCGCCGCCGCCGAGGCGCTCGAATATCTCGCGCTGCACGGCGTGACGGCATCGGTCCGCACGCTCGGGGCGGCGCCGGTGCCGGTCGGCCGAACCCTTCTGGCGGGCGCCGAAGATGCCGATCTCCTGGTGCTGGGTGCCTATGGGCATAGCCGTCTGCTCGAGCGGCTGTTCGGCGGCGTGACCGCGCATGTGCTGGCGGATGCCGACAGGGCGATCCTGCTGGCGCATTGAGACCCGCAATCCCGTCCGGCATCGGCGACGATCGCGGGGCTCGCGGAAGGCCCGTTCCGTGTCCCTTCAAAGGGATAGCGGCCGCCGCGCCACGGCGGCACGAAACGCTTGAATGCCAACGGCTTAGGCAATAGAAGCGTCGCTATTCTGTCAGAACGCCGTTCCGCCAGAATAGGGTGGGAGCTGTGGCCGAGAGGCTGAAGGCGGCGGTTTGCTAAACCGTTATACGGTTGAAAAGCCGTATCGAGGGTTCGAATCCCTCCGGCTCCGCCATCATACTGTCATTCAGATCAAATGGTTAGTGGGTATTCGAGCTCACCAAACGCCGAGGCATTCAGCGCAAATTTGCGACGCCGGTCTGCGGCTGCAGCGGAGTTCCGCCAGAAGCGTCGGATGAGGCCATCGCGCCACGCCGCGGCCAAATTGGCGCTTCATTTTTCTCTGTGAGCGATCCGATATTGATGGGACTCAACGCTTGATTGGCGGCGAGCACGCCGGGAATCTGAGGCATGACTCACAAGCTTGCCGGACTGGTGAAATGGGCGGAACGCGAAGAGTGGCGCGAGCCGTTCAGCGAACTGATGATCCTTCATCTGGGGCCAGCCTGTGCGAAGGCCGGGGTCGCCATCGAGGATCTTCCGGACGTCATCGGCGACGACAGGACCGGCGTCTTGTGGGGATGCATCTTCGAGGATTTCCTGACGCGCGAGCTCGAAGACGGCAGCAACGTCGCCGATGACTATCTAAAGCGGCGCGGCTGGAAGGAGAGCGTTCCGACCAGACGGTATGTGGCAGCGCTCCGCTCGTCGGTGATGAGCCTTTACGAAATCAGCGAGGTGGTGCGCGACCAAGGCTTTCTGGCCCGTGACCTGATACGCGGCGGCGAACCGGTGCGCGTGAGTGAAAAAACGGGAACGCATTCGCTCAAGCAATGGGACCGGATCGCGGTGCGGATCGTACCGCTAGGCCCGAAGACGGAAATGTCGGGCGGAGCCCTGCCTTTCGATCATGATCTGAGTGAGACTCTTCTCGATAGCCTTCGCAAAGCGGGCAAGAAGGCGCGGACGGCGCTGGACACCGAAACGCTGCGCACGACGGCTTTCATGTTCACCGGCCTGTGGCTGGACGGTGTCTTGCACAGGACGCTTCATCCGACCCTGCCGCGGCTATGCAACGGCGATGGAGATGACATCGCGTGGACGACGGCACGCTATCCGCTGGAGCCTACGGTCGGCGCCGGGGCGGTGAATCTCGTCCTTGCGGCGCTCCCCGCCTTTCGCCCGGCCGGCGAGACGTTCTGGAACTGGATCGGCGTTGAGTGGCGAAGCGGCGGCAAGGGGCCGGCGAACGCGCAGACACTCGTCACCACGCTCGACGACGGCTCGGTGGTTCTCGGAAGTCTGGAACTGAAAGACGGAAATTTGATTTTCGAAGCGAATTCCCGCGAGCGCGCGGAACGGGGCCGCGCCCTGATCGAGCCTCATCTTGCGGGTCTTGTCGGCCGGCCCAAAATCGAGTCGAGAACGGTTGCCGAAATGATGGCGTCCCGACCGGAAGGAGAACCCGAACGCCTGTCGAGTGGTCTCTCGCCCGATGAAGAGCGTGCCATCCTGCATGCGAACCTGGAACGGCACTACGCAAGCGTGCTCGATGAACCGGTGCCGGCGCTCGGAAACATCACGCCGCGCCGGGCCGCGAAGACCGCAAAAGGCCGGCTGAAGCTCGTGGATTGGCTCAAATATCTCGAAAACGGTGCGGCCAAGGACAACTCTGCGGCGGGGGCCTACGATCTGCGCTGGATGTGGGATGAACTCGGGATCGGAGACCTGCGGCGCTGAGTTCGGCGTGAGCCGGCTGGAGTCCCGGCGGCGGCGTAGGCACGAACGCCCGCGGCGGAGAATGTTTGTTCTAAGTTCCCGCCACTTCAACGACTTGGTCCGGTCTTGCACACCGCTGCGGGAGCTGCCCGTGACCCTCTTTGCTCCGTAGTCTCGATTCGCAACTGAATATGTGGATGACGACCGGATTTCAACCGATCGCAGTCATGTCGGCTTCTGCTTGTCACGTTGAAGCGTGTGTCGATGGCATGGTGCTGTTTACCGTCTCAGCACGGTTCGCATCGAACCCGATATGGCCGGGCGCGGGGTTACTTCGCCGGACACCGCTAAGAGCCGGGTGAAGGTTTTTCGCTCTACTTTACGGGGACCGATTCTGTCTGATTGGATAGTGCCGGTTGAAGAAGGCCGCACTTGCAAGCGCGGACGGCGTTTCGACGTTCGTCGGTCGAGCGGATCACAACGGACATCGCTCGCATTCCCCCCGGCCTGCTAGACGCATGGAGGGTCCATGACCCTCAATGATCGCCCTGAAAAAAAAGACACCGCCTGCCCACGGCCTGATCTAAAGTTTCTAGAGGTGGGGTGCGTGGCGTGGCGGACGAGGAACCGGATTCGGGCTTTTGGGTGCGGGCGCTCAAGCAGGTGGTGCGCCGCACGCATGGGAATCCGGACGCCGAAGACCTGTTGCACGCGGCCTATCTAAGGCTCGAAGCTTACCGGGCCCAGCAGCCAGTCACGCAGCCTATCGGATTTCTCGTTCGCACGGCGGTCAATCTTAGCATCGACGAACATCGCCGGGCCTCGCGCAATGTCGAGGACGGCGAAACCCATATTCTCACCGTGGTCGATGACGGACCGCTCGCCGATGAGGTAATTGCCGCGCGCGAACGTCTAAGAAGGGTGAAGCAGGGCCTCGAAAAAATGCCTGCCCGCCGTCGGGAGATTTTTCTCATGCACCGGATAGGGGGGCTTACCTATCGACAGATCGCGGTCCAGGTCGGCCTCTCCCAGAGTATGATCGAGAAGGAAATGGCCAAGGCGATCCTGTTCCTGACGGAATGGATGGACGGCTGGCAATGAGCGGCTCTCCTCCTCCCCTCTCCCCGTTGGTGCGGGCGGAGGCTGCCGCATGGATCGCGCGTCTGCGCGCGGACGACCGTTCGTCCAATGACGAGCAGGCATTCCGCGCCTGGCTTCAGGATGACCCGGAACACCTGCGCGCGTTCGACGCCGTGACGTCGGTGTGGGATGTCGTGGGTGGTTTTCGCGATGCGGTCCCGACCCAACGGCGCATCGCGGACAGGGCGATACCGCGGCGAGCGGTGCTGGCAAGCCTGGGCGTTCTCACGCTTGCGGGCGGCACCTTTGCGACATGGCGCGCCGCCTATGCCGGCATCTACGAGACCTCGGTCGGCGGGCAGGAGCACATCGCCCTGGAAGACGGCACGCAGGCCTTCCTCGATACGGATACGCGGATCCGCGTGCTTTATGCCGACGAGGAGCGAGCGGTGCGGTTGGACCGCGGTCGCGTGAACTTCCGGGTCGCGTCAGATCCGAAGCGGCCCTTTGTCGTGGAGGCCGCCAACCGGCGCATCATTGCCACGCAGACGACGCTCGACGTCTATCGCGACGGCGATCGGCTCTCCGTCGTGCTCCTGCGTGGGAGCGCTTCGGTTGTCGATGTGCAGACCGCGGCAGCGATGCCCAAGGTGCTCACGGCGGGAGAGAGACTCCTCGCCACCCCCGTCTCGGTCCATACCGACCGGCCGAACCTGACACCGCTCCTCGCCTGGCAGCTCGGGCAGGCCATTTTCGAAAACGAGACCCTTGCGGACGCCGCGGCGGAGATGAACCGCTATTCGACGGTCAAGCTTGAGATCGACGATCCGCAGGCGGCTCGTCTGAGGATTTCCGGCGTCTATCGCGTCGGCGACACCGCGGCTTTCGCGCGCTCCGTCGCGTCGCTGCTGCCGGTCGAGGTCGAGTTCGCGGACGATCGCGTGCACCTTGTTTCCGATCCGGCACACCTGCAAGGAACCTGACGAAAAGGAGTGAGGCGAGCGTCGCGTTCATACGTCCTTCATATGAGGCATTAGGGGGCGCCTTGCTCTGACGGCAAGGCCATAAGGGGGTAACGTATGCGTATGCGTTTGACGGCCGCGCTTCTTGCAAGCGCGGCAATGACGATTTTCGCCGGCACGGCACTGGCCCAAACCGCCGGCATCAGCACGCCGGAAGAACCGCTTGCTCAGTCCCTGCGCGAAATCGCGCACCAGACCGGCACCAACATCCTGTTCACGCCGGACGCGGTCGAGGGCATCAAGGCGCGCGCGCTCCAAGGCACGATGAGCGCCCAGGAGGCGGTGGAACAGCTTCTGGCCGGCTCGGGACTCGAGGCCGTGTCCGACGGCAATGGCGGCCTCATCGTGCGCAAGAAGGAAAGCGCAAGACCGCAGCAGCACGCGGAGTTCGTGCCGGAAACGGTGATCGTGACGGGCACGCGCATTCCCGGCGCGGACGTCGCGTCGCCGGTGATCGCCATCACGCAGGATCAGATCAAGCTCCAGGGCTACACCGATCTGGGGCAGGTCGTGCGCGGCCTGCCGCAGAACTTCAACGGCGGCCAAAATCCCGGCGTCCTGTCGGGCGCGCCGAGCGTCAACGACCAGAACATCACGTCTGCGTCGAGCGTGAACCTGCGCGGGCTGGGCGCCGATGCAACGCTTACCCTGCTGAACGGCCGCCGTCTGGCCTATGACGGCTTCACGCAGGCCATCGATATCGCCTCCATTCCGGTCGACGCGGTGAACCGGCTCGAAGTGCTGCTCGACGGCGCCTCGGCGATCTACGGTTCGGACGCGGTGGGCGGCGTCGCCAACGTCATCCTCAAGCGCGATTATGACGGCATCGAGATGACCGGCCGCTTCGGCGCCGCGACCCAGGGCGGCGACGTCCAGGCCGAATACGACGCTGTCGGCGGAACGACCTGGGAGGGCGGCGGCTTCCTGCTGACCTATGCCGGCGAATGGGACTCGGCCATCGACGCGCCGCAGCGCAGCGTGTCGGCCTTTCTCGGCCCGCAGAATTCCCAGCTCCCGTCCATCATGCACCAGAACGTTCTTTTCAGCGGCCATCAGGACATCGTCCCGGGCGTCGAAATCGACCTCGATGCGGTCTACAGCTTTCGCGACAGCCATCAATCGGTCAACGCCTTCGGCTTGCTGGGCCTGTCGCTGTCGCGCGGCGAGACTTGGGTCGTGTCGCCGACCCTGCGCGCCGATCTTCCGGCCGGCTGGACGCTGGCGGTGAACGGCTCCGTCGGCATCGACCACGCGCGATCGATCCAGTCGCAGACCTATTTGGGCATGGTCTTCCCGCCGACCTCGACCTGCTATTGCAACACCGCGGTGTCCGGAGAGGCCGATGCGGAAGGGCCGCTGTTCGCGCTGCCGGGCGGCGACGCCCACGCCTCGATCGGCGCCGGCTATCGCGACAACGACTTCAAATACGATTCCGGATCCGGCCTGGCGATCAAGGGTTCGCGCAATTCCTATTACGCCTTCGGCGAGGTCAATCTGCCCTTCCTGTCGCCCGAGAACGAGATCCCGTTCGTCCGTCGGCTGTCGCTGGATGCCGCGGTGCGTTACGAGAACTATTCCGACTTCGGCTCGGTCGCCACGCCGAAGATCGGCGTGATCTGGGGACCGCTTGCCGATCTCGACTTCAAGGGCACCTGGGGCCAGTCGTTCAAGGCGCCGACGCTGTTCCAGGAATTCTCGCCGAGCGTCGTCGACCTCGCGCCGGCGGTTCTCTTCGGCGGAACGGCACCGCCGACCGCCGTCGGCTTTCTCCTGCAAGGCGGCAATCGCAACCTCGATCCCGAACGCGCCAACACCTATACGATCGGATTCGACGCGCATCCCCGCTGGGTCCCCGGCCTCGACGTCCAGCTCGACTATTATGCCGTTCACTACAACAACCGCGTCATCAGCCCGGTCGATATCGTGAGCAGCGCCTTGAGCGATCCCGCCTACGCCGAGTTCGTCACGCACAATCCATCGGTTGCGCTGCTGCAGACATACTACAATCAGGCGGCGGCGGTGCTGAACCAGGTCGGCACGCCGTTCGATCCGACCACGGTCACCGATCTGATCGACGATCGCTACACCAACGCGGTGCGTCAGCGGATCAGCGGCATCGATCTCACCTTCACCTACGTCAAGGAGCTCGCCGTCGGTACGCTGTCCACCAACGGCAATTTCGCATGGCTGCAGGGAACCCAGCAGAACTCGCCGACCTCCGCGGTGATGAAGACGATCGGCACGATCTTCCGTCCGGCGAAATTCCGCTTCCGCGGCGGCGTGGACTGGACGACGGGCGGGCTGACCCTCGGGGCCTATGCCAACTACATCGGCGGGGTGCTCGACACCCAGGTCGCCCCGAACGAGCCCGGCGACGGCATGACGACGATCGACGCCATCGCCGACTACCGGATCGACGAATGGGGACCCATCAAGAATCTCGAGTTCAATCTTTCGGTCCTCAACCTGGCCGACGAGAAGCCGCCGCTCTTCAACAGCGTCAATGCCTTTGTCGTGAATTACGACTCCACGAATTATTCCGCCGTCGGCCGGTTCGTGGGGCTATCGATCACCAAGCGCTGGTGAGCGGCTGGCGGGCGGCGGCGGTTTCCCCCTTTGGGGTTGTCCGCCGCTCGCCGAAGCCGGCGCACCGGTAGGAGCGCAGTCATGGCAGGTCCCATCGGCGCGGTATCCGCGCGGCTGTTCCCGCGCGCCGCCAAAGCCGTTCTTTTGAGCGCCGCATTGTCGATCGCCGCCGCGACGCATGCCGTCGCCGGCGACGTCCCGCGTGCGGTCACCATCGACGATCTGCTGAACGCGGAAACCCTTGACCGCACGGAGTTCTCGTCCGACGGCCGCTGGCTCGTCTTCGTGCGCGAGGTGCCGGCTACGCAGCAGCCGAGCTGGGGCTATATGGATGCGAGCCGGGTGCGCGCGCGGATCTTCGTCGCGCACGCCGACGGCACGTCGCTGCACGAAATCGCCTCGCGTCCCGACGTCCGATACGCGTTGGCGCCGAACGAAATCTGGTCGCCGGACGGCAAGGGGCTTTTGCTGCTCGCGTCGCGGCGCGGCGGTTACGGCGTTGCTTATGGCGATCTCGCGACCGGCGCGGTGACCGAGTTTCCGGGCCAATCCTTCTACGGCATCGGTGCCTGGATGCCCGACGGGCGCGTCGTCTACGCTGCGATGGCGGATGGCGAACGGCCGCTCGACCTCGAAAGCTCGGTGCTGGACGGCCTGGACAAGCGCTGGCGCGGCGCCTGGAACGGACACCGGCCGCAGGTCACGGTCAGCGCGCCCAATCCCGTTTTCCCGACGCCGCCGCCGCCGGCCGGCGCGCTGATGCTGGCCGATCCGCATGGCGGTGCGGCGCAGACCGTCGCGCGGGGCAACTTCAGCGCAATCGCCGCATCGAGCGACGGCCGGCACATCGCTGCGATCGGCGCGGCCGAGGAGCTGCCCGATGCGATCGCCGGGCGCGGCCTTCGCAGCGAGCTTCGGATCTTCGCGATCGACGGCAAGGGCGCGCATCTGGTGCGCCGCTATCCGGGCATCGACCTTCCGCAAGCCGGCAGTCTCGCCTGGTCGCCCTCCGGCGGCAAGCTGATCTTCATCGGGCGGCCGCTGCGCGACGCGCAAAGCCGGCCGATCGATTACGGCCGGGACCTGCATGGCGGGCTTCGCCTGTATGAGACCGACGCCGCGGGCGCGCCGCCGCGCCCGCTGACGGATGCGGATCAATCGATGGCCGATTGGAACGCGAAGGGCGTTCTGCCGATCGGCTGGCTCGGCGAGCGTCCGATCGCGGCGGTGGCACATTCCGCCGCGGACGCGGCGCCGTCCTCTTCCCCTGTTCTGCAGAGTCATCTGGAGTACGGCCAGGCGCGCGGCACGCGGATCGACGTCTTTGCCTTTGACGGCCGTTCGCGCGAGAACCTCACATCCTTCGCCAAGAGTGCGGTCGACCAGTTCCTGGCGCCCAAACGCGGACAATTCGCCTTCGTCGTCGCCGACGGCGCGCTTTGGAGAGTGCAGCCGGGGCAGGGCCCGCAGCGCATCTCGCCCGGCGGCGCACCGCCCATCCTGGGCTTCGGCACCGAAAGTCGCTATCTCGACGCAACCGGCGGCGCGTATTATCGCGGCACCGACGCCGAGCGCATCTCGCTCACGACCCTGTCGGGCAGCAACGTTGCCCGGCTGGTGCTGGACTTGAAGTCCGGTACCCTTTCGGCGCTTTCGCCGCCTGGCACGATCGTCGCGACGGCGCCGGATCAGTTGACGACCATCAGCAGACGCGTCGACGGCTGGTCGTCGACCGTGCATCTGAACGGCTCCCACGACCGCATCCTGGCCGATTTGAACGCGGATCTGCGCGACCGCGCCGTGGCGCCGGCCGAGAAATTCACCTTCGCGTACAAAGGCGCGACCTTGACCGGTTGGCTGGTCACGCCGCCGGGGACGCCGCTCCCGCACAAGCTGCCGGCCATCGTGTCGATCTACGGCGGATCGATGTACGGCGACACGGTACCGATCTATGCGCGCACGGACATGCCGGTGCCCCAGCTCGGCGCCCAGCTTTTCGCGGCGCAAGGCTATGCCGTCATCTATCCGAGCACGCCACTGGGCGCGGGCGCCGACACGGACATGATGGCAACACTGGCCGGCGAGGCGGTCGCCGCCGTCGATGCCCTCGCCGCCAAGGAGATCGTCGATCCCGCCCGCGTCGGCATCACCGGTCAGAGCTTCGGCGGATTTTCGACCGCGGCGGTTCTGGCCGAACGCTCCGACCGTTTCCGGGCGGGCGTCGCCCTGGCGGGCATATATGACTGGGTCCACGGCTACGGCCTGCGCGACATGGCGGCAATGCTGGACGGCGGCAGCGACATGCTGGCGCCCGAGATCCTGATGATCGAATCGAGCCAGGCCCGGCTTGCCAGGCCCTTCTGGGATTCGCCGGACGCCTATATCCGCAACAGCCCGATCTTCCGCGCCGACAAGATCGACGCGCCGCTGCTGCTGCTGCACGGCGATCTCGACATGGCTGTGACGGGCCTGTCGGGCGCCGAACGGCTGTACAACGCGATGCTGCGGGCCGGCAAAACGGCGGCGCTGGTGCGCTATTGGGGCGAAGGCCATGTCGCGGTCGACGACTGGGCGATCCGCGATCAGTGGCAGCGGATGAACGCCTGGTTCGACTTCTATCTCAAGGGAGCGAAGCCGGCTGCCGCGCATGACTAGAACAGCGTTCCAACCGTTCCTGTTGCTTGCCTGCCTGGCGCTTGCCGGATGCGCCTGCGGCGACGCGTTCATGCCGGTCGCCGGCGAGACGCCGCATGCCATGCAGCTTCGCTATCTCGACTGGAGCGCCCATCGTCCCGGCTGGTCGCACAGCGCCAGCGGATTGCTCTATCGCCGGATCGGGGACGCCCATCCATCCGGCGCCGTGCCCAAACCCGATTCCATCGTGACGGTGGCGTGCGACGGCCATTTCGTCGACGGCAAGCCGTTCTTCGCGACCGAACCGGACAAGCCACTCGTCGCGCCGGTGACGAAGTTCATCAAGGGCTGGCAGGAAGGCCTGTTGCTGATGCATGCGGGCGAAAGCTTCGAATTCGTGCTGCCGCCCGACCTTGCCTATGGCGAGAAGGGCCGGCCGCCGCAAATCCCGCCCGATGCCGCATTGCTGTTCAAGATAGAGCTGCTGGCCGTCGTCCAGCCAAGCGAGAGGACCGCACCATGATCCCGACCCTTCGCCGTTGTGCGGTGCTTGCCGCCGCGATTGCGCTCGGCTGTTTCGCGAGCGTCGCCGAACCGCCGGCGGCCGGCGCGCCGCATCCGGTCACCCTCGACGACATGACGGCGATGGAAAGCGTCCAGCGCATCGAGATCGCGGGCGGCGGGCGCTTCGTGCTCTATGATAAGCACGGCCCGAACGAAGGCTTCACGGATTACGGCATCGACGATCCGAGCGCATCGAGCCGTATCTATGTCTACGACCGCGCCGCCGGCACGACCAGGCGGCTGCTCGACGGTTTCGCCTTTCCCAATTGGATGGGCGCGGTTTCGCCCAGCGGCGGCAAGCTCGCGATCTATTGGTTCGAGAACGGCCATGTCAAAGCGGGCGTCGTCGATCTGGCCGGCGGCAAGCTCACCGGTTTCGCCTTCACGCCGACCTTCGATTTCCAGGTGAGCGCGCCGGTCTGGGTGTCGGACAGCACGCTGATCTATGCCGCCGATCCCGATGGGGCCTTCTCGCCGCGCACCGATTTTCGCCGCCGCGCCGCGCTGATCCAGGAAGAAGGCCAGCGCCGCGCCTGGCAAGGCGGGTCCTCGGCGATGGTGCTGGAGAACCGGCCGGCCGGCACCCTGCCGGAGTGGCGGCCCGGTTCGCTGCTGCGTGTCGACGCCGACAGCGGCAAGACCGAAACTTTGGCCGACGGCCATTATGTCGAGATAGCGCTGTCGCCGGACCGGCGCTTCCTCGCCGTGGCGCGGCAAGGCCATTTCCTTCCGTTCACGACCGATGTCGGCAAGCAGGTGTTCGATCTGCATCGGCTCGAGCCGTTCGTGATCGATCTCGCCCATCCGCATGCGGCGGCGGCGATGTGCCCGCATTGCCAGCTCGGCGGCATCGGCGATTTCGCCTGGTCGCCCTCGGGCCATCGCGTGAGCTTCTTCGCGCGCTTCGGCAAGGAGTTGTGGGAGCGCGCGCGCTTCCATGTCTACGATGCCGACCGCAAAATACTGACCGAGATTCCGCATGTCGGCCTCGACCTCGCCTCGCAGCGCGAAATCACCGGCGCCCTGAACGGTCCCGTCACCGCCATTCCGTTCGGGGCGGGGGCATTGATGCCGGCGCGCAAGCAGGCCGATCCCAAGGCAGCGCCGATCTTCACGCTGAAGGATCCGGTCAGCCTGGCGCGCATGGGGATCGTGCGCAGCGGCTACAAGGCGACGCTCGGCCGGCTGGACTGGTACTATGTGGAGCCCGACGGCTCCTCGCGCGCGCTGACGGCGGGCCTCGACGACGTGCAGCCCAGCTCCGTCGCCAGCGATCCGGGCGGGCTGTATTTCATGGGCACCAGCAAGGTCACGCGCCTCGCCTATGACGGCAAGGCGGAGGAGGTCGCGACGCTGGCCGGCTTCGGCATGATCTATAAGCTGGACGGTTCGGTCGATGCGGGCGGCCATAGCCTGGCGGTATCGATGACGCCCGACGGGGGCCGCGTCCTGCAATTCTTCGAAGGGACGAAAGAAACGGGTCGGGTGAAGGCGGGCGCGGAGACCGGCTTCCCGCTCGCGGCCGACGCCGCGTCCGGCGTCGTGGTGCTGGAAGGCTCCAGCGCCCAGGGCACCGTCATCACCCTGATGGACCGCGACGGGCATGTGACGACGATCGCGTCGCTCAATACGCATCTTAAGCAGGTCCTGCCGGCCAAGACGGTCATGGTGAAATACACGCTGCCGAGCGGCGAAGCGCTGCAGTCCTGCGTCCTGCTGCCGCCCGGCGCGCCGGCGGGCAAGCCTTTGCCGACCATCGTCTCGGTTTATCCGGGCGCGATGGGCTGTTTCAGCACCTGGCAGCATGGCCTTGGCAACCCCTATGACGAGGAGCTGTTCACCGGCCTGGGCTACGCGGTGCTCAAGCCGGCGACGCCCGCCAACCTGCTGCGCCAGGGCGACGATCCGACCGCCCATTGGGGCGCGCTGGTGGAGGCGGCGGTGAACGCCGCGGCGGCTCAGGGCTATGTCGATAAGAGCCGGCTCGGTCTTTGGGGCCTGAGCCATGGCGGCCATAGCGGCTTGTCGACGCTGTCGCAGACGTCGATCTTCAAGGCCGGCGTGGTCGCCAACAGCGCCACGGACTTCTTCAGCCATTATGGAACCCTGGGCGTGGTCCGCACCATGCTGTCGGACGACCTGTTCGCCGCGGGGTCCTCGACGCTTTACGAGAGCGCACCGGAGGAGGGGCTTTATATCGGCGCCGCGCCCTGGGAGAAGCCGCAAGCCTATGCCGTTGCAAGTCCGCTGTCCCATGCCGGGCAGATGAACACGCCGCTTCTCATGCTTGCAGGCGATCTCGATTGGAATTACCAGCCGTCGGAATTCGACCAATATTACGTGGCGCTTATTCGCCAGGGCAAGGAAGCGACCTATGTGCGCTATCTCGGCGAAGGCCACGGCAACACCAGCCCAGCCAATCTCAGCGATTCCTGGCAGCGGATACGCGATTGGTTCGCGAGCCACATCAAGTGAAGCGGCGGCCCGCTTCCCGTTCGGCCACTGGACGGTCGCGTTTCGGTTAGCCTGCCGCTAGTCCCGGGCCTTTCGAAGCGCGCCTTCGAGCTTCTTCCGCTCGGCGTCCCATCGCCGCTCTTCGGCTTCCGACCTCCGGTCGAGCGCATCCCGTTCGGAATCGAGGGCGGCAACGCTCTCCTCGTGCCGTTCCCGCGCCCTATCGAGCGCGCCCTGCGCTCTCGCAACGGCGCGTTCGCGCCGCGCGCGCTCCCGTCCACGAGCCGCCTCGTCCCTTGCGTGCTCGCGTTCCTGCCGCTTGTGCTCTCTGTCGTAGTCGGCAGCAGCGGTCCGCGCGGCGCGTTCGCTCGCGAGATCGACGACCTTCGCCGGCCGGGTGCCGGTCTTCGGCTTCTTCCCTTTGTGCCTGACATCGGCCGGCACCGCCCTTGGCAGCTTCGCCGGCAGCGAATTCGGCAGCTCGGTATTTTCCGTGAAAGGCCCGTTTGATCCCACCGGCCGTCGAAGAACGGTTCCCGGCCTTGCCATCGCCGCCGCTACGATCCTCGGGTCGACGGTCTCATGCGCGAAACCCTGATGAAAGAGATCGCGCGACACGCCCCAGGCTTCGAGCGCCGCCTTCATGGACGGTGCGGCGACCGCGAGGTCGTAAAATCCGAGGGAAGTGGCGAATGTCCTGAGCTTGCGGGGCATCATTAGGGCCGGTTTGGGATGGATGAGGTCTTCACTGGTGCCAACGCATGACCCGCGCCAGAAGTGCAATGAAAAGGTCCCGTGTTCGAGGCACGCGGGCGTCACCAGGACGTCCGCAACGAAAATTGACATCAAAAAGCCCCACTGCTAGCCCTGAATACGCTGGCAACCTCGTTGGACGAACTTGAAGCGCGCACGCCGATTCCTGTCCATGTTGCTTGTCGCGCTGTTGGCTGTCGCGGCGCTGGACAACGCCGTGTGCTACGCTGAGGACATCCAGGCATCCGCGGTCACGGGCGTGGCGGACAAAGGCACGCCGGCCCAATCGCCGGATGCGGATCATGTGTGCCAGCACGGTCACCATCATCAGACGTCGATCCCTGTGCTGGGCGAAAAGGGCCTGACCTTGGCCGTATGCTTGTCCGACGCCTTCTTCCCGTCCGAGCGGGCGCACGCGTCCCTCGTGTCGGCGTCGCTTGAACGGCCCCCGCGTATCTGAACCCTCCGTTTGTTCGTCTCGTCCGACCGCGCGGTGCGAACCGTACGGGCGACGATCTCGCCAATGTCGCCGGAGCCATGCGCTCGGCGCAAACGGGTTCATTCCATGTCGAACACCGCATGGGGCGGTTATGCCGCCCGCCTTCGTCGCGTTATCGCTCTTTCGCCGCTTCGGATCGCCGGCGTTGCGGCGGCCATCCTTCTCGCGCTCGTCGCTTGGCTTATGTGGCCCAAGACGCCGGAAAGCGGTCCACGGGGAGTTCCCACCGGCGCCATCGTGCTCGGCGCAGAGCAGCGCCGGGCCGCGGGGATCGTCGTCGCGCCTCTCCGGGCATCGCCTCTGCCGCGCATCTTCCGCGCGCCGGGCGAAGTGAAGGCGGACGACTACACCTCCGGCATCGTGGCTCCGCGCGTCACCGCCAGCGTGGTTTCGCGCGCGGCAAAGCTCGGCGACCATGTCGAGAAGGGCCAGGCACTCGTCACGCTCTACAGCCAGGACGTCGCGGCGGCGCAGAGCGAGTTTCTGCTGGCGCGGCGCAATCTGGGCCGGATGACGCGTCTGAGCGGCATGGTTGCGCGGCAACTGGTCGATGAAGCCGTGGTCAAGGAACAGGAAGCGCGGGGTCGTCTCGAAAGCTTCGGCTTGACGGCATCCGACATCGCGTCGATCGCGTCCAACGGCCTGAATGGAACACGCCTCGGACAGTTCACGCTCTCCGCGTCGCAGTCCGGCTCCATCATCGAGGACAGCTTCCGCGTCGGCGACGTGGTGGACGCGGGCAAAACCCTGTTTCAGATCGCGAACCTGACGGGCGTCTGGATCGAGGCGGCGGTCAGCCCCTCGATTTTGCCGCGGATCGCGGGCGGCGACGCCTTGATTGCGACCGGTGAGGTCGTGCGCAGAGCGGTTGTCCTGCAGCGGCGCGATACGGTCGACGAGGCGACGCGCACGGTGGGCGTCCGGCTAAAGGCGGAGAACGCCGACGGCCTGCTGCGCCCCGGACAATTCGTGGATGTCGAACTCTACGGCAGCCGCGTTCCGGTGCTGCATGTGCCGACGGCGGCGGTGTTGCGGGAACCAAGCGGGCGTTGGGTCGTCTTTGCCGAGCGGCCGGACCACCGGTTCGTGGCGCGTGCCGTGACCGTTCTTTACGCCGCCGGCGACCGAACCGCGATCGGCGGCATCCCTCCCGGAACGCCGGTCGTTGTGGCCGGCGCGTTCTTTGTGATGTCCGAGGGCGGCAAGGCCGCTTTCGGCGAAGACGAGTGAGGGACGCCATGCTTGACCAGGCTGTCCGTCTCGCCGTCGCGAGCCGTCTATTCATCGTCCTCGCCGTCATCGGTGCCTGCATCGGCGCGGGTCTGCTGCTGCCCCGCCTCAACCTCGACGCCTTTCCGGACGTGACCAACATTCAGGTCACGGTGAACACGGAGGCACAGGGCCTGGCGGCGCCGGAGGTCGAACAGCTCATCACCTATCCCATCGAGGCGTCGATGTACGCGATGGCGAACGTGGCCGAGGTGCGTTCCATTTCCAGCACCGGCCTTTCCATCGTGACGGTGGTGTTCAAGGAAGGGACCGACATCCACTTTGCGCGGCAACAGGTGTTCCAACAGCTTCAGGCGGCACGCGCGAGCATTCCGACCTCGGCCGGCACGCCCGATCTGGGACCCGACACATCCGGCCTGGGCCAGGTCTTCCAGTACATCCTTTATTCCGAGAAACCCGGCGCCTACGACAAGGCGACGCTCCGCAGCCTGAATGACTGGGTGGTGAAGCTGCTGCTGCGTCCCGCCGACGGCGTGACCGATGTCGTCTCGTTCGGCGGCGAGGTCCGCCAGTATCAGGTCAACCTCGATCCGTCGCGGCTCATCGCCCACAAGCTTGCGCCGGGGGACGTGGTTCGCGCCATCGAAGCCAGCAACCGGAACGTCGGCGGCTGGTATCAGGATCGCGGCGCGGAGCAATTGGTCATTCGCGGTATAGGCTGGATGCGGCCCGGCGATGCCGGTCTTGCCGACATCGCCAATGTGCCGCTCAAGGAGGCGGACGGAACCGTCGTGCGGGTGCGCGACGTCGGGACCGTCGCGTTCGGCGGCGAAATCCGCCAGGGCGCGACCGCGATCACGATACGCGACGGCGCCTCGAACCCTCTGCCGCTCGGCGAGGTCGTGACCGGCATCGTCCTGAAGCGTTTCGGCGCCGATACCGACGCGACGATCAAGAGCGTAAAGGCAAGGTTGCCGCAAATCGAGGCCGCGCTGCCGCCGGGTGTGAAGCTGCGGGTGATGTACGATCAGTCGGACCTGATACAGGCGGCGATCAAGACGGTCACCAGCGCGCTGCTGGAAGCGTTCGTTCTGATCGTCATCGTCGTCATGCTGTTCCTGATGAACGCGCGCGCCGCGGCGCTTGTCGTGTTGTCGGTTCCGCTGTCGCTCCTGTTCGCTCTTGCGGCGATGGCGTATTTCGGGGTTTCGGCGAACCTGATGTCGCTTGGGGGGCTTGCGATCGCCATCGGCATGATCGTGGACGGCTCGGTGGTGATGACGGAGAACATCTTCCGCCATCTGACGGAGGCCGAAGGCAGTCTCGCGCCGCGCATCCGGGAAGCTGCCCGCGAGGTCGCGCAGCCGGTGTTCTTTGCCGTGCTGATCATCGTGGTGGTGTTCGCGCCGCTGTTCGGACTCGAAGGTGTCGAGGGCAAGATGTTTCAGCCCATGGCCGTCGCCATCGTCTTCGGCCTGCTCGCTTCGCTTGCGGTCGCGATAATGGTCGTGCCGGCGCTTGCCACATACCTCTTCGTGCGGCCCCCGGTGCATCGGGACAGCCCCGTGCTTGCGGGGGCCGAGCGCTTCTACCGCCGCGCTCTCCCGTGGATCAGGGCGCGCCGCAAGGCGGTGATGATGGTTGCCGGGGGAGCCTTTGCGGCATCGCTGGCGCTGGTGCCTCTTTTGGGCACAGAGTTCGTGCCGGAGCTTGAGGAAGGAAGCCTGATCGTTCGGCTCACCTATGCGCCGTCCATCAATCTGGACACCGCGCTTCGGCAGGCCCAAGGCGTCGAGAAGACGCTGATGCGGTTCCCGGAGATAACCTATGCCTGGAGCCGGATCGGAAGGCCCGAGCTCGGCGGCGATCCCGAGCCGGTCTCCAACGACGAAATGTATATCGGCCTCAAACCGCAGGCCGAATGGACCTCTGCGGGATCGCGCCCCGAGCTGCAGGAAAAGCTGGCCAAGGCGCTTTCGGTCTATCCCGGCGTCGCCATTGCGTTCAGCCAGCCGATTGCCGCCCGCGTCGACGAGCTGTTGTCCGGCGTAAAGGCCGCGCTCGCCATCAAGCTCTTCGGTCCCGACCTGAACGTCCTTGCGCAAAAGGGCGCCGAAATCGAAGCGCTGACCCGCACCGTGCGGGGCGCGTCGGACGTTGCACTTGAACAGATTGCGGGCGAAGCGCAGCTGTCCATCGTGCCGGACAGAAACAAGCTCGACCGCTACGGCCTTGGGGTGGGCGACGTGATGGACCTCGTGCAGAACGCCATAGGCGGACAGGCCGCAGGACAGATCATCGACGGCAACGAGCGCTACGACGTGTATGTGCGGCTCGGCGCACGCTATCGCAACACGCCGGAGGCAATACGCGATCTTATTCTCAAGGCGCCGAACGGTTCGCTCGTCCGTGTCGGCGACATTGCCAAGGTTGAAATCGTGAGCGGGCCGCCCCAGATCCGGCGCGACGACGTTCAGCGGCGCGTCGTCATCCAGGCCAATGTCAGCGGTCGCGACATGGGCGGGCTCGTCGAAGAGCTGCGGCAACGGATAGCAACCGAGGTCAAGCTTCCGCCGGGATATAGCATCGCCTTCGGCGGGCAGTTCGAAAACCAGCAGCGCGCCCAGGCGCGTCTGATGCTGGTGGTGCCGCTGTCGCTCGGCATGGTTTTCCTGTTGCTCTATTTTGCCTTCGGCTCGGTCGGACAGGCCATGCTGATCATGCTCAACGTTCCCTTGGCTCTGATCGGCGGCATCGCGGCGCTGTTCCTGACCGGCACCTATTTGTCTGTTCCCGGTTCCATCGGGTTCATCGCGCTGTTCGGGGTGGCCGTACTGAACGGCGTGGTGATGGTCAACGCCATCAACCAGCATGTGGGACGGGCGGCATCCGTGGGCGACGCGATCGACGCCGGGGCCATGTCCCGGCTGCGGCCGGTCCTGATGACGGCGGCGATCACGGCGCTCGGGCTGATACCGTTGCTCCTGGCGAGGGGGATCGGGTCGGAAGTTCAGCGGCCATTGGCGATCGTCGTGATCGGCGGATTGCTGAGTTCGACATTGTTGACGCTCGTTGTGCTGCCGGCGGGATATGCCTGGTTTTCAAAGGCGAGACTCCGGTCGGCGTCGAAATCGACCACGGAGGAAATCTGATGGGCAATGGCGGATGCCGAGCGCTCAAGACCGCGCAAGCCGGTGGCACCTCCCGATCGCCGGGCGGGCAATTTGGGCCGGATCGCACGCCGCTCCAGGGGACGCAGAGCTCATCGCGCCGGCGGGCAAACTGAGCCGACAATATGTCTTCGAACTCTGTGCCTGACCGTTCCGGATCAATACACCGGCCACCGCGTTAACAAGTGTGGAGTGACCCGCGCATGGCGCGGCGTTTACGGACGGGGATCCAATGATTGCCGAAATCGTCGAAGACGCGTCCATCATCCGCCCGGACGCCGTGCGGATCGCGGAGGCCCTCGATGCCGCCGCGGCGTAAGAACGTGAACACAGGTTGGTGGGCGCTCTCTGCCGATATCGCGATGGCGGGCTTCGACGCCCAGCGGGTGATTGCCCTGCGACTCGCCAAACTGTCCGCCGGCGGTCCGAAAGCGCAGCGGGAGGCGCAGCTCATGGTCGTGGAGAAATTGGCGGCGTCGGCCGAGGCGGCCGTCACGCTGGCCGGCGGCGGCTCGGCCCGGACGGTGATTGCCCGCTATCGCGCCATCATGCGGGCCAACGAAAGACGCCTGTCGAAGCGTACGCGTTAGCCTCATGAATCCCGTCGAGCCCGCCACTGCCGCAGGTTCAGTGGTCTGTATCCTGAACGCGCATGCCGGCTCGGACGGCGCGGGGAAAGTCCGCGCGCAGCTCTCCGAATTGTTCGCCGCGACCGGAATGCCCGTCACCATCGTCATGGCGGAGAGCGGCGACGCGCTTGCCGTCGCCGCGCGGCAGGCGGTCGCGCAACGCTGCCGGCTGGTCGTTGCCGCGGGCGGCGACGGCACGGTGAGCACCGTCGCATCCGCGCTGGCCGCGACCGGCATCGTGTTGGGCGTGCTGCCGCTCGGCACGCTCAACCATTTCGCCAAGGACCTGAAAATTCCGCTCGCCCTGGAGGCGGCGGTGGCGACGTTGTTCGCGGGGCGTGTGACCGCGGTCGATATCGGCGAAGTCAACGGGCGGCGTTTCGTGAACAATTCAAGCATCGGCCTCTATCCGACGGTCGTCCGCCGGCGCGAAGGGCTCCAGGCACAAGGCAGCCGAAAATGGACGGCGTTCGTGCAGGCCGCCGCCTATGCCGTGCTGCGCTATGCGCGCCTCACCGTGACGCTGGACGTGAAGGGCGGCGAGACTGTGCGGGAGGACACGCCGTTCGTCTTCGTCGGAAACAACCGATATGAACGCTCCGGCTTGCGCGTCGGCGAGCGCAGCCGCCTGGACGAAGGGCGGCTGTGGATTTACCGGGCGCCCCGCGCCACGCGGGCGGGACTTCTTCGCCTCGCGCTGCGGGCGTTGCTCGGTCGGCCGGCGGACGGCGATCTTCTGCAGATCGAGGCCGCGGAATTTCGGATCGTCACGCGCAGGAAGCGCATCCCCGTCGCGACCGACGGCGAAGTGGCGATACTGGCCACGCCGCTTCACTATCGCATCCTCCCGCACGCGCTGTGCGTTATGGTTCCGGCGGCGGACCAGCCGGCAGCCTGAACGGAAAGCAGCCTTGCGCACCATCGCCCATATCTCCGACCTGCATTTCGGGCGGCTCAACGACGACGCCTTGCCGGCGCTGCGCGACGCGATCCGCGCGGCGAAACCGGATGTCGTGGCGGTCTCGGGCGACCTGACGCAGCGGGCGCGCTCGGCCGAGTTCGTCGCGGCGCGGCGCTTCCTGGACACTCTGCCGCGGCCCCAGATCGTCGTGCCGGGCAATCACGACGTGCCGCTGTTCAACGCTTTTGCGCGATGGCTGACGCCGCTGGCCAAATATCGCCGCTATGTGACGGACGACCTGGAGCCGTTCCATGCCGACGACGAGATCGCCGTGATCGGCCTCAACACCGCCCGCTCGCTAACCGTCAAGGGCGGGCGCATCAATGCGCTTCAGGTGGCGAACGGCTGCGCCAGGTTCCATACGACGGGGGAGGGCGTCACGCGCATCCTGGTCACGCACCATCCGTTCGACGTCGCGGAAGGCGGCGATGTCGGAGACGTCGTCGGCCGTGCCGGCATGGCGATGGCGGGCTTTGCGCAATGCCGCATCGACATGCTGCTGTCGGGCCATGTCCATGTCAGCGGCACCGGCAGCAGCGCGAAGCGCTACGACATCGCGGGCTATTCGGCGCTGCTGGTCCAGGCCGGGACCGCCACCTCTTCGCGACAGCGCGGAGAAGCCAATACCTGGAACCTGATCCGGATCGAGCGCCCGCATATCACGGTGGAATGCCGGAGCTGGGACGCGGCGCGCGGCGGCTTCGAAGTCTCGCGCACCAGCGCCTTCACCTATGGCGCGGCCGGATGGGCTCCGGCGCGCGACACCTCCGCTTAAGCCGAGGGTTTGCCGGCCTTCTTCGCGCTGGCGCGATGGGCCTTGCGGCGATCCTCCGCCAGGCGCTCCGCGACCGGTATCGGACGACCCTTGCCTTCCATCTCGATGCCCGGATGCGCGTCGGTGTGCGGCTGCATCGCGGGCTTGGCGCGGGTCTTCTTCATGGGGATCTGTTCGTCATTGCACGGCCTGGCGGTCGTCCTCGTCGCGTGCCGCCATCGCAGCCGTGATCGACACGATCGCGCCGAAGACCAGCGACAGGGCGAGCCATAGCGCCGTGTAGCTCGCGGCTTTCCGCGCGTAGTTGGCGGCGCGCTCGACCTTGGTCGTGATCTCGGCCTGCATCCGGTCGACGCGTGTCGCGGCATCATGCGGCGCGATGCCGGCCTGGGACGAAACCAGATCGACCAGGCGGGCGCGGTCGGCCGGCGCCGCGGGCTGTCCCAATCCGATGCCGGCATCCACGATGCGCCCGGCCTCCGCGCGCGCGGCGATGTTCGCCGCCACGTCGGCCGGCACGCCTCCGGCGGCGGGCCGGAACAGGACATCGACGATATAGGTGGAAGGCGTCGTCTCGGTTTTTGCGGGCGACACGCCATACAGCGCGGCGGTGGCGGCGCCGGTCGAGGCGACCGTCAATCCCGCAAGTCCGACCATCGTCACGGTCGCGAGCACGGCGACCGCCCAGGCAATGAACCCATGGGCTTCGGCACGGAATTCTTCCTGGGCGCGGCTTTCGACAATGGGACCGAGAAGCCGGCCGGCGAGATGGCCGCCAACGGCGAAGCCGAAGGCCTGCGCGGCGATGAAGTAGATCGCGCCGCCGGTCAGGAAACTCGGCAGTGACGGTCCGGCGTGCGTCTGCGGGTTGACCAGCAGAAGACCGAAGCCGGATCCGAGAGTCAGAAGAAAGAACGTGACGACGGCGGCGGCGACGCCGCCGGCGATCGCGAGCCCCCAGGAAAAGCGATAGCCGGTGTTTTCGGCGCCTTCGGCGATCACGACGGTCTCGGCCATGGCATGCTCCGCGACGGAAATGGGATCAGGCGTGGCCGGTGATGAGCCACAGAATGATGATGATCGGAATCGGAATGCCGATAAGCCAGAGAAGTGCGGAGCGCATGTTGGTCCCCCAGATGTGATCCCTTATGAAATGTCGCTGCGCGAAGATTGTTCCGCCTGCCCGACAAATGGGCATGCCAAATCCTATGTCCGAAGACGCACCGGCGCGCTCCAGCCGCAAGCCGCCAGCACGCGATAGTCTGCGCGACCGGCTTGGCCGGGCGCGCGGTTCGCGCGATCTGTTCGAAGGTGCATTGCGCCCCGGATCGGGCAGCGCATCGGAGATGCGCGCTTCCATCGGCGCAAGTCCGGCGAGCTGAAGGCAGGCGGAACGGGGCACCCTAACGTTTGCGCTTGGCCTTGCGTTTCGCCTTTTTCGGCACCTTCTTGCCCTTCTTGCGGGCTTCCGACAGGCCGATGGCGATTGCCTGTTTGCGGTTCTTGACCGTGCCGCCCTTGCCGCCTCGGCCGCTTTTCAACGTCCCCTTCTTCTCGCGATGCATGGCGCTCTCGACATCCTTGCTGGCGCTCTTGGAATATTTTCTGGCCATCGAACGCTTCCAAGGGGTTGCGACCAGCTAACGCAACATCCTTGTCGTGGTTGCAACAATCGACCGAAGGAGAGCGCGGGGACGTTCCTGGAGGTCGCGACCACGCCCAGGCTTAGAGTGCCACCCCGGCGGTACGAAGCGGTTGCGGCACGGGCGGCGGATCGGAAATCCAGACCTGCTTGCGTCTTGTATCGATCCAAAGCGGGCGGTCGCCCAGCGCGTCGATGCCCAATATGCCGGCGAGCGGTTTGCCGTCGGGCCCGAGGGATGCCGGCGCCGTGTCGGTGCGAAGGGCGACATCCGGAAATTCGACGGAGCCGATCCGCAGCATCGCATGAGGCGAGCCGTGCAGGCCGGGCGACACCGATGACGCCGCGCTATCGATGTCGAGCTTCATCCAGAGCGGCCGGTTGCCGTCGATGCCGACCGGCAGGAACACATCGTTGCCCCGGAAACGCGCGGGCAGATGGGTCAGCGCCGGCGCGGCGCAGGCCGGCGCCGCGGCCAGCAACGAGACGGCAAGAGCGAGAATCGGAAGACGCGCGGTCATGGGGCGTTGTCGTCGGCGGCAAGAGGCATAATCGCTCCAGCGATCACGTGTCATCCATGAGAATGCGCCAGACCGTTCGCCGATCCCGGGCGTCGAACCGTACGCGTTCGGACCGTTCAGCATGTCAACATGGTCCGGGAACCTTCCGCACAGCGTCTTGTTATCGCTCGACAGACAGCGAAGGGCCGACGATGACCAAAGCACAAACGACAGACGCGTTCGCACTGCTCAAGGCGGATCATCGCAAGGTCGAAGACCTGTTCGACAAATACGAGAAAGCCCGGAGCGACGACAAGAAAAAGGCGTTGGCCGGTCAAATCTGCCTCGAACTGACGGTCCACACCAAGATCGAGGAAGACGTGTTCTATCCCGCCTGCAAGGGGGAGATCGAAGACGGCGACCTGCTCCTCGAAGCCTATGTCGAGCACGACGGCGCCAAGGTGATGATCGCCGAGATCGAGGCCGGCAATCCCGGAGACGAATTCTACGATTCCAAGGTCAAGGTGCTGTCCGAGATGATCAAGCATCACGTCAAGGAAGAGGAAAAGAAGGCCGGAAACATGTTCGCCCAGGCCCGCAAGGCCGGCCTCGACGCGAAGGCGTTGGGCGTCCGCATGGCGGCGGAAAAGAAGGACTTGGCCGCCAAATATAAGGCCGACGGCCTGCCCAGGCCGGCGACGCCGACGTTCACCGGCACCAAGCTCGCATAGGCGCCTCCCCGCGCATCGGCGGAGGACGCCCATGCCAGAACCCGAAAGTGCCGCCTGGTATGTGCTGGTCTATGCCATACTGCCGCTGTGGATGATCGCCGGTTTCGTCGATTATCTCTGCCATCGGGCGACCCGCATCGCGCAAGCCAACGGGGCGAAGGAATCGATCCTGCACTGGCTTATGCTGGGCGAGGTCGGCATGCCGCTGCTGGCGGCGGTATTCCTGAAGATCAACGCCCTCCTGTTCGGACTGATGATCCTGTGCTGGATCGCCCACGAGATCACCACCCATGTCGATCTCCAGCTCGCCATACGGACGCGCAGGGTCACCGCGTTCGAACAGCAGGTGCATAGCTTTCTCGAAGTGCTGCCGGTTGCCGCGCTGGCCTTGCTGGCGATTCTGCATTGGGACCAGGCGTTGGCGCTGTTCGGCGCCGGGCCGCAGCGCGCCGACCTCGCCTTGGCACTCAAACCCCTCCCGCCGCCGGCGCAACTGGCCGCGCTATTCGGCGGTCTGCTGGTGTTTGGCGTCGGCCCGTACGTCGATGAGCTGTGGCGCGGGCTGCGCGCGGAGCGCGCCGGCAATAACGGCGTCGGCTGAAGCCCGTTGCGGCGAAATTCAATTGCGGCGGAGCCGGCGCCACTTGCCTGGGCCGTAGGTCTCGTGGCGCGTGAAAACCCGCGTGAGGTGGCTTTGGTCCGAAAAGCCGCACGCGACGGCGATTTGCGCCAATCCGAGATCGCCGTCGAGCAGCAATTCCTTTGCGCGCTCGACGCGCCTTCTCATCAGCCATCGATGCGGCGGCACGCCCGTCGCCTGTCGAAAGGCGCGGGCAAAGTGGCTCGGTGACAGGCGGCACTCCCGCGCGAGGTCGGCAAGGGAGGGATCGCCGTCGAGGTGAGCGTCGAAAAAGGCTTGGGCCCGGCGAAGCTGCCAGGGCATGAGCCCGGCGCGGACGGCGGCGTCTCCTTCGCGTGCGTCGCCATAGGCCCGCATGACATGTGCGTGGAACGCGAGCGCGACCGAATCGAGGAAAAGCGTCGCTCCTGCGCTCGGATTCTCGAACAGGGGCAAAAGCGACAGCGCCAGGCCGCGCATCGTGGGATCCGGATTGCCGACGGAATTGGTGCGCACGCCGCCGATCCGACGCAGACCGCGATCGTAAGCGAGCTGGTCCAGCGTGGTCACGGGAAGATAGAACCGCAAAAAGTCGTAAGGCGGCACCAAATTCGCGACCGGATTCGCGGTCAGGCTGAAGACGAAGGTGTCGCCGGGGGATGCCTGGAGCTTGCCGTACTTCCCCTCGATCCAGATTTCGCCCCTCGACATGGGCGCAAGTGCGATCTGGAAGGCGAAGGCGTCGTCGGGCGATGCCGCGATCGTGCGCCCGGTATGGCCGCCCTCGACGCGCAGTCTGCTGAAAGCGATCGGCGACGCCATCTGCAGCTGGGCAAGACGTGTCGGCGCCTGTTGCAGCCTGAACTTCCTGGCGACTTCGTCCTCGAATTTGGTCGTCTGCATGCGCATCCCCGGCTGTCGGTTCGGGACATCTCGGCGGCGTCCTGCCGTTCCCAAGTCCCGATCCTGAGCCAAGCGGCGTCGGGGCGTTAATAAATTGGTGAAAATTCTCGTTGCGCCGCAACACCAAGGCGCAAATACTGATCGCTTCGTTTTGCTCATTATTTCAACCGATTAGCTTGTCGGGATTTCACGCGCGTCACGCGAAGCGGCAAAGCGGCGTAAAGGAGTGTCGGGTGCCACGACGGCCGAGCGCGACAAGCACGCAGGTATTGACGTTCGGCACCTTCCGGCTTTTTCCGGCTCGGAATTGGCTGCTGGACCGCGACACGCCGGTCCGGGTCGGCAGTCGCGCGCTCGACATCCTCACGATCCTGGCGGAGCACGCCGGCGAAATCGTGAGCAAAGAAGAGCTGATGGAATATGCGTGGCCGAACACGACCGTGGTCGAGGCCAATCTTCGCGTTCATGTCGCCGGGCTTCGCAAACTGCTCGGCGACGGCCAGACGGGCACCCGTTACATCGTGAGCGTGATCGGACGCGGCTATCGCTTCGTGGCGCCGGTCAGCCTTTCGCAAGCGCCGAATGTCGTTTCGCTGCCGCCGGCTTCCGGGCACGACGCCGGCCTGCCGGCTCAGCTCACGCGCATGATCGGCCGCGCCGATCTCGTGGCCGCTCTTTCCGCAAAATTGCCGCGGCGGCATTTCGTGACGCTTGTCGGACCGGGTGGAATCGGCAAGACGACGGTCGCCGTCGCGGTGGCGGACGGGCTGGCGCCGTCCTACCGCGATGGAGTCCGGTTCGTGGATCTGGCACCGGTCGCAAATCCCCTTCTGGTGCCGAGCACGCTCGCATCCGCGCTCGGCCTCGCCATCCGGTCGGACGATCCCGGCCCCGGCCTGATCGCCTTTCTGCGCGACAAGCACATGCTGATCGTGCTGGACAATTGCGAGCACGTCATCGCGGCGACGGCCGCCCTGGCGGAGGGGATCCTCAAGGCTGCGCCGCGCGTGAACATCTTGGCCACCAGTCGCGAGCCGGTGGGCGCCGAAGGCGAGGTGGTGCAGCGTCTGGCGCCGCTCGCATTTCCGCCCCGGGAAAGCAGGCCGACCGCCGCCGATGCGCTGACGTTTCCCTCGATTCAGCTTTTCGTCGACCGCGCCGCGGCGAATCTGAACGGATTCGAGATGAGCGACGAGGAGGCGCTGTTCGTCTCCGACATATGCTGCAGGCTGGACGGGTTGCCGCTTGCCATCGAACTTGCGGCAAGTCGCGTCGACGCCTTCGGGATCGGCGGGCTGGCGGCCCTGCTGAACGATCGGTTCAGCCTGCTCATACGAGGCCGCCGCACGGCGCTGCCGCGACACCAGACGCTCGGCGCGACACTCGACTGGAGCTACGACACGCTGACGGAACCGGAGAGGGTGGTGCTGCGCCGGTTGGCGGTCTTCGCCGCCAGCTTCACATTTGAATCGGCAAGCGCCGTTACCTCGGGTTCCGGCGTCGTCGCGGCCGAGGTTATCGACCAGCTTGCGAATCTGGTCGCGAAGTCGCTCGTCGTGGCGGATATCGGCGGCGCCAACGCCCGGTACCGGCTGCTCACGACGACACGCGTTTATGCGTCTCAGAAGCTTGCGGAGAGCGGCGAATTGGGGCGGCTTTCCCGCCGGCATGCCGAGCATTGCCGCGAACTGGTCGAGCGTGCCGGGGCGGGACGCGAGCAGCAGTCCACCGGAGCGTGGCTGATCGTCAACGCAGAACAGATCGACGACGTACGCGCCGCCCTGACCTGGGCGTTCTCGCCGGGCGGCGACCTGGCGCTCGGCGTGGCCCTCACGGTCGGCTCGGTCCCCTTATGGACGCATATGTCGCTGAACGAGGAATGCCGCGCATGGGTCGAGACGGCATTGGCGAGTCTCGACGCGGTCAAAGGCCAACAGACATACGACCGGCTGAGGCTCTTCGCGGCTTTGGGCGGTGCGATAAAATACACGCGGAGCTCGGCGTCGGAGAAGGCCGCGCCGTGGGAGCGTGCGTTGGCGATCGCGGAAGATACCGGGAACACCGATTATCAGCTGCGGTCGCTGTGGGGGCTGTGGGCCGACAACATGGAATGGGGCGAAAACCGGAAGGCATTGGTGCTCGCCGAGAAATTCGCCCGCGTCGCGACGGCGTCGGCCGACCCCACGGACACCATCGTTGCCGACCGGATGATCGGCTACACGTATTATATCCTGGGCGATCTGGTTCCGGCCCGAATCCATATCGAGCGCATGCTGCGGCGCTATGCAGCCCCGGCCAACCGGCTGGATATCGTCCGGTATCAGTTCGACCAACGCGTGATGGCGCGCATCCCGCTGGCGGGCATTCTTTGGCTCCAGGGTTTCCCCGATCAGGCCATGCGTGCCGCGACGGAAAATATCGACGAGGCGAGAGAAATCGATCACGAGATTTCGCTGACCTATGCGCTGGCGCAATCGGCGTGCCCCATTGCTCTTTATGTGGGCGATCTGGACGCGGCCGGACGATTCCTGACAATGCTTCTCGACCGCCCGTCGCGACATGCGATGGAGCCGTGGGAGCGGTGGGGCCGGTGTTTCAAAGCCGTCCTGCTGTTGAGACAGGGGGACCTCGCGAACGGACTGCGGATGCTGAGCGCAACGCTCTCCGAATTTCCCGCGAACGCGGTCCACATGCGTCACGTCGCGTTTCTCGGTGAGCTGGCCGCCGGCCTCGGTCGCGCCGGCGAGGTCGCCGCCGGTCTGACCACGATAGAGCGCGCGCTCGATGCATGCCGACGCTACGAGGAAAACTGGTGCATCGCGGAGCTGCTGCGTATCCAGGGCGAACTTCTTTTGCAGCAAGGCGCGGCAGACGCCGTCGCCTCCGGCGAAGCGTGTTTCCGCGACGCGCTAGACCGGGCACGCGGCCAGGGCGCGTTGTCCTGGGAATTGCGGGTGGCGACGAGCCATGCCCGATTGTGGCGCGACCTCGGGCGGCGCGGCGACGCCCGGGACTTGTTGGGCTCGACGTATAACCGGTTCACGGAAGGCTTCGCGACGAGCGATCTGACGGCGGCGAAAACGCTTCTCGACGAATTGTCGTGAATCGCCGTTCTTCTTGAACGCATCTCGGCGAGCCTGAATACGCTGCGTCGCCATCCGGACGACGCCATACCGCGAGCCGCCTTCCCGACCGGTGGTCGAAAAGTCCAATTCGCGCCTGTCCGATTCAATTCGCCGGCATCGCGGCGGACAAATATCCGGCCGAACGACGCGCTGGCGCCAGGAGAGAAAGATGTCGAAACCGCTCGAAGGCAAATTGGCGCTCGTCACGGGCGGCTCGCGCGGCATCGGCGCCGCGATCGCCAAACGTCTTGCCGCGGACGGGGCGAGCGTGGCCATCACCTACGCGAAAGGCGCCGACGCGGCGGCTTCGGTCGTCGAGAGCATCGAACGCGCCGGCGGACGGGCGATCGCGATCCAGGCGGACGCCGTCGACGCCAGGGCCGTCGGAGCCGCGATGGAGAAAGCCGTCGCGACCTTCGGCGGGCTCGACGTGCTGGTGAACAACGCGGGCACCGCCATTCCCAAGCGATTCGAGGAGGCGACGCTGGAGGAACTGGACCGCGTCATCGACATCAATCTCCGCGGCACCTTCATCGCGACCCAGCAGGCGCTGAAACGTATGAACGACGGCGGACGCATCGTCATGATCGGCTCCTGCGTCGGCGAACGCATGATGACCCCCGGCCTTGCGGCCTACGCCGCGACGAAGGGCGCGATCAAGATGTTCGCGCAGGGCCTGTCCCGGGAGGTCGCCGATCGCGGCATCACCGTCAACAATATCCAGCCCGGCCCGATCGATACGGAGCTGAATCCGGCCGCGGGCGAATGGGCGATCCCCCAGACGGCCAACACGGCGCTCAAGCGCTACGGCACCGTCGACGACATCGCCGCGATCGTGTCGTTCGTCGACGGTCCCGAAGCGTCCTATGTCACCGGCGCGAGCCTGACCGTCGACGGCGGCACGAACGCCTGATGGACGCGAACAAAAACAGCCGACCCCCTCGCTGCACAAGGACCCCTGCCATGACCAAGACGCTCTCGGGCAAAATCGCTCTCGTTACCGGCGCCTCTCGCGGGATCGGCCGCGCCACCGCGCTGACGCTTGCCGAGGCCGGAGCGAATGTGCTCGTCCACTATGGAAAGAGCGCCGCCGAAGCGAACGCCGTCGTCAAGGACATTCGCGACGGCGGCGGCCAGGCCCAGGCCCTTGGGGCCGACTTGGTCGCGCCGGACGGGCCGCACAAGCTGGCCGCCGAGGTGCGCCGGATCGTCGGCGAGCGTCTCGACATCCTGGTCGCCAATGCCGGCGTCGCCAAATCCGTTCCGATCGATGGCTACACGGTCGAGGACTTCGACACCCTGTTCGCCGTCAACGTCCGCGCGCCCTTCTTCCTGGTCCAGCAATTGATGCCGGTCCTGGGCAACGGCTCCAGCGTGATCCTGCTGTCTTCGCTGGCGGCCCACGCCAATGTGGGAACGCTCTCCGCCTACGCGGCGACCAAGGGCGCCATCGACACGCTGGTGAAGCACTTCGCTGCCGCCCTGGGCGAGCGCGGCGTGCGCGTCAACGCCGTTGCGCCCGGCGTGGTCGAAACCGACATGTCGAGCTTCGCCGGCACGGAGGCCGGGCGGGAGATCGTCTTCGCGATCCAGGCCCTGAAGCGGATCGCCCAGCCGGACGACATCGCCGCCGCCATCGCCTTCCTCGCCTCCGACGCCGCCCGCTGGATCACCGGCGACACGCTCCGCGTCGACGGCGGCTCGAAGATTTGATCGCCGGCGCGTTGCGACCCTTTCGAGGAGCTGAGAGATGACCACGTACACGCACCAGACCGCACCGACGCAATTCGTCGAGGCCAAGGGAATCCGCTTCGCCTATCGCCGGTTCGGCGAGACGGGCGGCATTCCGATCGTCTTGAACGTCCATTTCCGCGGCACCATGGACCATTGGGATCCGGCCGTGACCGATGGCTTGGCGCAGCATCGCGAAGTGATCTTGTTCGACAATGCGGGTATCGGCGCCAGCTCGGGCCGGACGCCGGCGAGCGTGCCCGGCATGGCGACGGACGCCATCTCCTTCATCGAGGCGCTCGGGATCGGCAAGGCCAATATCCTGGGCTATTCGATCGGCGGCAAGGTCGCTCAGGAGATCGCCGTGCAGGCACCCGATCTGGTTCGCAAGCTGATCCTGGTGGGCACCGGGCCGCGCGGCGCCGACACCGCCGCCAGCAAATCCGCGGAGATCTTCTCGGCCACCTACGATCCGCCCGAACATCTCTGGATCGCCGCGCATTTCCTGCCCAATGCGGCCGGCCGCGCGGCTGGACTGAAGTACCTCGAACGCAAGCACCGCCGTCAGGATCGCAGCCCGGAAGTCAGCGAGGTATCCGCCGCTGCTCAGTTGCAAGCGATCGTCAGCTCGAATGAGAAGACCGAGGGCGTGCTGAACTACCTGGCGGATATCCACCAACCGGCGCTGGTGGTCGATGGCAGCAACGATCTGATCATCCCCACAATCAACGGATTCACGCTGCAACAGCACCTGCCGAACGCGCAGCTCATCATCTATCCGGATTCTAGTCACGGGCCTTTGAACCAGTATCCCGAATTGTTCGTGAAGCACGTCACGCTGTTCCTGGACGCGTGACGCTTGAATGGCGATGAAACCGGAGTGACCCATGCCGCGCGGCGTGCGTATCCATGCTTTCGGCGGACCGGAGGTCCTGACGATCGAGGAGGTCGCGGTGCCCGTTCCCGGCCCCGGCGAGGTGCGCCTGCGGGTCAGGGCCATCGGCCTCAATCGCACCGAAGTGACGTTTCGTACCGGCAGGTCGGCCGTCCGACCGCGGCTGCCGAGCCAGATCGGCTTCGAAGCGGCGGGTACGATCGAAGCGCTGGGGCCCGGCGTCGAAGGTTTTGCGATCGACGACCGCGTTGCCGTCATTCCCGCCTATGGCGCCGGCGAATATGGCTTCTACGGTGAAGTGTCCCTGGCGCCGGCCCGTTCGCTCGTCGCCGTGCCGCCTGCCACCACATGGGAGGAGGCGGCCGCAACCTGGACCGCCTTCGCCACCGCCTGGGCGGGGCTGGCGGACATCGCGCGGCTTTCGGCCGGCCAATTCGTCTTGATCTCCGCGGCGTCGAGCGGCGTCGGGCTCGCGGCGATTCAGGTGGCGCGTGCGCTGGGCGCGGTGCCGATTGCGCTCACCCGCAGCTCGTCCAAAGCAAAAGAATTGTACGCGCGGGGCGCGGCGCATGTCGTTGCCGCCGGCGAACAGGATTTGGTAGCCGAGGTCAAGCGCATCACCGACGGCAAGGGCGCGGACGTCGTGTTCGATTCCGTGGCCGGGCCGGACTTCGCGCAGCGGATCGAGGCGACGGCCCCTGGCGGTCTGGTGATCGTCTATGGCGCGCTGGGCGGCGCCGAGGCGCGGTTGCCGGTCATGCCGCTGCTCGGCCGCAATCTCACCATACGCGGCTTCGGGCTGCCGGCGATCACCAGAGACGACGCCAAGCTCGCGGCGCTCAAGGCCGTCGTCATGAGCGGCCTCGTATCGGGTGCCTTCAAGCCCGCGATAGCCAAAGTTTTCCGCTTCGACGACATCGTGGCGGCGCATCGCTATCTGGAGTCCGGCGAAAAGATCGGAAAGGTCGTCGTGACCGTGTGAGCATTTCAATCCCCTCGTACCGGAGCGAGCCGTGACCAAATCCACCGCAGAAGCGAACAAGACTCTGGTGATCGAAGCGTTCGACGCGCTGTTCAACAGGCGGGACTATGCGGCGGCCGAAAAATTCTGGTCGCCGGACTACGTCCAGCACAGCGCCCACATCAAACCCGGCCGCAAGGGTCTGTTCGACCTGGTCAAGAGTCTGCCGGAAAGCCTGCGCTACGAGCATGGGCTGATCCTCGCCGGCGACGACCATGTGATGGTGCATGGCCGCTTCTCCGGCCATGGCCGGCCGCGCAGCTGGATCGGCGTCGATATTCTGCGCATCGCCGACGGCGTGCTGGCCGAGCACTGGGACGTTCTGCAGGACGAAGCGACGCGCGCGGAATCGCAGAGCGGGCTGCCGATGTTCGGCTCGACCTTTGCAACGTGAGGCGAACGACGATGACCGACCTTCCCGCCGACGCGCTTGCAGCCCATCGCGGCTCGGATCGCCGGAGGATCGGGCGTTCGGCGGATATGACGGTCGATTTGTCCGGAACGCTCTTCGACGATCGACACAGGTGCTTCGCCTCCGATGTCGTCGCCGGTCTGTCGGAGAAAGAAAAGAAACTGCCGCCGAAATATTTTTACGACGCAGCAGGCTCTCGTCTGTTCCAGGAAATCTGCAGGACGTCGGAATATTATGTGACGCGCTCGGAAACCGCGCTGCTCCGGCAGATCTCGGCGGAGCTCGCCGCGGGGATCCCCGATGGTGCCGCGCTGATAGAGTTCGGAAGCGGCGACAGCGTCAAGACGCGTTTGCTGCTGGACGCCGCGCCGCAACTCTCGGCCTATGTGCCGATCGATATCAGCAAGGACGCGCTGGCCGGCGCCGCGGCGGACCTGGCACGAGACTATCCGTGGATGACGATCGCGCCGGTGGTCGAAGACTTCACCGGACGGTTCGATCTGCCGGCTTCCGTGGAGGGCTGTCCCAAGGTCGGCTTCTTTCCGGGCTCGACGCTCGGCAATTTCGATCCGGACGACGCGGTGGAATTCCTGTCTTCGGCGCGGCGGATACTGGGGCGGCACGCCACCATTTTCGTCGGCGTGGACCTGGTCAAGGACGCGGAGACGCTCGCCGCCGCCTATGCCGATTCCGAAGGCGCCACCGCACAATTCAACAAGAACCTGCTGACGCGCATAAATCGCGAGCTGTCCGGAGACTTCGACGCGGACGCTTTCGATCACCTGGCGCTGTGGAACCGCGAAAGCGGCCGCGTCGAGATGCATCTGGTGAGCCGCAGGGACCAGGTCGTCAAAGCGGCCGGCCATAGCTTCGCCTTCAAGAAGGGCGAGCGGCTTCACACCGAAAATTCCTACAAATTCACCGCCGACTCGTTCGCGCTTCTGGCCGCGCGATCCCATTGGTCCGTGGCCGGCGCCTGGGTCAGCGCCAAGCCGGAGGTTGCCCTGTTCCGTCTCGTATCGGCGCCCGGCGATCGCGCCGAAGACATGCGTGCAAGGCCGTGACGCGTTTCCTTCGGTGGGCCGGCGGTCTGGTCGTTTTGCTGGGTATAGGGATATTTCTCGTTTTCTGGCTCAGCCCCTGGCCGGCGGCCTATCTCATCTCGCTGGCGTTCGCGCGCGGCGATGCTGCGTCCGAAGCGGCGCTGGCGAAGCATGTTCCCGCCGGTATCGCCGAACGGCGCGACCTTGCTTATGGCCCCGCCACGGCCGAGCGGTTCGATATCTTCTACCCCGCGGGCACGAAGACGCAGCGGCCGGCGATCGTGTGGGTGCATGGCGGCGGATGGATCGCCGGCAGCAAGGAAGGCGTCTCGAACTATCTGAAGGTGCTGGCCGGTCATGGCTACACCGCTGTCGCCCTCGAATATTCCATGGGCCCGGAATCGAAATACCCCGAGCCCGTCCGGGAGGTGAACGAAGCGCTCGGATACCTGGTTCACAACGCAGCCGCTCTGCACATCGACCCTGGCGCGCTTGTCCTGGCGGGTGATTCCGCGGGCGCCCAGATCGGCGCGCAAACGGCCATTCTCAACACGGACGCGGGCTATGCGCGGCGGCTCGGCATCAAGCCGGCACTGGCGCCCGACGGGATCAGAGCCGTCATGCTGCTGTCCGGCTTCTACGACGCCGGGGCGGTCGATTTCCGCGGAGACTGGGGCTGGCTCTTCAGGACCATCCTGTGGGCCTATTCAGGCGTGAAGAATCTCCCGCGGGACGAGCAGTTCAAGCTGCTATCCGTGACCGACTATGTGACGCCTGCATTCCCGCGAACGTTCATCTCGAGCGGCAATGGCGATCCGCTGGCGCCGCAGGCGGTTGCGCTGACGCGGAAGCTCGAAGGTCTGGGCGTCGGCGTCGACAGTCTGTTTTTCCCGGCCGCCTACGCGCCCGCGCTCCGGCACGAATATCAGTTCAACCTCGACACGGCCGGCGGACGATTGGTTCTGACGCGGATGCTGGCGTTCCTCGCCGCAACGCTGAAAACCAGGCGATCTCCGCCGGCTGCAGCCATGCGTCATGCGAAATTTCTGGGTCCCAGCGGCGCCTTGCGGACCGCGACATGAGAAGCGAAGCGCGTCATGCCCGCGCGCGGAGCGGAACGACGATCGGCTCCTTGCGGGCCGACCAACGCGTCCGCATCAGTTCGGCGACGGCCTCGGTCTGTTGCGAGAGGAACCGCTCCGAGGTGGGATCCGCCGACCAGACGCGCTGCGCCTCGCGCGGCGACAGGAAGAAGAACGAACAGGCGCCCATCAATATGTAATAGTCATGCACCGAAACCGCATGGCCGAGCGCCCCCTCGAGCGCGGCGACGAACCGGCGGATGTGATGCTCGATCGCGTAATCCGCCAGCGCGCTGCCGCGGCGGCTCTCGATCACCATGATGCGCATGAATTCCGGGGTCTCCGCGTTGGCGACGACGAGGGCCCGCACGACCGCGTTAACCGTGTCGTCCTTGCGACCGGCCGCCGAAAAAATCCGCTGCATGGATTGCCCGACGCGATCGGCCAGGCGGTCGATCACTGCGCGCCAAAGTCCCTTGCGCGAGCGGAAATGGTAAACGAGCAGCCCGCGCTCGACCTTCGCCGCCCTTTCGAGCGCGAGCGTCGAGGCGCCCTCGAACCCCGACCTGGCAAAAGCCTTGGTCGCGGCGTCGAGCAGCCTGGTCTTTGTCGCTTCTGCTCGCCTTTGAGGCGCGCGCCGGCGACGACGGGGGGAAACCGTTGGCATGGCAACATCGCGTATAACCACCCGTCACATTACGTTCAATAAATTTGCTGTTGAACAAATTTAATTTTCGGGATGAAATAAGTTGCGCTCAACTCGGGTCGGCGTCGAATTCCAGAGCCCGGCGGCGCAAGATGTCATGTGCGTGCGGATATCGTGCCGCACGGGGTGGGGTGATTTTGGCTGGCGGCTTTAGGCTTCGCGCGCGCGCGGGCATTGTCATGGCATTCGCGGCGTCGACCTTGGCGCTGACCCTCGCGCCGGCGTCGGCCGACAACACGATCTGTACCGATCACGGCACCGGCACGGGCAATGGCGCCCAAGCCTCGACGAACCATTCCACCGCCTGCGGCGCAAGCTCCTTTGCAAACGGCGCCTTTTCCTCGGCTTATGGCGACAGCAGCTCGGCATCGGGCACCCAGAGTGCGGCCTTCGGCAACGGAGCCTCCGCGTCCGGCATCAGTTCCGCCGCCTTCGGCGACGACACGGTGGCGTCGGGCGACTACACGATTGCGGCGGGCGCGAACGCGGCCTCGACCGCGCCGTCCGCTGTCGCCTTGGGCGGCGGCGACGGCCTGTCGACGATGGGCGCGCAGGCGAGCGGCACCGGTGCGATCGCGGTCGGCACCAACAGCATCGCGCTGAACAATGGCGACACCGTCATCGGTTATGCGGCCCAGGCCGCCGGCGGCAACAGCTTCGCCGGCGGCATCAATTCCACCGCGACCGGCGCCAGCGCCGTCGCCCTCGGCGACAGCGCTTCGGCGGCCGGCGACTACGCCTTCGCCGGCGGCGTGGGCACCATCGCCAACAGCAACGAATCCGTCGCGATCGGCGGCGGCGGCGGCAGCGACGCGGGCGCCGATGCCGAAGGCATCGGCTCGCTCGCCTTTGGCGCCAACAGCGTCGCCGGCGGCACGGGAAACCACAACATCGCGCTAGGCTTCGGCTCCAGCGCCGATGGCGGCGACAGCATTGCGGCGGGGTCCGGCGCGATCGCCACCGGCACGCGCGGCGCCGCGTTCGGCTACAATGCGCAGGCGCTCGGCACCGCCTCCTTCGCGGGCGGCACGGGCGCGACGGCCCATTCCGACTACGCCATCGCCATCGGCGGCGGTGACGGCGGCGGCAATGCGTCGGCTGCCTCCTATGGCGACGACGCCGTCGCCATCGGCGCCAGGAGCGTCGCTGGCGTGGCGACGACCGATCCCGCCTACAATTTCCAGAACCACGACACGGCGGTCGGCTTTGCGGCCGAGGCCACCGGCGGCGACAGCCTTGCGCTGGGCTACGGCGCGATCTCCTCCGGCGGTACCAGTACCGCGCTCGGCCACAATGCGAGCGCCGCCGGCAATGACAGCTTCGCGGGCGGCTACAGCGCATCCGCAAGCGCCTTCGATGCGATCGCCATCGGCGATACGGCGAATGCCGGCAGCAGCAGCGCCATTGCCCTGGGCAGCCATTCGGCGGCGGTGGGGGCCGGCGGCATCGCCATCGGCGGCGGCGACGGCACGCCGGGCAACATGGCGGCGCAAGCCTTCAACGACGATTCCATCGCCTTGGGCGCGAAGAGCGTAGCCGGTGTGAACTCCTCCGACCCCGCCTACAACTTTCAGAGCCGCGACACGTCGATCGGCTTTGCGGCGCAGGCCACCGGCGGCAACAGTGCGGCCTTCGGTGCCTCGAGCGCGGCGAGCGGAGCCTACAGCCTGGCCGGCGGCTCCTTTGCGAATGCTGGGGGCGCCAATTCCGTCGCCATCGGGGGCGGAGACAATGGCGGCAACGGCCATGGCGCGGTCACCTACAACACCGGCGACATCGCCATCGGCACCGACAGCGTGGCCGGCGTCAGCGGCAGCGCCACGGCCACGCAGGACGTCGCCATCGGCAGGTTCGCAAGCGCCACGGGCGGCGATGGCTCGGCCTATGGCAGCGGCAGCACGGCAAGCGGTTCCGCGGCCTCGGCCATCGGGGTGGACAGCACGGCGAGCGGCGATCTGAGCTCCGCTTTCGGCGTGTTCAGCACGGCGAGCGGCAATTCCAGCGTGGCCCTCGGCGCCGGCGGCACCGCGAGCGGCGATCTGAGCACGGCCTTGGGCGCGTCAAGCTCGGCGGGCGGCGTTTTCAGCCTGGCCGGCGGTTCCTTTGCGCATGCGGTGGGTGCCAATTCCGTCGCCATCGGCGGCGGGGACAACGCCGTCAACGGCAACGGCGCCGTCACCTACAATGCCGGCGACATCGCCCTCGGCACCAACAGCGTGGCGGGCTTCGACGGGACGTCGAGCTCCTATGCCGGCCAGACCTACGACACCGCGGTCGGTTTCGCCGCTCAGGCGACGGGCGGCTCCGCGCTGTCGCTGGGCTATGGCGCGAGCGCCACGGCGAGCAATGCGGTCGCGCTCGGCGCGGGCTCGGTCGCGAACGTCGCGAACAGCGTCTCGGTCGGAACGCCGTCCGGCCTGCGCACCATAGAGAATGTCGCCGACGGCACGGTCGCGTCCGGCAACCATCAGGCCGTCAGCGGCAACGAGCTCTACACCGCGCTGCAAGGCGTCTCCGGGGTCGCCGATTCGATCTCCGATACCGGCACCGGCACGGCCACGGCGAGCGGCACCGACGCGCTGGCGGTCGGCGCCGGCGCGAGCGCCACGGGCACGAACGCGATCGCCTTCGGCATCGGCGCGGTTTCGGCGGCGAACTCCGTCGTTACCGGCAACAGCGCGACCGACAATGGCGCCACCGGCGTCTCGATCTACGGCACCGGCGCCAGCACCGGCGCCACCGCCATCGATTCGACGGTGATCGGCTTCAATGCCACGGCCCAAGGCGCGAACGGCATCGCCATCGGCGGCAGCGCGACGAGCGCCGATGCCGCGGCCAGCTACAGCACCGGCGCGATCGCCGTCGGTACCGAGGCGGCCGCGGGCTCGCTCGCCAGCAGCGGCACGAAGCAGATCGCCATCGGATACGGCGCCAGCGCGCGCGACGATGCCGATATCGCGCTGGGCGCCGGCGCCGCGGCGTCCAGTTCCAGCGCCGCCGCCCTCGGCAACAATGCACGCGCCACGGGCGCCTACAGCCTCGCCGCGGCACACGGCGCCACCTCCTATGGCGCCAGCAGCGTCGCGCTGGGCGACGGCGCGACGGCCTGGGGCAACAACACCTTTGCCGGCGGTCATGGCGCCAATGCCTATAACAGCGGCAATATCGCGATCGGCAATGGCGCAGCCGCCGGCGTCTTCGGCACCTCCCTGACCGGCGATACCGCGATCGGCAACGCCGTCGCTGCCACCGGCACCTCCGCGAGCGCCTTTGGTGCTTCGGCCACGGCCAGCGGTGATTACAGCTCCGCCTTCGGCCTCGGTGCCACGGCCTCGAGCGATCGTACCGTCGCCCTCGGCAGCAGCGCGACGGCCAGCGGCAGCCACAGCTTCGCCGGCGCCTACGATTCCACCGCCTCCGGGATCAGCAGCATCGCGCTGGGCGACAATGCGGCGACGTACGGCGACTACAGCATCGCCGGCGGCTATTTCGCCGACGCCCATGGCAGCAACAGCGTGGCGTTGGGCCCGAACACGTCGGCCGCCGGCGGCAGCGCCGTGGCGCTCGGCTCGGACGCCAATGCGGCCAATCTGGATTCCGTGGCGCTCGGCGCGGAATCGCATGTCACCGCGGACAATGCCGTGGCGCTCGGCGCCGGCTCGCTGGCCGATCAGGTGAACACGGTGTCGGTCGGCACCAGCGGCAATGAGCGCAAGATCGTCAATCTGGCGGCCGGCGACGTCGCGTCGGGCAGCACCGATGCGGTGAACGGCGGTCAGCTCTACACGCTGCAGCAGGACGTCTCGTCCCTGAGCTCGAGCTCGGCGGTGACCTATTTCACCACGGCGTCCACCGGTGCGTCCCCCACCGCGACCGGCACCGACGCCATGGCGTTGGGCTCCGGCGCAAGCGCGAGCGGGACGAACGCCATCGCCATCGGCGCCAATACCGTTTCCGCCGCCGACTCCATCGTCACCGGCAACAGCGCCACCGACAACGGCGCCACCGGCGTGTCGATCTACGGCACCGGCGCGAACACCGCCAGCGGCGCCAACAACGCGACGGTGATCGGCTACAACGCCAACGCCGCCGGCCTCGGCGACATCGCCATCGGCGGCGACGCCAGCTCGGCCTTCGCCGCGTCCACCTCCGGCACCTATTCCATCGCCATCGGCAACCGCTCGGCCGCGACCGCCAGCGAAGCCACCGCGCTCGGCTACAACGCGGCGGCGTCGGGCGAGAACAGCTTCGCCGGCGGCTCCTATTCCGTTGCGGAGGGCGATTCGGCCGTCGCCATCGGCGGCAATTCGGACTTCTCCTCCGTTGCCCATGAGGACAATTCCGTCGCCATCGGCCCGGGCGCCACGGCGGGCGCGAGCGGCGGCACCGACGGCAACCAGATCGCGCTGGGCAACCAGAGCGCGGCGACCGGCGCCTCGGCCATCGCCCTCGGCGATACCGCGATCGGCGACGGGACCAACGCGATGGCGTTCGGCACGGCGGCCAGCGCCAGCGGCGACAACGCGATAGCGTTCGGCGCCAACGCGGTCTCGGCGGCCAACTCGCTCGTCTTCGGCGCCAATGCCACAGACAACAACGCGACCGGCGTTTCGCTCTTCGGCACCGGCGCGAGCGCGGATGCGACGGCGATCGACTCCGTCGTGGTCGGCCAGAACGGCTCGACCTTCGGCGCCAACGGCATCGCCATCGGCGGCGGCGACGCGGTCGGCACCGGCGCGGGCACCGATGCCGCGGTCTCCTACGGCCCCGGCGACATCGCCATCGGCACGAACAGCACCGCCGGCGTCACCGGCGAGAGCACGCTCGATCCCGACACCGCACTCGGCTATGACAGCCACGCGACCGGCGGGCGCAGCTCGGCCTTCGGCGTCGGCGCCACCGCCGACGATTTCGGCGCCACCGCCGTGGGCGTCGGAAGCTGGGCCCACAATCTCGGCGCGTCGGCCTTCGGACCGGGGGCCTTCGCGCTCGGCGAAAGCAGCGTCGCCCTCGGCGACACGGCGGCGGCCGCTGGGGCATCCAGCTTCGCTGGGGGCTTCCAATCGGTTGCCATCGGCGACAGCAGCGTGGCGATCGGCGATCATGCCGCGTCACTGGCCGACGACGCGACCTCCGTCGGCGCGCTGGCCACGGCCAGCGGCACCGGCAGCACCGCGCTCGGCTCGACCGATGACAGCTTTACGACCGCCGCCGGTCTCGACAGCCTCGCGATCCAGGGCGGCGACGCCGAAGGCGATTACAGCATTGCCACCGGCGACGCCTCGCGCGCAAACGGCACGGGATCGGTGGCGATCGGCGGCGGCGACGTGAACAATGGCGGATCGACCGCCGGCGCCACGACCTATAATGACGGCGACGTCGCGCTGGGTGCCGGCAGCGTCGCGGGCGTCAGCGCCGGCAGCGGCGCCTTCGATACCGCGCTCGGCTATGGCAGCTCCGCCTTGGGCGGGCAGAGCTTCGCCGGCGGCTATCAATCGGCTGCCAACGGCGTCGGCGATGTGGCTATCGGAACGCAGAGCATTGCCGGCAGCGGCGCCGCCGGCGACGACGGCAATGTCGCGCTGGGCCCGAACGCCTCCGCCCAGGGCGGCGGCGCCTTCGCCGCCGGGACGGACGCCAGCGCCAGCGGCAGCGGGGCCATCGCCCTCGGTGCCCATACGATCTCGGCGGCGAACTCGACCGTGATCGGCAGCGGCGCGACGGACAATGCATTCATCGATGCCTCCGTATTTGGCGCCAATGCCCAGGTGGGCGCGGACGGCAACACCGCGATCGGGTTCAATTCCAGCGCATCCGCCGCCAACGCGACCGCGATCGGCAATGGCGCGAGCGCCACCGGCGCGAACGCCGTCGCCGTCGGCCATGGCTCGACGGCGACCGCCGCGAACACCTTCTCGGTCGGCGCGCCGGGCGCCGAACGCACCGTCGTCAATGTCGCCCCGGGGCTTCTGTCCGCGACCAGCACCGAGGCGGTGAACGGCAGCCAGCTCTACGCGACCAACCAGCAGGTATCGACCAACACGACCAACATCGCGACCAACACGTCGAACATCTCGACGTTGCAGACCAACGTGGCGACGAACACCTCGAACATCGCCGCGAACACGTCCAACATCACGACGCTTCAGACCAGCGTCGCGACGAATACGATCGATATCGCCACCAACACGTCGAACATCTCGACGCTGCAGACCAACGTGGCGACGAACACCTCGAACATCGCCGCGAACACGTCCAACATCACGACGCTTCAGACCAGCGTCGCGACGAATACGATCGATATCGCCGCCAACACGTCGAACATCTCGACGCTGCACACCAACGTGGCGACGAACACGACGGATATCGGCAACCTTCAGACATCGCTCACCGACATCGACAACACCGGCACCAAATACTTCAAGGCCAACTCCGCCGGTCCCGCCGCGTCCGCGGCTGGAACGGACAGCCTCGCCGTCGGTCCGGCTTCGCAGGCCTTGGGAAGCGACTCGATGGCGTTCGGAACGTCGAGCTCCGCCAGCGGCAGCGGCGCCATCGCCATCGGTTGGAACGCCGTATCGGCGGCCGATTCCGCGGTGGTCGGCACGAATGCGACCGACAACGGGTTCGTCGACGCTTCGGTCTTCGGTGCGAACGCCCAGGTGGGCGCCGACGGCAACACCGCGATCGGCTATGGGGCCGTCGCAAACGGTGCGAACGCGACGGCGCTGGGCAACGGCGCGACGGCTTCGGCCGGCAATTCGGTGGCGGTCGGCTACGGCTCGATTGCGGCGACCGCGAATACGTTCTCGGTCGGCGCGCCCGGCCTCGAACGCACCGTCGTCAATGTCGCGCCGGGCCTGCTCTCCGCCACCAGCACGGACGCCGTCAACGGCAGCCAGCTCTACGCCACCAATCAGCAGGTCGCGACGAACACGACCGACATCGCCGATTTGCAGACCAATTATTCGAGCGTGGCCGGCAATTCGAAATACTTCAGGGCGAATTCGACCGGACCGGCGGCATCCGCGGGAGGCACGGACGCCATCGCCATCGGCTCGAGCGCCTCGGCCGCCGGCACCGACTCGGTGGCGATGGGCCTTGCCAGCGTCGCCGGCGGCACCGGCTCCATCGCGATCGGCGAGAACGCGCTGGCGGGCGCCGACGGCGACATCGCGATCGGCCATGGCGCCAATGCGAGCGGCTCGAACGCGACCGTACTCGGCAACGGCGCCTCCGCCTCCGGCGCCAATTCGGTCGCCGTCGGCTACGGCTCGGTCGCCGCGACCGCGAACACCTTCTCGGTCGGCGCGCCGGGCCTCGAGCGCACCGTCGTCAACGTCGCGCCGGCTCTCCTGTCCGCCGCCAGCACCGAGGCGGTGAACGGCAGCCAGCTCTACGCCACGAACCAGCAGGTTGCGACGAACACCGCCAGCATCGCGAGCAACACATCGAACATCGCGACGCTCCAGACCGACGTCGCCACCAGCACGACCGACATTGCGACGAATACGTCGAACATCGCGACGAATACCTCCAATATCACGACGCTGCAGACTGACGTGGCGACGAATACGACCGACATTGCGACCAACACCACGAACATCGCCACCAACACGAGCAACATCGCCACGCTCGCCTCGAACGTGAATACGATCGACACCGTCGGGACGAAGTATTTCCGCGCCAATTCGACCGGAGCGGACGCCGACGCCTCCGGCGCCGACGCCATTTCGGCCGGCGTCTCGAGCACATCCGCCGGAACGGACGGCGTGGCGATGGGCGCCTTCGCGTCGGCCCTGGGAGACCGGTCGATCGCCATCGGCGGCGGCGATGGTGCGGGGTTGGGCGCGCGTGCCGAGGGCCTGTACGACATCGCGATCGGGTCTTCGAGCCTGGTGATGGCCGATTCCAGCGTCGCGCTCGGCGCCAACGCCACGGTGCTTTCGGGGGCGGCGAACAGCGTCGCGCTTGGCGCCAATTCCATCGCCGGCGTTTCGAACACGGTGTCGGTCGGTTCCGTGGGCAATGAGCGCCGCATCGTCAACGTCGCCCCCGGCCTCGTCAGCGCCACCAGCACCGATGCGGTGAACGGCAGCCAGCTCTCGGCGGTGAGCGATCAGGTCAACGTCAATACCGTCAATATCGCGCTCAACAGCGCACGGATCGACGATATCCAGCTCGACGTCAACACCATCAAAACCAAGGTCAACTCGACCTACGACCTGTCCAAATACTTCAGCACCAACTCGACGGAAGCGGCCTCTTCGGCCAGCGGCGCGAACGCGACGGCCGCCGGCGCGCGCAGCCAGGCGTCCGGCGACGAATCGGTCGCCATCGGCGATCGCGCCGCGGCCACGGCGAACAACAGCGCCGCCGTCGGCGCCGGCTCTGTCGCGGACCAGGCCAACACGCTTTCCGTCGGTTCGAAGGGCCATGAGCGCCGCGTGACGAATGTCGCGTCGGGCACGCAAGGCACCGACGCCGTCAATGTCGACCAGCTCAACGCCTCGGCCGCCGCGACGCTGTCGAGCGCCAACGCCTACACCGACAACCAGATCGCCGATGTACGCAAGGACCTCGGCAAGCTCAGCAGCCGCGCCGACAGCGGCGTCGCCGCGGCGCTCGCCGTCAACGGCATTCCCCAGGCGGTGACGCCGGGCAAGACGCTCGTGGGCCTCGGCGTGGGAAGCTGGAACGGCGCGTCGGGCGTTGCCTTCGGCGCGTCACGCGTCTCCGGCGACGGGACCTTCGTGTTCAAGGGCGGCGTGACCGTCAACAGCCAGGGTTCCGGCGGCTTCAACGCCGGTGTCGGCGTGCAGTTCTAGAGCCGCACCGCCGTCGTGTTGTTCACGATCCCGATGGCCGGCGCGAACGCCTGGACCTTTGGGATCTCAATCGACTGACTGCATAGCTCAGCGGCAAGAACCGCGGCTTCTCAAGCCATAAGGGGCAGGAGCGGACGCCGAGTTCGTTTCAGTTTCCTCTCCACCGCGATTTGCGATCCGATGCGATCGCGCTCCGACCGGTCTCATCGCATCGAGGATGTCGTTGTCGGTTTTTCTTTCCGACTGAGTCGTGCGAGCGCACAATTCCGGTTGCAGAGCGTGCATATATTATACAACCTTAAGTAAAAACGGGAACTTTATTGGTTGGTGGGCGACGAAAACAATAATTGATAGCGGGAACTCCGGGCAAACGGCATTTCTATATTATGATGTTAGCCGCAAATATTGTAGTTCTTCGGGTACCGTTCGAATTGTCGGAAGTTTTCTTCCACGCCATTAATGCGCCACGCCCTAACTGCGCCGGTGAACAATTCAGGAGCAAATTTCATGAACAATAAAAACCTCGGTCTTCTCGGCGCCGTTTCCGTGTCCGCTCTTCTTCTCGTGGGCGGCGCGGCGAATGCCGCCAATACCATCACCCTCACGGGCACGGTTCCTCAGATGTGCAGCCTTGCCGTCAATGCCGTGGCCGGCGGGACGGGCATAGCGCTGGAAACGAGCGCGACGGCCCTCGCCGTTGGTTCGGTCGACGAGACCTGCAACGACGACGCGGGATACACCGTCGCCATGGTGACGACGAACGGAACGACGTCCGGCCTGCTTAAGTCCACCGCCGGTACCGACGATGCTGCGCACGCGCTCAGCTACACCGTGAAATACGACGGCGTCGCCGCAATTCCGGTCGCCGGGACCGTGGACGTCACCGACGTTTCCGCTCCCGTGTCGGGCTCGGGCACGGTCACCAAGCCGATCACGATCGGCTATACCGGCGCCACTGCGGCGAATTCCGCGGCCGGCGACTATACCGACACGCTGACCTTCGCGATGACGGCGAAGTAGGACGTGACGGCCCGGATTCGCATCGTCTCCGGACAATGGAGATCACGCCGGTGGACCGGAATCGCCCGATGGGCGATCCCGCGTCTGATCGGCGTGATCGTCGTTGGCGCGCTCCTCGGCGCGCCGGCCTCGGCCTTCAAGATTTCTCCCTTCACCGCGGAAATGGCGCCCGCCGGCGCGCGCGCGACGCTCGACTACGTCGTCGAAAACGATTCCTCGGATTCCACCGCCGTCCAGATCGGCGTCGTCAAGCGCGAACAGGCGGAAGACGGTACCGAAACCCTTTCGCCGGCCGAAGACCAGTTCCTGGTCTTTCCCGCCCAGCTCGTCCTTTTGCCGCGCGAGAAGAGAACCGTGCGCGTGCAATGGCTCGGCCCGGTGAAGCCGGACAAGGAGCTGGCCTATCGCCTCATCGCCGAACAATTGCCGGTCGATCTCGGGCGCCCGGGCACGGCCCGGAACAGTCTCAAGCTTCTGGTCAAGTATCAGACCGCGGTCTACATCCTGCCGCCAGACGTCCATGCCGATCCGGCGCACGATCTCGTGGTCCAGCGCGCCGAGCCCGGCCGCGATACGCGCGGCCGGCCGACGCTCGATCTCTCCGTCGCCAATCGCGGGCTCGCGCATATCAATCTTCGCGGCGTCCGCGTGACGGCCAGGTCGGGCGACGGCAAGAGCGTGATCCTGTCGCCCGCGCAGGTCGGGACGATGATGGGCGAAAACGTCCTGTCCGGCTCGGTTCGCCGCTTCGCCGTCGCATGGCCGCCCGAACTGGCGGTCGGCCCGGTGAGCGCGACGCTCGAGGTACAAGGTGCGCCCTGAGAGCGTGCTTCGCGGCGCCGTCGCGTCGCCCGATTGACGGCGCGCCCCGCCTGCCTTCGTCTGTCCGTCCTGATGTTCGCCGCATGGTTCGCGGCCGGACCGGCGCGAGCGGCGGACCCTGCGCCGGCGAATCCGCCGTCCTCCGAAGACGAGCGGCTCAAGCTCTTTCAGTCGGTCTTCGGCGGCAAGCCGCCGGACGCCGCGCCGCGCCGGACCCTGTCCGTGCCGCTGTTCCTCGACGGGGTGGCGATCGCGCAGATCCAGGCCAAGGGCCTCTCGGACGGATCGGCATTCCGGATCGAAAGCCATAGTCTGGTCGCCGCTCTGACGCCGCTGCTCGAAGCGGACCAGCTGGCGCGGCTGGCGGCGCACGCCGATACGGACGGCTTTCTCGGCCTGGACGATCTCAAGACCGAAGGCCTTGCCGCGCGCTTCGATCCCGGCGATCTCGTCCTCATCCTCGACCTGCCCGTCAAATTGCGCCGGGTGCAGGCCGTCAATATCGGGCCGGGACCGCCCGTGATCGGCAGCAACGGCCTCGCTCCGGCGGCGGATGTCAGCTCCTATCTGAACATGCGCGGCAGCCTCGACTACGTGTCCGCGGACAGCCATGCGACGTCGGGGCTGCAGGCGACGGTCGCGCTCGACGGCGCGGTGAATGTCCTGGGATCGGTCCTGGAGGGTTCGCTTCTCTATTCCGGCTCCGCGCCGCAGCCCTTTCAGCGCGGCGATCTGCGCCTGGTGCACGACGACCCGGATCGCGCGCTGCGCTATTCGGCCGGCGATCTCACCTATGGCGTCGCCGGCTTCCAGTCCTTCGTGCCGATGGCCGGTTTCTCGCTGGCGCGGAATTTCTCGTTGCAACCCTATTTCATCACCCAACCGACCGGGTCGCAGGACTTCGTCCTCGACCAGGCCTCCCAGGTCCAGGTCTTCATCAACGGCATCCAGAGCCGCGTCCTCACGCTGCCGGCCGGCCGCTACAATCTCAACAATTTCGCCTTCGCGGAGGGTCCGAACGACGTCGTGCTGCGCGCCACCGACGGCGTCGGCCGCGTGAGCACGTTCAGCTCGCCCTTCTTCTTCAGCAGCAACCTCCTGGGCGCGGGCGTGCAGGAATTCTCCTACAATGTCGGCCTGCCGTCGGCGATCGGCACCGCCGGATACATCTATGACGCGGGGCTGCCTTCGGTCTCGGGATTCCACCGCATCGGCCTCAGCGACACGCTGACGGTGGGCGGCAATTTCCAGGGCTCCGTCCTGCAGCAACAGCTCGGCGGCGAGATCGGCTATGCCTCGGACTACGGCACCGTCCATATGGATGCGGCCGCGAGCCATCTGCGCGGCGCCGGCTTCGACGGCGCGCTGCGTCTCTCCTACAGCCTGCTGGACTCGCGGCCGGAAGGCTTCGGCGGCAGCCTGTTGGCGCAGGCGACCTATACCGGGGCCAATTTCTCGCGGCTCGGCACCGTCACGCCCTTCAATCTCGCGGCGCTCGATCTCGGGCTGCGCTACACCCAGCCGATCCTGGGCGACGTCTATGCCTCCTTCGGCGCGTCCTATCGCGTCGGGCGGAACGGCGCGGGCAACGGACACGACCTCAGCCTGTCGTTCCAGCATTCGTTTCTGCGCGGCCTGATCGCCAATCTGCGCCTCGAGCAATCGGTCGATCGCGGCAGCCGCTCAAGCTCCGGTGCGCTGCTCGCCGTGACCTGGCAGATCGGCGACGGGCACAGCACCCTGCAATCGACCTACGACACGGCGCGCGACACGCTGCAGGCCTCGTATCAGTATTCGCCGAGCAATTTCGTCGGCGAGCCCGGCGGCGCGCTCAACGTCGTCAAGGCCGGCAACCAGGAGCAGGTCACCGGTTCGGTGTACTACAACGCCAACCGCTTCGAGACGAGCCTGTCCCACGACGTGCTCTTCCCCTCGCCGGATTCGGATCAGGGCACGGTGCAGCGGACCAGCTTTCGCTTCGGAAGTTCGCTCGTCTTTGCCGATGGACATTTCGGTGTCGGCCGGCCGGTCGACGACAGTTTCGCCATCGTCGCGCCGACCCCGAGCTATGCCGACCAGAAGATCATCCTGGATTCGTCCGGAATCAACGGCCGCTACGACGCGCGGACCGATTGGCTCGGCCCGGCCGTGCTGCCCAATTTGACCGCGTATCAGATCCGTCCGCTGGCCGTGACCGTCCCCGATCTGCCCGTCGGATACCAGCTCGGCCAGGACACATATCAGCTCAATCCCAATTATCGCAGCGGCACCGTCGTCGTCGTCGGCAACGACGCCACCGTCGTGCTGGACGGCGTTTTGACGGATGCGTCCGGCGCGCCGCTCGCGCTGCTGGCCGGCGAGATCGTGCCGCTCGACAAGACGGGCGCCGCCGCCGGCGAATTCTTCACCAACCGGCAGGGGCGGTTCCGCATCGAGGGGATCGGGCCGGGCTCGTTCGAATTGCGCCTGGTGCGAAGTCCGCACGTCGTCGCGCGCATCACCATACCGCCCGGAACCACGGGCGTTTACGTCGTGGGCGATGTCACGCTCGCGGTGCAAATCGAGGCTGCAAGATGAGACTCCCGTTCCGCCTCCCGGCCCCGCTTCGCTACGCCACGATGGCGGCAGGTCTTTTTTGTCTCTCCGCGATGCCGGCGCGCGCCGATGCCTGCGGGGCGGGCGTTTCGATGTCCGCGACGGCCGTCACCTTTCGGCCGGACTACGATTTCACCGACGGCGCCCAGCACACCACCGTCGTCACCAGCCTCAGGGTCGCGGGCGTCGTCGCCGGCTGCACCTATCTTGTCGGCGCCGAAGGCGGCAATGGCGTGCGAAAGATGTCGGACGGCGCCGCCCATACGGCGAACTATCAGCTCTACACCAACAGCCAGCTCACGAACGTCTTTCTCGATCCCCTGAACGGCGCCAGCGGCACGGACGTGAATATGCTTAGTTTCATCGGCGGCAGCGCGCCGACGGTCACGCTGATGTATTATTTCACGATGCCGCCGGGCCAATATGTGCCGTCGGGCCTTTATCAGGACGACGTGCTGCTCTCCTTATACAGCGGCACGTTCCTGGAGCCTTCGCCGCCCATCGATTCGGTGTCGGCGATCCACGAGACCGCCGTGACCGGCATATTCCTGCTGTCGCTGGTCCCGACCGGAAACGCGTTCGACATCAATCAGACCTCGATCGTCACGGATTTCGGCACCCTGTCGCCCGGCCAGTCGCGCAGCGTCCAGGCGCTGTTCAAGAGCAACGACAGCACCGGCTACAAGGTCTATATGCGATCCGACAATGGAAGCCGGCTGAAGCCCGCCGCCGGCACGGCGTCGATTCCCTACAGCGTGACGCTGTCGCCCAGCAACTCGCCGAATCTCGCCGCCGTGTCGGGCAGTCCGGCACTGACGCCGACGGATGTGCAGGTCGCTTCCGGCGCCGGCGCGGCGCCGTCGACGGCGGACCGCCTGAACGTCACCGCGACCATCGGCAGCTTCAGCGTTCCAGCCCTGGCGCCCGGCGCCTATTCGGACGTCATCACCGTCACGATCGTGGGAAATTAGGGCGGCGACCTTCGCTCAGGCGAAGGCCTCGGCGAACAGGTCCTGCATCGCTTTCCAGGACCGCCGGTCGGTGTCGGCGTTGTAGCGCACCGCATCGGGCCGTTTGGCGTTCGCGGCCGTCGGGTTGGTGAAACTGTGCACGGTGTTGCCGTACACGTTCATCTGCCAGTCGACCCCGCCGTCGCGCATTTCCGATTCGAACGTCGCGCGCTGCTCGGGCGGGATGAACGGATCGTCGCCGCCGATGCAGACCAGGATGCGCGCCTTGATCGCCTTGGCGTCGGTCTTCGGCGCCACGGTGGCGAGGCCGCTGTGGAATCCCACCACCGCCTTGATGGCGGCGCCCGACCGGGCTAGCTCCAGCCCCATCGTTCCGCCGAAGCAGAAGCCGATCGCGCCGATCCGCGCCGCGTCGACCTCCGGGCGCGCCGCCAGCGCGCGAAGCCCGCCGCCCGCCCGCGCGCGGGTCTTGGACGGATCGGCGTACAGCGCGTCGAGCATGCCGATGGATACGCCGAGATCCTCGACCACCAGCGCGTCGCCGTGCAGGTCGCAGGCGAGCGCCGCATAGCCGAGCGTCGCCAGGCGCTCGGCGCGTTCGAGGGCGTGTCTGTTGAGGCCATAGGCTTCGGGAAATACGAGCACGCCGGGGCGCGGCGCGCCGCCCGGCTCGAAGAACAGCTCGCTTCGCATCGTCAGCCCGTCGGCTTGGTAGGTAAGCGTTTCGCGCGTCATGTCTTTGTCTCCTGGCCGCGTTCAGTAGGTGGGTTTGGCCCCTTGTGGGATCACGAAGCTGACGACCTGCTTGTCGAGCACCTGATGGTTTGCCGTGACGAGCTCGATGAGGACCTTGTGCGGGCCAGGGGCAAGACCGGTGATCGTCACCGGCTCGCCGCTACCGTCCAGCCAGTGCCAGGGCGCGTCGTCGACCGTCACATGGATATGTCCGATGCGCGGCGTGACGTCCAGCGCGTTGGGCCCGAACACCTGCACGATGTGCAGGTTCTCGGCGCGGTACTGGATGATGACGCGGTCCTGGGCGAGCGAGTCGGGAAGCGGCGGATCGACGAAGAGCTTCGCCGGCGGCTCGCTGGCGAGCGGCACGACGGGCGCGGCGCCGCGAATGTCCCGCGCGCTCGGCGCGGTGGCTGCGCAAGGCACGGACGGTGTTGCGGTCGAGGGTTCGTTGGAGGCGTGTCTCACGATGGTTCTCCTTAAGGATTTGGGCGGCAGGCCGCGATAGACGAGCCGCGCGAAGAAATCAGGGTCGATGACGAACTGGCCCCATTTCGCATCGAACGCCGCCGTCGGCTTCGCCGCGATCACCTGATCGCGGGTCAGGCCGCGCCTCTTCAGCGCCGCGACCTTGCCGCGGATGGCGACGAGCATGTCGCGGAAGGCGACGAGATCGGCCCTGGTGCCGACCGGGCCGTGTCCGGGCACGACGATGGTGTGCTCGCCCGCCATCGCGATATTGGCGTCGGCCGCGCGGATCATGCCGTCGATGCCGCCGCCGGTCGAATAGTCGATGAAGGGATAGACCCCGTTCCAGAACGTGTCGCCGGTCGCCAGCACGTCCGCCTTTTTGAAATAGACCGACAGGTCGCCGTCCGTGTGCGAGATGACATAGGGCTTGATCGCGATAGTCTCGCCGTCGAACCGCATCGTCTTTGTGGATTTGACGAAGACGGTCGGAAGGCCGTCCGCCGGCACGGGCGGGAAGGTGTAGTCCCAGTCGTCGACCCGGGTGGTCGCCGCGATCCGCCGGCGCGTCGCCGGCAGCGCGATGATCGTCGCGCCGTCCTCATGCGCCCAGGCATTGCCGTCGGTGTGGTCCCAGTGCCAGTGCGTGTTGACGAGATATTTGAGGGGCGCCGAACTGATTTCGGTCAATTGGGCCTCGATCTTCTGGCGCGAAACCGCGATGCCGGCGTCCACCATGAACTTGCCGTCGGCGCCGGTGAGCACCGTGATGTTTCCGCCGGAGCCCATGAGGACGCTGATATTGCCGCGCAGCGATTGCCGCGTGACCGGCGAGGCGGCGGCCGCGGCGTTGATCTTGATCACCGGGCTTTCGGCGCGCGCCGGCGCCGCGGCGAAGCCGCAGAGCACCGCCGAAAGACAGGCGGCGATCCATGGCCGCGAACGCCCATTGAGGAACGGCAAGGTCGTTGTCATCATGATCGTCCTCCCGTCAGGCCGCGATGAAGGCGAGAAGCTCCGCGTTCACGCGGTCCTTCAGCGTCGTGCACATGCCGTGCGGCGCGCCCGGATAGATCACCAGCTTGGCGTCCTTGACGATCTTGGAGGAGAGCAGGGCGGAATCCGCGTAAGGCACGATCTGGTCGTCGTCGCCATGAAGCACCAGCGTCGGCACGTCGATGCGCTTGAGGTCCTTCGTGAGATCGGTCTCGGAAAACGCCTTGATGCAGAAATAGGACGCGGGAAAGCCCGCCATCATGCTCTGCCACCAGAACGAGTCGCGCACGCCTTCGGACACTTTGGCGCCCGGCCGGTTATAGCCATAGAAGGGCAGGCTGAGATCCTTCCAGAACTGGGACCGGTCGGCGGCCACGCTGGCGCGGAGCTGGTCGAACACCTCGATCGGCAATCCGCCTGGATTGCTGGCCGATTTGAGCATGACCGGCGGGATCGCGCCGATCAGCGCGGCCTTGGCGACGCGCGCCGTGCCGTGGCGGCCGATATAGCGGGTGACCTCGCCGCCGCCGGTCGAGTGCCCGACATGGATCGCGTGTTTCAAATCCAGATGCGCCACGAGCTCGGCGAGATCGTCGGCATAATGGTCCAGGTCGTTGCCGTCCCAGGGCTGGCTCGATCTTCCATGGCCGCGGCGGTCGGCGGCGATGCAGCGATAGCCGCGCTGCGCGAGGAAGAACATCTGGTCCTCAAACGCATCGGCGCTCAGCGGCCAGCCATGGCTGAACACGATCGGCTGACCCGTGCCCCAGTCCTTGTAGTAGATCTCGGTGCCGTCTTTGGTCTTGAACGTCGCCATGGGCATGTCTCCTGGTTGGATGGATTACGACTGGATGAAGCCGAGCAGTTCGGCGTTCACGCGATCCTTCAGTGTGGTGCACAGCCCGTGGGGCGCGCCGTCATAGACCACCAGCTTCGCGTTCTTGATGATCTTCGAGGACAGCAGCGAGGACGCCGCGATGGGAACGTTCTGATCGTCGCTGCCGTGCAGGACCAGGGTCGGCACGTCGAAGCGCTTGAGGTCGTCGGTGAAGTCGGTTTCCGAAAACGCCTTGACGGAGAAGTAGGAGGCGGGAAAACCGCACATCACGCTCTGCCACCAGAACGAGTCGCGCACGCCCTGCGATATTTTCGCGCCCGGCCGGTTGTAGCCGTAGAAGGGCAGGCTGAGATCCATCCAGAACTGCGACCGGTCGGCCAGCACGTTGGCGCGGATCTGGTCGAACACCGTCGGTGGCGTGCCGGCCGGATTGGCGTCGGACTTGATCATGACCGGCGGGATCGAGCTGATCAGAACCGCCTTGGCGACGCGCCCCGTGCCATGGCGCCCGACATAGCGCGTGACTTCGCCGCCGCCGGTCGAATGCCCGACATGGATCGCGCCCCGCAGATCGAGCAGCGCGGTCAGCTCCGCAAGGTCGTCGGCATAGGTGTCGAAATCGTTGCCGTTCCAGGGCTGGCTCGAACGGCCGTGGCCGCGGCGGTCGGCGGCGATGCAGCGATAGCCGCGCTCAGCCAGGAAGAACATCTGGTCCTCGAACGCGTCGGCGCTCAGCGGCCAGCCATGGCTGAACACGATCGGCTGGCCCGCGCCCCAGTCCTTGAAATAAATCTCCGTTCCGTCCTTGGTCTTGAACGACGACATATGCCGGGCTCCTTGGCTGGCGTGATGCCGGCCGGGACCGGCCGGCGTCTTCTTCTTCTTGCCCGCGGCCATGGCCGCGGCGGGCAGCCCCGCCATCGCGGCGAGCGCGCCGCCCTCGATCAGGACGCTGCGGCGCGATGTGAAAAACCTGTCCGTCATTTGCGTTCCCCTCGGCATTCGCGCCGGCCCCGTTATCGCGTCCGCGCGGCCTTATCGTCTTTCGGGATCGCCGCACCGGTGCCGCAAACGCACGTTCAGAGTCCCTCGCGCTCGCTGCCGGGATCGTGTCGCCGGCGGCGTCGCCACGCGCCGGGACTGACCTTGACGTGCCGCGTGAACACGCGCGTCAGATGGCTCTGGTCCGCGAAGCCGACATCGATCGCGATCTCGCGCAGCGTGCGGCCGGAGGTCAGGAGCAGATGCTTGGCGCGCTCGACTCTCTGCAGCAGGAGCCAGCGGTGCGGCGGACAGCCGAAGGTCTCGCGAAACGCGGCGCTGAAATGGCTTCGGGACAGGCCGCAGGCCTCCGCGAGCTCCGCCAGCGCGAGCGGCCGCGAAAGATTCTCCGCGATGAACCGCCTGGCGCGCCGCGCCTGCCATGGCGGGAGGCCTCCGCGCCGGCTTGGCGGCGGCTGCACGCGCGCCGTCTGTGTCGGAAACGATTGCGGCGCGCTCACTTTGCCCCCGTCGGTCGGACGACGGGCTCGTCATAGGCCAAGGCGCGCGGCGCAACATCCGCCGGCGGCGGGAAGGACCTCCTCGCGCGATGGAAAGGTCAGCCCAGGCGGGACGCGACGTCCGACAGCCGCGCTTTCAGCCGCGGCGTGGCGAAGTCGAGGAAGGCGCGCAGTTTCAGCGGCAGGGCGCCTTGCCCGGGATAGACCAGATTGACCGGCCACGGTTCGGGCTCGAATTTTTCCAGGAGCAGTTCGAGCGTGCCGGCCTGCTTCGCCTCGACGACTTTATAGGAGTGCATGCGCAGAAGGCCGATCCCGGCGACCGCCGCGCCGATCGCCGCCTCGGCGCTGTCGGCCGTCAGGCGCGAGCGCACCGGCACGAGCGTCTCGCCCTCGGCGTTGACGAACTTCCACGCCGACGGCGACGCCAGGCTGTCGAACGTCACGCAGTCATGTTCGCTGAGATCCTCCGGCCGGCTCGGCCGGCCGCGCGCCGCGAGATAGCGCGGGCTGCCGCAGATCACGATGCGGATCGCGCCGATCCTGGTGGCGATCAGGCTGCTGTCGCTCAGATGTCCGATGCGGATGGCGAGGTCGACATTCTCCGCGAGGAGGTCGACCTTGCGGTCGCTCAGGATGAAACGCAGGTTGATGTCGGGATAGGCCGCCATGAATTCGAGCGCGACCGGCAGCAGGTGCAGGCGGCCGAACACTTCCGGCGAGGTGACGGCGAGGTCGCCCTTGGGTTCGGCATATTCTCCGGCCGCGGCGCGTTCGGCTTCCTCGACCTTCTCCAGGATCAGCTTGCAGGCTTCCACATAGGAGCGGCCGGCATCCGTCAGGCTCATCTGGCGGCTGGAGCGGATGAGAACCCGGGTCTTCAGGTGTTCCTCGAGCTCGGAGATGTTGCGGCTGACCGTTGCGACCGGAACGCCGAGCTTGCGCGACGCGGCGGAAAAGCTGCCGGTCTTCACCACGGTCAGGAGCACCGACATGGCGTCGAGGCGATCCAAGGATGACAACTCTCCGAACTGCCGGTCGATCAGTATCAAAGACTTGGCCGATCAGATAGCCGACACGGCCCGGGCGGGCTGCCCATTTCGGGGGTGTCCGGCGACAGCGCCGCGAGCGCGCGCCACCGGTTCGGCGTCAGGCCCTTGGCCCGCTTGAAGACCGTCGTGAAATGGGATTGCGTCTGGAATCCGACGCTTAGCGCGATCTCGGCGATGCCAAGGCCGGTCTCTGCCAGCATCTTCTCCGCCGCGGCAAGCCGGCGCTGCACGACATAGTTGTGCGGGCTCGTATTCGTCGCCGCGCGGAACTGCGCCGCGAAATACATCCGGCTGACCCCGGCGGCCTCGGCCAGCATCTTCAGCGAGATCCGGTTCTCCAGGTTTGCGTCGACGAATTCGCACACCCGCTTCAGGCGCCATCTGGGCAGCGGCTTCACCTTGCCCCGCTCGGTCGGGGCGCCGCGCAGCGCCGCCAGCCGCGCGAGCAGGGTGCGGTGCAGCGCGTCCGTATAGAAGCCCTGCAGCACCTGCTGCGCATCGTCCTCCGACAGGGAGGCGCGGACGAAGAGTTCCAGCGCGCGGTCGTGGGCCGGGACGGAGAATGGACCGACAACGGTCCGGCAATTCAAGTGCAGACGCTCGCTGCCGAACGCAACCGATTGCAACGTCATCGTCGATCTCCCCAAGGCTGTCAGGTCCGACGCGGCGGAAGCCAGCGTCGCAAGCCTGCGCTCAGGAGGGGGTGCGGTCTTTCTCAACCATCCGCTTTTTGTCTATTCGTCCGGGCGTCCGCGCGATCCAGGCGTCGGCGCCGCGATATCCGCAGGTCATGGCCACGGCGAGAAACGCGCCCAGGATGAGGGTCGGCGCCGGCGACGGAATCGCGAACCGCCGGCAGGCGAAGCCGATCGCGAAGGCGAGCACCAGGCCGATCGCCGCCTTCACCGGCCGTCGAGATGCGCCGGCGTCTCTCCCTTCGCAAACATACGATCCGCCGCGACGAAGCCAAGCGTCATCGCGAGCAGGACGAGCGCGCCGATAAGCCGCTCGGGCGCGGGCAGCGGGACGCCGAACAGGCGACACCCCGCGCCGATCGCGAGACCGAGAACAAGGCCGATGGCGGCGGCAATCATCGCCGGTCCTTGAAAAGCCGCGCCATCAGCCGAGCGTGCGCTCGAGAAAGTCGCGGATCAGCGGCACCATCTCGTCCGCCTTGTCCTCCAGGGCGAAATGGCCGGTGTCGATAAGGTGGAACTCCACGTCCGGCAGGTCGCGCTTATAGGGATGGGCGCCGTCGGCCGGGAAGATGTAGTCGTTCTTGCCCCACACGATCAGCGTCGGCGGCTGCTGCGCGCGCAGCCATTCCTGCACGGCGGGATAGAGCGGCAGGTTCGTGCGGTAGTCGTAGAACAGGTCGAGCTGGATGTCCTCGTTGCCCGGCCGGTCGAGCAGCGCCTGGTCGTAGACCCAGTTGTCCGGCGCGATCCGGCTCACATCGGCGACGCCGTCCGTGTACTGAAACTTCGTGGTTTCGAGGGTCATCAGCTTCTTGAGCGCGGCGCGGCTGGCGTCCGATCCGTCCGCCCAATAGGTCTTGATCGGGTCCCAGAATTCCTTCAGGCCCTCGTCATAGGCGTTGCCGTTCTGCACGATGAGGCCGCTGACGCGCTCGGGATGCTTGAGGGCCAGTCGCCAGCCGACCGGCGCGCCATAGTCCATCACATACATCGCGAAACGCGTCACGCCGAGCTGGTCCAGGAGTGCGTCGATCAGTTCGGCGAAACGATCGAAGGTGTATGCGAACCCTGGCCGGTCGGGCGCGTCGCTCTGGCCATAGCCCGGATAGTCCGGCGCAATCACATGATAGCGGTCGGCCAGCGCCGGGATGAGGTTGCGGAACATGTGCGACGACGTCGGAAAGCCGTGCAGCAGCAGGACGACAGGCGCCTCCGCCGGGCCCGCCTCCCGATAGAAGATGTTCACGCCCTGCACCTTGGCGGTGCGGTGATGGGTGACCGGCGGCGCGCCGGGCACGCTTGTCTGATGTTCGGTTGCCGAAATCCGCATGGCTCTCTCCACGATCTGGGAACGGGTTGGATGCCGGCATCTCTCGCATCCTGGCCGCCGCCGGTCTTCCCGAAGCGCGCGCGCGCTGTCCGGATGGCACGCAATGGCGATGCGGCCGTTCTCGCGCGCTCTCGCTATTGGGGAAAGGTTACCGCGACCACGGTGCCCGCCGCGCCGGTGCGGATTTCGACCCGGCCGTTCAGGGCGCGGACGAGCATGTCGAGAATCCGCGATCCGGCCCCGGCCGCGCCGCCGCGAATGCCGCCGCCGTCGTCCGACACGACGCAATTCCACACGTCCATGCGCTCGAAGAGATCGACGCGCACATTGCCGGCGGCGCCGGCGGGGAAGGCGTGCTTCGCGGCGTTGGTGACCAGCTCGGCGATGATCAGGCCGACCGACTCGCATTTGTCGCCGGGCAGGGTGCCTTCGCCGACGAAGGCTTCGCAGCGGATGCCGAGCGGCGCGAGGATGGCGCCGACCAGCCGCTCGCAGAGCGGGCGGACATACTCCTCGACCGCGACCGGCCCGCGGACCGGGCCGCGCGAGAAATGCCGGTGCAGGTCGCCGAAATCGACGATGCGCCGCTCATGGCCGTGAAGGATCGCCCGCACGCTCGGGTCGGCGATGCCCGACAGGTCGCGCCGCAGCGCGCCCGCGAGAAGCGTGAGCGTATTGGCCATCCGGTGATGGGCCTCGCGCAGTGCGAACGACGAATCGGAATCGTCGTTGGCGGCGTGGAACGCCGCATTTACCGCATTGTCCGAAACGACTTCCGCCACAGCATCGGCCTCCGACGCGACATGCGCGGACCCGTTCGCGAGGGGGAGATCGAACGAGTCCGCGCTTTCAGGGCAAGTCCCGCTGCCCGATCGTGACATTAGCGCCGGGGCGGCGGTCGTTCTTGGACGTTCGTCTCGCAATTGGATCAATCCCGTGATTGCGCGCCGACGCTCGGCACGCGCGCGGGAATCCGCATGCGAAGCGCGCAAGATGTCCGGTCACGACTGCGTCGTCCGCCGGCCCGTCGCGCCGCCCGCTTTGTATGATGTTCGTGCTATCGCCGTCGCCGGCAAAGCCCGATGCTCGCATCGATTTCTCGGCCGGAATGTGCGCCGAAATCAGGGCAATCTTTAGCAGAATCAATGCGATCTGCGCATGGGAGATCGGATTGAAAACGTCTGAAAATTCCTGAAGATGAACGCAGCTTTGGTATATAAATTTTCGATGGAGCGTGGGGCGTCACCGACTTTCGAGTTCGGCCGGTTCAAGGTCTTGCCGCATCGCCGCGAACTCCTCGCCGATGGCAAACCGATCGAGCTCGGCGGGCGCGCCTTCGATGTCCTGATGGTGCTCCTCGAGGCGTCGGGCGCCGTGGTCGGCAAGGACGCGATCATGGACCGCGTCTGGCCGAACCGTGTCGTGGAAGAGAACAGCCTGCAGGCGCAGGTATCGCTGCTGCGAAAAGCGCTCGCGGCGGACCAGGGCCTGATCCGCACGGTCGCCGGACGCGGCTACCAGTTCACCGGCGTGCTGCGCAGCTCCGACACGCCGCCGGTCGTTCCGTTCCCCGCGCCGTCGCGCGGCCCGTCCAACCTGCCCTTGCCGGTCTCCGAACTGATCGGCCGCGACGCCGAGCTGGACGAGATCGCCGATCTGGCCGCCGCCCATCGCCTCGTCACGCTGTGCGGCACCGGCGGCATCGGCAAGACCCGACTCGCCATCGAGGCCGCGCGGCGCCTGCTGCCGGGATTTTCCGACGGCGTCTGGCTGGTCGAGCTGGCGCCGCTGACCGATCCCGCGCTGGTCCCCGTCGCGGTCGCGGTGGCGCTCGGCATCGAGGTCGCGGGGCGCAACATGTCGACGGAGCATTTCGCCGCCATGCTGGGCCGAAAGCAGCTCCTGCTCGTGCTCGACAATTGCGAGCAGGTGGTCGATGCCGCTGCGAAGATGGCGGAGACGCTGCTGCGCGTGAACCCGGCGGTGCGGATCATCGCCACCAGCCGCGATCCCCTGCGCGCGGAAGGGGAGCGGATTTTCCTGGTGCCGCCGCTGGAGGCGCCGTCGGAAGGCGGCTATGGCGGCGAGGATCCGCTGCAATACGGCGCGGTCCGGCTGTTCGTCGAGCGCGCCGGGAGTGCGGAGGTGCGCCTGCCGCTGGAAAAGCGCGCCATGGCCACGGTGGCCACCATCTGCCGGCGTCTCGACGGCATTCCGCTGGCGATCGAGCTCGCGGCGGCGCGCGCCAACGCGCTCGGCATCGAGGGATTGGCGTCCCGGCTCGACGACCGCTTCGACCTGTTGACCGGCGGAAGGCGCACGGCCCTCCCGCGCCAGCAGACATTGCGGGCGACGCTCGACTGGAGCTACGACCTGCTTACCGAGGTCGAGCGCGTGGTCTTTCGCCGGCTGTCGGTTTTCGCCGGAAGCTTCACGGCGGAGGCGGCCGGCGTGGTGGCGCTGTCGCCGGACCTGACGCAATCGCTCGTCATCGGCTGCGTCGCGAACCTGGTCGAGAAATCGCTCGTCGTCGCGGATGTCGGTGGCCCGCAGGCGCGCCACCGGCTGCTCGAAACGACGCGGGCCTATGCGCTGGAGAAATTTTCCGAATGCGGCGAGCGCGGCGACATCGCGCGCCGGCATGCCGTGTACTATCGCGACCTGTTCCAGCGGGCCGCGGCCGAGTCCGAAACGCGGACGACCACCGAATGGCTGGCGGCCTATGAACCCGAGATCGACAATGTGCGGGCGGCGCTGGACTGGGCCTTTTCGCCCGGCGGCGATCTTCCGCTCGGCGTCGCGCTCACCGTCGTCTCGATACCGCACTGGTCGCAGTTCACCCCGATGGAGGAGCACCGCAGGCGCACGGAACGGGCGCTTGACGGCATGCGGCGCGGACCGGAGCGGGACGCCCGTCTCGAAATGCAGCTCCTTGCGGCCCATGCCAGGTCGCTGCGCTATCTGAAGGACCAGCCGCGCCAGGCCACCGGAGAATGGGAGACCGTGCTCGGTCTCGCGGAGGGTCTCGGCGACACGGACTATCAACTGCGCGCCCTCTGGGGCCTGTGGGCGCTCGCCCTGCGCGACAACGACGTCACGACGTCTTATGCGCGCGCGGAGCAGTTTCTCGGCGTGGCGCAGAACGCCGCCAACCCGGCGGACCGGCTGGTGGGCGAGGAGATCATGGGCGTGTCGCAGCACTATCTCGGCGACCAGGCCGCGGCGCGCCGCCATTTCGAGCGCGTGCTCGAGGGCTATCCCAACCCGGCTCCGGCGTCGCACACGATCCGCTTCTTCTATGCGCAGCGGCAGATCGCGCAGGCCTTTCTGGCGCGTGTCATGTGGGTCCAGGGATTCTCGGACCAGGCCATGCAGATGGCGCGCGCCGCCGCCCAGAGCGCCCTGTCGCTCAACCACACGCCCACGACGTGCCAGGTTCTGACCGCGTCCGCCTGTCCGATCGCGCTGCTGGCCGGCGATCTGGCCGCGGCGGACTACTTTCTGGCGACGCTGTACGACAGTTCGGCGCGGCATGCGCTCGAATTCTGGCCGGCCTGGGCCTGGTGCTTCGAAGGCATGCTGGCGATGGTGCAGAACGACTTCGCCAACGGATTGGAGAAACTGCAGAGGGGAGTCGACGCCTTGTGCGAGGCCGAATTGTCGCCGCAATTCTCCATCGTCTTCGGCGGGCTGGCATATGCCTTGGCGCTCGCCGGCCGGACCGACGAGGCGCTCGAGATCCTCGACGGCCAGATCGCGCAAGCCATGCGCACCGAAGAGCGCTGGGGCCTCGCCGAACTCCTGCGCCTCAAGGGCGGCGTGATCTTCCGCGTCCAGGCGCCGGGCGCCGCGGCGCAGGCCGAGGATTGTTTTCGCCAGGGTCTCGACATGGCGCGGGGGCAGGGCGCGCTGTCCTGGGAATTGCGCTGCGCCACCAGCCTGGCCCGGCTCTGGCGCGGGCGGGACCGCAGCGCCGAGGCGCGCGCCCTTCTGGCGCCGGTATACGATCGCTTTACCGAGGGTTTCATGACCGCCGATCTCAGGGCGGCAAAGCAATTGATCGACGAATTGTCGTAAGTCCCGTCGATCCGACGACAGCACGGCATGGGAGCAGGCGAGCCAACGAATTTTGCGAGCAGGCTGCAATGTGTAAGGCGTTCCCAACGGCTCGACTCGCGTCCCTCCTCCTTCTGACCGCGGGCGCCTTTGGGGCCGAGCCCCAGGGTCCGTCCGCGGCGGCGCTCGCGGCCTCGTCCGACCGGATCGAGGAGGTCGTCGTCACCGTCGAGAAGCGCGCCGCGAATCTGCAGGCGGTCCCGATCTCCGTCGCCGCGATCACGCCCAAGATGGCCGCCGATTTCGGCGCCCTGCAGTCCGACCAGCTCACGGCGCTCGTGCCCGGGATGCAGATCCAGCACATGATCAACGCGACCACGGCCTTCATCCGCGGCATCGGCCCGAACTCCAACAGCATCGGCGGCGAAAGCTCGGTCGCGGTCTATCTCGACGATCTCTATATCCCGCAGGGAAACGCCTCGATCTTCAGCCTGAACGCCATTTCCGGCATCCAGGTGCTCAAAGGTCCCCAGGGTACGCTGTTCGGCCGCAACGCGACCGGCGGCGTCATCCAGGTGGCGACGCTCGATCCCGCCTTCGCGCCGTCGCTGGACGCGCATCTCGGCTACGGCAATTACGACACCGTATCGGGCGACGTCTACGCGACGGGCACGCTCGTCCCGGACGTCCTGGCCGCCAATGTCGCGTTCTCGGTGAACGACGAGTCGGCGGGCTGGGGCCGCGACGTCGTCACCGGCGAGCGCGCCTTCACCGCCGCCGCCTGGGCGGCCCGGGTGAAATTCCTCTTCCGGCCGGACGACGCGACCCGCGTGCTGCTGTCGCTCGACCACTTCTATACGCGCAGCGAAGTGGGCATGGGGTTCAACCAGGTGCCAGAATATATCGCGGCGGGCGCGCCGCTCTTGACGACGGGCGCCGCCTTCGTCGGCTGGTACAACACGCAGGATTTCGTCAACGATGTCGGCGTCATCAAGCACGACCTCGTCGAATTGCGGCTGGACCGCGAGACCGGCTTCGCCGACATCGTGGACATCGTCGGCTGGCAGCGGATGAACGGCTTCGCGCAATTCGCCCAGGACGCCTCGCCCCAGGCCCTGGTCGGGACGCGGCTCAACCAGGGCGGCGCGGATTGGAGCAACGAGTTCGAGATTCTCAGTCCCGCCGCCGCGCCCTATGCCGCGTGGCTGACCTGGATCGCCGGCACCTATTATCTGCACGACAGATCGGGCTATCCGGGCGCGGAACTGCGCGGCGCCGCCCTCGGTTTTCCGATATCGGCGCCGGGCAAGGACGGTCTCGTCCTCGACGATGCGGTGAGCACCGATTCGATCGCCGGCTTCGCGCAGGCGACGATCCGCTTCGCGCCCCGGCTCGAGCTCACCTTAGGCGTGCGCTACACGCACGACGAGCGCCGTTTCGCCGGCGGGGTCTATTTCTCGCCCAGCCTCGGCGGATTGCCGGCCTGCACCGCCGCGCCGATTCCCTGCCCGGTGACGGCGCACAGCCCCGGCGCCACGCGAAGCTGGGACATGACGACCTGGCGCGCGGCGCTCGATCACAATTTCACCGACGACCTCATGGCCTATGTTTCGGTCAACCGGGGCGCCAAGAGCGGCCAGTTCGACGCCTTCGGCGCCGCGTTCTCCGGCCTTGCCGCCAATCCGCCGGTCGCGCCGGAATTCCTGCAGGCCTATGAGATCGGCCTGAAGAGCGAATGGGACGATCGCAGGATCCGTCTCAACCTCGCGGCGTTTCACTACGACGCATCGAACCTGCAATTCATCGCCATCGTCGCCGGCGGCACAAAGCTTCTCAACGCGGCGGGCGCCGAGGTCTATGGCGCGGAACTTGACGCGATCGTCATGGTCCTGCCGAGCTTGACGGCCTCGCTGGGCCTGTCGCTCCAGCATGGCCGCTATACCAGCTTTCCCAACGCGCCGGCCGATTTCAGCCCGCCGGATTTCGTGACCGACGCCGCGGGCAATCCGACCGTTCACACGCCTTCATTCACCGGCTCGCTGAATCTGGACTACGGCATTGCCGGTTCGCTCGGCAGCTTCGACGTCAACGTCAACTACATCCGCACGGCGAGCTTCGAATGGGCCCCCGACAGGAGCCTGCGCCAGCCCGCGACCGACATCTTCAACGCCTCGCTGCTCTGGACCGATCCGTCCGGGCGGCACGATGTGCGCCTGTGGGCCGCGAATATCACGGGCGAGCGATACTATTCTTACGGCTCCGAGACATTGGGCTTCGGCAAGCAATTCTCGCCGGCGGCGCCGGCGACCTTCGGCATCACCCTCGGGATGCATGTCGGACAGTCCGCGGATTAGCCGCGCTCACACGCCTTTTCACAGGCCCGTTATCTCTTTTCAGATGTATTCACGCACCGCTCAGGACTTATCAGTCGCCCCTTCCTACCTTCACAACGCGCGAGACGCTTTGCGCAGAAACCGCCGAGCGGCAAGAAAAGAATAAGGAGCAGACCATGTTGAATGCAGTGTCATCGCCATCCGAAGCCCAGGCTTCTTCCATACCTTTCGGGGATTTGGCGCAGGGGCTGGCCATCCTGCTGAAGACCGCGGCGACCGAATTGGAGGGCGACCGCGCGGTCGCGAAAGCCTCCCTGGCGCGGGCCAGGTCGCTGGTCCAGATCGCCATCGACCGGCATGGCGACGGCTCTCACAGGGGCACCTGCGCCGGCGGGCTGACCGGCTGGCAAGCGGCGCGGTTGCGGGCCTTTATCGAAGAGCGTCTCGACCGCACCATTACCATCAAGGATTTGAGCGGCGTCGTGCGGCGCAGCCCGGCGCATTTCTCCCGCTCGTTCCGGCGGAGCTTCGGCCAGTCGCCGCACGCCTATCTGGTGGAGCGCCGGGTGCGGCGCGCCGGCGATCTCATGATCGCGGGCGACGCGCCCTTGCGCGAGATCGCGCTGAGCTGCGGCTTCACCGACCAGGCGCATCTGTGCCGGCTGTTCCGCCAGATCGTGGGACAGAGCCCGGCCGCCTGGCGGCGCGAACGCCGCGAAAGCGCGGCCGGCCGCGGCCGGACGGCCGAGCCGCACGGAAAGCCCGCCGTCGAAGATGGCCCGATCGGCCCGCGGGCACCGCAACCCGAACCCCTTCGGTCGGTTCAGTGAGTGCAAACCGGGCTAGTCGCGTACAAGCCCGGCGCCATCGCTTGGGGTAGACGGCAAGGGCCATGGCGGCCGAGGCGGGAACGGCGCAGGGTCTGAAGGAGCAGGGTGAATGGCCGACCGGCCCAAGGTCCCGGGAATCCGCAAATACGACCACCCGGCCGGCGGATGGGATGCGCTGATCGCCGTCGGCCTCGCCCTGAAAGGCCAGAACGTCGTCGTCAGCGGCGCGACCACCCTGCTGAGCAGCAACCAGCCGCATGGCTTCGATTGCCCCGGCTGCGCCTGGCCCGATCCCAAGCACACCTCCTCCTTCGAGTATTGCGAGAACGGCGCCAAGGCCGTCGCCTGGGAATCGACCGCCAAGCGCACCACCGTGGAATTCTTCGCGTCGCACAAGGTCTCAGACCTCTGGAATTGGTCGGACTACGATCTGGAGAACGAGGGGCGGCTGACCCACCCCATGGTCTACGATTCCGCGACCGACACCTTCATGCCGATCGAATGGGACCACGCCTTCGCCCGCATCGGCGCGGCGCTGCGCGCGCTGCCCGATCCGAACATGGCGGAGTTCTACACTTCGGGCCGTGCCTCGAACGAGGCGGCCTTCATGTTCCAGCTCTGCGCCCGCGCCTATGGCACCAACAATTTCCCCGACTGCTCGAACATGTGCCATGAGGCGACCAGCGTCGGCCTCCCCGAATCGATCGGCGTCGGCAAGGGCACGGTCACGCTCGAGGATTTCGATTCCTGCGACGCGATCTTCAGCTTCGGCCACAATCCCGGCACCAACCATCCGCGCATGATGACGACGCTGCGCAACGCCTCGCGGCGCGGCGTGCCGATCGTCGTCTTCAATCCCATGAAGGAACGGGCGCTGGAGCGTTTCATGGCGCCGCAAAGCCCGGTCGAGATGCTGACCTTCGGCTCCACGCCCATCGCCTCGGCGCTGCACCAGGTGCGCGCCGGCGGCGACGTCGCGGTGCTGAAGGGCATGATGAAGCGCATCCTGGAGCGCGACGCGAACGATCTCGCCGCCGGCGGGCCCGGCGCGCTCGATCGCGATTTCATCGCCGAGCACACCGTCGGCTTCGAGGCGCTGAAGGCCGATCTCGATGCGACCGAGTGGCCCGACATCGAGGCCAAGGCGGGGCTGACGCGCGCGGCGATCGAAGGCGCGGCCGACGTCTATGTCGCGTCGGAGCGCGTCATCCTGTGCTACGGCATGGGCATCACCCAGCACAGCAACGGCACGGCCAATGTGCAGCAGATGGCCAATTTCCTCATGCTGCGCGGCAATCTGGGGCGCGAGGGCGCCGGGATCGCGCCCTTGCGCGGCCATTCCAACGTGCAGGGCGACCGCACCGTCGGCATCACCGAGATTCCGAACAAGGCTCTGCTCGACGGCATGGAGAAGGCGTTCGGCTTCCGCCCGCCCTCGGCCTTCGGCCACAACGCGGTCGAGGCGGCCGAGGCGATGCTTGCCGGCCGCTCCAAGGCATTCATCGCGCTCGGCGGCAATTTCGCCGTCGCGATGTCGGATCCGCAAGGCATGCAGGCCGGCATGCGCCAGCTCGACCTCGCCGTCCACATGGCGACCAAGCTCAACCGCACCCATCTGATGACGGCGAAACAGACCTTCCTGCTGCCGGTGCTCGGGCGCACCGAGCGCGATATGCAGGCAGACGGCCCGCAATCGGTGACCGTCGAGGATTCGATGTCCATGGTGCACGCCTCGCACGGACGCCTGCACCCGGTGTCGGAGCATGTGCGGTCGGAGCCTTGGATCATCGCGGGCATCGGCAAGGCCACGCTGGGCGACCGCCACCGGATCGATTGGGACGGCCTCGTCGCCAACTACGACGCCATCCGCGACAAGATCGAGATCGTCTTCCCCGACTTCAAGGATTTCAACACACGCGTCCGCGTACCCGGCGGCTTCCGCCTGACGGTGGCGGCGGCGCAGCGCGTGTGGAACACGGCGACGAAGAAAGCGAATTTTCTCCTGGCGGCCGGGCTGGACGAGGATCCGCGCCTCAACGAGCCCGACGTCATCACGCTGACCACGGTGCGCAGCCACGACCAGTACAACACCACGATCTACGGCTTCAACGACCGTTATCGCGGCGTGTTCGGCCGCCGCGACGTGCTGTTCATGAACAAGGACGATCTGGCGGCGCGCGGCCTGGTGCACGGCGATCTGGTGGAGCTGGAGGCGGTGCCCTATCCCAACGACGCGCCCGAGGCCCGGCGCACGCTGCGCCTCACCGCGGTCGAGTACAGCATCCCGCGCAGCAGCGCCGCCGCCTATTATCCCGAGGCGAATATCCTGGTGCCGCTGGCCCATCACGACCGCAAATCCGGCACCCCGTCCTACAAATCCATCCCGATCCGTGTCCGCCGCGCCGCGTAAGACCTGTCGCGCCCGCGGCCGGCACCGCCGTTCCATACCTACGAAGGTCTGACGGTACCTACCAAGGTCTGATGGCGGGTCCGGAGGTTCCGCCCCACACTGCCGGCATGGGCTCGCGAAGAGAGGACATCGGACTCGATCGGGGAGCGGCCATGGCGTCGGATTTCGGGCCGGTCGGCGGCGGCGGTGTTCTCGCGATTCCGGCGATCGGCGATCTTTCCAGCAGCCTTTTCGACCTGCTGCGTCAGGCGCGCGAGCATGTCGAGACCGACGCCAAGCGCGCCGGCGTGCTGATCGCGCGGGCCTCGGCGCTCCTGCAGGTCGAGATGGACCGGCGCAAATCGGTTTCGGCGCGCGAGCCCCATGCGGGCAAGGTCTCCACCTGGCAGCGCAATCGCATCGCGTCCTATCTGGAGCGCCACCTGCAGGACACCGTCCATGTCGAGGATCTCGGCAATGCCGTGAACCTCAGCAGCGCCTATTTCGCCCGCGCCTTCAAGCGCACCTTCGGCGTGTCGCCGCACGCCTATATCGTCCGCTGCCGGCTGGAGCGCGCCTGCCGCCTCATGCTCACGACCGACGATCCCTTGAGCGACGTCGCGCTGGCCTGCGGCTTCACCGACCAGGCGCATCTGAGCAAGCTGTTCCGCCAGAGCACGGGTGAAAGCCCCGCGGCCTGGCGGCGCGAACGGCGCGAGCCTCTCCGGAGCGGCGGCGCCGGAAGACCTTCCGCGAACCGGACTGGCTCGATTCCTCCAAGCCGTCGGACGAACCTACAAGACCGCGCCGAAGAAACGCCCGAGGCTCCTGCCGCGGCCGCCTCTTTCGGGGGGCATTGCGCCGGCGGAAAGAAGGGGGCGCTTGCCACGGATCTCGCACGGTTCGAATCCTCCCTCACCCGTCTGAGGTAGAGCGATGGTCGGCGCCGCAGTCCTGCTCATGCCCTGGCAGTCGGGGGTGCTCGATCCGAAAGGCCCGGTCGGGGCCGCGGAGCGGCTGATCCTGTTCAACGCCACGGGCATCATGCTCGCCGTCATCGTACCGGTCATCGTGATGACCCTGATCTTCGCCTGGTGGTTCCGGGCCGGCAATCCGCGCGCCCAACGCCTGCCGAACTGGTCCTATTCCGGCCGCCTGGAGTTCATCGTCTGGTCGATCCCGGCCATGGTCGTCCTCTTCCTGGGCGGCATCGGCTGGATCGGCGCCCACGAATTGGATCCGCCGCGCCCGCTCGCTTCCACCGCCAAGCCCGTCGAAGTCGACGTCGTCTCGCTCGATTGGAAATGGCTGTTCATCTATCCCGAGCAGGGCGTCGCGAGCGTCAACCGCCTGGTCGTGCCGGTGGGCCGGCCCATCGCCTTCCGCCTGACCTCGGCCACGGTGATGAATTCGTTCTTCGTGCCCGAGCTCGGCAGCCAGATCTATCTGATGTCGGGCATGACCACGCGCCTGCACCTGCAGGCGGACAGGCCGGGCGTCTATCCCGGCCTGTCGGCGCAGTTCAGCGGCGACGGCTTCTCCGACATGCGGTTCGACGTGCTTGCCGAGAGCGAAGACGGTTTCGCCGCCTTCGTCGCCCGCGCCAAGGCGCAGGGCGGCCTGCTGGACGCCGCCGGCTATGCGCGCCTCGCTCTGCCGAGCCAGGCGGTCGCGCCCGCGACCTATGGCGCCGTCGCGCCCGGCCTGTTCGACGTCATCGCCGCCGGTCCGATGTCCGCCCCAACGCCGGCAATGGCGATGCCGGCGTCCTACCCCGACACCGCAACCGATCCGGGGAAGTAGCATGCTCGGAAAATTGTCATGGGCGGCGCTTCCGCTGGATCAGCCCATCCCGCTGATCACCTCGATCGTGGTCATCGTCGTCATCGCCGGCGTCCTGGCACTCGTCGCCCTCAAGGGCTGGCTGCCCTATCTGTGGAAGGAATGGATCACCAGCGTCGATCACAAGCGCATCGGCGTGATGTATGTCGTTCTGGCCCTCGTCATGCTGCTGCGCGGCTTTTCCGACGCGATCCTGATGCGCTCGCAGCTCGCGCTCGCCGCCGGCGCGGATCGCGGCTACCTGCCGCCGGATCATTACGACCAGATCTTCTCGGCCCACGGCACCATCATGATCTTCTTCGTCGCGATGACCTTCGTCATCGGGCTGATGAACTTCGTCCTGCCGCTGCAGCTCGGCGTGCGCGACGTCGCTTTCCCGGTGCTCAATTCGGTCGCCTTCTGGCTGACCGCCAGCGGCGTGCTTCTGGTCAACGTGTCGCTGTTCGTCGGCGTCTTCGCCCGCACCGGCTGGCTCGCCTATCCGCCGCTGTCGGAGCTGCAATTCTCTCCCGATGTCGGGGTCGATTATTACCTGTGGTCGCTGCAGATTTCCGGCGTCGGCACGCTGCTCGCCGGCATCAATCTGTGCACCACCATCCTGAAACTGCGCGCGCCGGGCATGACCTATATGCGCATGCCGGTTTTCGCCTGGACGGCGCTGGCGTCCAACCTGCTGATCGTCGCCGCCTTCCCGATCCTTACCGCGACTTTCGCCATGCTGCTGCTGGATCGCTATCTGGGCTTCCACTTCTTCACCAACGACCTCGGCGGCAACGCCATGATGTACGTCAACCTGATCTGGGCCTGGGGCCATCCGGAGGTCTACATCCTCATCCTGCCGGCCTTCGGCATCTTCTCCGAGGTGATCGCGACCTTCTCGGGCAAGCCCCTGTTCGGCTACCGCTCCATGGTGCTGGCGACCATGGCGATCTGCATCCTGTCCTTCCTGGTCTGGCTGCATCATTTCTTCACCATGGGCGCGGGCGCCGACGTCAACGCCTTCTTCGGGGTGATGACCATGATCATCGCCGTGCCGACCGGGGTGAAGGTCTTCAACTGGCTGTTCACCCTCTATGGCGGCCGCGTGCGGTTCAACGCGCCGATCTTCTGGTCGCTCGGCTTCATGGTGACTTTCGTGATCGGCGGCATGACCGGCGTGCTGATGGCGATACCGCCGGTCGACTTCGTGCTGCACAACAGCCTCTTCCTGGTGGCGCATTTCCACAACGTGATCATCGGCGGCGTCCTGTTCGGCGTGATGGCCGGCTACACCTACTGGTTCCCCAAGGCCTTCGGCTTCACGCTGCATGAGGGGCTGGGCAAGGCCAGCTTCTGGTGCTGGTTCATCGGCTTCTATCTCGCCTTCATGCCGCTCTATGCGGTCGGCTTCATGGGCATGACGCGGCGCATGAGCCACTACGACAATCCCGCCTGGCAGCCCTGGCTGGTCGTCGCCGAGATCGGCGCCTTCGTGATCCTGCTCGGCATCCTCTTCACCGTCGCGCAGCTCGTGGTCAGCATCCGCACCCGCGCGCAGCGCCGCGACCTCACCGGCGATCCCTGGGGCGGGCGGACGCTGGAATGGTCCACGACCTCGCCGCCGCCCGTCTACAATTTCGCCGTCCTGCCCGTCGTCACCGGCCTCGACGCCTTCTGGACCGCCAAGACCCGGGGCCCGCGCGCCGCCGCCGCGCCGGCCTATGAGGCGATCGAAATCCCGCGCAACACGCCGATCGGATTCTTCATCGCCTTCTTCGCCGTCGTGATGGGCTTCGCGCTCATCTGGCACATCTGGTGGATGGCGGTGCTGGGCCTCGTGGGCGTCTTCGCCGTCGTGCTCGCCCACGCCTGGACGCTCCGCACCGAAGACGAATTGTCGCCGCGCGACATCGCCCGGATCGAAGGCGCCCCGGCGGGAGAGATGGCATGAGCCTCGCCGAAGCCTCCGCCTCGATCCCGCTGTCGGCCCGGGGCCCCGCGAGCAAACGGGTCACGGTCGGCTTCGGCTTCTGGCTGTTCCTGCTCAGCGACATCATCATGTTCTCCGCCTTCTTCGCGACCCATGCCGTGCTCGGCCGCGCGACGGCGGGCGGGCCGACGGGACCGCAGCTGTTCGATCGCGGCCATGCCTTCCTCGAAACCGCCTGCCTGCTGGCGTCGAGCTTCACCTGCGGGCTGGGCGCGATCTCGACCGAAGGGCGGCGGCTCGGCGGCCTCTATCTGTGGGGCGCCGTCACCTTCGTGCTGGGCGCGGCGTTTCTCTATCTCGAAGTGACGGAATTCGCCGCCATGGTCGCGCGCGGCGCCGGCCCCGACCGCAGCGCCTTCCTCTCGGCTTTCTTCGCCCTGGTCGGCGCCCACGGCCTGCACGTCACCCTCGGCCTTGTCTGGCTGGTGGTCATGCTCGTCCAGGCGGGGACCATCGGCTTCCGTCCCTTCGTGGTGCGGCGGCTGCTGTGCTTCAGCCTGTTCTGGCATGCGCTGGACATCGTGTGGATCGCGCTCTTCACCACCGTCTATCTGATCGGAGGCCTGTCGTGACCGACGCATCGTTCGAACGCCCCGACCGCGCGCCCGGCGCGACGGAAGGCGAGGAGCCGCGCGCCGCCCTGAGCGGCTATGTGACGGGCCTCGCCTTCGCGCTGCTGCTCACCCTCGCCTCGTTCTGGGCGGCGGGAACGCATCTGATCTACGGCCCGGGCGTGCCCGTTCTGCTCGCCGTACTCGCCATCGCGCAGATGGGCGTGCATCTGGTCTTCTTCCTGCACATCTCCAGCGCGCCGGACCACACCAACAACATCCTGGCGCTGGCCTTCGGCATCCTGATCGTGGCGCTGGTGGTGATCGGCTCCCTGTGGATCATGGCGAACCTGAACGCGAACATGCTCCCGATGGATAAGCTGATGCAGATGCAGCGCTAGCGCCGTTCGCGCAATTTCGAACGAAGCGCGCCGCAAAGCGTCTATCGTACCCGGCGTCTCCTCCGCACGGTGCCGCGATGGCTGGTCCCTTCTCCGGAATTCTCGTCGTCGATCTCACGCATGTGCTGAACGGGCCGTTCGGCACGTCGATGCTGTGCGATCTGGGCGCGCGCGTCATCAAGATCGAGCCGCCGGAGCATGGCGACGACACCCGCGCCTACGGCCCGTTCGTCGACGGCAAGTCGCTCTACTTCAATTTCGTGAACCGCGGCAAGGAAAGCATCGTCCTGAACCTGAAGCACGACGCCGACAAGGCGGTGCTGCTTCGCATGGTGCGCAAGGCCGACGTGCTGGCCGAGAATTTCCGCCCCGGCACGATGCAGCGCCTCGGCCTCTCCTATGAGACGCTCAAGGCGATCAATCCGCGCCTGATCTATGCCTCGTCCTCCGGCTTCGGCCAGACCGGGCCTTACGCCGCCTATCCGGCCTATGACACGATCGTGCAGGCGATGAGCGGTCTGATGAGCATGACCGGCTTTCCCGACGGCCCGCCCACCCGCGTCGGCACCTCGATCTCCGATATCGCTGGCGGCGTCTTCCTGTTCGCAGGCATCGCCAGCGCGCTCTACGCCCGCGAGAAGACCGGCCGGGGCGCGCATGTCGATGTCGCGATGTTCGACAGCACGCTCGCCTTTCTCGAACACGGCCTGATGGAATATTCGGCGACCGGCAAGCCGCTCGGCCGCATCGGCAATCGCCATCCCTTCATCGCGCCGTTCGACACCTTTGCCGCGCAGGACACGCAATTCGTGATCTGCTGCGGCAACGACCTCCTGTTCGAGCGGCTGTGCGCCGCGCTCGGCCATCCCGAACTGTCGAGCGACAGCCGGTTCGGATCGAACGCTGATCGCATCGCCAACAACGACGCGCTCAAGGCCGCGCTGGAAGCGGCGCTGGCGCGCCGGCCCGCCGCCTATTGGCTGAAGCTGCTCCACGAAGCGGGCATTCCGGTCGCGCCGATCCTGAACGTGACGGAGGCCGCCGAGCACCCGCAGACCAAGGCGCGCAACATGCTGATCGAGGCGGGCGGGATGCGCATGACCGGCAATCCGCTGAAGATCGGCGGCTACGACGATCCGTCCCTACGCGACGGTGCGCCGTCGCTGGACCAGAACGGCGCTGCGCTGCGCCGCGAATTCGCGCCGCCGTCGAACGACTAGAGCCGCCTCAATCTCTCGAAGACCGTCATTGCCCGGCTCGTCTGGGCAATCCGTTTGGTCGCCGGAAACGTCTGCGAAAACCGCTATTTCATTGATCCAAATCAACCGCGCGCGAAAAGGGTTTCCGCGCGCCGCCCGGTTGGCAGCACGCGCGTATCAATCGCCGCAAATCGGTGCAAGCGCCTTCGCCCTCGCCCCCGCATGATCCGCGCACAACGGCACTCGGAGACCCCGCCCATGAGCCTGCCCCTCGAAGGAATCAAGATCATCGACTTCACCGGCGTCCAGGCCGGTCCCGCCTGCACGCAATTGCTCGCCTGGTTCGGCGCCGACGTGCTGAAGGTCGAGCGGCCCGGCACCGGCGACGTCACGCGTCGCCAGCTGCGCGACCTTCCCGGTCTCGATGCGCTCTACTTCACCATGCTCAACAGCAACAAGCGCTCGCTGGAGCTCGACACCAAGACGCCGGAAGGCAAGAAGATCATGGAGGAGCTGATCCGCGGCGCCGACGTGCTGGTGGAGAATTTCGCGCCCGGCGCGCTCGACCGCATGGGTTTCACCTGGGAGCACATCCAGGAGCTCAATCCGAAGATCATCTTCGGCTCGGTCAAGGGCTTCAACGAGGAATCGCCCTACAAGGACATCAAGGTCTACGAGAACGTCGCGCAATGCGCCGGCGGCGCGGCTTCGACGACGGGATTCTGGGACGGCCCGCCCACCATCAGCGCCGCGGCGCTCGGCGATTCCAACACCGGCATGCATCTGGCCATCGGCATCCTCACCGCCCTGATCGGCCGCGAGAAGGCCGGCAGGGGCCAGAAGGTTTCGGTGTCGATGCAGGACGCAGTGCTCAATCTCTGCCGCGTCAAGCTGCGCGACCAGGAGCGTCTCGAGCATGTCGGCTATCTCGAGGAATATCCGCAATACCCGAACGGCAAGTTCGGCGACGCGGTGCCGCGCGGCGGCAATGCGGGCGGCGGCGGCCAGCCGGGCTGGGTGCTCAAATGCAAGGGCTGGCAGACCGATCCCAACGCCTACATCTATTTCACCATCCAGGAGCAGAACTGGCCGAAGACCTGCGAAGCCATCGGCAAGCCGCAATGGACCGACGATCCCGCCTATGCGACGGCCAAGGCCCGCCAGCCGCACATCTTCGACATCTTCGCCGAGATCGAGAAATTCCTCGCCGACAAGACCAAGTTCGAAGCCGTGGAGTATTTGAGCAAGTTCGAAATCCCCTGCGCGCCCGTCCTGTCGATGAAGGAGATCGCCTACGATCCGGCGCTGCGCGCCAGCGGCACGATCGTCGAGGTCGAGCAGGAAAAGCGCGGCAAGTACCTAACCGTCGGCAGCCCGATCAAATTCTCCGACTTCGCGCCCAAGATCACCGGCGCTCCGCTGCTCGGCGAGCACACCGATGCGGTGCTGCAGAGTCTCGGCTACGACGCCGCCAAGATCGCCAAGCTGCGCGCCGACAAGGTCGTCTGACCGGGCTTCGCACATTTCAAGATGAAGGGATTTGCGCCATGACCGAGACGGCGGACGTTCAAACGCTGACCGACGGCTTCCACCTCATCGTGGATGCCCTCAAGCTCAACGGCCTCGACACGATCTACGGGGTCCCCGGCATCCCGGTGACCGACCTCGCGCGCCTGGCGCAGGCGGAAGGGATCCGCGTCATCAGCTTCCGGCACGAGCAATCGGCCGGCAACGCCGCCGCGATCGCCGGCTATCTCACGCAGAAGCCGGGCATCTGCCTCACCGTCTCCGCGCCGGGCTTCCTCAACGGCCTGGTCTCGCTCGCCGCCGCGACGACCAACGGCTTTCCGATGATCCAGATCAGCGGCTCCAGCGACCGCGCGATCATCGACCTGCAGCAGGGCGATTACGAAGAGCTCGACCAGATGAACGCCGCCAAGCCCTTCGCCAAGGCGTCGTACCGGATCAACCGCCCGGAGGATATCGGCATCGGCCTGGCGCGCGCGATCCGCGCCGCGGTGTCGGGCCGGCCGGGCGGCGTCTATCTCGATCTTCCGGCCAATGTGCTCGCCGCCACGATGGACGCCGAAGCGGGCGCGAAGTCGTTGGTGAAGGTCGTCGACGCCGCGCCGCGCCAGATCCCCGATACGGAATCGGTTACACGCGCCCTGAGCCTGCTCGCCGGCGCGCAGCGCCCGCTCACCATCCTGGGCAAGGGCGCCGCCTATTCGCGCGCGGAAGACGACATCCGCGCCTTCATCGAAAAGACCGGCATCCCGTTCCTGCCCATGTCGATGGCAAAGGGCCTTCTGCCCGACGATCATCCGCTCTGCGCCGCCGCCGCCCGCTCCCTCGCGCTCAAGGAGGCCGATGTGGTGATGCTGGTCGGCGCGCGGCTCAACTGGCTGCTCGGCCACGGCAAGAGCCCGCAATGGTCGCCGGCCGCGCAATTCGTGCAGCTCGATATCCTGCCGACCGAGATCGACAGCAACCGCGCCGTCGCGGCGCCGGTGGTCGGCGACATCGGCTCGTCGATCGCGGCGCTGCTGGCGGGCCTCGCGCAGACGCCGATGCCGCGCCGCCCCGCCTGGCTCGACGCGCTCGGCGGCCAGAAGGACAAGAACGCCAAGCACATGGCGGCGCGCTTGGCCGCGAAGCCGAGCCCGATGGATTTCTACAGCGCGCTCGGCGCCGTCCGCGGCGTGCTCGCGGCGCGGACCGACGTCTATCTCGTCAACGAAGGCGCCAACACGCTCGACATCACCCGCAACGTCATCGACATGTCGGTGCCGCGCATGCGGCTGGACACCGGCACCTGGGGCGTCATGGGCGTCGGCATGGGCTACGCCGTCGGCGCAGCCGTCACCGGCGGCCGCCAAGTCGTCGCCATCGAGGGCGACAGCGCCTTCGGCTTCAGCGGCATGGAGATCGAAACCATCTGCCGCTACAAGCTTCCGGTCGTCGTCGTGATCTTCAACAATGGCGGCATCTATCGCGGCGACGGCGTCAACCCGACCGGCGGCAGCGATCCGTCCCCGACCGTGCTGATGCGCAAGGCGCGCTACGAGCTGCTCTGCGAGGCCTTCGGCGGCGCCGGCTATCACGCCGCCGATCCCGAAAGCCTGATCAAGGCGCTGACCGAGGCGCTGGCCTCGAACGCGCCGGCGCTGATCAATGTCGAGATCGACCCCAAGGCCGGGACCGAGAGCGGCCATATCGGCAACCTCAACCCCCACAGCGCCGTCTCGCCCAAGCCGGCCGAGTGACGGCGGGCGGAAGAGGGCATCTGACTGCGGTTGGGTCGCCCGGATCTGAGTATAAGAAAAGGTCGTCATTGCCCGGCTTGTCCGGGCAACCCATTTTTCTTGCGGCCAAATTGGGTCGCCCGCATGAAGCGGGCGATGACGACGTCTTTTCTTGATCCGGCAAAATTTCGAGATCGACAAGATCGACGGGACAGCCCGTCAAGCCGCGTTCCGGAATTGCCGTGGCGTCGTTCCGACGATGCGGCGGAAATGCTTGGTCAGATGGCTCTGGTCGCCGAAGCCGACGCTCGGCGCGATCTCCGCGATCGGAAGCTTGCTTTTGGCCAGCAGCTCCTTGGCCATGTCGACGCGCCGCCGCACGATGTACTGGTGCGAGGCCATGCCCACCGAGGTGTGGAACGCCCGGCAGAAATGCGCGTAGCTGACGCCGGCGACCGCCGCCAGGTCGGAGAGCGTGATCTCGTTCACCAGGTTCGACTCGATATAGTCCTTGACCATGCGCAGCCGCTTGGGCGTCAGCCCGCCGCGCCGCACCGCCGAAGGCGCGCTCGCCTGCGCCCGCGCCGCGCGGATCGCGATCTCGCAGCACAGGCTCTCGACATAGAGCTTTCCCATGAGGCCCGGATTGTCGAGCTCGTTCTGCAGCTCGCGCATGCGCCCGGCGATCGCGCCGTCGCCGATGTCGTGGCGGTAGGAGAATTCGAGCGTCCCCGGCAATTTCTCGTCGTCGATCATCTCGTCGATCATGCCGGTGTCGAGCAGCACAACCACATGGCGGAAATTCTGCGGGAAGTCCGACCAGCCTTCGATGCTGTGATGGGCGGGCACCAGCATCACCTGGCCGAGCGAGCCGCCGCTCATCTGCTGCGTCCCGCCATTGCGCCGGACCGACATTCTGGTGTTGGCCCCGGCCGCGTGCAGCGCGATGGCATGGCGGTTCAGCCGATGGCGGAAATCCGTCTGCTCGCCGCGTCCGCGCCGGTCGAACACCATCGCCTCGCCGCTGGTCCAGCCGACGGATTGCTGCTTGAGCAATTCCGCGTCGAACGAATAGGCTTCGCCGGTATCGACAGCGCCATCGAACATCGTCGTTTCTCCTATCAATCGGGTGCCGCGCGCCGTGCAACCGTCGCCCGTCCGGCACCGACCGGAGGCGTCAAACACGCGGGCTCGCGGCTAAATCGTCCTGTATCGGGTTCGTCGGTCCCGTCGTATGTCTCGGGACTGAAAATATGTGAAACGGCTTGGGCTGTCCCTCATGCTTAGGTATACGCATGCGAGACGTTCGTCCGCCGGCGGGCCTTCAGTCCAGCGCGGAAAGGACCAGAAGCGCGCCGATCGGCACCAGCAGGGCCCAGGGGCCGGCGTGCGCCGTCACGGCGCCGGACAGCGCCGCGCCCAGGAAGAATCCCGCCCAGATCCCGGCCAGCCAGAGCGCCCGCCGCAGATGGGTGTCCCACGCCCCCTCACTGTCGGAGAGCGGCGCCCGCCGCGCCGCCTGGGCCAGATGCGTCCCGAGCCGGTTCAGCGTGCCCGTCACGAAGGTGAGATTGACCTGCTGCTTGCCGACGCTCGGCAGCGACGTATTCATTGCGCCCATCGCGACGCTGAGCAGCGCCACCGCCAGGATCGTCGGCGAGAGGCCGGCGAGCGCGAGGCCGAAGACGAAGGCGAGCGCGGCCGCGATCGCGACGAGCGTCACCCGCCGCGTGAGCGGGCCGAACGGCGGACGATAGAAATTGCCGATGAAGGAGCCGAACAGGAACCCCGCGATGCCGGTCAGCAGCAGCGGCACGACGGCGAAATCGCCGAGGCCGGAGTGATAGCCGGCCTGCGTCGTGTTTCCGCTCATGAACGAAAGATAGGTGCCGTAGCGCACGATGCCGTAGGCGTCGACGAAGCCGGCGATGGCGGCCAGCGCGACGGCGATGTGTTCCTGGCGGCCCGCGGCCTGCTGTGCCCGATTGTCCATGCTTCCGTCTTCGCAGAAGCCGCGTCCGGCGCCTTGTGCGCCCTTGCGAGGACCGTCCGCTTTTTTGCACGAAGGCGCGGCGGGACGTTCAGCCCAGAAAGTCGCGGATCGTTCCGGCGACGATGTCGAACTGCGCCTCGGTCAGTCCGGCATGGATCGGCAGCGAGACCGCGCGCTCGTAATAGCGCTCGGCGGCGGGAAACTGGCCGCGCGCGAAGCCCAGGCGCTGGAAATCCGGCTGCCACGGAATCGGGATGTAGTGGACGTTGACGCCGATGCCCTTGGCCCGCATCGCGTCGAAGAATTCGCGCCGCGTCGGCTTCGCGCCCGCGGCGAGCTGCACGACATAGAGATGCCAGGCGGACATCCGCGCCGGCGCGACCCTCGGCAGGATCAGCGGCAGCCCCGCCAGGGCCCCGTCATAGGCGCGCGCGATGGCGTTGCGCCGCGCGATCCATTCGCCCAGATGGGAAAGCTGCGACAGGCCGAGCGCCGCCTGCATCTCGGTCATGCGATAGTTGAAGCCGAGCCCCTGCTGCTCGTAATACCAGGCGCCTTCGCCGGCATCGGCCAGCCGCGCCGGATCGCGCGTGATGCCGTGGCTGCGCAGGTCGGCCATGCGCTCCGCCAGCGCGCCGTCGTTCGTCATCGCCATGCCGCCTTCGCCGGTGGTGATGATCTTGACGGGATGAAAGCTGAAGACCGCGATGTCGGCATATTCGCAGCCGCCGACGCGCCCGTTGCGATAGCTGCCGCCCACCGCATGCGACGCGTCCTCGATCACCTTGGCGCCGTATTCGTGCGCGATGGCGCGGATCTCCGCCATGTCGCAGCTCTGCCCGGCGAAATGCACAGGGATGACCACCTTGGGCAGCCGGCCGGTCTTCTTCGCGGCGGCGAATTTCTCCGCCAGCAGCGTCACGCTCATGTTGAAGCTGACCGGATCGATGTCGACGAAATCGACCTCGGCGCCGCAATAGCGCGCGCAATTGGCCGAGGCGACGAAGGAATTGGGGCTGGTCCACACCAGATCGCCGGGGCCGACGCCCAGCGCCAGGCAGGCGATATGCAGCGCGCAGGTCGCGTTCTGCACCGCCACGCCGTGACGCGCGCCGACGGCTTCGGCCAGCGCCCGCTCGAAGGCGGGAACGACGGCGCCTTGCGTCAGGAAATCGGATTTGAGGACGCGCACGACCGCTGCGATATCGGCCTCGTCGATCGACTGGCGTCCATAGGGAATGTGCATGCGCGGCGCTCGGTGCGACGCCTTATGCTCTCAGGCCGGCGTTAAGGAGTCGTAAAGCATAAAGCTCGCGCCGCTATCCCAATACGAGCTGCACTGCATGCGCCTTGCCGTCGTCGGCCAGCGGAATGCGGTTGCCGGTGACGGTCTCCCCGTCGACCTTCAGCGAAAGCATGCCGCGGCAGACGCCCAGCGGGTTCTCCACCGAGATCGTGTAGGTCGCCGTGCCGTGGCGGTAGACGATTTCGAAGCTCGGCCAGCCGCGCGGGATGCACGGATCGAGCACCAGGCTCGCCCCCTCCTTGCGGAAACCAAGCAGCCGCTCGAGCGCGGTGCGGTAGAACCACGCCGCCGAGCCGGTGTACCAGGTCCACCCGCCGCGCCCGACATGCGGCGGCATCGAATAGACGTCGGCCGCCACGACATAGGGCTCGACCTGATAGCGGTGCATCGCCGCCGGATTGTCCGAATGGTTGATCGGGTTGAGCATGGCGAGAAGCTCATGCGCCCGGTCGCCATTGCCCAGCATCGCATAGGCCTGCGCCGCCCACACCGCGCCATGGGTGTACTGCCCGCCATTCTCGCGGATGCCCGGCGGATAGCCCTTGATGTAGCCCGGATCGTGCGCCGGCTTGTCGAAGGGCGGCGTGAACAGCAGCGACAGCTTCTGGTCGCGCTGCACGAGATATTTGTCGACCGCCGCCATCGCCCGCGCCGCGCGCGTCGGCTCGGCGGCGCCGCAGATCACCGCCCAGGACTGTGCGATGGTGTCGATCCGGCAATCGGCGCTCGCCACCGAGCCCAAAGGTGTGCCGTCGTCGAAATAGGCGCGGCGGTACCAGTCGCCGTCCCAGGCCTGCGCCTCCAGCGCGTCCTTGAGCTGCGCGGCATGCGCGCGCCAGCGCCGCGCCGCTTCCGCGGCTTCCGCCGAATCGCGCCGCTCCGCGAGCGCCGCGAAGTCGTTCAGCGTGGCGTAGAGGAACCAGCCGAGCCACACGCTCTCGCCCTTGCCGCCCGCGCCGACATTGTCCATGCCGTCGTTCCAGTCGCCGGTGCCCATCAGCGGCAGGCCGTGCACGCCGGTCGCCAGCGCGCCGTCGAGCGCCAGCACGACATGCTCGAACAGGCTGGCGGTGCGCTCGCTGACGGTGGGCTGCGAGAAGCTGTCGTGATCCTGCGGCCGCAGTAGCGGCGCCTCCAGGAACGGCACGAGCTCGTCGAGCACGCTCATATCGCCGGTCGTGGTGACGTAATGCGCCGCGACATGGGCGAGCCAGACGCGGTCGTCGGAGATGCGCGTGCGGATGCCGCGGCCGGTCTCGGCCAGCCACCAATGCTGCACGTCGCCCTCGGGGAATTGCCGCGCCGCGGCGCGCAGCAGATGCTCGCGCGCGATGTCGGGCCGCGTCACGCACAGCGCCATCGAATCCTGCAGCTGGTCGCGGAAGCCATAGGCGCCGCTCGCCTGGTAGAATCCGGTGCGCGCCCACATGCGGCAGCCCAGCGTCTGATAGAGCAGCCAGCGATTCATCAGGATGTCGAGCGAGCGGTCCGGCGTCTTGACCTGGACGGTGCCGAGGATGGCGTCCCATTGCCCGGTCGCGGCGCCGAACGCCGCGTCGAGGTCGGCGGTGCGGTATTTGTCGATCAGGGCCTGCGCCTCGGCGCGCGTCGCCGTCTCGCCCAGGAACACCACGACCTCGGTCGTGCCGATGGGACTGAGCTTCACGCGCGTCTGCATCGCGCCGCAGGGATCGAAGCCCGCGCCGCAGCGGTTGGACAGCTTGGTGCCGTGCACCAGGCCGAGCGGCCGGTCGCGCCCGCCGTCGCGCCCGATGAATTCGGTGCGGTCGCCGGTCCAGGCGCTCTGCCTGCCGGCGAGGTCGAGGAAGGCGACGCGCTCGCCCAGGTCGTTGTTCCAGCGGTTCTGCGCCAGCATCGCCCCGGTCGCGGGGTCGATCTCGGTGACGATGAGGGTGCGGCCCTGGCGCTGCGCCGAGCCCAGCACCCATTCGACGAAGGCGGTGACCGACAGCCGGCGCTCGCGCCCCGAAAGATTGGTCAGCTTCAGCCGCGCGATCTTGATCGGATCGTCCGGCGGAACGAACAAGGTCAGCTCCGCGCCGATGCCGTGCATGTTGTGCTCGAAGCGGCTGTAGCCCTGGCCGTGGCGCGCCGTATAGCGGCCGCTGCGCTCGCGGATCGGGGTGGAGACCGGCGTCCAGAGCTGTCCGGTGTCGTCGTCGCGGATGTACAGGATCTCGCCCGGCGCGTCGCCGACCGGATCGTTCGACCACGGCGTGATCTGGTTCTGCTGGCTGTTGACGCTCCAGGTGAAGCCGCCGCCGCTGGCCGAGGCGAGGAAGCCGAAATCGCGGTTGGCGACGACGTTGCTCCACGGCATCGGCGTGCGCTCGCCGCCCTCCATGATGGTGACGAAGTCGCGGCCGCGCTCGGCGAAGCCGCCCAGCCCGTTGAAGAACTCCATCGGCGGCGGCGGCAGAGGCGCCTCCGGCGTGCCGGCGGGCAGGAGCCGGCGCGGCGGCGGGCCGCCGACCGAGCGGCGCTCGCGCGCGGCGTTGACCTGGTCGGCGAGCGAGCCGTGCTGTCCGCGCAAGACCGCGCGCGCCGCCGCCTGGAGCAGTTCCGCCGTCTCGCCGGAGATCAGGTCGGTGCGCAGCGTGATCACGCTGCCCTTCACGTCGGGGCGCGAGATGTGCGGCATGGTCTTGTTCATGCGCACCAGGGCGTCGATCGCGCCCTGGAAGTCCTGGACATAGGACGAGGCGCGCTCGTTCAGGATCACGAGGTCGACGGCGAGCTGCTTGGCGCGCCAATATTCGTGCGCCCGCAGGAGCTGGCGCACCAGGTTGAGGTCGTCGTCCTCCGACACCCGTGCCAGCACGATCGGCAGGTCGCCGGACACGCCGGCGGCCCACAGCGTCGAGGCCTTGCGCACCGCGCGCTTGATGAACTCCGGCGGCGGCTTGAGCGTCGAATCGGCGTAGAGCACGTGGTTGGCGAGCCGCTGATAGATGTGGGCCTCGGCGGCGCGGATGCCCAGGTGCTGCACCTGCACCTGCGCCTGGGTCCAGGCCAGGGTGCGGGCGCGGTCGAAGGCGCCCTCGTCGGCGTATTTCTCGGCGAGCTCCAGCACCTCCTCGCGGGTCGGCGCGACCATGGTCCAGAACGCGACGCGCACCGTGCCGCCGCGCGGCACGGTCACCCGCCGGCGCAGCGAGAAGATCGGATCGAGCACCGGCCCCGCGGTGTTCGACAGCGGCCAGCCCTCGGCGATGGCGACCGGATTGCGGATCGTCTGGCCGCGGCCGAGGAAGCGGACGCGGTCGGTCTCGAACTGCACCTCGCCCGAATGGGCGCCTTCGACGACGGCCAGATGCGCCGCCCAGATTTGCGGATCGGCGTCGGAGCGGCGGCGCCGCGTCGCCAGGATCGCGCCCGGATGGGCCACGAACTCGGTCTGCACGAACAGCTTGGCGAAGGCGGGATGGGCCATGTCGTCGGCGGGCCGCGCCAGCGCCAGCTCGAGATAGGAGGTCAGCTCGATCTCGCGGGCATGCGGTCCCTGGTTGGTGATGCCGATGCGGCGCACCTCGGCGTCGTCCTCGGGCGAGACGATCAGCTCGAGCTGGGTGGTGATCGTGCCGTCGCGCCGCACGATCTCGGCGCGGTCCTCGGTGAAGGTCGCGGTGTATTGCGCCGGATCGGCGACCGTCGGCTGATAGGCGGCCGACCACACCTCGCCGCTCTCGATGTCGCGCAGGAAGCAATAGCTGCCCCAGTCGTCGCAGGTGGGGTCCTCGCGCCAGCGCGTCACCGCCACGTCGCGCCAGCGCGTATAGCCGGAGCCGGCGACCGACAGCATGGTGGTGAAATCGCCGTTGGACAGAAGATGCGTGCGCGGCAGCCGGCTGTAGGGCGAGGTGTAGCGGCGGCGCACGTCGGGCACGACGGTGCCGATCTGGATCGTCTCGGCGACCTGGGCCGGCGGCGGCCGCGCCACCACGACGTCGCGCGGCATGCGCTCCTGCAGCAGAAGCTCGGCCGCCTGCACGATGGGCTCGGCGTGGAAGCGCCCGCGCATCCGCCCGTCATGCAGCGCGTTGGCGATGGCGATCAGGCTCATGGCCTGGTGATGCGCCATGTAGCAGCGCACGATCGCGACCTTGGCGCCCTCGGGCAGGCGCGACGGCGTATAGTCCAGCGCCTCGTACCAGCCATGGATGCCGCGCCCGCCCTCGTCGGCCAGCCGCTCCAGGTTGCGCGCCGCATGGCCGGGATCGACCATCGCCGCCAGCGCCGTGGCATAGGGCGCGATGACGATGTTCTCCGCCAGGCCGCGCTTGTAGCCGAGGTCGGGCACGCCGAAGCTCGAATACTGATAGGTGCGCTCGATGTCGCGCGCGCTGAACGCCGATTCCGAGATGCCCCAGGGCACGCCCAGCCCGTCGCCATAGGCGCGCTGGCGGCGCACGACCAAGCGGTTGGTCTCCGCCAGCAGGCTCCCCGCCGGCGCCCGCATCACGAGCGCGGGCATCAGATATTCGAACATCGATCCCGACCAGGAGATCAGCGCCGAGCCGCCGGGGAGCGGCGTCAGCGTGCGCCCCATGCGGAACCAGTGCCGCGCCGGGATGTCGCCCTTGGCGATGGCGATGAAGCTGGCGAGACGCGCCTCCGATGCCAGAAGATCGTAATAGTTCGGGTCGAGCGCAGCGTCGCTCACGCGATAGCCGATCGACAGCAAAAGCCGGTTGGGATCGAGCAGGAAGCCGAATTCCATCGCCTCGAACATCGCCATCGCCCGCTCGGCCAGCCGCTCCAGGCGGTGGCCCAGCCGCGCCGCGGCCATCGCGGCCGGATCGTCCTCGTCCGCATCGACCAGGAGCTGCGCGTCGCGCTTGTGCGAATGGACGGTCGCGAGCAGGGCGCCGGCCCAATAGGCCACCTCGGTGCCGCAGTCGGCGCCGAGCGCGCCGATCCTTTCCGCCTTGATTTCCAGCGTGGTGAGCAGGCCCGCGGCGTCGCCGGGCGGGCCCTTCAGCGCCGCGGCGAAATCGTCGAGCAGGGCGGTCAGTTGCGCCGGCGCCGGCGTGCGGCCGTCGCCGCCGGCGATCTCGCGCACCAGTCCGGCGGCGTCCGCGATGCCGTCGCGCCAGGCGGGCGCGAGCGGCGCGGCGGCGAATTCGCGCAAGGCATGGGCGAGCGCGATCAGATGGCCCGCGAGATTGCCGCTGTCGACCGACGAGATATAGCGCGGCTCGAGCGGCCGCAGATCCTGCGTGTCGTACCAGTTGAAGAAATGTCCGCGCTGGCGCTCCATCCGGTCGAGCGTCGCGAAGCTCGCCTCCAGCCGCTCCACCGCGTCGCTGGTGCCGATCCATCCGAAGTCGCGCGCCGCGATCGTCGAAAGAAGATAGAGCCCGATATTGGTCGGCGAGGTGCGGTGGGCGACCACCGGCTCGGGATCTTCCTGGAAATTGTCGGGCGGCAGGAAATTGTCCGCCTGGGTCACATAGGTCTCGAAGAAGCGCCAGGTGCGCCGCCCGGCGCGGCGCAGGCTGTGCCGGTCCTCTTCGGTGACTTTGAGGTCGCTGTCGGCCGGCGGCGGGCTGCTGGCCCAGCGCGCGATCAGCGGCGAGAACAGCCAGAGCGCACCGAACGGCGCCGCGATCGGCCAGGTGTCGTCGCCGGCGAACACGATCGCCGCGCCCGCGATCGCGAGGGAGACGGCGCTCGCGCCCATCTGGATCGCCAGCGTGCGGCTGTCGAAGCCGTTCTCGCCGTTGGCCTGCGCCGTCGTCACCCATTCGAGCAGCCGCTTGCGCCGCACGAAGAGCCGCCACACCGTGCGGCCGATGGCGTCGACCATCAGCCAGGCCTGATGCGCCAGGAAGGTGAGCAGGAACGCGCTCTGGATGATTCCCATTTCGACGTCGCGCCCCACGCCGCGCCAATGGCTGCGCAGCGAGACGCCGACGCGGCGCGGCAAAAGCCCCGACAGCGCCGGGATGAAGGTCGGCAGCGCGATCAGCGCCAGCACGAAGACGGTCCAGGCGAGCGCCACCGGCGCGGTCAGCATCCAGCCGATCAAAAGGGTCAGCAGCGTCGCCGGCGCCGAGAGCGAGCGGCGCAGATTGTCGATCAGCTTCCAGCGCCCGGTCGCCGGAATCGCCGTGCGGCGCTTGGAGCGGCGCGGCCCGCGGCCGAAGATCCACGGCAGAAGCTGCCAGTCGCCGCGCACCCAGCGGTGCTGGCGCGACGCGGCGACGTCGTAGCGGGAGGGGAATTCCTCGACCACCTCGATATCGCTCGCGAGACCGGCGCGCGCGAAAATGCCTTCGAGCAGGTCGTGGCTGAGCACCGCCGAGACCGGGAAGCGCTGCTCCAGCGCCGCCTCGAACGCGTCGACGTCATAGATGCCCTTGCCGAAATAGGAGCCCTCTTCATAGAGGTCCTGGTACACGTCGGACACGACGATGGCGTAAGGGTCGAGGCCGTTGGGGCCCGAGAACACCCGCTGGAACAGCGAACCGCCGTCGCTCAGCGGCAGCGACGGCGTCACCCGCGGCTGCAGGATGCCGTGGCCGCGCACCACGCGCCCGGCCTGCGGATCGAAGCGCGGGCGGATCAGGGGATGGGCGATCTTGCCGACGAGGCGGCGCGCCGCGCCGATCGGAAGCCGCGTGTCGGCGTCGAGCGTGATGACATAGCGGATGCCGGCGGGAACGGAAGGTGGCCGGCCTTCGACCGCGACGAAGGTCGTGTCGTTCGCGTCGCGCAGCAACCGGTTCAATTCGTGCAGCTTGCCGCGCTTGCGCTCCCAGCCGAGCCATTTGCCCTCGCCCTCGGTCCATACCCGCCGGCGGTGCAGGAGCAGGAAGCGCGCCCCGTCCGCGGCGCGCGGATGGCGCGCGTTCAGCGCCGCGATGGCTGCGGCGCCCTTGGCGAGCAATGCTTCGTCGCCGTCCATGTGCTCGCCCGGCGCGTCCCGGAAGTCCGACAGGAGCGCGAAGGTGAAATTCGCATCGGGGTTGGACAGGTAATGCACTTCCAGCCGGTCGACCTGCTCGGCGATGTCGGCCTCCGAGGTCAGGAGCGTCGGCACCGCGATCAGGGTCTTCATGTCGTCGGGCACGCCGTCGCGCAACTCGAGGCCCGGAAGCCGCATCGCGCCGATCTGGTGGGTGATGACGCGGTTGACGATGGCGATGGCGAGGTCGGAAGCCGGCACCAGCGCGGTGAACGCCAGCGCCGCGATCGCCAGCGGGTCCAGGCCGAAATCGATCGCCGCGACCAGGCCGACGGCCACGATCAGCAGGGTGAACACGCCGATCGCCGCGACATAGCTGGCGACGCCGATCTCCGAGACGCGGCGGTACAGGCCGGTCCTGGGATGGACGCGGCAGCCCAGTTCGCGCTCGAAGGCGCGGCGGCCCTCGGCGATCAGGTAGAATCCGGCGTCGCATTCGCGCCGCGTCGCCCGCTCGGCCGCCGTCAGTCCCTTGCCCGCGCGCGCCGCCGCGTCGGCGGCGCGCTCCGCCACCTCCGCCTCGTCGCGCCCCGATTCATGGGCCAGCGTCTCGATGGCGCGGCGGTAGAGGTCGCGGGTGGGAAAATCCATCGCCGCGAAATTCGTCTTCTCGCGCAGCGCCGCGTCGACCAGGCTGACGCTCTCGAAGAACTCCGGCCAGTTGACCGCCGAGACCAGCCGCATCGAGGTGATGACGTTGCGCACCGTGACGTTCATCGCGCTCTGGCGCTGCACCTCCTGCCGCACGATGTCGTCGGCATTGGTGCCGTCCTGCGCCAGCCGCTCGTTCAGCCAGCGCAGCGCCGGCGTCACGTCGGGATCGCGGTCGCGCAGGCGCTGCGCCAGTTCGACCGCGAAGGGGATCGACCACTTCTTGCGCGCCAGCTCGGCGAGGAGATCGCCGATCGGCTCGCTCGCCTCCTCGCCCAGGATGCGCTCGGCCAGGGCGTCGGCCTCGGCGCTGGCGTTCAGGCGGATGATGATGCCTTCCGCGATGCGGCGCAGATTCTCCACCAGCGTGATGCGCAGCGTGATCGCGATGGCCCACAGCTCGCCGATGGTGAGCGGCTGCACCCGCTGATAGGACTCGACGAAGCGCGTCAGCTTGGCGACGTCGACCGCGCTGTCGGTGTGCGCGATCACCGCCCAGGCGATGCCGAAGACGCGCGGATAGCCCTGCAGATGGCCTTCGATCAGCTTGGGCAGCTTGCGGTAATAGCCCGGCGGCAGGTCGTCCTTGATCTCGCGGATCTGCTCGTCGACGATGTGGTAATTGTCGAGCAGCCATTCGGCGGCCGGCGGCACCGAGCGGTGCGCCCGCGTCGCGACGACGATGGCGCGATAGGCATCCGCGATCAGCCGCGCATTCTCCTCGAGCCTGGCGGCGAGGGGGCGGCCGCGCTCGATATCCGGCGAGACGCGCTGCGCGATGGCGAGGCTGGTGGCGTGCTGCTCCAGCCGCTCGATGCTAAAGAGCTCGGCTCGGATCGGACCTTCGGTCGGCTCCAGCGCCTGGCGCCAGGACGCGCGGCTGCCGATCTCCGAATAGTTCATGGCGTGTCGCCCTTACCCACGCACAGCGATGCCCGCCGGCGGCAAAGGCCCAACGTACGGTCGAATGCGGTGCTGTCGGGGAAGAAACGCGCCACGCGCGCGGAAGTTCCCGGAACGCAACGCTACTGCCGGTTACATGCTGAACGCATCAGACTCGGTAATAGTCGCGATACCATTGTACGAATTTCGGGATGCCGACGCTGATCGGCGTCGTCGGTTCATAGCCCAGGTCGCGCCGCGTCGCGTCGATATCGGCATAGGTTCTGGCAACGTCGCCGGCCTGCATCGGCTCCAGCCGCTTGTCCGCCTTGCGCCCGATCGCGTCTTCCAGCGTCGCGATGTAGTCGAGCAGCTTCTCCGAGCGGTGATTGCCGAGATTGTAGACCGCGTGCGGCGGCTCGCCCGCCGCCGGGCGGTCGAGCGCCCGCAGCACGCCGTCCACGATGTCGTCGATATAGGTGAAGTCGCGCCACATCTCGCCCTCGTTGAAGACGCGGATCTTCTCGCCCGCCAGGATGGCGCGCGCGAACAGCATGGGCGACATGTCCGGCCGGCCCCAGGGCCCGTATACGGTGAAGAAGCGCAGGCCCGTCGAAGGCAGGCGGTAGAGATGGGCATAGGTGTGCGCGATCAGCTCGTCGGCGCGCTTGGTCGCGGCATAGAGCGAGTTGGGCCGGTCGACGCGCTGCGCCACCGAGAACGGCATGTCGGTGTTGGCGCCATAGACCGAGGACGAACTGGCATAGACGAAGTGGCACAGCGATGGCAGGCGCCGCGCCATCTCCAGCATCACGACCTGGCCCATGACGTTGGACTGGATGTAGGTGTAGGGGTCGACCAGCGAATAGCGCACGCCGGCCTGGGCCGCGAGATGGACGATGCGGTCGATCTCGCCATGGCGCTCGCCGAGCGCGAGGATGGCGTCGCGGTCGGAGATGTCGAGCTTCTCGAAGCTGAACCCGGCGTGGGGGCTCAGCCGCGCCAGCCGCGCCTCCTTCAGCGACACCTCGTAATAGTCGTTGAGATTGTCGATGCCGACAACGCGCTCGCCCCGCGCCAAGAGGGCGGTCGCGACATGATAGCCGATGAACCCGGCGGCGCCGGTGACGAGGACGGTCATGCGTCCTTCCTAGCGCGCTTCGGCCGCGTTCCGCTACTCCGCCGCCATCCGCTCCGGCGCGGGCCGCGCCACCGGATGCGCCTTTTCGAACCGCATCGTGCCGTCGTCCACCTTGCCGAAGCGCAGCGTCAGCATATCGAGCGCATAGTTCTGGTACAGCCGCCACGGCTTCGTGGCGCCTTGGCTGGGCAGCACGTCGCGCGCCCGCTGCACATAGCCCGACGAGAAATCGAGCCACGGCATCTCCGCGACCGTCGGATCGCTCTTGGGCGTCGCGATCTCGAAGCCCTTGCGGTCCATGTAGTTGATCATGCGGCAGACATATTCGCAGGTCAGGTCGCATTTCAGCGTCCAGGACGCATTGGTGTAGCCGAAGGACGAGGCGAGATTGGGCACGTCGGAATACATCATGCCCTTGTAGCTCATCGTCTTGGACATGGCCTTCGCCACGCCGTCGATCGTCACCTGAAGCCCGCTCAGGAGCTGCATCTTCAATCCGGTCGCGGTGACGATGACGTCGGCTTCGATCTCCTTGCCGGACTTGAGAAGAATTCCGCGCTGCGTGAAGCGCTCGATATGGTCGGTGACGACCTCGGCCTTGCCGCTCCTGATCGAACGGAACAGGTCGCTGTCGGGCACCAGGCACAGCCGCTGGTCCCACGGATTGTAGCTGGGCGTGAAATGCGTGCCGACGTCGTAGTCCGGGCCGAGCTCCTTCTTCACCATCTCGATCAGCCCGGCCTTGGTCTTCTCCGGCTTCTTGCGCGCCAGGTTGAAGAAGAACATGCCGAACAGCACGTTGCGCCAGCGCGTGATATTGTAGGCGAGCATCGGCGGCAGCTTGGCGCGCAGCCAGTTCGCGGTCGCGTCCTCCGCCGGGCGCGAGACCACATAGGTCGGCGAGCGCTGCAGCATGACGACATGCGCGGCCTCCTTCGCCATCTCCGGCACCAGCGTGACCGCGGTGGCGCCGCTGCCGATCACCACGACCTTCTTGCCGCGATAGTCGAGGTCTTGCGGCCAGAACTGCGGATGCACGATCCTGCCGGCGAAGTCGGCGCGGCCGGCGAAGTCCGGATCGTGGCCGGAGGCGTAGTCGTAATAGCCGCTGCACATGAAGAGGAAATTGCAGGTGAAGCGCACGATCTGCTTCTGCGCGCCCGTCTCGGCCTCGACCGTCCAGCGCGCCTCGGCGCTCGACCAGTCGGCGCGCTTCACCTGTGTGTTGAAGCGGATGTGCTTGTCGATGCCGTTCTCGGCCGCCGTCTCGCGCACATAGGTGCGGATCGCGGGCCCGTCGGCGATCGCCTTGGCCTGCGTCCAGGGTTTGAAGGCATAGCCCAGCGTGTACATGTCGGAATCCGAGCGGATGCCCGGGTAGCGGAACAGGTCCCAGGTGCCGCCGATGGCGTCGCGGCCTTCCAGGATGGCGTAGCTCTTGCCCGGGCAATTCGTCTGGAGGTGATAGCCGGCGCCGATGCCGGAAAGCCCCGCCCCCACGATGATGACGTCGAAATGCTCGAGAGCCATGCGCTTTTCCACCCTGCTTTGGCCTCTCATGACACACAGACTAAGAAATGACAAGTTGTCAGTTGTGCGACCCGCCGCGGAAAACCGCCCGAAGCTCCCTCAGGGTCACGATGGCCGGTGGGGCGGACTTCGCCGTACAGTCCGCCCATCCGACATCCCAGGAGAGGAACAGACATGGCCATCGACTTCGAGATTCCCGCGGAAGCCAAGGCGATCCGCGAAAAGGTCCGCCAATGGGTGCATGACGAATGCATCCCGGCGCAGGAAAAGCTGCTCGCCGGCGCCGACTACAAGACCACGCTCGGCGCCCTGCGCAAGAAGGCGCGCGAGCAGGGCCTGTGGTGCCCCTTCATCCCCAAGGAATATGGCGGCATGGGCCTCGGCCCGCTCGCCAATGCGCTGGTGCAGATGGAATTGGGCGAGAGCTATCTCGGCGCCCTGTCGATGAACACGCAAGGTCCCGACGACGCGACCATGCTGACGCTCCTGCAGAACGGCACCGAATTCCAGAAGGAGAAATTCCTTAAACCCCTGCTCAACGGCGAAAAGCGCATCTGCTATTCGATGACCGAGAAGGCGGCCGGCGCCGACGCCACCGGCATGCAGACCAAGGCGGAGAAGAAGGGCAATTCCGCCTATGTGCTGAACGGCGAGAAATGGTTTTCCTCCGCCGCCTCCGTCGCCGACATCGCGCTGGTGATGGCCAAGACCAATCCCGACGCGCCGCGCCACCAGCAATTCTCGACCTTCCTCGTCGAGCTCCCCAACCCCGGCTACAGGATCAAGCGCGACATCAAGACGATGGCGGCGGAGGGCCCGCTCTCCCACATCCTCGGCGGCGGCCATTCGGAGATCGAGATCAAGGATCTCGAAGTGCCGGCGGAAAATCTGCTCGGCGGCGAAGGCAACGGCTTCAACATGGGCCAGCATCGCCTGGCTTACGGCCGGCTGCGGCACGGCATGCACAATGTCTCGATGGCGCAGCGCGCCCTCGACCTCGCGGTCAAGCACGTCACCAGCCGCACGACCTTCGGCAAGAAGCTCGACGAGCGCCAGGCGGTGCAGTTCATGCTGGCCGAGTGCGCCAGCCAGATCTACATCGCGCGGCTGATGATCCTGCACATCGCCTACAAGGCCGAGAAGGGTCTCGACCTCAGGAACGAGAACGGCATCGCCAAGGTCTATCTCGCCAACATGGTGCACAAGGTGGTGGACACCGCGATCCAGCTCCACGGCGCGCTGGGCTATTCGATGGATACGCCCCTGGCCGGCTGGTACACCCATATCCGCTCGCAGCGCCTGGTCGACGGCCCGGACGAGGTCCACAAATGGACCACGGGCCGCAACGTCATCAAGGCCTATAAGCAGTTCGGCACCACCGCCTCGGCGACCGGCGGCGACCTGCTCTGATCCGCCGCGCGAGCGGAACGGCAAACGGCGCGCTATGCTCGGCGCGCCGTTTTCGTTCCGGGGGACCGTCATGCTGCATTCCTTGACGTTTTATCTCTTCGATCCCGTGGTCCTGATATTCCTGCTGCTCGCGGCGGCCCTGGTCGCCGGCCGCTTTGGCCGCGTCTGGCAGCAGCGCCTGCTGGCCGCCGCGGTCGCGCTTCTGTTCTGCCTCGCCTTCCTCCCGGTCGACCGCTGGCTGGCGCGGCCGCTGGAAAACCAATATCCCCGCCCGCCGCTGCCGGCGCGGGTCGACGGCATCCTCGTCCTCGACGGCGGGTCGGAATGGCGCGTGTTCGCCAGCCGCGGCGTGCAGGGTCACAATGCCAGCGTCTTCCGGATTCTCGCCGGCGCGGAGCTCGCCAAGCGGTTTCCCGCCGCGACGCTCGTCTATACCGGTGCCTCCAGCGACAACCCGCGGATCGAAGCGGCGGAGCGTGCCACGGTCGGCGACGTCGCCGCGACGGCGGGCGTCGCGCCGGGACGCCTGCGCTTCGAGCAGGCCTCGCGCGACACCGGCCAGAACGTCGTCGATTCGATGAAGCTGGTGCACCCCAGGCCGGGCGAGACCTGGATGCTGGTGACCTCCGCCATCCACATGCCCCGCGCGATGGCGATCGCGAAGCGGCTCGGCTGGAAGATGGTGCCCTGGCCGTCCGACTACATCTCGGGGGACAATGCCGGCCTTCGCTTCCGTCTTCCGTCGCGGGAGATGGTGAATATCGGCACGGCGCTCCACGAATGGATCGGCCTGGCGGTCTACGGCCTGACCGGCCGCGCCTAGGGGCTGGCGCGCCCGGGATTTCTGATATGGTCCCGCCGCTTCACGAAGGACCGCTCTGCCATGCGTCTTGCCACGATCTGCGCGCCGTTCGTGCTCGGCTTCATCCTGCTCGCCGGCTGCGGCGACAAGGCGGGGGCGCCGCAATACGATCTGACGCCGGAATCGAACGCCAAATTCCTCGCCGACAACGGTGCGCGCAAGGACGTCAAGACTCTGCCCGACGGGCTGCAATACCGCGTCATCACCGCCGGCCACGGCAAACAGGTGACGAGCCCGACCGATGTCGTGACCGTGACCTATAAGGGCTGGACGATCGACGGCCATGTCTTCGACCGCACCCAGCACGGCCAGACCGCCAGCTTCCCGGCGGGCCAGCTCATCCCCGGCTGGGTGGAGGCGCTCAAGCTGATGCATGTCGGCGACGAATGGCAGATCGTGATCCCCGCCGATCTCGGCTATGGCGCGGAGGGCGCCGGCGCCGACATCGGACCGAACCAGACCCTTGTCTTCAACATGCAGCTCATCGCCGTGCAGCCCGCCCCGCGGGAATAACCCGCCTCGCCGGCTTTCGTTTTCGTCATGCCGTCCCGCGACCGCCCGGCCTCACGCCCGGGCCGGCAGCACCCGCGGATTGCGCAGCACGACGGCGGAGATCAGCGCGATGATCAGCCCGACCGGGAAGATCTCCAGGAAGGTCATCGGCAGGCGGTACAGCGGATTGGCGTATTGCGCCTTCATCGCGTCCAGCTCGGCGACCTGCGCCGCCAGGGCCGCGCCGCTCACGCCATGGGCCTTCTTGGAGGCGATGATGCCGGCGACATAGGCATCCATGAAATGATAGCCGGTGGCGGCGAGATAGACCTCCCACGCCGCGACATAGACGACGCCCGCGACCACCGCGATCCCCAGTCCGAGGGCGAAGGCCGGCAGGAATTTGATGACCCCGCCCAGCGCCTCGTCGCGATGCCGCTTGATGCCTAGGAAGATCATCGACAGCGCGACGATCATGGTGAGATAGCCGAACCATTCCGTGGTCAGGAAATGTTGACCGCGCAGGACGGTCAGTCCGGCGATCAGGACGCCGATGACGATGAAGCCGGCAATCGCGCCGAAAATAAGCGAAATCCTGAGCATGACGATCCCCTATGTGCCCGAACGACGATCCGACCCTAGCCGCGCCCCGCGCCCTCCCGGTATCGCCTAAAAGGGTGAAATGGCGGAAATCGGCCGATTTTATACAAGCTGTCATCCCGGCCAAGCGAGCGGAGCGAGCGCGAGCCGGGATGAAGATGGGAAGCTACCGCACCAGCCGCAGCTCCCGCGCCTTGCGCACCGCCTGGGTCCGGCGCTGGACCTCCAGCTTCTCGAACAGGTGCAGGATGTGCGACTTCACCGTATTGGGCGACACGCCCAGGCTGCGCGCGATCTCCTTGTTCGACTGCCCGGCGGCCAGCAGGTCGAGCACCGCGACCTCGCGTTCCGTGACCCCGAGCGACCGGAGCGCCGCCGCGTTGCGCTCGAACGCCTCCGCCGCCCCGCGCGGCGTCAGCCGGTATCCGGCCCACACGCCCAGCCCCGCGAAGCCGAGCGCGATCAGCCCGATATAGATCTCGGTGGCGAACATCCGCGTCACATATTCGTATTGCAGCCATTGCAGCGCGAACGCGCCGCCGGCCAGGAGGCCTGCATAGAGAAGAACGCCCTTCCACATGGCCGAAGCTTGCCAACAACGCCCGGCCTTCGCCAGACCGCCCGCGCTCTGTTAGAACCGCGTCATGACCGGCTTCACCATCGGCGGCATCCCCATCGGCGGCCGCGTCCTGACCGCGCCGATGACCGGGGTGTCGGACCTGCCGTTCCGCCGCGCCGCCTCGGCGCTGGGTGCCGCTTACGTCGCGACCGAGATGGTGGCCTGCGAGCTGTTCGCCGCCGGCCGCCCCGACGTGGTGCGCCGCGCCGCGGTCGGCGACGGCTTGCCGCTGACCGTGATCCAGCTCGTCGGCCGCCGCGCCGAATGGATGGCGCGGGGCGCCCGGATGGCCGAGGCCGCCGGCGCCGACCTCATCGACATCAACATGGGCTGCCCGGCCAAGGAAGTGACCGGCGGCCTCTCCGGCTCGGCGCTGATGCGCGATCTGGGTCTCGCCGAGCGCCTGATCGCCGCGACGGTGGACGCGACGTCGCGCCCCGTGACGCTGAAGATGCGGCTCGGCTGGGACGACGCCTCGAAGAACGCGCCCGAGCTTGCCGCCCGGGCGCAGGCGCTCGGCATCCGCGCCGTCACCGTGCACGGCCGCACGCGGCAGCAATTCTACGGCGGCACGGCCGACTGGCGTGCGGTCGCCGCGGTGAAGGCGGCCGTGAACATCCCCGTCATCGTCAATGGCGACATCGTCGATGCACCGAGCGCCCGCGAAGCCCTGGCGCAATCGGGTGCCGATGCGGTGATGATCGGCCGCGGCGCCTATGGCCGCCCGTGGATCGCGTCCGCGATCGACCGCGCCCTGCGGAACGGCGGCGACGCGATCGAGCCGGCGCAGGACGAACGCCTCGCCATCGTGCTCGGGCACTTCCGTGAATCGCTGCGCTTCTACGGCGACCGGCTGGGCCTGAAGATCTTCCGCAAGCATCTCGCCTGGTACATCGAAACCGCCGGCGTGCCCGCATCGCCCGAGTCCCGCCGCGAAACCAAATCGCGCCTCTGCCGCCTGACCGATCCGCGCGCGGTGGAAGAAGCGCTGGCCGCACTCTGGCATCCGGCCCGCTTGGCGCTCGCCGCTTGACAAAGTTGTCATGCCCGCGCAGGCGGGCATCCAGCGCCGCAAGTGCGCCGCCGCCTGCTCTGGATTCCCGCCTGCGCGGGAATGACACTCTGGAAGCGATTCCCGCGAAGCAGCCCCGCATGCCCGCCTTCGTCTACGTCCTCATCAGCCGCTCGCGCCCCAGGCGGACCTATGTCGGCTGGACGCTCGACCTCGACCGGCGTCTGGAGCAGCACAATGGCGGCAGCGGCGCGAAATTCACGCGCGGCGGCAAATGGACGCTGATTTATGCCGAGCGCCACCGCACGCGGAACGGCGCCATGCGCCGCGAAGTCTTCCTGAAACGCGACCGCCAATTCCGCGCGCTGCTGCGCCAGCGATAGCTACCCTCCCTCAAGGGGAGGGTAGGGCATCGCTACCCCCGTCCCACGAACGGCATCTTCGTCGCCATCACGGTCATGCTCAGCACATTGGCGTCCAGCGGCAGGCTCGCCATGTAGAGCACCGCCTTCGCCACCGCCTCGACGTCCATCGTCGCCTCGGCCTTCACCGTTCCATCCGGCTGCACCACACCTTTGCGCATCCGCGCCGTCATCGGCGTCTCGGCATTGCCGATATCGATCTGGCCGCAGGCGATGTCGAACGCCCGCCCGTCCAGCGCCACAGCCTTGGTCAATCCCGTGATCGCGTGCTTGGTCGCGGTATAGGGCGCCGAGTTCGGCCTGGGCGCGTGCGCCGAGATCGAGCCGTTGTTGATGATCCGCCCGCCGCGCGGCACCTGTTCCTTCATCAGCCGCATCGCGGCCTGGGTGCACAGGAACGGCCCGGTCAGATTGACGTCCACGACCGCCTGCCACTCAGCCAGCGTCAGGTCCTCCATCGGCACGGGCGGCGCGCCGGTGCCGGCATTGTTGAACAGAAGGTCGAGCCGCCCGAAACGGCCCTTCACCAGCGCGAACAGCGCCGCCACCTCGCCCGGCTTCGCGACATCGGTCGGCACCGGCACCATCGTCGTGCCGGAACCCAGCGCGGCGGTTCCGGCCAAAGCCTCCTCCCGCCGCCCCGCCAGCACCACGGCATAGCCGTCTTTGGCGAGCGCGACCGCCACGGCGCGGCCGATGCCGCTCCCCGCGCCGGTAACCAAGGCGATCTTCTCCATGGAACTCCCCTGTGCCGAACCGGGATTTTGACACAAACTTCGCTAGAGTGGGGCGTCGCTTCGTGGGAGAGCAGCCTTGGGAATGTTGTGGTGGTTGGCGCCGGTGGCCGTGGCCGCGTTCGGCGTGCTCTTCGTGGTCAGCGGCATCGGGAACATCTTCCAGGGCGAGCACGGCCGCGCCGGGCGGCGCATGGTCGGCGGCACGACCGCGGCGGCCATCGGCCTGGCGCTCAGCCTGGTCGGCCTCAACATGCAGCTCTTCACGCGTCTGACGCATGAGGGGCCGGTGGCCGAGGTGCGCGTCAAGGCGCTCGATCCGTCGCACGATCTCTACCTTGTCACGGTGCACCGTCTCGACGGCGCGATCCCCGACCAGCCCTGCAAGCTGCAGGGCGACGAATGGCTGATCGGCGGGCGGGTGCAGAAATGGAAGGCGTGGGCGAACGTGCTCGGCCTCGACGCGACCTATACGCTCGACCAGGTCTCGAACAAGTATTTCACGGCGGAGCGCGGCAACGGCAAGCCGATCACCTCCTGCGACCTGCGCGGCAAGCCGGTGGTGAATTCCTACGTGCCGGACGCGTGGCGCAACTGGCTGCTGACGCAGTTCTATACGGAGGACCGCAAATTCGGCGACGCGAACTACATGCCGCTGGCCGACGGCGCGGTGTACAGGATCGTGATCACGCAATCGGGCTTCAACGCCGAGCCGGAGAACGACGCCGCGAAAGCGGCGAACGACGCGCGGCCTTAGAAGTAGAAAAGCATTGTCATGCCCGCGGTCCGTAGCGACAGCGTACGGACGGGCATCCAGGAGACTGGGCAATCCGCCAAGACTGGATTCCCGCCTGCGCGGGAATGAAAGACTGGAATTATCGCAAGGGTCGCGTCGTTTCTCAGTTCGCCTGTTCTGTCTCCGCCACCAGCACCAGAGGCGGCGGTGCCGCGCTCGCCTGCGCCGCTTCCGCCAGCAGCGCCGCGTCCCGCGCATCGAGCTGCGCCCGGATATCCGCGTGCTTCGCCGCATCCAGCCGCCAGCCCCACACGCACACCCCGCCCAGCATCACGAACAGGATCGGCCCCGTGATGAACAGCCATTGCAGCGCCAGGATCGACGACGGCGTGTTGTGCGCGCCCTCCCTGGCGACATAGCCGAAATATTCCAGAAGCGGCAGGCTGAGCCCGATGGCGAAGGCGGCGGTGAGCTTGCCGGCGATGCTGAGCACCGAATAGAGCAGGCCCATGCGCTCGCGGCCTTGGCTCAGCCTGATCTCGTCGCCGACATCGGCCATCATCGCGTTGATGGTGAGGCCGAATCCCGCCGCCATGAAGCCGCACCACGCCATCACCGGCACGCCGCCCAGCACGCTGCCATAGGGCACCAGGGGAACGGTCAGCAGCGCGAGCGAGAACGCCGCCGTGGTCGCGATCAGGGTGCGATGCTTGCCGATCCGCGCCGAGAGCCGCGCGGTCAGGGGCGCGCCGACGATGCCGATCAGGATGTAGACGAGCAGCAGGATCGTCGCCTGCTGCTGGCTGAAGCCCTTCACGTCGTGGAAATAGAACAGATACATCGCGCTCATCCAGCCGGGCCCGAGCGTCAGCGCGACCTGGGAGAAGAAGAGGCGGATCACTTCCGGCTTGGAGACGATCTCCCAATAGTCCCGGGCCGCGAAGTGCTCCGCCGCGCTTTTGTTGATGCGCTCCGGCGTGCGCCATACCGCCAGGCCGACGCCGACCGGCGTCATGACGACGATCGCCCAGCCCATCGCCTGCACGCCCTCGACGCTCGACATCCCGGCGAGCGGCGCGAACACCGGGATGAGCAGGGAGGCGACGACCGCCACCACGCCGACCGCCGCGCCGACGCCGAACACGCGCGAGCGCTCGTCATACTGCGTGGCCAGGGTTGCGCTCCACGCCCATAGGGCGAGGTAGAGGACCGAATTGGCGAAATAGAACGCGAACAGCCAGAAGAAGAGGTACGTGCCGCCGATGCCGGGCGGCGCCAGGAACAGCTTGTAGGTCGCCAGCATGAACAGCGGCACGCCGGCGGCCATCCACACCCGGTAGCGGCCCAAGCGCGTGACGGTGCGGTCCATGAAATAGGCGAGCACCGGATCGATGAAGAGATCGACGGCGCGCACCGTGAACCACACGCCGCCGATCAGGGCGAGCGAAAGGCCGAGATGGCCCGACAGATAAGGCGGCAGATAGACGAACGGCACCACGCCCATGGCGGCGATCGGCAGGTTGGACAGCGAAAAGACGATGATGCGCCGGAGCGAAAGCCTTTGATCCGACGCTCCGCTCATGATCCCGCCCGCCTCGCCTCGATCAGTGTGGCCGCGAATTGCGACAGCGTGTCGTCGCGCGCCCCCATCACCACGATGCGGTCGCCTTCGCGCGCCAGCTCCAGGAGCTTGGCGCCGCACGCCTCGCGGTCGGGGAAGACATAGGCGGCGCGCCCGCCCGCTTCAACGCCGCGCACGATGTCGACGGACGACACGCTGCGGTCGACCGTGCCGCCGAAATAGACCGGCTCGGGCATGACGAGCGCGTCCGCTGCCGCCAGATTGCGCGCGAAACAATCGATGAACTGGTCCTTCATCAGCTTCAAGGGCCCGAAGCCATGCGGCTGGAACAGCACCAGCAGGCGTCCCGGGAAGTCGTGCAGCGTCGCCAGCGTCGCGGCGATCTTGTCCGGGTTGTGCGCGAAATCGTCGTACACGGTGACGCCGCCGGCCTCGCCCACGATCTCCAGCCGCCGCCGGATGCCCCTGAAGCGCTCCAGCGCCTTGGCCGCCTCTTCCAGCGCCACGCCCGCCGCCCGCGCCGCGCCGATCGCCGCCAGGGCGTTCGACACATTGTGCCGCCCCGGCACGGCAAGGCGCAGCGTCACCGGCGCGTCGCCGTTGCGCTCGCTCACCCGGAAGGCGATCCCGTCCCGCAAGGGCTCGATGTCCTCGGCCAAAAGATCGGCCTTGGGATTGGAGAGGCTGTAGGTCAGCCGCTTGCCCTTCGGCACCTCGTAAGCCAGCGTCGCGGTCTCGTCATTGTCCAGGTTCATCACCGCGAGGTCGGCCTTGGCGACGAAGGCGCGGAACAGGGCGCGCAATTCGTCCATCGATTTGTGGTCGAGCGCGACATTGTTCAGCACCGCGACGCGCGGACTGTAGCGCGCGATGGAGCCGTCGCTTTCGTCGACCTCGCTGACGAAGAGATCGCTGTTGCCGACCAGCGCGCTCGCGAAGGGCGCGTCCTCGCTGGCGAAATTGAGCATCACCGCGCCGTTCATCACCGTCGGATCGAGGCCGCAAGCGGACAGGATCCAGCCGATCATCCCCGTGGTGGTCGATTTGCCGCTGGTGCCCGCGACGCCGATGGCGTTGGGCGCTTCGTTGAAAAGCTGCGACAGAAGCTCGGCCCGCAGCATCAGCGTCGCGCCGATGCGCCGCGCCGCCTGCACGTCCGGAATATTGCCTTCGACTGCCGCCGAGGTCACGACGATGGCCTCCGGGCTCGTCACGCCGCTGCCGTCCTGCGGGAAAAGTTCGATGCCGGCGCGGCGCAGATAGTCGAACTTTTCCGCCAGCCGTCCCTGGTCGAGGGCGCGGTCCGAGCCCGCGACGGCGTGGCCATGCGCTTTCACGATCAGCGCCAGCGGAAGCATCCCGCTGCCGCCGATGCCGCAGAAGAAGTAAGGTCTGGAGGGTGCCATCGCCGGACGCTATAAGCCGGACACCGGCGTGACAAGCGAGGGACAAGGATGAAGATCGGCATCGTCGCGCCGGCGTCGCGGCTGCATCCCGAGACCGCCGAGCGCGTGACGGCGTTGGCCGCCGCGACCTTTGGCCCGCGCGTCGAACTCGCCTTCCATCCGCAGTGTTTCTTGACGGAGGGTCACTTCGCCGGCAGCGACGCGGCGCGCGCCCGGGCCTTCCTCGATGTCGCGAACGACGAAAGCGTCGCCGCCGTCTGGTTCGCGCGCGGCGGCTACGGCTCGGGCCGCATCGCCGATGCGGTGCTGGAAGGCCTGAGGCCCGCGGCCCGCGACAAGACCTATCTCGGCTATAGCGACGGCGGCTTCCTGCTGGGCGGGCTTTACCGCGCCGGCTACCGCGTGGCGCACGGCCCGATCCCGCACGACATCCGCCGCGCCGGCGGCGAGGCGGCGGTTCTGCGCGCGCTCGGCTATCTCGCGGACGGCGACAAAGCGGGACTCGAACCCAGCCTCGACGGCAAGGCACCGGCGGTTGCGTTCAACCTCACCATCCTCGCCATGCTGATCGGCACGCCCCTGATACCGGACCTGACGGGCCATGTCGTGATGCTGGAGGAGGTGTCGGAGCACCTCTATGCCATCGACCGCCTGATGTTCCATGTGACGGCGAACGACGGTATCCGCAAATGCGCCGGCATCAGGCTTGGCCGCGTCAGCGATATTCCCGACAACGACCCGCCCTTCGGCCGGACGCCGGACGAGATCGCGCGCCACTGGTGCGCGATTTCGGGCATTCCCTATCTCGGAGAAGCCGACATCGGCCACGACGCCGCGAACAAGGTCGTCCCGTTCGGGGTGTGAGGGAGCGCAAACGAAAACTGTCATGCCCGCGAAGGCGGGCATCCAGCGACGGGGCGGCAAGCCTGGATTCCCGCCTTCGCGGGAATGACAACGCGGATTGATTCCGCGAGATGCTGCTTACGTCGCGATCACGACCTTCAGCGCCTGGGTCTCCGCCGCGCGGCTGAACGTGTCATAGGCTTTCAGGATATCCGCGAACGCGAAGCGGTGCGTGATGAGCTTGGTCGCGTCGATCTTGCCGCCCTGCACCGTCTTCAGCAGCATCGGCGTCGACACCGTGTCGACCAGCCGCGTGGTGATCGCGATGTTCTGCGACCACAGCGTCTCCAGGTGCAGGTCCACCTTCTTTCCATGCACGCCGATATTGGCGATGGTGCCGCCCGGCCCGACGATCTGGGCGCACAGCTCGAACGTCGCCGGCACGCCGACCGCCTCGATGGCGACGTCGACGCCGCGTCCGTCGGTCAGCTTCATCACCGCCGCCGTCGCCTCCTCCGCCGCCGCCTTGACCGTCCTGGTCGCGCCGAAGCGCCTGGCGACCGCCAGCCGGTTCTCGTCCAGGTCGATCAGGATGATCTCGGCCGGCGAATAGAACTGCGCCGTCAGAAGCGTCGCGAGCCCGATCGGGCCGGCGCCCACGATGGCGACGGTGTCGCCCGGCTTGACCTTGCCGTTCAAGACGCCGCATTCGAACCCGGTCGGCAGGATGTCGCTCAGCATGACGAGGGCCTCCTCGTCGGCGCCCGGCGGGATGCGGTAGAGGCTGGTGTCGGCATGCGGCGTGCGGACATATTCCGCCTGCGTTCCGTCGATCGTGTTGCCCAGGATCCAGCCGCCGGTCGTGCAATGCGAATACATGCCGCGCCGGCAATACTCGCACTTGCCGCAGGCCGAGATGCAGGAGATCAGCACATGATCGCCCTTCTTGAACGCGGTGACGGCGCCGCCCACGCTCTCGACGATCCCGACGCCCTCATGGCCCAGGATGCGTCCCGGCGCGCAGGTCGCGACGTCGCCTTTAAGGATATGCAGGTCGGTGCCGCAGATCGTGGTTTTCGTGACCTTCACGATGGCGTCGCTCGGCGCCGCGATGCGCGGCGTGGGCCGCTCCTCCACCGACTTTTGTCCGGGACCGCCATAGACCAAGGCTTTCATCGTTCGACTCCGCGTGTTCAGTGGCTCAGGAATATCGGCAGCGGCGCGTCGTGCAGCACCCGGCGCGTGACGCCGCCGAAAACGAATTCGCGCGCCCGGCTATGTCCATAGCCGCCCATCACCAGAACGCCGGCCTTCAGCGTCCGATCCGCCGTGTCGAGCAGGACCTCCGCGGCATTTCGGTCGCCGGCGCGGACATGACCGGCCTCGGACCTGATCCCATGCCTGCGCAGATGCGCCGCCAGCTTCTCGACCGAGGCAAGCACGTCCTCCTCATCCGGACGGTCCTCGACGATGCCGAGGATATGGACCTTCTCCGCCTTTGCGAGCAGCGGCATCGCCGCGGCCACCGCCCGCGCCGACGGCGCGCTTGGCTTCCACGCGATCGCCACCGTCGTGAGCGGATTTGCGCAAGGCGCGGACGGCGCCAGCAGCAGCGGCCGTCCGCTATCGAGCAGCACGTCCGACGTGCCGTCCGTCGTCAGGTCGTCGGGCCCGGCCGGGCGTCCCATCACGACCAGGTCGTGATAGCGCGCCTCGTCGACCGTGACGTCGCGATTGTTGCCGTCGCGTTCGAGGAACACGGCCGAGGCGGTGCCGAGCTGTCCGCCGGCGCAGAACGCATCGAAGATGCGGCGCGAGCGCGCGGCGCAGCTCTTGTCGCCCTGGGTCATCGCCTCCCAGATCTGGTTGCTGAACATCGCGGATTCGAGATCGAGCGAAGACGTATAGCGCGCCAGTTCCCGCGCATCGGGATGGACATGGAGGAACGCGACCTGTCCCGGCCCCGCCACCCGGCAGGCCAGTTCCATCGCCGCTTCGTTGCAAACCGAGGTCAGGCTCGGCGCCAGCACGCTCGCGAACATCGTCGATGCTCCCATGAGTTCGAACGATCTTCGCGCACCGCGCCGACCGACATCTTGATCGGTATCAGCAACATCCCTCTCCCCCGCAGGGGAAGAGGCAGGGTGAGGGTGATGCTGCGCCGCCGTCATCGCGTTTTCTCTGCCGCCCGTCGCAGGTCTGTCATGCCCGCGCAGGCGGGCATCCAGCGAAGGCTGCCTTCGCAGCGTTCTCCAACGACTCCGGTGCACAGAAAACTCGCTCGGAGATAGGGGGAGGACTCCGCGGTCTCCGCGGCTCCGCGTGAAATTCCGTCTTTGCTGCAACCGCTCGGTTCGAATCTTGCGAATTTACCGTGAACGGATTGTTTCCCTTGTAAGGCGAAGTAATCGGGCGCAGCATTCATCCACAGCGGGGGCTGATCCATCGGGCTGCAAGCCCGCCGGACGTCCGTCCAAGGAGCCTCGCGGCTCCGCGGATAAAAGAGATGAGGCGGATCCTCGATCGGTCGGCAACACCGCAAGGAGGAGCACGCGAATGCTGGTCAAACACATCCTCGGCGACAAGGGCCGCGAGGTCGTCGCCATTTCCGCCGATGCCACATTGTCCGAAGCCGCGCGGCTTCTGGCGCGCAAGCGCATCGGCGCGGTCGTCGTGCGCGATGGGAGCGGCTCGCTCGCCGGCATCCTGTCGGAGCGCGACGTGGTGCGCGCCGTCGCCGACGGCAGCGTCGCCGCGCTCGCCCGCCCCGTCAGCATGTACATGACGCGCGCCGTGGCCACCTGCACCGAGACCGACACGGTCCAGGACATCATGGAGATGATGACGATCGGCCGTTTCCGCCACGTGCCCGTGCTGGACAACGGCATGGTCGCCGGCATCGTCTCGATCGGCGACGTGGTGAAGACCCGGATCGAGGAAACGGTCCAGGAAGCGACCTCGCTGCGCGAATACATCACCGCGGCCTGAGGCGCGCATAGCGCGACGGCGTCTCGCCCATCTGCTGGCGGAAGGCGGCGATGAAGGCGCTGGTGCTGGCATAGCCCGCCGCCGCGCCGGCCTCCGTCACGTTGGCCCCGCCCGACAGCGCTGTGATCGCGTGGATCAGGCGCAGCCGCTGGCGCCATTCGACGAAGCGCATCGCCGTCTCGTCCTGGAAGATCCGCTGCACCGTGCGGGCGCTGAGGCGCACCCGCCGCGCCAGCGCGGGCAGCGTGCGCCCGTCCGCCGGATCGGCCCACAGCGCCTCGGCGAGAGACCGCGCGCGGGCGTCGCGCGGCATCGGCAGATGCAGCACCAGGCTCTGCGCCTGCTTGAGCCGGTCGAGGAACACGCCGGCCAGCCGCTCGTCCGCATCCGCGCCTTCGATCAGCATGCCGTTCCCCACGATGTGCAGGATCAGCGCGCGCAGCAGCGCGTCGATCTCCAGCGCCGCGCATTGCGGCGGCAGCGCCCCGGCGCGCTCCGGCGGCACATAGATCGTGCGCATCGCCACCGTGCCGCGCATTTCGATCGCATGCACCACGTCGGGCGGCGCCCACAGCGCGCGGCCCGGCGGCACCAGCCACAGCGCGGCGTCGGCATCGACCCGCATCGTGCCGCTGCTGGCGAAGATCACCTGGCCCCAGCCATGGGAATGCGGCTCGAGCACATGCCCGTCGCCATAGGTCAGCCCGACGCTGCGCAGCGCGTATCGCATGCCGCCAATGTCGCATTTCCGACACTTCCTGTCAGGAGTGCTGTAGCGCGCCTCTGCGAATTTGGGGAAAGGTCTGCACAGTCGCTTTCCTCCCCCGCGTTTGCGAGGTGCTGAGTGAGCGCAGCGAACGAAGCGGAGGGGGCCCGCCCCGTCCTGCCCCCTCCGCCTCGCTTCGCTCGGCACCTCCCCCGCAACAGCGGGGGAGGAAGGAAAAGGAGGTCTCCGATGCCCAACCACGTGAAATTCTTCTCCATCATGGTCGACGACGACGTCCGCGCCCGCGCCTTCTACGAAGCCGTGTTCGGCTGGACGTTCGAGGATTGGGGCCCGCCCGGCTTCTTCCTGATCCGCGGCGCCGGCCTCGAAGGTTCGCTGCACACGCGGCAGGAGAAGCTCACCGGCACCGGCTACCGCGCCTTCGAGATCACGGTCGGCGTCGACGACGTCGACGACATCGCCCGCAAGGTGACCGCCGCCGGCGGCACGATCACCATGCCCAGGATGCGCATCGAGACGGTGGGCGAGCTGATCTATTTCGACGACACCGAAGGCAACCGCGTGGGCGCGATGAAATACGACGCCGCCTATGAGGCGCGGCGGAGCCCGGCATGAGCGTGCTGAACGATCCCGGGCTGGAGGCACTGCTCGCCGCCCTGCACGAAGAGAGCGACGGCCAGTCCGGCGCCATGCGCGCCTATTTCGAGCGCCGCGCCAAGGACGGCACGCTGAGCTGGGACCGCTTCGACGCCGAGACCGACCGCTTCTTCGCCGACAAGATGGTGGCGCTGGAGAAGGACAAGGCCGAGTTCTGCTACGCGCTGTGCCGCGCGCTGCGCGCCCGCCGCGTGGTGGAGGCGGGCACCTCCTACGGCGTCTCGACGCTCTATCTCGCCGCGGCCGTTCGGGACACCGCCGGCCTCATGCCGCGAAGCGATGGGCCATCGAATAACGCCGGCGGCACGGTGATCGCCACCGAATACGAACCGGCGAAAGCCAAGGCCGCGCGCGCCAATTTCGCCGCCGCGGGCCTCTCGGCATTCGTCGACCTGCGCGAAGGCGATTTGCGCGAGACGCTGAAAGACCTCGAAGGTCCGATCGATTTCCTGCTCTGCGACATCTGGACGGAACTGGCCGCGCCCGCGCTCGCCTTGATCGCGCCGCATATGCGGCCCGGCGCCATCGCGGTCGCCGACAACACCGATACCTATCGCCGCCAATATGCCGATTATTTCGCAGGTCTCGCGGCCAACGGCTTCACCACGCTCACGCTTCCCTTCGACGGCGGCCTCGAAATGAGCGTGAAGGGATAACCGGCGCGCGGCGACGCTTTGCGACATCGCGGGCGCGCCGGCATCGGAACACCCGCTCGCCCAAGGGCGTTCTGTCTCCACGGGGGCTGGAGACGAACCATGAAGATCATCCTCGCCGCTGCCATGTTCGCCTTCGCGGTGTCCGCCGCCTCGCCCCAGACGATGCCGAACGCCAACCGGACGCCGGAACAGTCGAATCAGGGCACGATTCCCAACGCCAACCGTACGCCCGAAGGCTCGAACACGCTGCCGAACGCCGCCGGCGCGGTCGCGCCGTCCGCCGCTGTCCCGCCCGCCGGTACGGCGGCGCCGGGTCCGCAGCCGCAGCCTTCCGCCTGTCCGCAGCAGCCCCTGCCGCCGCCGGCCGGCTCGCCGCAGACCCTCCCGTCGCCGCAATGTCCTCCGGTTCCTTGACCGGCGGCGGCATGTTCCCGGAACGGGGTGCTCTACGGGGACGTTGTATCCTCGATTGAACGAAATCGAGGAGCGCCCATGACTCGCCTGCTAGGAACTGCCGCCGTTGCCGCCCTGCTGTTTGCCGCCGCGCCCGCCGTCGCGCAGCAAAGCACCGACAATCCGAATGCGACGCCGCAAGGGCGGACGCACGTCAACCGCTCCAACAGCGATCCCGCCGCGGCGGGACCGACGACGCAGCCGGGGCCGACCGACGCCGCGGGACGCAGCATCTACAACACCAATCCGACGCCGCAGGAGCGGGAGCAGACCAACCAGCTCAACACCGATGCCGCGGCGGACGCACGGACGCCGCCGACGCCGCCCGCGGCCGACGCCGCGGACTACGCGAACAAGAAGGCCGAATACGACCGTCAGATGCGCAATTACGACGCCCAGCGCGCCGCCTATGACCGCGACCGCGCCCGCTATCGTGCCGACCGCGGCGATTTCGGCCATCGCTGGGACGCGTTCTACGGCTTCCGTGGCTTCCGCAATGTCGACCGCATGCGCGCCGGCGAGCTCCGGGGCGTGCGGGTCAGCGCCCGCGGCGGCGACCGTATCGGCCGCGTCCGCGACGTCGACGCCGACCGCTTCGGCCGCATCGAGCGCGTCGCGGTCTCGACGGGCAGGGGCGCCGTCTGGATCGATGCCGACGACCTGCGCTTCGATCCGGTGGCCCGCGTGGTCTACACCGATCTGAGCCGTCGCGAGGTCGACCGCATGGGTCATGTGCCGCGCTTCTAGGCAGCGCGCCGTTGCGCAAACGCCACAAAGGGCCCGATTTCTGCCGGCGCCGTTAATGCCGCGCAACGATCGGGCCTTCGTGGACGTTCTGTCTACGTAGGTCTTTCTTGCTCAGGGCGCGTGTCATGGCCGTTTCGAAATTCGCCGTCGCCTGCATCGCCGCCGTCCTCGCGGGCGGCGCCACCGCCGGTCTTGCGAGCAACGACGCGCACTCGATCCCGGCCCAGGTCGCCGAGGAAACTCCGGTCACGCCGATTTCCGCGATCGGCGATCCGGCGCGCCTGCTCAACGGCGTATCGGCCCGCTTCGTTTCGGGACAGTCCTTCGGCCGCGTCGTCGCGGTGTCGACCGATGCGGCCGGCCACGCCACCCGCGTCCGCGTCGCGCTGGACGGCATGCCGTCGACGCATCTTTGGATCGACCAGAGTGACCTGGTCTACAGCCGGGCCCGCGACTCCATCGTCGCGCACGACGTCCACGCCCCCGCCATGACCGTCGCTTCGCGCTGATGTCCTCTCCCGCGGGCGGGGGCTCTCACATCCCCACCGCTTCCCGGAGCGCCGCCGTCCACGGCACCCAGCGGTCGTCCGGCCCGCGCAATCCGTCCCACAGCATGTTGTTGCAGACATAGCCCACCGCGATGCCCGACTCGGGATGCGCGAAGCCGATCCGCCCGCCGGCGCCGTCATGGCCGAACGAGCCCTCGCCCAGCATCGGCGCCGCCGAGCGCGTCAGCTGATAGCCCAGGCCGTAGCGCAGCGGAGAAGGGTTCGGCAGCTTCGCGAAATCGCCCGGCGCCGTCAGGCCCTCGGTCTGCGGCGCCATCGCGCGCGCCACCGTCTGCGGCTGCAGCAGCCGCACGCCGTCGACTTCGCCGATCGTTGCCGCATACATCCGCGCCAGCGAGGCAGCATTGCCGATCATGTTCGCCGCCGGGATCTCCGCCGCATGGCCCTCGCGCGAATTGATCAGCGCGATGGCTTCGCCGGTGCCGATCACCGCATGCAGCATGGCTTGCGCCAGGCGGCTTTGCGCATCGATGCCGAAGCCCTGGAGCAGCATCGTCCACTGCTCCAGCGTCAGCCCCGGCCGGCGCGAGAAATAGGGCGCCACGCGGTTTTCCTCGCGCTCCGGCAGCCCGATCCACAGATCCAGTCCGAGCGGCGCCGCGATCTCCTCCGCCAGGAAGCGTCCCGGCGTCTTGCCCGACACGCGCCGGATCACCTCGCCGACCAGATAGCCATAGGTCACCGCGTGGTACATATAGGCCGTGCCCGGCGGCCACAGCGGCGCCATCGCCGCCAGCGCCGCGGTGCACTTCTCCCAATCGGGCAATTCGCGCGGCCCCACGCCGCTCGCCGGCTCGAAGCTCGTCAGCCCGACGCGATGGGTGAGGAGGTCCGCCACCGTCGCGGCCTCCTTGCCGTTCTGCCCGAATTCCGGCCAATAGCGCGTCACCGGCGCGTCCGGATCGAGCAGCCCGCGCTCGCTCAGCATATGCGCCATGGTCGCCACCGCGCCCTTGCTCACCGACATCGTCACGGCGACGGTCCGATCCGTATACGGACGGTCCTTGACCGTATCGCGTCCGGTCCACAGGTCGACGACCTTCCGGCCGTGGCGATAGACGCAGAGCTGCGCCCCGCCTTCATCCGCCGCCTGGCCTTCCGCGAAGGCCTCGCGGATTTTCTCGAAGCCTTTTTCGACCGTTCCGCCGATGCCCGACATGCGATTCCCTTCGTTGTTCCTTGAAAAAGTGTGGGGAGAATCGCCGAACGAATCCAGTCACGCACCGCCTCTTTCCTCCCCCGCCGTCGCGGGCAGGGGAATCGCATATGGGATTTTGGCGGTTGCGGGCTTGGTCTTTGTGGCTTCTGAAGGTGTCTTCTGATTCTTCAGGAGACGGGAATGGACAGCTTCCACGAGGTATTTGGGGACTTGCCCGATCCGCGCGCGGACAATGCGCGCCACGATCTTGTGGAAGTCCTTTTCATCGCCCTGGTTGGGACGCTGTGCGGGGCCACGTCGTGCAGCGACATGGAAGAGTTCGGACTGTCGAAGGAACCGCTTCTTCGGCAAATCCTGGTGCTGGAGCATGGCATTCCGAGCCACGACACCTTCAGCCGGGTGTTCCGGATGCTCGATCCGCAGGCGTTCGAGGCGGCCTTCCGGACGTTCATGGCGGCCTTTGGGGCGGCGGCGAAGCTGGGCAAGACCAAGGGCGTCGTGGCGGTGGACGGCAAGTCGCTGCGCCGCGCCTACGAGGCGGGCCAAAGCCACATGCCGCGGCTGATGGTGACGGCATGGGGCGCCCAGACCCGCATGGCCCTGGCCAACATGCTGGCGCCGGACAACGACGAGGCCGGCACGGCGCTGAAGCTGCTCGAACTGGTGGCGCTGAAGGGCTGCATCGTCACCGCCGACGCGCTGCACTGCCATCGCAAGATGGCCCGGACGATCGTGAACCGCGGCGGCGACTATGTGCTGGCGGTCAAGGACAACCAGCCGGGATTGTTGGCCGATGCCAAGGCAGCCCTGGCGGTGCTGCCCAAGGACACCGAACCGGCCAGGAGCCGGGACGGCCATCACGGCCGCACCGAAAGCCGCGCCGCCCTGGTCACCTCGGCCCCAGGCATGGCCGACAAGCACGCCTTCCCGGGCTTGAAGGCGGTGGCCAGGATCGTCTGCCGCCGCGGCACGGACAAGCCCGTCGAGCGCTACTTCCTGCTGTCGCGCTCCTGCACCGGTGCCGAACTGCTGCGCATCGTGCGGGCCCATTGGGGTATCGAAAACCAGCTCCACTGGGCCCTCGACGTCGTCCTCGACGAGGATCTGGCGCGCAGCCGAAAAGACAACGCGCCGCAAAACCTCGCCGTCCTCAGACGAACCGCACTCAACATCGCAAGAGCACATCCCAATACAAAGACTTCCCTGCGCCGCAAAATCCTCCGCGCAGGATGGGACGACAACTTCCTCTTCGACCTCATCAGACATATGCGATAGCCCTGCCGTCGCGGGGGAGGTGGCACGCCGCAGCGCAGCGAAGGCGTGACGGAGGGGGGCCGCCCCGCGCAGGCCCCCTCGCGCGCACGCTGTCGCTACGCGCCGCTGCGCTCGGCACCTGCCCCGCAACAGCGGGGGAGGAAACGATCGGATAACTCCGTATGCGGATTGGCGGCCGCTCACGCCCGTGCCAGCACGATCCCGCGCGCGCCCTTGGGCAGCGGCAGGCTCTTGAATTTGGTACGCGGCATCGCCCTGGCCACCGCCATCAGCACCGCGCGCCGGATCTGCAGTTCCATCGCGTCGGCGATCTCGTCGGTCAGCGAAACGCCGCCGAGATCGACGATCACCCGCGTGCCGCCCGCCGCCGCGTTCGCCGCCGATGCGCCGCCGGCCAGGCCCGCCGCCAGCGCCATCAGCGCGCGCCGGTCCACGGATTCGCCCCTTCTCCCAGCCATGTCCTCGTCCTTCGCCGGAACCGCGGCGCAGATATAGCACCCGGCCTCGCGCCGGACCGCGTGGTAAATTTCGACATAAAGTTACGCCGAACCCTGCGACCCCTATATGATGTGGCGGCGCGCGCGCCGCCGCTCGCACGATTCCGCGCTGCACAAAAGCGCCGGCGGAGCTATCCACAGGCGCCCAAAAAAATCGTTTCTTTTCGGCGTTTTACTGTTTGACAGGGCAAAGCCCCCCGCCTATACACCGCGCCCACGCCGAACGCAGGCGATGAGCTCTGCGGTCGGCGGACTTCTGCCGGAAGACACTGATTTGTCGAAAGACAGTCAAATGCCGTTCGGCGGCGCTGTTTGACATTGTGATTTAAGGAAGGGGAACGTGGGCGGCGGCTCGGCCAGCCACGCTTCGAGATCTTGTATCTCGAAGCTAACTAATCGAGCTCTCGATGCTCGCGTTCTTCAGCAAGACAAAGTTGAATATGTTCGGTTGTCTCGGACCTGTGACGGGACCGAGGCGACCAAACCCTAGTCAATCAGTTTTGCGAATGACGCAACAATGAGTCAGCGAGAGTTCAGGATCATAACTTGAGAGTTTGATCCTGGCTCAGAACGAACGCTGGCGGCAGGCCTCAAACATGCAAGTCTAGGGGTGTAGCAATACACACCGGCGGACGGGTGCGTAACACGTGGGAATATACCTTTCGGTACGGAACAACTGCGGGAAACTGCAGCTAATACCGTATACGTCCTTGCGGAGAAAGATTTATCGCCGAAGGATTAGCCCGCGTTCGATTAGCTAGTTGGTGGGGTAACGGCTCACCAAGGCGACGATCGATAGCTGTTCTGAGAGGAAGATCAGCCACACTGGGACTGAGACACGGCCCAGACTCCTACGGGAGGCAGCAGTTGGGAATCTTGGACAATGGGGGAAACCCTGATCCAGCCATGCCGCGTGAGTGATGAAGGCCTTCGGGTTGTAAAGCTCTTTTACCCGGGAAGATAATGACTGTACCGGGAGAATAAGCTCCGGCTAACTTCGTGCCAGCAGCCGCGGTAATACGAAGGGGGCTAGCGTTGTTCGGAATTACTGGGCGTAAAGCGTGCGCAGGCGGTTTCTCAAGTCAGTGGTGAAAGCCCGGAGCTCAACTCCGGAACTGCCATTGAAACTGTGAAGCTCGAGGACGAGAGAGGTGAGTGGAATTCCCAGTGTAGAGGTGAAATTCGTAGATATTGGGAAGAACACCGGTGGCGAAGGCGGCTCACTGGCTCGTTTCTGACGCTCATGCACGACAGCGTGGGGATCAAACAGGATTAGATACCCTGGTAGTCCACGCCGTAAACGATGATTGCTAGCCGTTGGGCAGCTTGCTGTTCAGTGGCGCAGCTAACGCATTAAGCAATCCGCCTGGGGAGTACGGCCGCAAGGTTGAAACTCAAAGGAATTGACGGGGGCCCGCACAAGCGGTGGAGCATGTGGTTTAATTCGACGCAACGCGCAGAACCTTACCAGGGTTTGACATCCTGAGACCGCCTCTTAACAGGGGTTTTCCCGCAAGGGACTCAGAGACAGGTGCTGCATGGCTGTCGTCAGCTCGTGTCGTGAGATGTTGGGTTAAGTCCCGCAACGAGCGCAACCCTCGCCTTTAGTTGCCATCATTAAGTTGGGCACTCTAGAGGGACCGCCGGCGACAAGCCGGAGGAAGGTGGGGATGACGTCAAGTCCTCATGGCCCTTACACCCTGGGCTACACACGTGCTACAATGGCGGTGACAGTGGGCAGCTACTTCGCGAGGAGCGGCTAATCCCAAAAAACCGTCCCAGTTCAGATTGTACTCTGCAACTCGAGTACATGAAGGTGGAATCGCTAGTAATCGCAGAACAGCAGGCTGCGGTGAATACGTTCCCGGGCCTTGTACACACCGCCCGTCACGGCATGGGAGTTGGTTTTACCCGAAGACGGTGCGCTAACCCGCAAGGGAGGCAGCCGGCCACGGTAGGATCAGCGACTGGGCCGAAGTCGTAACAAGGTAGCCGTAGGGGAACCTGCGGCTGGATCACCTCCTTTCTAAGGATCGAAGTCTTCGGATGAATGAGCCTCAGGCTCGACTCTCACGAGGAATCCCAGACATCGGTACTAAGACAACAATGGCGTGCCTTGCCGCCGCCTTCGTTTCCCTTCCTTTCCGTCGCGCGTGCGAGTTGGACCTCGCGCGCGAACAGATGTCCGCGCGATCGCGCGCGGATATTGCTGACCCTCTATCGGGCTCGTAGCTCAGGTGGTTAGAGCGCACGCCTGATAAGCGTGAGGTCGGACGTTCAACTCGTCCCGGGCCCACCATTCTGAGAACGGAGAACGGAATGCGGGCATCGGAGTTTTCCGATCCCTGCTCTCCGTCTTCCGCCTTCTGCCAGGGGCCATAGCTCAGTTGGGAGAGCGCGTGCTTTGCAAGCATGAGGTCGTCGGTTCGATCCCGTCTGGCTCCACCACGCCTGAGGCTCGACCGCAGCATCCGAACGACGGAAAAGACAATCAGCTTCGAGAGAGTGAGGCGCGCAAGCGCCACGCAAGCTCGCGAGAAGCTCCGAGAGGAGCGTTGACATTGTGAAGGCGGGATTGAGCCGGTTTGCACAACCGGTAAGATCTTAATACGACACTTAAAACTGATCGCATGAAAACCATTTCCAGGTTGAACGCGGTGCATGGAGTCGTCCATGCGCTGGCTTTCTTTCTGGGCATGGAACGAATGCTGAGCGATCAAGCGTTAAAGCAAGGGCGTCTGGGGGATGCCTTGGCACACACAGGCGATGAAGGACGTAGCACGCTGCGATAAGCTGCGGTGAGGGGCGAGCACCCTTTGACCCGCAGATCTCCGAATCGGGAAACCGAGACCGCAAGGTCTATCTGTCCCTGAATACATAGGGGAGAGAGGCAAACGCGGGGAACTGAAACATCTCAGTACCCGTAGGAAAGGACATCAATTGAGACTCCGTTAGTAGTGGCGAGCGAACGCGGACCAGGCCAGTACGTCTTCTCTAAAAACCGGAACGACTTGGAAAAGTCGGCCATAGCGGGTGATAGCCCCGTACGGGTAAAAAGGAGAAGGCGTCTCGAGTAAGGCGGGACACGTGAAATCCTGTCTGAAGATGGGGGGACCACCCTCCAAGCCTAAGTACTCGTGTGTGACCGATAGCGAACTAGTACCGTGAGGGAAAGGTGAAAAGCACCCCGGCGAGGGGAGTGAAAGAGACCTGAAACCGGACGCCTACAAACAGAAGGAGCAGGCTCACCAAAGGTGAGCGGTTCTCTTCAACCTTGCTTCAAACGCAGATGTCGAAAACACGAAAGCCCGCAAGGCGATCGTGCGATTTCCCATGCCTCGTGCAAGCGACAGCATGGGGGTCCGCATCTGAACGAAGTGAGGAATAAGCTGAAGAAGAAACGGTTCGCTTTTGGCGAGCCTGTGACTTCGTACCTTTTGTATAATGGGTCAGCGAGTTCGTCTGTCTAGCAAGCCTAAGCCGTCAGGTGGAGGCGCAGCGAAAGCGAGTCTGAATAGGGCGACTGAGTTAGACGGATGAGACCCGAAAGCAAGTGATCTAGCCATGACCAGGTTGAAGGTGCGGTAACACGCACTGGAGGACCGAACCCACGCCTGTTGAAAAAGTCGGGGATGAGTTGTGGCTAGGGGTGAAAGGCCAATCAAACTTGCAGATAGCTGGTTCTCTGCGAAAGCTATTTAGGTAGCGCGTCACATATCACCACCGGGGGTAGAGCACTGGATGGGCTAGGGGGCTTCACCGCTTACCAAACCTAACCAAACTCCGAATACCGGTGAGTGCTGAGTGTGGCAGACACACGGCGGGTGCTAACGTCCGTCGTGAAGAGGGATGAAAACCCTGACCTACAGCTAAGGTCCCCAAGTCATGGCTAAGTGGTTAAGGATGTGAGGTTCCCAAAACAATCAGGATGTTGGCTTAGAAGCAGCCATCATTTAAAGAAAGCGTAACAGCTCACTGATCTAAACAAGGAACTTTGCGCCGAAAATGTATCGGGGCTAAAGCCATGCACCGAAGCTTAGGATTCGGAATTCAGAATACAGAGATCAGGGATCAGAATGAGGATGTCGGGCGGTCCGGTTCAATCGTTTGAAGATTTGGAAGTCTTCAAGCGGGCGTATCGGATATCGCTCGAAGTGCACAAAGCGTCGCTGACGTTTCCCGCAGTTGAACAGCGGGCACTCGGCGACCAGATGCGGCGAGCATCGAAATCGATCTGCGCTAATCTGGCGGAAGGTTTCGGCAAGCAGCGCAATTCGAAAGTTGAGTTCAGACGGTTTCTGCGGATCTCGATTGGATCGGCGGATGAGATGCGTGTTTGGTCACGCTACTGTCTGGACCTTGGCTATATCGACGAAGCGTGCTGGTCGCGTTGGCGGGACGAATATCAAACCGTCGCGCGAATGCTGCAAAGCCTGCACAGCAAGTCAGGCACATCCTCGGACTGATCTGATCCCCGATCCCTGTATTCTGTTTTCTGAATGGTAGCAGAGTGTTCCGTATGCCTGCGAAGGGAAAGCGTGAGCGATCCTGGAGGTATCGGAAGTAAGAATGCTGACATGAGTAGCGATAAAGAGGGTGAGAGACCCTCTCGCCGGAAGTCCAAGGGTTCCTGCGTCAAGTTAATCTGCGCAGGGTTAGCCGGACCCTAAGGCCAGGCCGAAAGGCGTAGCCGATGGGAACCACGTAAATATTCGTGGGCCTGTGGGAAGTGACGGATCTCGTATGTTGTTCGCCCTTACTGGATTGGGCGGGCCGCGAAGAGGTCCCAGGAAATAGCTCCCACGTTCAGTCCGTACCCCAAACCGACACAGGTGGACTGGCAGAGTATGCTAAGGCGCTTGAGAGAACTGTGTTGAAGGAACTAGGCAAATTGCCCTCGTAACTTCGGAAGAAGAGGGCCCGGTTGCCACGCAAGTGGTGGCCGGGGGCACATAGCAGGGGGTGGCGACTGTTTACTAAAAACACAGGGCGCTGCGAAATCCAAAGATGACGTATAGCGTCTGACGCCTGCCCGGTGCCGGAAGGTTAAGAGGAGATGTGAAAGCGTTGAATCGAAGCCCCGGTAAACGGCGGCCGTAACTATAACGGTCCTAAGGTAGCGAAATTCCTTGTCGGGTAAGTTCCGACCTGCACGAAAGGCGTAACGACTTCCCCACTGTCTCCAACACAGGCTCAGCGAAATTGAATTCCCCGTGAAGATGCGGGGTTCCCGCGGTCAGACGGAAAGACCCCGTGCACCTTTACTGCAACTTTACGCTGGCATTAGGACTGCGATGTGTAGAATAGGTGGTAGGCTTTGAAGCTTGGGCGCCAGCCCGAGTGGAGCCGAAATGTGAAATACCACCCTTTGTGATCCTGATGTCTAACCGCGACCCCGAAACGGGGTCCGAGACCGCGTATGGTGGGCAGTTTGACTGGGGCGGTCGCCTCCCAAAGAGTAACGGAGGCGCGCGATGGTAGGCTCAGACCGGTCGGAAATCGGTTGTTGAGTGCAATGGCAAAAGCCTGCCTGACTGCAAGAGCGACGGCTCAAGCAGAGACGAAAGTCGGTCATAGTGATCCGGTGATCCCGTGTGGAAGGGTCATCGCTCAACGGATAAAAGGTACGCCGGGGATAACAGGCTGATCGCACCCAAGCGTCCATAGCGACGGTGCGGTTTGGCACCTCGATGTCGGCTCATCACATCCTGGGGCTGTAGCCGGTCCCAAGGGTATGGCTGTTCGCCATTTAAAGTGGTACGTGAGCTGGGTTTAGAACGTCGTGAGACAGTTCGGTCCCTATCTGCCGTGGGTGTTCGAAACTTGAGAAGACTTCTTCCTAGTACGAGAGGACCGGAAGGAACGTACCTCTGGTGGACCGGTTGTGGCGCCAGCCGCATTGCCGGGTAGCTATGTACGGACGAGATAAACGCTGAAAGCATCTAAGCGTGAAACTCACTTCAAAACTAGGTTTCGCTTGAGAGCCGGGGAAGACTACCCCGTCGATAGGCCAGGTGTGTAAGCGCGGCGACGCGTTGAGCTTACTGGTCCTAATCGCTCGATTGGCTTGATCGCAAGCAGCACCGTTCCATGTCTGGAAACAAAGCCAGGCATCACGCACTTCGCAAAATCCGTTTTCATCGAGCGGATTTTCGAAGGTCGTGCGACGCGCGCAAGCGCGAAGCATGAAAACAATTGTCGTCGACCCGACGACAGCTCAGCTAACTTCGTTTGCGCGAGAGCGCGCGAAGGTTAAGTGTCGTATTCAATCCCAATCGCTGTTCTTTGCCGGACTGGTGGTCCTTGCGGGGGAATTCCACCCGATCCCATTCCGAACTCGGCCGTTAAAGCCCCCAGCGCCCATGGTACTGCGGCTCAAGCCGCGGGAGAGTAGGTCGCTGCCAGTCCTGCCAAGAACAGCTAGGGCGTACGCGAAAGCGTGAGCCCGAAAAATTGCGATCCGCCTTCACACATCCGAAAAGCCCCCGCCGTCGCAAGACGGCGGGGCTTTTTGTTTGTTTGCCGCCTTGTAGCGCATTGCGCTACGGAGGCTTGCGATTTGTAGCCTGATGCGCTACAAGGCGCCGGGGGCGCGATGATCCGAAGCTGGAAAGGCAAGCTTGCCGAAGCGGTGTTCCAGGGGCGGACGCCGAAAGGGTTCCCGGCGGATCTCTATGGCGCGACAAGGCGCAAGCTCGCTCGGATCGATGCGGCGGCGGTGCTCGAGGATTTGCGGTCGCCGCCCGGCAACCGCCTGCATGCCCTGACGGACGATCGGAAAGGACAATGGTCCATCGGCGTCAACGGTAAGCGTCCGGTGATCTACGCGGCTTTGGCGAGCGGAATGGCGGCCCAGTTCCAGGGGAGGATTTCGGTGATGCGGTTGATGGGATGGTCGGCGATTCGGGCGGTCACGTCGCGCAGCCAGGCTTCGGGATCGAGGCCGTTGAGCTTGGCGGTCTCGATGAGGGAGTAGATGGCGGCGGCACGTTCGCCGCCAGCGTCGGAACCGGCGAAGAGGTAGTTCTTGCGGCCGAGGGCGAGCGGGCGGATGGATCGCTCGGCGGCATTGTTGTCGATCTCCAGCCGGCCGTCGTCGAGGTATCGCGCGAGCGCCGTCCATCGCCCGAGCGCATAGCGGATTGCCGCGGCAAGATCGGTCTTTGGCGACAGCTTTTGCTTCGTCGCGGCAAGCCAGGCATGGAGCGCGTCGAGCAACGGCTTGGCCTTTTCCCGCCGCACTCTTTGCCGTTCGTCGGGCGGTCTGCCGCGGGCTTCTTCTTCGACGCGATAGAGCGCGCCGATGCGGCCAAGCGCTTCCTTGGCGATGGGCGAGCCATTCGCGGCATGCACGTCGAAGAACTTGCGCCGGACATGCGCCCAGCAGGCGGCTTCGGCGATTTGGCCCTTCTCGAAGATGGCATTGAAGCCGGCATAGCCGTCGGCATGCAGCACCCCCTTAAAAGCCTTTAGATGCAAGGCCGGATGCTCACCCTTGCGGTCGGGCGAGTAGAAGTAGACGGCTGCCGGTGCGAGCTTGCCGTTATGAGGCCGCTCATCACGCACATAGGTCCACAGCCGCCCGGTTTTGGCCTTTCCGGTTCCCGGCGCCAGCACCGGCACCGGCGTGTCGTCACCGAAGAGAACATCGGATGCCATCACGTCTTTGCGCAGGGCATCGACCAAAGGCGCAAGCAGCGCGCTCGCACGTCCCACCCAGTCCGCCAAGGTCGAGCGTTCCAGATCGATGCCGCGGCGTTCGTAAATCCCGCTCTGGCGATAGAGCGGCAAGTGATCGGCGTATTTGGCAACCAGCACATGGGCGAGCAGGCCAGGCCCTGGGCGGCCGCGTTCGATCGGCAGCGACGGCAACGGCGCCTGGGTGATCGCCTCGCACCTGCGGCACGAGAACTTCGGCCGCACATGCCGGATGACCTTGAACGACGACGGCACATACTCCAGCAGCTCGGTGACGTCTTCGCCCAGACGGCGCAAGTCGCCGCCGCAACGGGGACAGGCGCATTGCGTAGCATGCAGGATCGTCTCGCGGGGCAGATGATCCGGCAACGGCCGCCGCACGGGCTTTTGCAGCGTGTCCGGCGAGGCTGGCGAAGGCGCGGCCGGGGCGGCGGCACTGCTTTCCTGCAGATCGTCCAGCAGCAACTCGAGCTGCTCGATCTGCTGGTCGAGCTTTTCCGACGAACGGCCGAACTGCATGCGCTTGAGCCGATGCAGTTGCGCCAAAACCTGTTCGATGCGCAAATCCTTCGCGCGCAACTCGGCGTCCTTGGCTTCGATCAGCGCCGCCTGCTCGCGCACCAGCGCCTTCAGGGCCTGGGGATCGTCGGGCAGCGAATCGGGAGCAACCGTCATGGCGCAATGCCACCACAGCAAGCTTCCCAAGGCGATTGCTGCGCACTTCCCACGAGTCAGCGTGCCGCACGGGAGCCGTGGATATCTCTATCCGGCAAGTTCCGGACGATACGTCCGCTGCGGCGCACGCCAGTCGATGCCTTCGAGCAGATAGCCAAGTTGTGCCGACGAGATGGTTACCGCCTCGCCGGCCGTTGCCGGCCAAATGAAGCGACCGCGCTCCAGCCGTTTGGCGAACAGGCACAGGCCCTGGCCGTCATGCCACAGCAGCTTGATGAGGTCGCCCCGCTTGCCGCGGAACACGAACAGGTGCCCGCCATGCGGATCGTGCTTGAGGACTTCCTGCACCCGCAGCGCCAGACCGTTGAAGCCCTTGCGCATGTCGGTGTGGCCCGCGCAAAGCCATACCTGCGTGCCGGCCGGAACCGGGATCAAGACTCAAGCGCCTCGATCACCCGCCGCAGCGCGACCGCATCGACATCTCCGTTCACCACCACGCGGCGGCCCGAGCCCAGCACGATCTCGATGCTGCCAGGGCTGGATTTTACCGGCGCCACAGCGGGCGCCGCCAGCCCAACGCGGACAAAGCCCTCACCGCTCGGCGGTTGCACAGGCGGGCGTCCGGACCAGATACCTTGCTGCTTGCGCCAGCGGAACAGCAGGCTCGTCGCCACCCCGTGCTTCTTCGCCACCCGCGCCACCGGGCTCGTCTTGCTCTCCTCGATAATCGCCTGCTTCTCTTCATCGCCCCAACGCCGACGCGCATCCGCAACGAACACCCTGGTCATCTGTCCAGACATAGGGACGGTCCCGGTGACTTGAGCCGCTCAATCAGCGACGCTCCAATGACCTATCCTCAAGTCACCGCAACAACGCGCAAGGCGTGCCAGGCCGGACGCTTACCGTCAACGATCAGTTCCGCATTTGCTTCGTCTGGGGACCGAACGGTCCGGAAAATGTCGAGTTCGTCGATTATCACTGATCGCCGTCGTCCAAGGAGGGACACATGGCCGCTCGCAACTATTCCGACTTCAAGTCGCCGCTGCCCCATCCGGGCGAACATCTGCGCGAGGAGTATCTCCCGGGTTACGGCCTTTCGGCCGGCGCCTTGGCGAAGGCGATGGGCCTGAAGGATCGCACGCGAATCGAGCGGCTGGTCCGCGAGACGCAGCCCGTGACGCCCGACACGGCGCTGCGCCTCGCCAAGGTCTTCGGTACGACGGCCGATTTCTGGATGAATCTCCAGGCCCAGCACGACCTGTCGGCCGCCGCCATTGCGGCGCGCGACTCGTTGAAGGGCATTCGCCCGCTGAAGCCCGCGGCGGCGTAGGCGGCTCACGCCGCAGGCGCGTGCCGCCGCACGATTGCTATTCTCCGCCGCGCCGTCAACTCGCGGCTGCTCGTTCGAAGGCTCCCCATGCGCATTTTCGATTTCGACTCCGCCATCGTCCGCACGCCGGGCCGCAGCGTCGTGGACGGCATCCGCAGCGATCCCCGCGCTGTGCCCGATTACGACGCGATCCTCAAGGAACACCCCGCCTATGTCGCCGCGCTCGCCGCCGCCGGCGTGGCGGTCGACACACTCCCGCCGCTCGAGGCCTTTCCCGACTCCGTTTTCGTCGAGGACCCCGCTTTGGTGTTCGGCGCCGGCGCGATCCTGCTGCGGCCCGGCGCGCCCTCCCGCCGCGGCGAGCGCGACGCGATACGCGCGGCGCTCACCCGCCATTTCCCGCGCGTGCTCGAACTCGAAGAGGGCGCCCATGCCGACGGCGGCGACGTCCTCGTCACGCCCGATGTCGTGTTCGTCGGCCTGTCGCAGCGCACCGATGCCGCCGGCGCCGCGGCGCTTCTCCGCCATCTCGAAACCCTCGGCCGCAAGGGCCGCATCGTCCCGACGCCGCGCGGCGTCCTGCATTTCAAGTCGGCCGTATCGCTCCTGGCCGAGGGCACGCTGCTCGCGACGCCGGCGATGGCGTCCGGCGGACCGTTCGCCGGCTTCGAGGTCCTCCTGACGCCCGACGGCGAGGAGGACGCTGCCAACGCGCTGCGCGTCAACGACACGGTCTTCGTCGGCGCCCATTTCCCGCGCACCCGCGATCTGCTGGCGAAGGCGGGCTATGCCGTCACGCCCTTGCCGGTGCGCGAGATCGGCAAGCTCGACGCCGGCTTGTCCTGCATGTCCCTGCGCTGGCATACCCTGTCCCAAAGCCCATGACCGACACCGACCCCACCCCGCGCGACGCCGACCTCGATCTGCTGTCGGCCTATCTGCAATCGCCCGCTCTGCCCGACACGGTCATGACCATGGCCGAGCTCGACGGTTTCCTCGCCGCCGTCGCCATCGGTCCCGAGCCGATCGATCCGGCAGAATGGATGCCGGTCGTCTGGAGCGGCGCCGAGCCGCGCTTCGAAAACAGCGCCCAGGCGCTGGGCGTTCGTCGCGCCATTTATGCCCGCTATGACGCCGTCGTCGACGAGGTCGAGGCCGGCACCTATGCACCCATTCTCGATGTCGACGACGACGACGAACCCTTGCCGCAAAGCTGGGCCGTCGGTTTCATGACCGGCGCCGCCCTGCGTCTCGAGGCCTGGTCGGTGCTGTTCCAGTCCGAACAGGACGACACCATCGCCTATCCGATCCTCGCCCTGTGCGAGGACGAGGCCGGCCAGCCCCTGCTCGAGCTTTCGAAGAAGGACCGCGCCTTCCTCCTCGCCCAATCGCCCGACCTGATCGCCCAGGCCGTGATCGACATCGCGGATTACTGGCAGCAGAAGAACCGGCCGCCGCCGGCCGGCGCGATCCCCGTCCGCACCGCGCCCAAGATCGGCCGCAACGATCCGTGTCCCTGCGGTTCGGGCCGCAAATACAAGAAGTGCTGCGGCCAGGCGGCCTGAGCGGGGGGGTCCACGCCGGCGCGATTTGGTCCTTGCCGTCGGGCCGAACCCCACAGGTAGAACTCCTTAACGCGCCGGCTTGGAACAATCCGGATCGTTCGGGCGCCGCAGGGCGTTCTCTCCTTGCTATGACAACATTGCTGCAAACAGACCCCATCCGCCACATCCTCGTCGTCGAGGACGAGCCGCTGATCCGCCTGTGCGCCGCCGAGATCATCGAGGACGCGGGCTATGCCACCGTCGAGGCGGAGAACGCCGATGCCGCATTGCGCATCCTGGAACAGCGCAGCGACATCGACTGTATCTTCACCGACGTCGACATGCCCGGCTCGATGGACGGCTTGGCCCTGGCGTGCGCCGCGCATGACCGCTGGGCGTCCATCGGCATCATCGTGACCTCGGGCAAGCGCCTGCCTTCGCGCGAACAGCTGCCGCGCGGCGGCCGCTTTCTCGCCAAGCCCTATCTCACCTCGGACGTCGTCGACATGCTCGCCACGCTGGTGCCTTGCGGCACGGCGTGATGCGCTCCGAAGACGGCGGCGCGGCTATCCCTCGTATTTGAACGACAGCGAGACCCGCGCGCGATAGCTCGCGACCTTGCCGTTCTCCACCGTCATGTCGAGCTTCTGGACCTCCGCGACCCGAAGGTCGCGCAGCGTCTTGGCGGCGGTCTCCACGGCGCGCTTGGCCGCGTCTTCCCACGATGTCGGACTGGTGCCGATGATCTCGGTCACGCGATACACGCCGCTGCTGGATGCTGTCTTGGCCATGGCGTTTTCTCCTGATTGCGGGCGGCATTCCGCGCTGTCCGCTGGGCGCATCCTACGCCCGCCGGTCGCGCCGTGCCATGTTGACACCCCTCCGCGGTCCACGATCACGTCGCCGTGCGGCCCTTCGCGTGACGCATCTTCTCGGCTTAAACTCACGCCGCCAACCGGGGTCCCCACCATGAAGCTCTCGTCCGTCTGCGCCGCCGCCGCGCTTGTGCTCGCCACCGCGACCGCTGCCCTGGCCCTCGATCCGCTCGCGCCCGCGGGCGCGCCGCCGCAGCCGGCCGACATCGCGCCCTCCCCGGTCACCGAGACCCTTTGGGGCAAGTCGGTCACCGACGAATGGCGCGGCATGGAGAAGCTCGATCCCGCCACCATCGACTGGATGAAGGCCCAGGGCGCCTACACCGCCGCGCTGATGGACGCGATCCCCGGCCGCGCCGATCTGGGCAAGCGGGTCAGCGCCTTCACCGGCAGCTTCGGCTTCATCGCGAGCTACGCGACCTATGGCGGCCGCGAATTCTACCAGGAGCGCGCGCCCGGCGCCGACAATTACGACCTCGTGGTGCGCGACGCCAAGGGCACGCGCAAGATCGTCGACATCTCCAAGGTGATGGCCGCTCATGGCGGCAAGCCCTATGCGATCAACTATATCCTGCCCTCGCCGGACGGCACCAAGGTCGCGGCCGGCATCTCCGAAGGCGGCTCGGAAGACGCGGCGCTGAGCGTTTACGACGCCGCAACCGGCCAGCCGATCGCCGGCCCGATCGACCGCGCGGAATACGGCACCACCTCGTGGAGCGCCGATTCCAAGACGCTTTATTTCATCCGCATGAAAGAGCTCAAGCCCACCGATCCGGGCACCGAGAAATACCGCGACGCAACGCTCGAATCCTGGAACCTCAAGTCGGACCCCGTGCCGCTCTACGGCTCGCTCACCGGCCACGGCCCCGCCATCACGGCCGACGAGACACCGGCTCTGGCCTTTTCGCCCGCTTCGCCGGTCGCCGTGCTCCTCTCCATCAACGGCGTGCAGCCCGAATACAAGGCGTGGACCGCGCCGGCCGCGAAGGCGGCCGATCCCGCCGCCTGGACCATGCTGACCGACCGCGCGGACGGCGTCACCTCGCTCGACGTCCACGGCTCGACCGTCTTCCTGCTCAGCCACAAGGACGCGCCGACCTTCCAGGTGCTCAGCGTCCAGGCCGGCAAGCCGCTGGCGCATGCCAAGGTGCTGGTGCCCGCCACGCCGGACCGGGTGATCGAAAGCATCCACGCCGCCGCCGACGGCCTCTATGTGCTCACCACGCGCGGCGTCTATTCCGAACTCCTGCGCGTCGACTACAAGACCGGCAAGGCCGAGCCGATCGCGCTCCCCATGAAGGGCCATATCGGCGAAACGTTCACCGACCAGCGCCGTCCCGGCATCGTCTTCGACTTCTCATCCTGGGTCCTTCCGCCCACGGAATACCGCTACGATCCCAAGACCGGGAAATTCGCCGATCTCAAGATCGGCACGCAGGGCGACATCGATCCCGCCGACTATGTCGTCAGCGACCTGAAGGCGCCGGCGCGGGACGGCGTCGAGGTGCCGCTCTCGCTGGTGCGGCCGAAGACCGCGACCGGCCCCGGCATCGTGGTGGTGGAGGCCTATGGCTCCTACGGCATCTCCAACCTGGCCAATTTCTCCCCGCGCCGCGCCGTGTTCCTGAAGGAAGGCATCTCCTATGCCGTGTGCCATGTGCGCGGCGGCGGCGAGCTGGGCGATGCCTGGCGCCTCGCCGGCAAGGACGCCAACAAGCACAACACCTGGCAGGACGAGATCGCCTGCGGCCAGTATCTCGTGGACCAGGGCATCACGACCAAGGCCCAGCTCGCCATCATGGGCGGCTCGGCCGGCGGCATCACCATGGGCCGCGCCATGGAGGAGCGTCCCGATCTCTTCGCCGCGGTGCTCGACGCGGTGCCGTCCGCCAACCCGCTCCGCATGGAGTTCACGCCCAACGGCCCGGACAACATCCCCGAATTCGGCACCGTCACCAAGGAAGACGGCTTCAAGAACCTGTGGGAGATGGACAGCGTCCAGCATGTCGAGAAGGGCGTCGCCTATCCGGCGGTGATGATCTCGACCGGCCTGAACGATCCGCGCGTCGCGCCCTGGGTGCCGGCCAAGTTCGAGGCCGCGCTGCTCAGCGTGAGCCCGCCCAATCCGGTGCTCCTGCGCATCGACGCCCAGGCCGGCCACGGCATCGGCTCGACCCGCAGCCAGACCGACACGTTGGCGGCCGACTGGATCGCCTTCGTGAAATGGCGCGCCGGCGACCCCGCCTGGAAGCCGGTGTTTCCCGCGAAGCCCTGAGGCTTTTCGTTCGCGCGGCCAGGCCTTATTTTGCGTGACCGATTCGTAGCGAAGGAGTCTCCCATGGCCAATCGCGAACAGCGCGGCAACAAGGAAAAGAAGAAGCCCAAGGCCGACAAGAAGGCGGCCGCCGTTCCGGCGACGGGCGGCAAGCCGCCCGCCTATGTCGAGCCCCAGCTCGTCCGCAAACCCCACAAGGGCAAGGACTGGACCTAGTTGCGCCACAGGCGCGGTGAATTGGGCTCCCGCGGAGAACGCGGAGGAATTCCGCGGCCCCGCGCCTCCGCGTGAAACTTTCTGCCCCGCCATGCCCTCTCTGCATCCCCCGTCCCCTCTGGTGTAGGCTCCGTTCCGTCCTACCTTCGGACGGCCGCACCGGAGCCTCGCCATGAGCCAGCCAGCCCTCAAACCCGACGATGGCATCGTCCACGCCGCCTTCAACTACGCCGTCGACACCGGGGTGAAGCCGGTCGCGCAGACCGGCGGCAAGGACGGCCTGGAGCGCAACTCGACCACCGTGATCGCCCGGCACGTCGTGCCCGTGGCCGACGCGCGGCCGCTGCGCGCGAGCCTTTCGCTCGACACCTCCGGCTTCGAGCTCGCCGACCAGCCGACGCGGGTGAAGGACTTCCTCGATCCCGACGAACTCACTGCGGTCTACTATCCCGAGATGGAGGCGCTGATCGCCGCCCGTTCCGGCGCCGCCCGCGTCCACATCTTCGACCACACGGTGCGCCATGGCGACGCCGACACCCGTGCGACGAAGAAACTCCGCGAGCCGGTCAAAGCGGTGCACAACGACTACACCGACTGGTCGGGACCGCAGCGCGTGCGCGATTTCTTTCCCGGCAAGGCGGCCGATCTTCTCTCCCGCCGCGTCGCCATCGTCCAGGTGTGGCGCGCGATCGCCGCGCCGATCGACCGCGACCCGCTCGGCATCGCCGATGCGCGCTCGATTGCGCCGCGGGATCTTATCCCGACAGAAAGGCGCTTCCCCGACCGCGTCGGCGAGATCTATCAGTTCACCTACAATCCGGCGCATCGCTGGTTCTGGTTCCCGCGCATGCATCGCGACGAGGCGCTGGTGTTCAAGGTCTATGACTCGATGACCGACGGCCGCGCCCGCTGGGGCGCGCATGCCGCCTTCGACAACCCGCTCGCCCCACCCGACGCGCCCCCGCGCGAAAGCATCGAGATCAGGGCGTTCGCGTTTTATTGAGCCGCCGCTCGCGCGTTGCGTTTCCTTCCCCGCAACAGCGGGGGAGGAATTCATGGCCTACAGCCGCGCCAACGCCTCCAGAGCCTGTTCCGTCGATCGAATGAACCGCGCATTGCCGATAGCCCGGCGCAACACCAGCGCCTTCTCGAACGCCGCGCGCGCCTCGCCGATCCGCCCCAGTTCCACCAGGCAGCGCCCCAGGTGATGCAGCAGGAAATTCTCCTGCCCGTCGATCCCGGTCTCGGCGCAGAGCCTGAGGCCCTCGTCGAACAGCGCCACCGCCGCCTCGCGCTCACCCAGATATTGCCGCGCCGTCCCCAGTCCGAGCAGCCCGTCGATTTCCGTCGCGCGGTCGCCCCGCGCGCGCGACAGCGCCAGCGCTTCTTCCAGGAGGACCGCCGCTTCCGCCTCGCTGCCCTCCTGCATGAAGAGGGCCGAGCCCAGCGAACCCGCCGTCTCGATCAGCGCCGCGTCATCGGAGCCGGCGCGCGCCGCCGCCAGCGCGGCGCGTTGCGTCTCGATGTACCCAAGAAAAGCTTCGCGGTCGGGCGGCACGGCCCGTCTGAAAAACGGGCCGTCGGGATTGTCCGCCATGGCCCCTCAGTGCTGTCCGGCTTTCCAGCTCTGCAGCGCCGCCAGCATCGTGTCGACATGCTTGGAATAGTCGAGGTCGGCATGCACCGCGAGGACATGCCCGTCCGGCGCGATCAGATAGGAGATGCGGTCCGCCAGGTCGGGCGCCTTGGCGAACACCGAGTCATATGCCTTCATGATGTGCTGGTCGCCGTCCGACGCCACCGGGAATTTGCTCGCGCAATCCTGCGTCGAGAATTTCTCCAGCGTCCCGATGTCGTCATGGCTGACGCCGATCACGCTGGCGCCCAGCGCGGCGAATTGCGGCATCGCCTCGGCGAAGGCATGCGCCTCCAGCGAACAGCCCGTGGTGAACGCCTTGGGATAGAAATAGACCACCACCGGTCCCTTCTTCAGCGCGTCGGCGAGGGCGAAGCTGAATTCCTTGCCGGCCAGCGCCGCCGGCGCCGTGAAGTCCGGCGCGGCGTCGCCGGGCTTGAGCGCGCCGAGCGCGGGGACGGCCAGCAGGGCGGAGACCAGAAGAGCGGCGGCAAGTCGTTTCATGTCGGGCGTCCCGGAAATGGCCGTGGATAATGTGCCCGCAACGGGCCGCCAAGTCACGCGCAAGTCCTTCCAAAACCTGGCTGCCGAAGATTTACAGCGCATAGTTGTCCAACACCCCCGGCGCCGGGCGGATACTGCACCGCGACACGGCAAGGAGTGAACCATGCAAGAAGATTGGCGTGAAAAGGCCGAGCGCGAAGAAGCCGAATATCGGGCCAACCGGGCCGCCTATCGCAAACGGCGCGCGGAGCTTCAGGAGAAATTGTTCGGATCGCCGGAGCTCTATGACTGGCAGGTGCCGGCCCCGGTGGAGGATTTCGATGCCCTTCTCGCCGAGCACGCCGCGCAATTGCGCAACGCCGTGCGCCAGGCGATGGGCTTCGTCGTATCGGACGACCTCGGCGCAAAGGCCAGTGCCGTGGCGGCGGCGGCCGTCGCGCGGCTGATCCAGACCAACATCGCCATCGCCAAAGTGCTGGGATCGCGCACGCGCTCGAAAACAGTACATAGCGGCGCCCAGCCGACGGAGCCACAAGATTGAGTGGCCGCGGCGCTCCCCTCGGCAATCGGCGCGCCTTCAAGCACGGCGCCCACACCGCCGGGATGCGCGCCTTCCGCCGCCATGTGCACGAACTTGTCAGCGCGGCCCGCGCCACGCTCCGGGCCCGGTCAAACGCCGTAGTTCTGGTACGGGTAGCAGCGCTCGCGCGTCAGCGAGAGGCCGAAATGCCGGCCCAGGGCGGCGATCGCCTCCGCCTGGCCGGCGAAGGGATCGGTATTGGCGGGGCCCACGAGGATCACGCGGAAGCTGTCGTCGTCTTTTCCGCCCGGCGGCAGCATCGCGGTGGCGAGCGGCGTGCCGTCATGCTCGCGCAGCGTGAGGAACAAGGGCATGGTGCGCTGGATATGGGCGGCAAGCCCGATGTCGCGCTCGATATAGCTCATCGACGGCGAAGGCCGGTATTTGCGCACCGCCGCGTCGCGTTCGCGGCGGAAATATTTCTCGACGGCATGGCGCATCGCTTCGGATTCGGCCGTGGCTTCCGCTTCCGACTCGATGCGGAACCATGCCTTGCGCTCGGGCGCGTCGCAGATGAACTGCATGGGCCAAGACTCAAAGTCTCGAACGATGCTAGCGCGATTTTGCGGCGGCCATCACCACAACTTGGTCGTGGAATACCGGTTTCGAGGCGCTGTCGCTTTCGCGCCGCGTCGGCTTGCACCGCCCACAGCCTTTGCCGGAAAGGGCGCGGTTGCCGGGCCGCCGTCCCACGATGGGCCGCGCCGGATTTCCTTCCGGATTTCGCGGGTTTTCGTGCCGTAACGGGCGCTTTGCCGCCGGCCCGGGGATGTGATTTTATGCCCCCCGCTATTCGCGGAAAACCCGAAACGGGTTCCGCCGTCCGCTCAACAACCACGGGAGTAACGGGAATGCAGGATCATCTTCAGTTCTATATCGACGGCAAATGGGTCGACCCGGTCGTGCCGAAGACGATCGAGGTCGAAAATCCCGCGACGGAAGAGCCCTTCGCGCGCATTTCCCTGGGCTCCAAGGCCGATGTCGACAAGGCGGTCGCCGCCGCCAAGAAGGCCTTCGTGTCGTTCTCGCAGACCACCAAGGCGCAGCGCATCGAGCTGCTGCAGGCCATCATCGCCGCCTACCAGAAGCATATCGGGGAGGTCGCCGAGGCGATCCATGCCGAGATGGGCGCGCCGATGTGGCTCGCCAAGGCGGCGCAGGCCCCTGCCGCGCTCGGCCATATCGGCACCACGCTGAAGGCGCTCACCGAGTTCGAATTCGAAGTGCCGCGCGGCAAGAACCGCATCCGCTACGAGCCGGTCGGGGTGTGCGGGCTGATCACGCCGTGGAACTGGCCGATCAACCAGATCGCCGCCAAGGTCGCCCCCGCCATCGCCGCGGGCTGCACCATGGTGCTCAAGCCGTCGGAGATCGCGCCGCTCGACGCCATCCTGTTCGCCAAGGTCATGCATGAGGCGGGCGTGCCCGCCGGCGTGTTCAACCTCGTCAACGGCGACGGGCCGGGCGTCGGCGAGGCGCTGTCGCATCATCCCGACATCGACATGATGTCCTTCACCGGCTCGACGCGCGCCGGCATCCAGGTCTCCAAGGCGGCGGCCGAGACGGTCAAGCGCGTGGCGCTGGAGCTGGGCGGCAAGTCGGCCAACATCGTCCTGGAGGATGCCGATTTCGGCAAGGCGGTGCAGGCGCAGATGGGCGGCCTGATGGTCAATTCGGGCCAGTCCTGCAACGCGCCGACGCGCATGTTCGTGCCGCGCAGGAAGCAGGACGAGATCGCCGGCCTGGTGAAGACCGCGATGGAGAACGTCAAGATCGGCGACGGCACGCCGGGCTCGATCGGCCCCGTCGTGAGCGAGGCGCAGTACAACAAGATCCAGGGCCTGATCCAGAAGGGCATCGAGGAAGGCGCCAAGCTGGTCACCGGCGGCCTCGGCCGTCCCGAAGGCGTCAACCGCGGCTATTATGTGCGCCCGACGCTGTTCTCCGACGTCAGCAACGACATGACCATCGCGCGCGAGGAGATCTTCGGACCCGTGCTGGCCATGATCCCCTACGACTCCGAAGCGCAGGCGGTCGAGATGGCCAATGACTCGCTTTACGGCCTGTCCGGCTATGTGCAGTCGGGCAGCATCGACCACGCCCGCAAGGTCGCGGCGCAGCTGCGCACCGGCAATGTGCATCTGAACGGCGCACCGGTCGACGTGACCGCGCCGTTCGGCGGCTACAAGCAGTCGGGCAACGGCCGCGAATGGGGCGGCGAGTTCGGCATCGAGGAATTCCTCGAGACCAAGGCCGTCATCGGCTACGAAGCGGCGTAGGCATCGCCTCACGAAATGCGAAAGGCCGCCATGGCGACATGGCGGCCTTTTCGTTTTGGCGATAGGGCGGTTGCCGATGCGCACGGCGAACGCAACCTGCGTCCGGACATTTTCGACCGGTTTGGACGGCCCTAATCCTTGGCCCGCTCGACATAGGACCCGTCCTCGGTCATCACCACGACGCGCGTGCCCACGGTGATATGCGTCGGCACCATCGTCTTGACGCCGTTCGACAGCAGCGCCGGCTTGAACGAGCCCGACGCCGTCTGGCCCTTCACCACCGGCTCGGTCTCCACGATCTCGAAGGTCGCGCGCTGCGGGATTTCCAGGCTGATCGGATTGCCCTCGAAGCTCTGCAGCGTGACTTCCATGTTCTCCATCAGATAGGGCGCCATGTCGCCGACCACGTCCTTGCCGACATGGACCTGGTCGAAGGTCTCCGGCTGCATGAAGACGTAGTGGTCGCCGTCCTGGTAGAGATAATTGTACTTGGCCTGGTCGATGAAGGCCTTCTCGATGGAATCGGTGGTGCGCAGGCGCTCCACGGTCTTCACCCCGTCGGAGATGCGGCGCATCTCCAGATGCGTCACCGGCGTGCCCTTGCCGGGATGGATGTTCTCCGCGGTTATCACGACATAGAGCTTGCCCTCCTTCTCGATGACGTTGCCTTTGCGGATGGAGCTTGCGATGACCGAAACCACGGACGACCTCTGGTGGGGGACCGGGGCTCATAGCAGGGCAGGACGCCCCGGCCAAGAGGCGCCCCTAATGGCGGCCCAGCGCCTCGGCCAGGGCGTCGGGCGCGGAGAAAAAGGGCGAATGGTCGGTATCCAGGCGGAACACCCGCTGGCAGGGCAGCGCCGCGTGCAGCCGCCGCTGCATGGCGATGGATATCGCCTTGTCCTTCAGGCATTCGATATAGGTCCGCGGCAGCCGCCCGAAACGGGCCGGCGTCGTGCGGATCGGCGTGCGCAGCCCCGCCACCGCCTCCGGCCGGAGCCGCGCCGCCGCGAACGCCGCGTCGTCGTCGGAACAATCGCCATAGAAGCCGCCGCGGACCGCCTCGGGCCTGACATGCGCCGTCACCTCGTCCGCCGACAGATAGATGCCGCCGTTCAGCCGGCTGTCGCCGTCCGCCCGCGCCAGTTCCTCGACGGTCTGCCCGTTGTCCGGCAGGAAGGCGGTCAGGTAGACGAGGCTCTTGATCTTGTCGGCGTGCCGCTCGGCCGTCTGGGTGATCATCGCCCCGCCATAGGAATGGCCGACCAGGACGACCTTCTCGTCCTGCGCGTCGATGGTCTCGCCGATCCGGTCGACGATATCGTCCAGCGTCACGTCCTCGATCGGAGTGGCGTCGTCGCCATGGCCGGGCATGTCGGGCGCCACCGCGCGGTGGCCCATCGCCTGGAGCCGGTCCACGATCCTGTGCCAGCACCAGCCGCCATGCCACGCGCCATGCACCAGGACGAAGCTGCTCATCTATACTCTCCCGCTCAGTTGTAATGGAAAGGCCGCGACGACCGACATGACAGGCTCACCGTGGTGGTCCCCGAACAGGCACGCCGACCGCCGGCCGCTCCTAGGCCAGCGCAATCGCATCAAGAAAGCAATCCGTACCCATTTCGAGGGCGAGGATTTCACGGAGGTCGAATGCGGCGCGCTCGTGATGTCCCCGGGCAATGAGGCGCATCTTCACGCTTTTGCGACAACCGCTCTGACGACGGCGGGGGAGGGCCGCACGCTCTACCTCCATACCTCGCCCGAATTCGCGGCCAAGAAGCTGCTCGCCGCGGGGGAGACCCGCATCTTCGATTTCGCCCGCGTTTTCCGCAACCGCGAACGCGGCGCCCTGCACGCCCCGGAATTCACCATGCTCGAATGGTACCGCGCCGGCGAGCCCTATGCCGCCGTGCAGCAGGACTGTCTCGACCTCCTGCGCCTCGCCGCCGACACGACCGGCGTCGCGGAATTCCGTTTCCGCGACCGCGCCTGCGATCCGCGGGCGGAGCCGCAGCGCCTGACCGTGGCCGACGCCTTCACCTTTCACGCCGGCCTCGACCTGCTCTCGACCCTGTCGCCGTCGGGCGAGGGCGACCGCGATGCGCTCGCCACCAAGGCCCGCCGCGCCGGTTTCGCCGTCACCGAAGCCGACAACTGGTCCGACATCTTCAGCAAGGTCCTGGTCGCTGCGGTCGAGCCGAGGCTCGGCAACGGCGTCCCGACGCTGCTCTACGAATATCCGCGCTGCGAAGCCGCGCTGGCCCGCGCCGCGCCGCGCGACGCCCGCGTCGCCGAGCGCTTCGAGCTCTATGCCTGCGGCGTCGAGCTTGCCAACGGTTTCGGCGAGCTCACCGATCCGGTGGAGCAGCGCCGGCGCTTCGAGGCCGAGATGGCGGAGAAGCAGCGCATCTACGGCGAGCGCTATCCGATCGACGAGGATTTCCTGGCCGCGCTGGAGCATATGCCGCCCGCGAGCGGCGTGGCGATGGGCTTCGACCGTCTCGTCCTCCTGGCCACCGGCGCCCCGCGCATCGACGACGTGTTGTGGACGCCCGCGCCTTAGCTGACCTCTCCCGCTTGCGGGAGAGGACGCGAAAACTTGCACTTGGCGGAGCGAAGCGCAGCCAAGTGCTTAGTTTTCGCTAGGTGAGGGGAAGCGGCACGCGAGATGTTCCCTCACCCGGCTCGCTGCGCTCGCCGACCTCTCCCGCGAGCGGGAGAGGTGACCGCCCCAGCCCCTTCACGAACGCGCTCACCTTGTGGCGCGTCTGCTCCCACCATACCACGCGCCCGTTCGTCACCCAGTTGAGCTGGATCACCCGGCGCGGGCCGGCAAAGGCCTCGAAGCCGTGCCAGGCGTTCGGCCTGTTCTCGAACACCAGGAGCGTGCCTTCGTCCGGCGGCACTTCGGCGATCACGTCGTTGAGGTCGTCGGCCGAACGCAGCAGGCGCAGGCGCCCGCCCGGCGCCTCCCATTTGCCGTTCATGTAGATCAGCACGGTGACGAGCTTGGTCGTGCTGTCGGTGTGGATCTGACCGTCGCGCTCCGCCGAGATGCCGCGCACCGTCACCATGGTCGGGCGCCGCGCCAGGTCGATCCCGAGCTTGGCGGCCACCGCGCGCGCGAAATCCGGCCCGCGGATCGCGTCCATGAAACGCTCGAAGGCCGGGCCATAGGTCAGGGTCGGGAGCGGAAAGCTTCCCGCATGCGCCACGGCCGGGAAATCCGCGTTGATCGCGTCCAGCGCCTCGGCCTTCACGAAGCCCGGCACCATGAACCAGGGGAACGGCTCGCGCGCCACCGGCGCCGCCGCGATGGCATCGAGGTCGATCGGAGCGGAAACCATGGTCATGCGGAACTCGCCAAATCGCAGAAGCCGTCACCATACTTCGGCTGGATGCGCTTGAGGATGGTAATGTAAGCGGAAAATTCCGGGTGGGGATTTTCCAGCCGGACGATCGGCACAGCGACATCGTAATAGATGTTGAGGCCGGGAAAGGTGATCAGGATCTTCGCGGTCCGCCGCGAGATCAGGCCCGCGATCAGGAGCCGCGCGACGCTGTTGAAATGCGTCACCAGCATCCGGCACTGCCGTCGCACCGCCGCCGCGCCCTCGGGATTGTGCTCCCGGAACGCGACGAACGCCTCGCCTGCGGAAGGATAGTCCTGATTCCGGTCGCCCCAGAACTTCGCCAGCGCATCGAGCGCGGCGTCCATCTCGGGCGAGCGGTACTCGCGGAACAGTTCGAGATAGATCGTCGAATCGCTGGCGCGCGCCACGCGCCTGGTCTCGACCAGGCTGGCCACCGCCGCGATGGCCGAAAAGAACGCACTCACCGCCGCGAACGCCACGCTCGCAAGCGAAATATCGTCTGCCGTCATCGCCGTCAGCGGTACTCGTCGTTGAGGGCGGCGAGCTTCGCGGAACCGGGGCAGAGCTCGCGCTCGGTCAGCTTGTTCAGCGGCGTCGCCGTCGTGTTGAGCCCCGCATGAAGATCGTCCGCCTGCTCCTCGAGATAGAGCAGCCCCGTGACCACTTCTCCCGCCGCATGGCGCGCCTGCAGATAGGCCATCGCCCCCGCGCGGTCGGTCGGATCGTAATCGGCGTGCAGCTTGGACAGTTTCAGGAACGAGCCGTCATGCTGCTGCACCACCTGCACCGTGCCCGGTTCGTAGTCCGCCGTGATGGGGCTGCGGCCCTCGATGAAGTCGAGCCGGTTCACCGCCTCATTGTGCTCGCGCACGAAATCGTAGGATTTGGTCGATTGCGGATTGTTGTTGAACTGCACGCAGGGGCTGATCACGTCGAGCACCGCCGAGCCCTGATGCGCGATCGCCGCCTTCAGCAGCGGCACGAGCTGCTTCTTGTCGCCGGAGAACGAGCGCGCCACGAAGGTCGCGCCCAGCACCAGCGCCAGGCTCACCAGGTCGATCGGATTGTCGCTGTTGACCGCCGTCTTGCTGCGCGAGCCCTTGTCGGCGGTGGCCGAGAACTGGCCCTTGGTCAGGCCATAGACGCCGTTGTTCTCGCAGATATAGACCATGTTCACGCCGCGCCGCACGCAATGGGCGAACTGGCCGAGCCCGATGGAGGCGGAATCGCCGTCGCCCGATACGCCGAGATAGATCAGGTCGCGATTGGCGAGATTGGCGCCCGTCAGCACGCTCGGCATGCGGCCGTGCACGCTGTTGAAGCCATGCGCATTGCCAAGGAAATAATCCGGCGTCTTGGACGAGCAGCCGATGCCCGACATCTTGGCCACGCGATAGGGTTCGAGGTCCAGCTCATAGGCCGCCTGGATCAGCGCCGCCGAGATCGAATCGTGGCCGCAGCCGGCGCACAGCGTCGAGATCGAGCCTTCATAGTCGCGATGGGTGAATCCCAGCTTGTTGGGCTTCAGTCCCGGATGATGCAGCTTCGGCTTGGCGATATAGGTCATTCCGCCGCTTCCTTATGTGTCACCTTCATCCGCTCGGCGATCGCCTGGGTGATGAACCGTGCCGTGATCGGCGTGCCGTCATAGTGCAGGATGGAGATGAACCGCGCCGGGTCGAGGGCGCATTCGTTGACCATCAGCTTCTGCATTTGCGCGTCGCGGTTCTGCTCGACCACGAACACTTGGTCATGCGCCTGCACGAAATCAACCACCTCCTCGCCGAATGGGAAGGCGCGCAGGCGCAGCGTGTTCAGGTGGATGCCATGCTTTTCCAGCACGGCCAGGGCTTCGTCCATCGCCGGCGTGGTCGAGCCGAAATAGATCGCGCCATAGCGGGTCTTTTCCTTGGCGTCGCGGCGCACCGGCGCCGGCACCAGCCCCTTGGCGGTCTCGAGTTTCCGCAAGAGCCGCTGCATGTTGTAGACGTAGTCGGCGCCTTCCTCGGAATATTTCGCCATCGCGTTGCGCGAGGAGCCGCGGGTGAAATAGGCGCCCTTGCTCGGATGCGTCGCCGGAAGCGTGCGATAGGGAATCGCGTCGCCGTCGACATCGGTGTAGCGGCCGAAGAATTTGCCGGCCTCCAGTTCCTCCGCCGTGACGATCTTGCCGCGGTCGTATTTGCGGCTGTCGTCCCAGGTCAGCGGCTTGCACAGCCAGTCGTTCATCCCGATGTCGAGGTCCATCATCACGAAGACCGGCGTCTGCAGCCGCTCGGCGAGGTCGAACGCCTCGGCGGCGAATTCGAACGCCTCGCGCGGATCTTCCGGGAACAGCAGCACATGCTTGGTGTCGCCATGGCTCGCATAGGCCGCGAGCAGGATGTCCGATTGCTGGGTGCGCGTCGGCATGCCGGTGGAAGGCCCGCCGCGCTGGATGTCGAACACCACCGCCGGCACTTCGGCGAAATAGGCGAGCCCGAAGAATTCCTGCATCAGGCTGATGCCGGGGCCGGAGGTCGCGGTGAAGCCCCGCGCGCCGTTCCAGTTCGCGCCGATCACCATGCCGATGGCGGCGATCTCGTCCTCCGCCTGGACGATGGCGAAATTGTTCTTCTTGGTCACCGGATCGACGCGGAAGGTCTTGCAATGCGCCGTGAACGCTTCCGCCAGCGAGGTCGAGGGCGTGATCGGATACCAGGCGCACACCGTCGCCCCGCCATAGACCGCGCCCAGCCCCGCCGCGTCATTGCCCTGGATGAAGATGCGGTCGCCGACCTTGTCGGCCTTCTCGACCTTCAGCCTGCACTTGCCCGCCAGATTCGCCGCCGCATAGTCGTAGCCGAGCTGCATCGCGCGATAGTTCAGCTTGATGAGCTTGTCCTTGCCCTTGAACTGGTCGGCGATCAGCGCCTCGATGATTTCCAGATGCATCGACAGCAACTGCGCCGCTGCACCCAGAGTGATCACGTTCTTGAGCAGCTGCCGCTCGCGCGGGATCGTGCCCTCGATCTGGTTCGACAGGCTGGTCAGCGGCACGCCGAGCAAATTCACGTCGGGGCGCAGCTTCTGCGTCGTCAGCGGCTTGGTCGAATCGTAAAGCAGGTAGCCGCCGGCTTCGATGCTGTCGACATCCTTGTTCCAGGTCTGCGGATTCATCGCGACCACCAAGTCGGCGGTCTCGCCGCGCCGCCCCAGCCAGCCCTCGCCCGAGACGCGCACTTCGTACCAGGTCGGCAGGCCCTGGATGTTGGAGGGAAAGATGTTGCGCGAGCATACCGGCACGCCCATGCGCAGGATCGCGCGCGCGAACAACTCGTTGGCCGACGCCGAGCCCGAGCCGTTGACGTTGGCGAACTTGACGACGAAATCGTTGACGGCGGAAATTGGCTGCACGACAGGCTGCTTCATCACTTGTGACATGCGCCGGCCTTTGCGGTTTCCAGATAGAATTTCTTCATGTCCCAGGCGCCGGTGGGGCAGCGCTCGGCGCACAGTCCGCAATGCAGGCAGACATCCTCGTCCTTCGCCATGATGCGCCCGGTCTTCAGCACGTCCGAGATATAGAGCTCCTGGGTCAGATTCAGCGCCGGCGCCGTCAGTTCATGGCGCAGCACCGGTTCCGGATCGTTGAGCGTGAAGGTGATGCAGTCCACCGGGCAGATGTCGACGCAGGCATCGCACTCGATGCACAGGCTCTCGGCGAACACCGTCTCGACGTCGCAATTGAGGCAGCGCTGCGCCTCCTTGAAGCCGAGATCGCGGGTGAAGCCCAGCTCCACCTCCATGTTCACGTCGCGAAGGGTCTTCTCCTTCGGCGCATGCGGCACCTTGAACCGCAGATCCATCGATACGTCGTTGTCATAGGCCCATTCGTGGATGCCCATCTTCTGGCTGACAAGGTTCACCAGCGGCGACGGCCGCACCTTCACGTCCTCGCCGTTGCAGAACAGATCGATGGAGACCGCGGCCTCATGGCCATGCGCCACCGCCCAGATGATGTTCTTGGGCCCGAAGGCCGCGTCGCCGCCGAAGAACACTTTCGGATTGGTCGACTGGTAGGTCACGGCGTCGACCACCGGCATGTCCCATGTGTCGAAGTCGAGGCCGAGGTCGCGCTCGATCCAGGGGAAGGCGTTCTCCTGGCCGACGGCCACCAGCACGTCGTCGCATTCCATCAGCACGTCGGGCTCGCCGGTCGGCACGAGATTGCGCCGCCCCTTGGCGTCGCGCTCGGCCTTCACCTTCTCGAACACCACGCCGGTCAGCTTGCCGCCCGCGTGCTGGAATTCCTTCGGCACCATGAAATTGTGGATCGGGATGTCCTCGTGAATCGCGTCTTCCTTCTCCCAGGGAGACGCCTTCATCTCGTCGAAGCCGGAACGCACCACGACAGCCACCTTCTCGCCGCCGAGCCTCCGCGAGGTGCGGCAGCAATCCATCGCCGTGTTGCCGCCGCCCAGAACGATGACGCGCTTGCCGATGCTGGTCGTGTGTCCGAACGACACGGAGGACAGCCAGTCGATGCCGATATGGATATTCGCCGCCGCGTCCATGCGGCCCGGCAATTCGAGATCGCGCCCGCGCGGCGCGCCGCAGCCGACGAACACCGCGTCGTAATCCTCGGCCAGCACGCTCTTCAAACTGTCGATCCGCTGGCCGAACTTCGTCTCCGGCTGAAGATCGAGGATGTAATTGCACTCCTCGTCCAGCACATGCTCCGGCAGGCGGAATTTCGGAATCTGCGTCCGCATCATGCCGCCGGCATTGGCGTCGGCATCGTAGATCGTCACATGATAGCCGAGCGGCAGAAGATCGCGCGCCACGGTCAGCGAGGCCGGCCCCGCGCCGATCAGCGCGATGCGCTTGCCGTTCCGGGTCGAGGCCGGCTTGGGCATCCGCCCCTTCACATCGTCCTTGTTGTCGGCGGCGACGCGCTTGAGGCGGCAGATCGCCACCGGGTCTTCCTCGACGCGCCCGCGCCGGCAGGCCGGCTCGCAGGGGCGGTCGCAGGTGCGGCCGAGCACGCCCGGAAACACGTTCGACTGCCAGTTGATCATATAGGCGTTGGAGTATTTCCCCTCCGCGATCAGCCTGATGTATTCGGGCACCGGCGTGTGCGCCGGACAAGCCCACTGACAGTCCACCACTTTGTGGAAGTAGTTTGGATCGGAGACATTGGTCGGCGCCATCCCGGGGCGGCGCGCAGGCGCGGGCGCTGGACGCCCATCGGCGGTGACACTCATCTTATGACTTTGAACTCCGTGATCGTGCCCGCGGATGAGTTCGTGCCCCTTCAGGCGGCGCACTTATAGACTCGTCAGCCCGGTATTTCCCCTGAATTTTGAGTTTAGTCCGGGAGATAGCGGGCGCAACCGTCTTCGCATCCGAATTGCGACCTGTGTTAATACACCCAAAGGGTTGATCCGCCTTGCAAATCCCACCTGTTCCCACCGGCTTTAACCCCTGACAGGATAGGGGACATGGACATCACGCTCTCCGCCGACCACCGCGCCATCGCCGAAAACGCCGGCCGCGTCGTCGCCCGCTTCGGCGACGACTACTGGACCGAGATCGATTCGACGCCGCGCTTCCCGGTCGAATTTCACAAGGCGATGGCCGACGCCGGCTGGCTCGGCATCGCCATGCCGGTGGAATATGGCGGCGCCGGCCTCGGCGTGACGGAGGCGGCGATCCTGATGCACACGGTGGCGAAGGGCGGCGGCGGTTACGCGGCGGCCTCGTCGATCCATCTCAACATCTTCGGTCCCCACGCCATCGTCGTGCACGGCAGCGACGAACAGAAGCGCCGCATCCTGCCGCCGCTGATCAAGGGCGGGAAGAAGGCCTGCTTCGCCGTCACCGAACCCAATGCCGGCCTCGACACCACCAGCATCGAGACCTTCGCGCGGCGCACCAAGGGCGGCTACATCCTGAAGGGCCGCAAGATCTGGACGACCACGGCGCAGGAAGCCGACAAGATGCTGATCCTCGCCCGCACCGCGAAGAAGGAAGACGGCAGGAAGCCGACCGACGGCATGACGCTGTTCTACACCGATCTCGACCGCACCAAGGTCGAGGTGCGCCGCATCCCGAAAATGGGCCGTGCCGGCGTGGATTCGAACACCGTCTTCATCGACGATCTTTTCGTGGCCGAGGACGACCGCATCGGCGAGGAGGGCAAGGGCTTCCGCTATCTGCTCGACAGCCTCAATCCCGAACGCATCCTGATCGCCGCCGAGGCCATCGGCCTCGGCCGCGATGCCTTGGACCGCGCCGCGCGCTATGCCCGCGACCGCGTCGTGTTCGGCCGTCCCATCGGCCAGAACCAGGGCATCCAGCATCCGCTCGCCGAATGCTGGACCTATCTCGAAAGCGCCTGGTGGCTCACCCTGCGCGCCGCCGCGCTCTACGATTCCGGCGCGCCCTGCGGCGCCGAAGCCAATGCCGCGAAATTCTTAGGCGCCCGCGCCGCCTTCGACACCTGCACCAAGGCGATGATGACCCATGGCGGCATGGGCTATGCGAAGGAATACCAGATCGAGAGATTGCTTCGCGAAAGCATGATCCCGCGCCTCGCACCGGTGAGCGAACAGCTCATCTTGAGCTTCATCGGCGAGAACGTGCTGGGCCTGCCGAAGTCGTATTGAGGCGCGCTCGTACCCTCCCGTTCACGGGAGGGTCGAAATTTGCTCCGCGCAGCGGAGCGAATTTCGGGGAGGGGACACCCTCTCCGATTGAGCGCAAGTGCTCCTGGGTGGGACGTGATTGCCCATTGGGCCATGCTGTCAGTGGCCGGATGACCGCAATCAAATCGTCATGCACATTTTTTACGCCAAATCTTCACCAAATAAATCCGCGGCGGGCCTTGTCAAAATCCGAAGTTCCGTAGCATCGTGAACGCTTCGAAAGCGAGCCCGTGAAACGGGCCATGACACGAAGTTTGTGGGGTGTGCCATGGATCGTCTCATTCGCGGCTATCGCGAATTCCGCAAGACCCGTTGGCCGGAAGAACGCACCAACTACGCGCGCATGGCCAAGCGCGGCCAGCGGCCCGAATATCTGCTGATCGCCTGTTCCGACTCCCGCTCCGATCCCGCGACGGTGTTCAGCGCCAATCCGGGCGAGCTCTTCGTGGTGCGCAACGTCGCCGCTGTGGTGCCGCCCTATGGCGACGACACCGGCTTTTTCGGCACGCGCGCCGCGATCGCCTATGCCGTGCTGGCGCTCAATGTGCGCAACGTCGTGGTGATGGGCCATGCCAAATGCGGCGGCGTCGCCGCGGCGATGGACCCGAGCTCGGCCGACAAGATCCCGTTCCTCAAGCAATGGGTCCAGCTCCTCAAGCCCGCGGTCGAGAGCAAGATCCCCAAGGGCCACAACCACGGCAACACCGAGGCCGAGCGTGCCGCGATCAAGCTCTCGATCGAGCGCCTGCGCGGCTATCCCTTCATCGCCGAGCGCGAGAAGACCGGCGCGATCCATGTCGACGGCCTGCGCTTCGACATCGCCAACGGCATTCTCGAAGTGCTCGATCACGACACCGGCGAGTTCGAGCCGGTTGAGCGCCCCGGCCTGTTCTCCCGCTGGTTCGGTTCCGGCCGCAGCGCCGCAACGCCCGCCAACATCCCGGCGGGGTGATTTTGCGCGCGGCCGCGCTATAACCGGCGCATGGACCGTCTGATCGAAGGATACCGCGCCTTCAAGGCCCGCCGCTGGCCGGAAGAACGCGCGCAATACGCGGAGCTGGCCGCCAAGGGCCAGAAGCCGGACTATCTCGTCATCGCCTGCTCCGACAGCCGCGCCGACCCGGCCACCATCTTCGACGCCGCGCCGGGCGAGCTTTTCGTCGTGCGGAACGTCGCCGGCATCGTGCCGCCCTACGAGACCGACAGCGGCTATCACGGCACCAGCGCCGCGCTCGCCTTCGCGGTGGTGACGCTCGGCGTGAAACACATCCTGGTCCTCGGCCACGCCCAGTGCGGCGGCATCGCGGCGGCGCTCGACGGCAGCCTGGCGGACGGCGTCCCCTTCCTCGGCAACTGGATCGCGCTGCTCGATCCCGTGCGCGTGCATTCCGCCCATATCCGCGACGCCGCGGCGCGCCATGTCGCGATGGAGCGCGATTGCGTCGCCCTCTCGCTCGCCAATCTCCTGACCTTCCCCTTCGTGGCGGAACGGGCGAAGGACGGCCGCCTCGCGCTCCACGGCGCGCGCTTCGGCATCGCCGACGGGCGTCTGGAAATCCTGGACCGCGCCACCGGCGCCTTCGTCGCGGTGGAATGAGATAGAGGAGATCCCGCATGCCCGGCCTTTATTTCGAGCAGTTCTCGGTCGGCCAGACCTTCGATCACGCCATCCGCCGCACGGTGACGGAGGCCGACAACGTCCTTTTCACCGCGATGACGCACAATCCCGCCGCGCTGCATCTGGACGAGGAATACGGCAAGGCCACCGAATTCGGCGCCCGCATCGTCAATTCGCTGTTCACGCTGGGTCTCATGATCGGCATCTCGGTGCACGAGACCACGCTCGGCACCACGGTCGCCAATCTCGGCATGACCGACGTGATCTTCCCCAAGCCCGTCTTCCACGGCGACACGCTGCATGTCGCGACCGAGGTGCTGGAGCTGCGCGACAGCAAGTCCCGCCCGACGCAGGGCATCGTGGTGTTCCAGCACAAGGCGATCAACCAGCGCGGCGAAACCGTCGCTCAATGCAAACGCAGCGCCCTGATGCACAGGAAGCCGGTTTGAGCCTGCATTGAATTTGGCGCGAATTGATGCTATTTTTGGTGCTTGGAGATTGTCATGCGCACGACCGTAACGCTCGACGACGAATTGCTCGCGGATGCGGAGAAATATACCGGAATCACGGAGAGAACCGCGCTCCTGAACGCCGGACTCAAAGCCCTTATCGAGCGGGCCGCTGCGAGGCGGCTTGCCGCTCTTGGCGGATCGCAGCCCAGGCTGAAGGCGCCCCCTCGCCGCCGTTTCGGCAAGTCGTGATTCTCGCGGATACGTCCGTCTGGATCGATCATTTGCGCGCGCGCGATCCTTCGATGGATCGACTGTTGCTTGCAGATGAAGTGGCAATGCATCCCTTTGTGTTGGGCGAGCTTGCGTTGGGCCATCTCCGTCCCCGCAAGGGGATTCTGGATACGCTGCGCCATCTGCCGCCTGCCGAACGGGCAGAGGATGAAGAAGTGGTCGAATTCGTCGACCGTTATCAGCTCTTTGGTACCGGCCTTGGTTACGTCGACGTCCATCTATTGACCGGCGCCGCATTGTCGTTTTGTGGTATCTGGACCCGCGATAAGCGTCTTCGTGCCTTTGCCGAGAAGCTCGGCATCGCGGCCAAGGGCTTGAACTGAATGATCCTCCGCTCCCTCCTCTTCGTCCCCGCCGATTCCGAGAAGAAGCTCGCCAGGGCGGCATCCTCGCCGGCCGATGCGCTGATCCTCGACCTCGAGGATTCCGTCGCGCCCGGCAACCGCGCCAAAGCCCGCGGCCTCGCCCGCGAATTCCTGAAGGGGGGCCACCGCCCCGCGATCTGGGTGCGCATCAATCCGGTCGGCTCGCCCGATTTCGTCGCCGACATGGCGGCCGTCGTGGCGTCCGCGCCCACCGGCCTCGTGGTCCCGAAGCCCGACGGGCCGCAGGACCTGCTCATCCTCGACGCGCATCTGATCACGCTGGAGACCGAGGCCGGCCTCGCCCAGCGCTCGATCAAGCTGCTCCCCGTCGCCACCGAAACCCCGACCGCCGTGCTGTCGCTCGGGGACTATCGCTCGCCGCCGCCGCGCCTCGCCGCGATGAGCTGGGGCGCCGAGGATCTCGCCGCCGCGCTCGGCGCCGCGATCAACCGCGACGACGACGGCGAATTCCTCTTCGTGCACCAGATGGTGCGCGCGATGGTCCTGATCGCCGCCAAGGCCGCTCGCGTCGACGCCATCGAGACCCTGCACGCCGATTTCCGCGACGGCGCCGGCCTGGACCGCGCCGCCCGCCGTGCCCAGCGCGAGGGCTTCTCCGGCATGCTCGCGATCCATCCCGACCAGGTCGGGCCGATCAACGCCGCCTTCACGCCGTCGCCCGCCGATGT